>NZ_JABBWU010000031.1:0-76697 GCF_012999525.1 Microbispora sp. H10836
CCCCGCCAGTCGTAATATCCCGATGTCGATACGTTGAGGACTCGGCAGGCCACCGCGACCGGGATACCGTCGTCGGCGAGTTCACGGACCAGCGAGTAGATTACTTTGGGAGGACGTTTTCTCTGGCAAAGTAGGCGGCCGCCCGCTTGAGGATGTCGTTTTCCATCTCAAGCTGTTTGTTGCGCCGCCGCAGTTCCGCCAGTTCCTTCTTCTCGGCGCTGGTCAGGCGCTCCCCGCCGGCAGCGGGATTGTCGTCGGCGTCGGCTTGATTCATCCAGTTCTGCAGGCACGAGCGGCTGATGCCCAGGTCCTTGGCGAGCTGGACGAGGGATTTGTCACCCTGGCGCGCCAGCTCAACCGCGCGGCGCCGGAACTCTGGAGGGTGTGGTGCGGGCATGAGGGACATCCTTCCTGATGATCAAGGGTGACCTCAGGCGAGGTGTCCGGAGAACGGGGGGAAGCTCAGTACGGGCGTCACGGGCGCCCGCGGTGCCCGACGTGAGCAAGCACCGGTATGGCCGGCGCCGCCGAAAGATCTGATCAAGCGGCTCTTAAGCCGCCGTCAAGGTTCGTCAGTCCGGATGAAAGTGCCCTGCCGTACATAAGAGGTGCCTCACTACACGACTGTGAAAGGACACCCGATGCGCCGCGCAACACTCACCGCTCTGACCGGCGTCACGATTCTGGCGGCGGGGCTCGTTCCTCTCACGGCGACACCCGCCAATGCCATGCCCGCCGGATGGTTCCATCTCCGGGGCACCACGAAGGACAAGACCGCCCCCTTCGCCCTTCGCTCAATGGACGTGCAATGGGCCCCAGACGGCAAGATCAATGGATTCGTTCGGTTGAACGCGAGCGGGTTCGCCAAAGATTCGCAGCTCTGGAAGGTGAGGTTTCCCAGAACTGGCAAAATAGGCGAGGTCAAACTGGAGAACAAACTGACGGGACAATGCATCGCATTTGGCGCCGCGTCCTCGCCGGACGGCGGTAATGCAGTGGTTCTCGGGCCGTGCAGTGGCAACACCGTTTGGATGGCCGTCCCGATGGGTGTCAACAAGTACGTCTTCCGCTCCCGCGCCTACTACCCCGATCACCCGTTCTGCCTGAGTAAAAGCACGGTGGGCAGCCCGGAGTTCCTCAGACTCAAGATCTGCAGCGACAACCGCTTCACTCCTGAGATGGTCTGGGAAGCGTACAGCGGGGGGTAGAAACGACACGGCACGGAATACCGCTCGCAGCGGCCCGCCGTCGCATCGTCCGAGGCCGGGCGCCTGGCCGGTGCGGGACACGCACGCCGCAACCCCGCCGACCCCTCGGTCCCCGAAATCGGCGACGAACTCGCCACGGCCCGCGCGCTTGCCGACTTGACGGACAAGCTCCTGGTCATCACGTCCAAGGACATCGCCCAGGTCGCCCCGCCCGCTGAGCGGAACAGTCTGTGGTAGCCGGCAGCCGCGCCATTGTCCGGGAGCGCGGGTCCGGCCTGCCTGGATCACGGGCCCATGTTGCACTCCGCCAGTGATCATGTTGTGTACCTCCCTTAAGGGCCACGCCTCCGGCGTACACCTTCCGCTGCGGAGACTGACGCTCTTGTCGATCTTGCGGCCACGCTGGGACTGTACCGAGCCGACCTGGACCAGCTGCACCGTCACTATCTCACCGCGATCGCCCGGGCCGCCCTGGCCGACGGCGTGGTGGCTGAGGCCGAGCGCCAGGAGCTCAACCTCGTCGCCACCCTGCTCCATCTGCCGCTCGAAGCCGTCGAGGACGCCCGGACTGATGCGGCCAGAACTCCCAGCGCCCGACGAGCCGGTTCGAACTGCCGCCGGGCGCTCTCGTCGTCTTCACCGGCGACGGAAAGGCCGTAAGGCTCGCGCATACGGGATTCCTATCGTGACTCCTGACGCCTTACGCCCGGATGCTTGGGTGAGCACGAAAGCGAACGCCTTTACGTCGTAGATTTAAATGACCCCTGGTTGTGAGCTACCCGTTGAACATTCGCGTCCCGGACTGACGTCGGTGAGCCGGAACACGCGACAGCCTGCGGCAATGACGGGCAGCGGGGTGTCGGCAACTGACGGCTCGTCCGAGCAACAAACGAGCAACGAGAAACAGAAAAGCCGTGATCACCCTCGCGTGATCACGGCTCCGACCTGCTAGAGACCTTCAATGGTGAGGGTTATATGGCCTGACCTCGGCGTGAGCTGGCAGCCGGTCGTCGCGGTGCTACCTGGGGTGCATGAGGTATCCCGATGGCGGTGGCTTGACCGCCGATCAGCGATTACGCCGCGAGCAGGTGAGGATGCAAGCAGCCGGCCGGTTCGCCGACGGCGCGAGTGATGCCGAGGTCGCGCGGGAGTTTCGGGTGTCGCGGATGTCGGCCAACCGGTGGCGGCGGGCGCTGGAGAACGGCGGCCGCGAGGCCCTGGTCTCCAAAGGGGCCGGCGGGGCGGCATGCAAGCTGGATGACGCCCAGCTCGCCCGGCTGGAGCAGGCTCTGGAGGAAGGGCCGATGGCGCATGGCTGGGATGACCAGTGCTGGACCCTGGCCCGGATCGCCGAGGTGATCGGGCGCCTGTTCCGGGTGAGCTACACCGTGGGCGGGGTGTGTTACCTGCTGCATCGGCTGGGATGGAGCTGGCAGGCACCCTGTCGCCGCGCCGCCGAACGCGACGAGAAGGCCATCGCCGCCTGGGAGGACGAGCAGTGGCCGATCATAAAAGGCTGGCGGCGCAGCAGGGTGCGTGGCTGTGCTTCGAAGACGAGGCCGGCCAGACCCTGAGGTCTCCCAAGGGCCGTACCTGGGGCCGCAAGGGGCACACCCCGATCGTGTCGCTGCCGGTCAAGGGCACCGGACGCGTGTCGATCGCCGGCCTGATCGCCACCCGCCCCGGCACCCCACAGGCGCGGCCACGGCTGATCTACCGGCTCCGGCAGCATCGTGGACGCAAGGGAGAACGCCGAGGGTTCTCCGAGGCCGACTACGCGGCCCTGTTCGACGCCGCTCACCACCAGCTCGGCGGGCCGATCGTGGTGGTGTGGGACAACCTCAACACTCACACCTCCGCCGAGATGAGACGCCTGATCGCCGCCCGCCCGTGGCTGACGGTGTTCCACCTGCCCGCCTACGCCCCCGAGCTGAACCCGGTCGAGGGCGTGTGGGCGCACATGAAGAAGAGCCTGGCCAACCTCGCCATGCGCACCGTCGACCAACTGATCGCCCTGGTGAAGAACCGGCTCAAACGCATGCAGTATCGCCCTGCCCTAGTCACCGGCTTCCTCGCCAAGACCGGCCTAGACTTCCGACCCCCGTAACCCCAGCCATTAAGCGTCTCTAGAAGGGACGGCGGGATTTGAACCCACGACCCCTTGACCCCCAGGACGTTGGAGTAGGCGTTTTCGCAGCCCAACGGCGTTCAGGTAACTCCGGACGGCGTCTAGTGACGTGCGGATTGTTCGACTGCGCGCAAGACGTGTCGTCCTCACCTGGTCCCCGGGCGGGACTGTCCCGCCCGCAGTCTGCTTGACGTACGACGAAACGACCCTCATCTCGGGCCGAGGTCAGCGCAGGGATGCGAAGAACGCGCGGATGTCGTCGGCCACGAGGTCGGGGCGTTCCAGCGAGGCGAAGTGGCCGCCCTCGTCTGGTACGGCTCGAACCTGTGGACGCGATCCTTCACGCCGACCACCCGCTGGCGGACGCCCCCGCGATCCGTCCGGCACAGTTGCGCGACGGCGTGCTGTGGACCCCCGGCCCGCTCCACCGGCTGGACTTCCTGCACCGCTTCGCCACGGCCTTCGGCATCCACCAGCACGCCGAAGGCACGAATCTCGGACTGGACCACTTCCTGGCAGACCTGGCAGCCGACACGCAGCACTTCAGCCTGCTGCCCGCGGACATACCCCTCCCGCCGCACCCGACGATCCGCTCGGTCCCGCTGATCGACCCCACACCGCTGTACGCCTGGTCACATTGCGCTGGTAGGCGAGTGGGGAACGACCGTGGGCAGCGCAGTCGGGGCTGGACTGCTTGGCGGGAGCGCCGAGCTGCCGGGGTACGGGATCAGGCCTTCTGGCGCTTCGCCGCACGAGGTGCGGGCGACCAACGTAGGCGCGAAGACCAACTCGACCGGCCCGCTGGGGCGGTCGACGACGAGTTCGCCCGCCTTCAGGCCCATCTGGTAGGAGGGCTGGGCGATCACGGTGATCCCGAGCGCGGTGGCCCACGGAAAATCGTCCATCGTCACGAACGCGATGTCGCCGGGGATGGCGATGCCGCGAGCGGTGAGGGCCGCGTGGACCGCGACGGTGAGTCGGCCGGTGGTGCAGACGATCGCGTCCAATGGCTCGCCGCGATCACGGCCACGGACGAGCAGCGTGTCGACGGCACCGCTCACCTCGTCTTCGGTTTCCGCGACCATCACCGCGTCCTCGGGCAAGGGCAGCCCCAGGTCCGCGAGGGCCCGCCTCAGCCCCGCCGTGCGCTCGATCTGAGACGTGCGGCGTCCCGAGGACACGACGCCTATGGACGACCGCCCGCACCCGGCCAGATGGACGGCCATCAGCCGCCCGGCCTCGATGTTGTCCAAGCTGATCGAGTGCATGCCGGGCGGCGCGTCCAGCACGGAGCGCGCGATGATCACGCAGGGGGTGCCGTTCTCGGCCATCCGGCGTGTCCGGCCATCGGTCGCTTCGCCGGTCGTCACGATCAGGCCGCGCACCCTCTGTTCGTCCATGGTCCGTACCTGGGCGACCTCGCGGTCGACGCGACGGAAGGTGTTGGCGAGCATGACGAGGCTGTCGTTTGCGGCCGCCACCTCGTCGATGCCGCGGATCAGGTCCAGGTAGAACGGGCTGCTCAGGTCGCGGATGACGACTCCGATCGTGCTGGAGCGTCCGGCGAAGACGCCCCTGGTGAGCGCGTTGGGGGTGTACTCGAGACGAGCGACCGCTTCCCACACCCGGGTGGCGGTCGCCTCGGTGACGGCGCCGCCGTTGAGGACGCGGGAGACCGTGGCCGTGGACACGCCGGCGTCCGCGGCGACGTCGCCGATGGTCGCTCGTTTCACCATGATTCTCCCGGTCCCCCCAGCAGTTCCGGCGCCGGTCAGGCGGCGACGCGCCGACCGGCTCTCGCGACGATCTCGCCACCGACCATGACGATCCCCACGTGGTGGAGCTCCGCAGGGTCCGTCAGCACGAGGTCGGCGATCGTTCCCGGCAGGATACGGCCACGCCGCGGTGCCACGCCGGGGATGGCGTCCGCGACGTTGGCGGTCGCCATCGCGACCGCCGCCGGCAGACTCACCACACCCGCCTTGATGGATCGGTCGATCGCCAGCAGGATCGGGTCGTGGTGGCCGCCCGCGTAGTCGGTCGAGATCGTGTCGACCACCCCCGCGGAAAACATCGCATAAAGCAATTCCGGCCCCGTTGTGAGCCGCTGTGCCCCGAAGGTGTCCAGGGTGGAGACATCCACGATCGCACCCATCTCCTTGAGCCGTCCGGCGTGCTCGACCGCCTCGCGGAGCTCGAAGCTCGAGTGGTTGGAGTGCCCGGCGATCAGCGTCACGTCCGTCTCCGCGATGGAGGCGACCTGGGTCATCGATGCCGCCGCGTTGTGCACCAGCACCGGGACGCCCGCCTCGCGAGCTTGCCCGGCCGCCTCGGCGAGCCCGTGCAAGGCGATGTCGAAGGCCGGCAGCACGATGCCGGAGACGATCTCACGGGTGTCCTCGACCGAGAGCGTGCCAGTCAGGCCCGCGCTCGCCAGGGCCTCCTCGACACGGTCCCGATCGAACGCCTTCTCCGAGATGTGCCGGCCCAGCACCGCGGTCTTCAGCCCGTTCGCCTGCCGGGGTGTGATCTTCACGCCGGTACGTCTCTCGATCTCGGCCGGGATGTACATGTAACTCGCCCCGCCCCCACCGAGGGTGTGTCCCGCCCCGATCTCGCCGAGCGCGACCGCGCCGGCGCGTACCGCGTGCCGCGCGGTGAACATGCGGTTCGCCTCGGTGAGGCCGCCGCCGTCGGCGATGGTCGCCGCCGCCAGGCACGCCGGGGTGTTGCACGAGGCGAGTTTGACGTTGATCGGGTGCACTTCACCGGTGCGCGCGAGCGCCTCGGCGGTGACGAACCCGTCCACGCAGAGCACCGTGGTCGTCCCTTCCAGCAGGTGCCGGTCGAGGTTGGCGAGGACCTGCTCGTGTGGCAGGCCCACGTGTCCGCTGGGAAACAGCGGTCCGTACGCGGTGCCATGTGTGTGGTTGTTGATCAGTCCGGGGATCATCAGCATTCCGGCCGCGTCAACGATCTCGTCCACCGTGCCGTAGGCGTCAGCCGGTCGCGCGGGAACGATCTCGCGAATGGTGCCCCCCGCGACGACGATGTCCACCCCGTGCCGTGGATCCGTGCCCGTGCCGTCGACCAGGTCGCAGCCATGCAGGACGATCGTGCGCATGATCCCTCCGTTACCGGGCCGCCAGTGCCGGCCGCTCGAACCGGAACGCGGCCAGCGCGTCGTCGTGGTCCTCACCGAGCACCTCGCCGGCGACCAGGTCGCCGGCGTGCACGCTGAGCGTCGCGCCGCTGTGCGAGACCGCGAAGTGGAAGTTGGGCAGCGCGACGACCCGGCCGAGTACCGGCAGGCCGTCGCCGGGGATGGGCCGTTGACCGACCCGGACGGCTTCCACGGTCGAGGCTCGCATTCCCGGGTACAGCGCACGACCGGCCTCGACCACCTTGTCGATGGCCGACGGGTCGACGCTGATCTCCCCGGTGCCGGACACGTGTGCCGTGCCGTCGATCTCATGGGTGTGCAGCAGCAGCCGCCCGCCGCCATCCGGGCGTAGGTGGACGTGCGGGGCATGGATGACGCGCGAGACCGATACCGCGACCGGTGAGGAGCAGACGAGCACACCGCGGGTGTTGCGCATGGGCAGAACCAGTCCGGCCAGCGCGGCGATCCCGGCGGCCTGGGGTCCTGCACAGTTCACGACCGCATCCGCGAGGAGCCGCCGGCCGGAGGCGAGCCGCACGGCGCGCACCGTGCCCGCAGTCACCTCCAGTGCGGTGACGGCGTCGTTCGCCGCCAGTTCGGAACCGCCGGCCACCGCCCTCGACAGCAGGTGGGCGATCAGGCGCACCGGCTCGATCCAGCCTTCGCGCGGGAAGTAGGCGATCTCGCCTGCCGGCAACTCGGCGGGGTCCATGTCCGGTTCCAGGCCCAGCGCCTCCGCTCGGCTGAGCCACCGTGCCTCGTATCCGTAGTCGAGGACGCCCGCAACCTTCTTGCGCAGTGCCTCGCGCCCGGCGTCGTCGGCGGCCCATTCGAGGTTGCCGCCCTCGTGGTACCAGTCGCCATGAGGCACGTCGGTGGCCAGCTTGCGATGGGCCGCCATACTCGCGACGCTGAAATCGTGGTACGACCGCGGCTGCTTGCCGCAGGAGTTGGTCCACGAGAACGTCGCACCAGAGCTGCCAGCCGCCGGTGCACCGGCGTCAACGACCGTGACACGAGCGCCCCGCCGCGTCAGCGCGGCGGTCACCGCCGCACCGTAGACGCCGGCACCGATGACGACCACATGCTCGACCATGCTGCTCCGGTCTCCCTCGTCTTTCGTGGGGCTTGTCGGGTCGTTTCGGATGTCGCCGATCTCGGCGCTCATCGTCTAAGCCGGGGCGAATGAAAGGGAACTGATGACCTCGGCTCGACGGCTTACGCCCTCTCGAAAGTAACTAGTTGCTGTAACTAGTTACAAACAAAGCATGCGCCGTTCCGCGTGTCAATCGAATCTGGCGGGCCCCTGGTGATGTCCCGCCGGGTGGTGTAACTCGCTGCTGATCGTGTGGGGTCGGCGAGTTGTGGGTTGGTGTGACTATGACGCGGCCAGGGCGGTGTGCGCCAGGGGTTCGGCCGGATCGTCTGCGGGCGGGGCGGTGAGTTGGGTCATGGAGCCCTCCGACAGGTAGCGGCGGTCGCTGACTTGCCATTCGTCGTGGTGCTCGGCCAGCACGGCGCCGGCCAGGCGGCCCAGCGCGGTGGGGTTGGGAAAGACCCCGACGACGTCGGAACGGCGTTTGATCTCCCGGTTCAGTCGTTCCAGGGGGTTGGTCGACCAGATCTTCTTCCAGTGCTGGGCGGGGAAGTCGGCGAATGCGGTGATGTCGTCGGTGGCGTCGAGGAGCATCTGCTCCACGACGGGGAACTGGCGGCCGAGCATGGTGGCGATGGTGGTCAGCTGGGCCCGGACGGTCTGGGCGTTGGGCTGGGCGAAGATGGTCCGGATCGCCGCGGCGACCATTTCCGCTGATCCCTTGGGCACGCGGGCCAAAACGTTGCGCATGAAGTGAACGCGGCAGCGCTGCCAGGAGGCGCCGAGGAAGACCGCCCGCAACGCAGCCACCAGGCCGGCGTGGGCGTCGGAGATGGCAAGCTGGACCCCGGTCAGGCCGCGGGCCCTTCAGCGAGCGCAGGAACGCGGTCCAGAACGCGCCGTCTTCGCTGTCGCCGACGGCGAATCCGAGGATCTCCCGGCGGCCGTCGATGCTGACGCCGGTGGCGATGACCACGGCCTGGGAGACGACCCGGTGGTTCACGCGGGCCTTGCAGTAGGTGGCGTCGAGGAAGACGTAGGGGAAGGTGGTGTGGGACAGCGGCCGGTCGCGGAAGGCGGCCACCTCGCTGTCGAGGTCGGCGCAGATGCGCGAGACCTCGCTTTTGGAGATCCCGGTCTCGGCGCCGAGGGCTTTGACCAGGTCGTCCACGCTTCGGGTGGACACCCCCTGCAGGTAGGCCTCCATCACCACGGCGAACAGCGCCTGGTCGATACGGCGGCGGCGTTCCAGCAGGGAGGGGAAGAACGACCCGGACCGCAGCTTGGGGATCTTCAGTTCCAGATCGCCGGCGGCGGTGGTCAGCAGCCGGTCGCGGTAGCCGTTGCGCTGGTTGGTGCGGGTCTCGGTGCGCTGGTGTGGGGCGGCGCCGATGACTGCGGTCGCCTCCGCCTCGATGAGCGCTTGCAGGACGGCTTGCAGCGCGTGGCGGATGACGTCGTCGGCGTCGGCGGCTTTCAAAGACTCCAGCAGGTTGAGCAGGGCAGACTGGTCCAGAGCCATCGTGTGGTGTCCTCCGCGAGAACCTTTGGTCGGGAATCGCTGACCGTCACACGATGGCTCGCCCCATGTCCGGGGCTTGCATCAACAGCTTGGAGTTACACCACCCGAGGGGACGTCACCCTCGGTGGTGGTGTGGTGTTGTGCCGCCGATGCTCATACCGGCGATAGATGCGACCCCGGCGGCGAGGACCTGTCGTCGGCCCATTGGCTGGAACCAACTCTGACCGTCCGCGGATAATTGCATCAGCCACACCTCCTCGTCGGCGCCCTCCGTTGCCCGTACCTCAGCTACCTTGGTCTGCATTGCCGGCGCGAGTTTCACCAGGGCACCCCCGGCGTTGAGCGCGGCGTCGCAGAGGCGGGCGAGGTCCCGACTCGGCACTTTGAGCCCTCGCTCCACTTTGCTGAGCTGACCCTTGCTGTAATGGACCCGATTCGCGAGATCGGTCAAAGTGAGATTTGAGGCGATTCGCAGCCTCCGAAGCTCCTGTCCGAACTGGATCGGCTGTCGCACTGTCTGGACCTCCGTCACTTCCAGGCCGAACAGCCGACTCCCCAAGGTTGCGACAGGAGCGGCCGCTCAGACAAGGCCGGTACCGTTGTTTCCCGTTTCCACTCTCGCAGGGATCTGGAAACAGCGCTATCTGGAAGCGGTGCTCGGTTAGCAGTGCTTACGGGGCGGTGCCATCGATCCCCAACGACGTCACACAAGTCGTCCAATTGGAGCCCAACTTAATCAAATCGCTTATGGTTGCGACCTTCTTCGGATAGGAGCTTATGGACAGTTGCATCAACACGGTTAGACACATTCACGCCCGTCGATTGAAAGAGGGGCGATGGCAGCGACGATTAGTGAGATTCGAACGCCTTGTGTTGTTTGATCAGCAAAGACAGGAAGCAGGGGTATCCCAATATCCAGTGTCCCGAGGACGACAGCGGGCCATACTCTGTGAAACACCCTCTCGACGTCATAGACGGGGGTTCGTGGGTGCGCAGGGCCACGGTTGCGGCCTGGATGTCCTCAATGAGGGTGAACCCTATTTGACCGATAGAGCCGCCCTCACACCTATCGCCGCCGCGCACCACGGGCTGTTCCCTTAGCGGGAACACGAACTCCTGAAGACACCGGACCGCCGTTGCACCAGTCAGTCGGTGGCGGGGCTGCCGAGTGTGGCGTATTGAGGAGACAGCATGGCGGCCGCCTGCCTTCCAGCCGGACCGCTTAGTGCGAGGGATCCCTGCAGCCACGCCCGGTTTCCCTGTTCGAACGAGCCGTCGCCGTGGAGTAGGGGGTTCAGTTCTTGCTCGGTGAAAGCGCGGGCTAGCGGCAGGGTGGCCCTGCCGAGGGGGTCGGAGTCGTAGGGGTACGCCCCCCACGCTGCGGCTTCCTCCTCTGTGGGCGTGATCCAGAAGTCGTACAGCAGGGACGAAAGCACCGGGCGGATGTCGTCACCGGCGTGGGAAAGCGAAAGCGCCGAGCAGAAGGCGTAGATCGCAGCGCGGTAGACATCGAATCCCCACGCGAAGACAGGCGCATTGGACTTCTCAAGCACCGCCTCGATCCGTCCTGCCTCCGGCGTACGTTCGAAGCCGGACACGATGGCGTGGTCTGCCATGCAGAATGTCTCCACGATGTATGGAACGTCGGGTACTCGCCACCGCACTCCTGGCTCGGCAACGGTGTTGTATATATACGCGGTGATGAACTCTGAATCGGTCCAGCCGGATGCGCGCGGCTCGTGTCCCCAGAAGAAAGTCTGAGGCACGGGCAAATCGGCGGACGTCAGGACAGAGTGCAGGGCGCCGATCATCCGTCCGGTCCAGCCGGCATCGACAAGGCCTGTGCTCCCCGAGGCGATGCCTTCCTGGATGGCGTAGTCGCGTACGAGTTGCCGCATCTGCTCGATACGCGGCCGCATCGCCTCCGCTACCTCAGGCATCGCCACGAACCGCCGCAACGCCGCATTCTGCTCTGGATCGTCGGCTCGGGCCGACGGCGAGAGCGAGGCACCGGCGGCGGCCAGTGTTCCCGTAAATTCCTCGATGTCGAGGCCGAGGCGAGCGCATACGTCAGCTGCGTTTGAGCGCATGAAGCTGTTGAACAGCCAGTTGGCCTTCTCCAACCCGTACGGGTCGGAGGCAGCCAGGCTCCACGTGCGACGGCTGCTGTACACGTAGCTCATGGGGAGCCGGATTCCTAGCCGAGGAGCCAGGCGCGTGGCGATCTCGGAAAAGACCTGGGCATCGCGGGACAGAAAGCACAACCGGTGCAAGTGGCGCTCCTGTGCCGTGCGGAGCAGCCAGATCACGTAACCGACCAGGACGGGCGCGGCGACTCCGGTGGCGATGTCTCGGATCGCTCTCTCATGTGGCATGGACACGGGGACGGCGGCGCGGGCTTGCGCCGAGGCCACAGCCATGGCGGCGGCAAGCCCGTCGTGCCCGGCCAGGGTCTGCTCGTAGCGCGTAGATTCCACTGCTTCTCCTTTTGCCCTGCCGCGCAGAGTCACATCCGCAGGTCACCACGACGTGAGCCAGAGCCCGACCTCGTCGTCGGTGCGGGCACCACAATCGCGGCAGATCTGTTCGGCCCGCTGCCGCAGGTCACGCCATGTTTCCTCATCACCCATCGCCTGATGGACCGCCGCCTCCTCGGCCATCGTTCGACCAGCCCAGGCACGGTCGCCGAGCGACTCGTAGATCATCCGCGACTCCTGGTAGGCCTCGACAGCCTGTTTCCAATGCCGCTGTCCGGCATGGAAGAGGCCGAAGGTACGCAGGACACGGGCTTGGCCGGGGTGATCGTCGATCTCCTGCAGGATTTCGGATGCGGCCTTCAGGTGGGCGTCCGCCTCCTCCCACCGCGCAGCATGTCGGATCGTGTCGGCAATGCTCATTCGTGAGCGGGCCTGCCAGCGGCGATCCCCGAGTTCTTGAAAGCGAGCCAAGGCGTCCTCCAGGCACTCCAGCGCCGCCTTATAGTCACCGGCGCGCCGGTAAGCGTCCCCCTTGTTGCGGAGGACGACGGCGACGCCACGCCGGTCTACCAGCTCCTCGAAGATTTCCTGTGCCTCGTTCAGCGCCTTGATCGCCTGTTTCGCACGGCCCATGTTGCGCCACAGGACCCCGAGTTGGCGCAGCGTTCGCGCTTCCCAGCGGCGATCACCGGACTCGCGGATCACGCCGAGGCCGTTGAGGTAGAGGCGCTCTGCCTCCCCGTACAGGCACTGATCCCGGTAGACAATGCCGAACCGTACTCGGGCGCGAGCGGACTCCAGCCGGTCACCTAGCTGGTCGAAGATCTGGATGCACTCAGTGAAGCTGTCGATCGCTTCCTGCCACTTGCTCTGTCCGCGTTGGAGGTCTCCAAGGCCGTTGAGCGCCCAGGCGATGTACCGCGGGATGTCGCGTCGGCGGAACACGTCCAATGCCTGCGTGAAGCAGCGCACCCCCTGATCGAGGCTGCCTGTGTAGCGATAAGTGTCACCGAGCACGCTCAGCGCGATCGCACCTCTGAGTTCATCGCCGATCTCCTCGGCTATCTCGGCCGATGCGCGCAGATGCTGTTCGGCGGAGGTGTAGTCGCCCTGCGCTCGGTGGATCGCGCCCATCTGGCAGCGGATCTCGGCTTCGCCCTCGCGGCTGCCGTCTCGCTGCGCGGCATCCAGTCCGATCAGGTGCACACGCACCCAGGTGGACCAGTCGGACGGCCAGAGCGATGTGATGGGAAGCGCCCTGGTCAGTCGCCAGGCATGCCGCCATAGCTCCGTCTCACCGGCAAGTTCGACACCGAGAAGGAATGTCGTCTCGTGGGTGAGAAAGTACTCGCGGGGATCGCGGTGGATCGCTCGAAGCAGCGCCGGGTCCACATGCGCGGGCTCGCCGTACCCGCCGGGTTCGAGCAGCACCGAGACGTTGGTCGCCAGTGCGATGTAGAGCTCCAGCAGCCGGGCCAGCGCCTTATCGCGGTCCGCCTCGCTCTCCTCTTCGGCGAGTCGCTCGCGAGCATAAACACGCAGCAGGTCATGGAAGCGGTAGCGCCGGATTCCCGTCCGGTCCTCGCCACCGATCTCGATCAGTTCGGCGTCGACAAGGCGTTCCAGCATCTCCTCGGCTGCCTGCAGCGATACGCCGACCAGCGCAGCCAGTGTCCAGGCGGAGAAATCAGCGGCCTTCAGGACGCCGAGCAACCGGAACGCTCGTCGGAGTTCCTCGTCGCATCCCTGGTAGCTCAGTGCGAAGTTGGCACGCACCTCCAGATCACCGACTTTGAGCAGGTCCAATCGGTGCTGCTCGTCACGGAGTCGTGCGGCGAAGCCGGCCAGCCGGTCGGTCTGCCGGGATGCCAGCCGAGCCCCCGCGATACGGAGCGCGAGGGGAAGGCGTCCGCACAGTCGCACGATCTCGCTCGCGGCCTCCGGTTCCGCGGCCACCCGCGCCCTACCGACGATGTGTCGGAGCAGATCCAGCGCCTGGTTAGTGGTCATCACGTCGAGGGCGTGGATATGCGCTCCGGATAGCGCAGCCAGCCGGGATCGGCTCGTAATCAGGACGGCGCAGCTCGCGCTTCCCGGGAGCAGTGGGCGTATTTGCTGTTCGTTGAGCGCATTATCCAGCAAGAGGAAAATCCGCCGGTCGGCAAGCTGCGCGCGATACATCCGCGCCCGGTCCTCCAGGTGCTCAGGAATACTCGCCGAGTCGACGCCCAGCTCTCGGAGGAACCGGCCGAGAACCTCCGCGGGGTCAAGCACTTGCGCCTCGGCGCCGCGGAGGTTCACATACAGCTGCCCGTCAGGGAACTGGTTGCGGACCCGGTGCGCGACGTGCAGCGCGAGCGTGGTCTTGCCGACGCCGCCCTTGCCGGAAAGGGCGGTCACGACGACCGCCGTGTCAGCTCTCCGAGAGATGAGCAGCCGCGCGAGTTCGGCGGCGTCCTCTGCCCGGCCAGTGAAGTCCTCGATATCGGGTGGAAGCTGGTACAGCCGTCCTGCCTGGGGAAGATGTGTGCCGTTCGCTGCCGGTAACTCCTGGCGCTGCTTTCGGACCTGGTCCTTCACCTGCCAGAAGGCGATACCGCCAGACAGCATCGACGCGACTATCGCGAAGATGAACTGCTCCTGCCCCAAGCCGTCGCCGTCGTTGACCCCGGCCACGATGCCCGCGAAGACCGCTATCGCGGTCACCAGTGCGGCAATGAAAGGTATGACATGCCGGAAACGCTGCGTCGAAGTCAACGCGCCGACCTCTCATGGCCGGTAGTGCCATTGGATCGAGTCACGTGGGTTCGGCTCTCTAGTCGATCTCTGGTCTCCCCGCATCTTACGGATGCTCGACCTGATATCAACAGGACTTACCACTACCCTGTCGATCAACGCCGGGAAGCTGTTTCATGGACGGATGGGCGATGACCTCGACTCTTCTAATTGGTGCTCCACCATAATCGAGGAATCGGGTTGCGACTTAATCTGATCGCACCTGCGCCGCCGCGGCGGCGGGTGCCAGTGCGGTTGCCCTCGCCCAGGGGCAGGCCGACTCGGCCGAATTTCCTGTAGGTCAGCCTTCGCGGAAGCGGCCGCGGTGCGACGTATACGACTAGGACGAAGAATGATCGGCAGGCGTTCGGGATGAGCTCTGCGCTACAGGGTTCGGTACCCAGGCATAGCGACCGCGGCCACCTGGACAGCGAAGGCAAATTACCGGTTACCGTCCGAAAAGGTCAGCTCATCCCATAACTGAGCTGGATCAGGGGGAACGCCTTTTCTAGATCGTTGTGGGTGCGGATTCGAAGCTCCAGGTCACCGGTGCCGAAATGGCCGATGTTCCGGACGTCGCGGCTGAAGCCCTCCTCCAGTTCGATGCTGTCCGGATCGACCTTCACGAAGACCAGAATTGCCTGGGATTTGGGATGAACTTCGACACAAGCGAAGTTTTTGATCCGGCGGAAGGCGAAGTACAACTTCAGGACCTTCTTGGTGACGTCGTCCCCCAACCCCTCGATGAAAGCCTCCAGTTGGCCGTACAAGTCGGCGAGCGGCCGCGGTGCTTGCGCGAGGGATTCGGTCACGGTCTTGTACTGCGCCGGTACTTTGCCGCCGGTCTTCGACGGTGAGTTGTCCCCGGACCCGCCCGCGCCACTGCGGGACGCGACCAGCTCTAGAGCGAGCAACTCACTATCGAAGTCCCGGTATCGGATCAGCTCGATCGACCGGTTCATCTGCATGATCGCATGCTCGTCATAGCGGTTGAAGTCGCCGGCGACGCACACGAGCCGGGGGTTGCTCCAGTCAATCTCCTCGGCGGCCTGCACCCCGAGCTTCCGCATGACCAGCAGTTCGAACTCGCCCCGATGGTCGAGGAGCCAGTCCAGGTAGAAAAGCCCTTGGTTGATGACGTTCTCGTTGCTGGCGCGCTTGTACTCGAAGATGACCGGAGAGCCGTTCTCGTCGATGCCGAGTGAGTCGATCCGGCCGCGATGTCTGGGCCCGTGGAGTGCTCCGTCTCCAGAAACCGTACGCCAAACAGCGTCTCCATGTTGTTCTCGATCAGGCGCTGTAACGACACCTCGACGGCGAAGGCGCTCCCTTGCAGCTCAGCTGCCTTTCCGTCTTGAATCCGGAACAGCTTCAAATCGCTCACGTGACAAGGCTACCTAGCACAGCCGTCTCTCCTGATCTCCAGACCTGCGCCTGGGCTTCGACTATGTCATCAGAGCGCCCCTGGATCGCGATCGGTTGCGGCAGGTCCAGGGCAGCCTCAGCTGACAGCGCGTTCCGGGGGCATGTGAGCACGCGATACCGGATTGTCTCGCTCGGGGACCTCACTGGGCGGTGGCCGGCCGCCAGGGCAGGCTCACCGGTTCGGAGGGGAGGTCACCGGTAAGCAGCCGGGGCAAAAGCGCGCCGATGCCGACGGGGAAGACGAGGTCGGAGGTGGTTTGAATCTCCTGGACAGTCCACCAGCGGTGTGCGGCAATCGCCTCGCGTTCGTGAGCTTCGAGGCCGGAGGGAGCCAAGGTCAGGCGGTCGACGCGGGTGAAGAAGAACGAATCGACAGCGTGAAGGGTGAGCTCGCCGAATCGGGCAGGACCAGAGGAGACGGCCACCACCGGGCCCAGCCGCTGCGGAGCCAGGATGTGACCGGTCTCCTCAGACAGTTCACGCACCGCCGCTTGAGAAAGGGTCTCTTCGTCGTCGACACCACCGCCGGGCGTGGCCCAGAAGTGGGAGGCGGGCAAATCGTCGGAGGCACGGAAACGGAACAGCAGGAGCCGGTCGTCGCGGTCGACCAGCAAAACGCGGGCGCTGGCCCGCATGGCGGGGACGGTCACTCTGCCGATCCTAGGTATACCCGGTCATGGCGTTGGTGACAGTCGGCCGATCGGTGGTAGGCCGTCCAGTGCGGTGGGACGTCGTCGGGTGTTGTAGTACTCCAGCCATGTTGCAGGGCTCGGGCGCGTTGGGTGTTGCTGGTGAAGAGCTGGCGGTAGGCCTCCCACGCGGTCTGCAGGGTGCGGTTACCCTTGGCGCCGAGCGCCTTCACCATCGCGTCCTTGAGCCGCATGTGGGTGCCGTCGAGCAGGTCGAGTCGCCAGGACCTGCAGGGCACCGAGGAGCCGTCCTTGGTGGTGCAAGCGTCGAGCGAGGCGCAGCGGATCGAGTGCCGGGGCTGGGCGTGCGCGACCGACTGGGCGTACGCCGGGTCGGCGTGCGCGGGCGCGGCGACCGCGAAGATCGTCAGTATCGCCAGGGCGAGGCCGGTCAACTTCCTTGCCATCGGTCTGGTCGGGTCTGGATGATCCTCTCCGTTCTGAGGTCTCATGCAGTTGGACTCGGCCTGGCCCCGCCCGGTTGGCCACATCGCCGCATCAGGCCTGTGAACCGCTGCGTCCCCGATCGCCCATCGCGACGCTCCACGCCGCCGGTGAAAACGGGCAACCCTGGCGGCTGGGTGGGGCGGTTCATTTGAACACACCGGGCTGGAGCAGCCTCGTTGACCGTGGATCCCCTGGTCAGCTCCGGTATTGACGGACACCGGTCGGGAGTGGTCGGCACGTTCAGCTTCACGGTCAAACGACGGTCAGACAACAAAAAAGCCTGATCACTTGGAGAGTGATCAGGCCTCTGACCTGCTACAACAGTGTCGGGACGGCGGGATTTGAACCCACGACCCCTTGACCCCCAGGCAACCCAACTCGTCCGCCCCTGCGGCGCTAAAGCTACCCCGAGCTGGGGAAACAATCCCTGCTAGTCCGTCAGCATCCGCACACGTCCGGGTGCGTTGTCACTCAGTTAGTCACTCAGAAGGCCTCGTCGCCCTCGGCTCTCCCGAAACGCCCCCACCGGTGTTCAGACCTCGAAGCCACCCTCTAACGCAGAGGCATCGGACGCGCCCTCATCCAGACGGCGCGCGCCATCATCGGCACCGGGCCCGGTCAGTCCCATGTCACCCAGCGCCGACATCGCGAGCGGGTAGCCACAGTTCGACGGCTCCTTGCCCTCCGTAGCACCGGGCTCGAGGCCGTCGGCGACGGCCTGATCCAGCCTGCCTGCGCGGTGCAGCGCTTGGACGGAATCGCGGAAGCCGTCCGGAAGGCGATCGGCTGATCGGGAAGGTGATGTGCGGACGGCAGGTCGGCGGGCTGCCCTGCTCAGGGTCCGGGCGATGTCGTAGACGATCGCCGTCGCCGAGCTGAGGTTGAATGCCGCCGCCAGGTGCAGTGGATCAGCCCCGACCTCAGGAGCTTCGTGCAGAATGCGGTCGCCACGGATCTGCTCGAGCTGGAAGCCCTGCAGCAGTAGATGCCGGATGCGTCACTCTGCCGGCGGAAGGCAGCGGGTCGAATCGGCGAAGACCACATGCTGTCGCTTGGCGAACTGGAACAGCGACCGCAACGCGGTGAAGGTACCCGCTCGGCCGTGCCCGCTCAGCTTGTCGAGGACGGCGCGAACGTCGTCCTCTGTGAACTTTCTTCGCACAAGTACAGACGCAGGCCGGCGAGTGCGGAGTTGAGGAGCTGGGGAAGGGATGCGTGCTCGCTGTCGAGCCACTGCTCGTACGCCGAGAGCGCCATCCCCAGGCTCACATGCCCCACCGTCCTCGGCAGCAGGTCGTCGGCGGACAGGCGATACCTGCGTGCGATGTACTCGGCGATGACTCGGCGCCACGCGGCGTACTTCAGCGCGGAGTGCGCCTGCAATGCGGGCGTGGTGAGCAGCAGTCTCATGCGCTGGCGGTGCTGCGGGATCGCGGCCTCATCCAGGTGGTTGAAGTCGAGCACGGCCTGGTGCACCGCCTGATGCACGGGGACGTCGAGGGGCATGGCCTCCAGGAACTCGCGCAGACGCACGAGGCCGGCGTCGAACTGCCCCCATGGGATGTCGTTCTTGGAGGGGTAGTACCGGAACAGCGTCCGTCTCGCGATGCCTGCGGCTTCGGCGATGGCGTCCACTGTGGTCTCCTCGAACCCGCGTTCGGCGAAGAGGCGGAACGCCGCTCGCTCGATCGCGGCATGGTCGGTCGCGGGGCGGCGCCCCGGTGTCTGCCTTGATCGGCTGTTCACAAGCCCAGAAGGTAGCAGTTCCACCCAAGGGGCTTCCTTTTTTACCCTCAGTGCATTAAATATTTGTTGCACTCAGTGCCACCAACTGTGGCGCCCCGACGAAAGGAGCAGCCGTGGAAGACACGACCATCCCGGCCGAGGCGACGGAGCAGCTCACGGCGGAGACGCTGATCGAAGAGGTGTCGATCGACGGCATGTGTGGCGTCTACTGATGACCGATTCTCTGGACGAGGCCTGGGAGCTTTCGCCCAGGGTGGCCCTGCGGCCGGAGCCGTTCGGGGCGCTGGCCTACCACTTCGGCAATCGGCGGCTGACCTTCCTCAAGCGCGCCGAACTCGTCTCGGTCGTCCGCGCTCTCGCCGGCCAGCCCGACGCCCGCACCGCGCTGGCCCACGTCGGTGTCCCCGCCGATCAATGGCATGCGTACGGCGAGGCGCTGCGTGGCCTGGCGTCCGCCGACATGATCCGACCGCGCACGGTGGGGAAGGGGCGACAGGGAGGGCCGACGGCGGCGGCCCCGGCACGGTCCGGGGCGGCGAGCGGATCGCTGGTCGAGCGGTTCGAGTACGGCCTGGCCGCGCCGATCTGCCTGACGTGGGAGCTGACCTACGCCTGCAACCTGTCGTGTGTGCACTGCCTGTCGTCGTCGGGACGGCGCGATCCGCGCGAGCTCACGACCGCGCAGTGTGAGGCGGTCATCGACGAACTGCAGGCCATGCAGGTGTTCTACGTCAACATCGGCGGCGGGGAGCCGACGGTCCGGCCCGACTTCTGGCACCTGCTGGAATACGCCGTGGCCCATCAGGTCGGGGTGAAGTTCTCCACCAACGGGGTGCGTATCACGCCGGAGCGGGCGCGGTTCCTGGCATCCACCGACTACGTGGATGTTCAGGTGTCGCTCGACGGCGCCACCGCCGAGGTCAACGACCGGGTGCGGGGACGCGGGTCGTATGCGACGGCGATGCGGGCGCTGGACAACCTGGCCGAGGCCGGGTTCATCGACGCGAAGATCTCGGTGGTCGTGACCCGCGACAATGTCAGCCAGCTCGACGAGTTCAAGGCGATCGCCGACTCCCACGGGGCCACGCTGCGGCTGACCCGGCTGCGCCCATCGGGACGCGGCGCGGACGTGTGGGACGAGCTGCACCCGACGGCGGCGCAGCAGCGCGAGCTGTATGAGTGGTTGCTGCGGGCGGGTGAGAACGTGCTGACCGGTGACTCGTTCTTCCACCTCGCCGGGTACGGCGAGTCGTTGCCGGGGCTGAACCTGTGCGGAGCGGGCCGGGTGGTCTGCCTGATCGACCCGATCGGGGACGTGTACGCGTGCCCGTTCGCGATTCACGACAAGTTCCACGCGGGCAACGTGCTGAACGAGGGCGGGTTCGCCGGGGTTTGGCGCACCTCGGAGCTGTTCGGGGAACTACGGTCCCCGCAGACCTCCGGCGCCTGCACGGGATGCCAATTCTTCGACTCCTGCCGCGGCGGGTGCATGGCGGCGAAGTTCTTCACTGGCCTGCCGCTGGACGGGCCCGACCCCGAATGCGTACAGGGGCATGCCGAGCAGGCGCTCGCGGCCGCCGGGCGCACGGCGCCCAAGCCCAGCCAGGACCACTCCCACCGCACCAAGGCTCGGCCGGTCCCGGTGCGCGTCGGACGCCGCCCCGCCCCCGCCGAACCGCCCGTGCACGCATGCGCGGAGAGCCCGCTGGCCGGGTTCACTCCCTCCCACAACGTGTAGCAAGGAAAGAGGTCTCATGGCCGCGAACGCGTGGTTCGAGACGGTGGCCGAAGCCCAGCGCAGAGCGCGGCGCCGCCTGCCGAAGTCGGTGTACTCGGCCCTGCTCGCTGGGTCCGAAAGGGGCCGAACCTACGACGACAACATGGCCGCGTTCGCCGAGCTCGGCTTCGTACCACACGTGGCGGACCTGCCCGCCAAGCGGGACATGGCCACCACGGTGATGGGCCAGCAGATCTCACTGCCGGTGCTCATCTCCCCGACCGGTGTTCAGGCGGTGCACCCGGAGGGGGAGGTCGCGGTGGCGCGGGCGGCCGCCGCGCGCGGAACGGTTATGGGGCTGAGCAACTTCGCCAGCAAGCCGGTCGAAGACGTCGTGGCCGCCAACCGGCAGACGTTCTTCCAGATGTACTGGATGGGCGCCAAGGACTCCATGACCGCGCACATGGAGCGGGCCCGCGCCGCCGGGGTCAAGGGATTGATCGTGACCCTGGACTGGACGTTCTCCTATGGCAGGGACTGGGGCAGCCCGTGGATCCCCGAACGGCTGGACCTGAAGGCGGTGGTCAAGTTCGCGCCGCAGGGGCTGGCGCGGCCGCGGTGGCTGCTCGACTTCGCCAGGACCGGCCGCCTGCCCGACCTCACCGTCCCCAACGTGGCCGAGCCGGGCCGGCCGGCACCGACGTTCTTCGGCGCGTACGGCGAGTGGATGCAGACACCCCCACCGAGCTGGCAGGACGTGCGGTGGATGCGCGAGCAGTGGGACGGCCCGTTCATGCTCAAGGGCATATCCCGGCTCGACGACGCCCGCCGGGCGGCCGACATCGGGGTCACCGCGATCTCGGTGTCCAACCACGGCGGGAACAACCTCGACGGCACACCCGCCACCATCCGGCTACTGCCGGCCATCGCCGACGCGGTCGGCGACCAGGTCGAGGTCCTTCTCGACGGCGGCGTACGGCGGGGCGGTGACGTGGTCAAGGCCCTCGCGCTTGGTGCACGGGCGGTGATGATCGGACGCGCCTATCTGTGGGGCCTGGCGGCGAACGGCCAGGCGGGCGTGGAAAACGTGCTGGACATTCTGCGCGGCGGGATCGACTCGGCCCTGCTGGGGCTCGGCCGCGCGTCCATCCACGACCTGGAACGCGGCGACGTGGTGATCCCGCCCGGATTCACCCGCCAGATCGGCTCCCCGCACGATGAGTAACAGGAGGGACGAAGGCGGCCTGGCGGACCTGTCGTGGCCCGTGGTGCCGCCCTCGCCGACCGTTTTGGTGCCGCTCGGATCCACCGAACAGCACGGCCCGCATCTGCCGCTGCACACCGACACGACAATCGCGACGGCAGTGGCGCAGGCCGCCACCGCCCGCCTGCGCCGGGCACGACCACGCGACTCCCTCCTGGTGGCGCCCGCCGTCGCCTACGGCGCCAGCGGCGAGCATCAGGACTTTCCCGGCACGATGTCCATCGGTAACGACGCCCTCCAGCTCCTGCTGCTCGAACTCATCCGGTCCCTGTCCCGCTGGGCTGGGCAGATTGTGATCGTCAACGGTCACGGCGGGAACCTGGACGGCCTCGCCGCCGCGGTGGTACAGATGCGGTACGAAGGGCACGACGCGGTCTGGGTGCCCTGCACGGCCGCGGGCACCGACGCCCATGCCGGCCATGCCGAGACCTCGCTCATGCTGCATCTTGCTCCGCACCTGGTGGACATGACCCGGGCCGAGCCGGGCAACCTCGCCCCGCTCAACCAGCTCATGCCCGAGCTCATCACCAAGGGCGTCGCCGCCGTGTCACCCTCCGGCGTACTCGGCGATCCCACCACTGCCTCCGCACAAGAGGGCCACCGCCTGCTCGATCAGATGGCCGACAACGTGGCCACCCGCATTCGATACGGACGAGTGGACCGCACTGGTTGCCTCCTGCCTGTGGCCGCGACATGCCGGACATGAGCGACCAGAACGCCGGGGTCCGAGTCGCCCTGGTGACCGGGGCGGCCCGCGGGATCGGAGCCGCCACCGTCCGAGCCCTCTGCACGAGGGGCTATCGCGTGGTCGCGGTCGACTCGTGCGCGGCGGACGGACCAGACCGGCCCAGCGGAGTGAACTACCCGCTCGCGACCACCGGTGACCTGGAGTCTTTGGTGAGCGACCACCCCGACGCGGTCGTGCCGTACGTCGCGGACGTGCGCGACCGCGAAGCCTTGGCGGGAGCCGCCGCTATGGCGGTGGAGCGCTTCGGCCGGTTGGACGCGGTCGTGGCCGCCGCGGCCGTCATGCTCGGCGGCCTGCCGCTGTGGGAAACCCCCGAGGCACACGTGCTTACCCTTTGGGAGACCGACGTGCTTGGGATATGGAACACCGCCGCGGTATGCGTCCCGCACATGCTGGCGGGGCCCGATCCGGGCGGATGCCGCTTCGTCGCCGTGGCCTCGGCCGCCGGCTCGCACGGATTGTTCCACCTGGCGGCGTACACGATGGCGAAGCACGCTGTGGTCGGGCTGGTGCGCGGGCTAGCGGCTGATTTGGTGGGTACCGGGGTGACAGCGGCGGCCGTCTCCCCCGGCTCCACACGCACGCCCATGCTCACCGCCACCGCCGACGTTTATGGCCTGGACGACGTGGACGACTTCGCGCAGTCCCAGCTGCTGCGCCGTCTGATCGACCCTGCTGAGATCGCCGAGACCATCGCATTCTGCTGCTCTCGTGAGGGAGGCGTCGTCAACGGGTCGGTGGTGTCGGCGGACGGAGGGTTCACCCCATGAGCGGGCCGGTTCACCCCCTGACCGGCGCCGATCGCCCCGCGTCCGGCTCGCTGCCGACGGGCTTCGCCGTTCGGCTGAACCGTCACGTCCGCGTTCGCGACAGCGGCCGCACCCTCGTCGGCGGCGCGCCAACGCGCGTGGCCCACCTCGCCAGCCGGGCAGGAGAACTGATCGTCAACCGCACGCTACGGGTGCGCGACCGCGCCTCTGCCACGCTCGCCGACCGACTGCTGGAGACCGGAATGGCCGACCCCATTGTCGAGGAACTACCCGACCTCGATCTGTCCCAGGTGACGGTCGTCGTACCGGTTCGCGACCGCCCCGCCGCACTGAACAGGCTGCTGGTCTGCATCGCCGACCGGCACCGTGTGATCGTGGTCGACGACGCTTCGGAGGATCTCGCTGCCATCGCCGAGGTCGCGGCCGCCCATCGCGCCGAGCTCGTCCCTCTGGCGCAGAACGCCGGGCCCGCTGCCGCACGCAACGCGGGACTGCGCCGGGTCACCACCCCCTACGTCGCCTTCGTCGACTCCGATGTGGTCCTCGAACCCGACGCGCTGCCGATCCTGCTGCGGCACTTCGCAGACCCTCGCGTGGCCATGGCCGCGCCGCGCGTGCTGGGGCTGCGACTACCGGGGCGGGACCGGTGGATCCGCCGCTACGAGGACGCGCGCTCCTCACTCGACCTCGGGGTGGAACCCGGGATCGTACGCCCACGCGCGCCCGTCTCCTGGGTCCCCAGCGCCTGCCTCCTGGCCAGGGTCGACGTGCTGGGCGACGGGTTCAGCGCAGACATGCGCGTCGGCGAGGACGTCGACCTGGTCTGGCGCCTCGCGAACCAGGGGTGGCGGATCCGCTACGAGCCCGCCGCCATCGTACGGCACGAGCACCGCACGGCCGTCCACGACTGGCTGCGACGCAAAGCCTTCTACGGCACCGGCGCGCATCTACTCGCCCAGCGCCACGGTTCCAACGTCGCACCGGCCGTACTGGCCCCCTGGAGCGCGGGCTTCGCCCTCGCGCTGCTCGCCCAGCGGCGCTGGTCCCTACCGGTGGCCGGGCTGATCTTCGCCGCGGCCGCCGCGCGAATCTCGACCAAACTCAAGCGGAGCGATCACCCCACGCGACTCGCCCTGAGCCTGACCGCCGATGGGGCCGTCGCCGCCGTGTGGCAGGCCGCCGCGCTCCTGCTGCGCCATTGGTGGCCGCTCGCCGCCGTCGGCTGCCTGTTCTCCAGGAGACTACGCCGGGCCATGATTGCCGCTACTGTGCTCGACACCGTGGTCGACCTTCGCCGCACCAAGGCCCATCTCGACCCGTTCCGCTACGCCCTCGCCCGACGACTCGACGACGCCGCCTACAGCTGCGGCGTGTGGCACGGCGCGATTCGCGGCCGCTCGCTGAGTGCCCTGCTGCCGGACATCCAGCGGAGGACCCGCACATCCAAGCGGCCCACCGATAAGGCCGTCAGACCCGAGCGATAGCAGGGCGTACATCCCTTGGAGGAAGTCGTCTCAGGCGCTGGCCTAGGTCGTGACGGCGCGGGCCGAGGTCGCCGGGTCTCACAAGAGTCTGACAGCCGGAGAGAGCCTGCCGTCCTGGTGACCCCGTCTACACGTCGCCGAGGGCCGCCTGCCTTCGTTCCAGAAACGCCCGCACGCCTTCTTGCGATTCGTGATGACTGACCAGGCCGCCGGAGAGTTGCTGGGCGAATTGGTAGGCATCGAACCAGCCCATGCGTTCGTGCGCAATCAAAGCGCGCTTGCGCGCGCGGAGTGCCGGGAGGCTCTTGGCGGAGATCTCGGTTGCCAGTGACATCGCAGTGGGCAGGACCTCGGCAGCCGGGACCACGTAGTTGAGGAACCCTGCCGAGTACATTGACTTGGCGGTCATCCGTCGACCCGTGTAGACCATCTCCCGCACCAAGGCTTCGGGAACTCCCAGATAGTTGAGCAGGCGGGAAGAGCCGGCGATGAGACCGTAGTCGATCTCGGGACACGAGAAGGCGGCGCTCTCGGAGGCGATGCGCAGGTCGGACACGGCAGCCAGGAGCACTCCGATCCCGATGGCGTCGCCGGTGATCGCCGCCAAGACCGGCCGTTCCAGCTCGAAGAGTCGCGGAATGACCTGATTGATGAACGTGTAGCGCTCCGCGCGGCCTGCCTGGTCCATTCCGACGAAGTCGCGCAAGTCCGCGCCCCCGCACCAGCATCGCGCGTGATCCGGCGCCGTCAGGATGACAACTCGCGCGTCGTCTCTCTGCTCCAGATGCTCGACGAGATCGCTCAGCGCCTGGTACGTCGCCAGATCAAACGCGTTGACAGGGGGGCGATCGAACGACGTTGTCGCGATTCCATTCGACACCTCCAGCCGGAACGGGCCGAAGTCATGTCCCCCGGAGATGGCGTTCACCTCCTGTCCGCCACGATTGGCGAGGCCGCTTTGATACCTCCGTCGACGGGGATGACGTGGCCGGTCATGTATCGGGCCTTGTCCGAGGCGAGGAAAACGACCACGTTCGCGACGTCTTGAGGCTCCCCGACGTACGGAGTGAGGCTGTTACGCAGGTAGATGTCCTTGAACTCCTTCGGCATCCACTCACTGGTGTTGCGGGTCATCACGAGAGCCGGTGCGATGGCGTTGCATCGTACGCGCTGCTTGCCGTACTGGGTGGCGACGGCTCGGGTCAGCTGGATCACCGCGGCCTTCGATATCCCATAGGCCGTCAGGGACGTCTCCCCGGCCATCCCTGAGACGGACGCCATGTTGATGATGCTCCCTCCGCCTTGACTGAGCATGACGGGGATCACGTACTTACAGCAGAGAAACGGACCGAGCACGTTGCCGCGCATCGTGTCCATGAAGACGGCGGAGTCCAGCGCCACCACATCAGGATCTTCCGCGGTCAGTTCGAGAGCCGCCGCGTTGTTGTCCAGCACGTCGATGCGCCCGAATCGGGTGATGACCTTGTCGACCAGATCCTTGACCTGGTTCTCCTCACTCACGTCGACCACCACGGCGTGCGCATCGCCGCCAGCCTCGCGAATCTCGAGCTCCACGAGATGGGCACGCTCGGCATCCCTGTCCGCGATGATCACGGTGGCGCCTTCTGCCGCGAGTGTATGGGCGACCTGTTCACCCATGCCATTGGCTCCTCCGGTCACGATCGCGACCCTGCCATCGAACTCCGCCATAGATTTCTCCTGCCAAATGGTTGGTAGAAAATGATGCTCGTCCAGGAGAGGCGACGTGTCAATCGGCAGTGCGGGGCCGAGAGTCCCAGAAATGGCGTACCCGGCTCGGCCACGTCACCGCCGGCCTCTGGCAAGTCATGGGCCAGTCCCCGCACAGCGACCCCTTGTGGGATGTGACACGCATCAATATTCTACCAGACGGATGGTAGATTTGATCATCTACAAGAACTTGGCGGGCCCCGCCAAGCATGAGGAGGACGCTGTGAAGCGATTCGGTCTAGTCGCGGTCCCGCTCGCCTGCGCGCTGGCGCTCGCCGCGTGTAGCGCGCCTGACGAAGGGAACAGCAGCGCCGGGACCACCGGGGCCCAGCCGGTCGCTGCAGCGGACAAGGCGATGGTGGACATGGCCGAGGCGTACGTCCACGAACACGTGGGCGAAGTTGCCATGCCTGATCCCGCGGGCGAGGACTTCACGCCGGTCAAGGGCAAGAAGATCGGGATCCTGAGCTGCGGCCAGGAGGCGCCGGCATGCCAGCGCATGGTCAACGGGGCGACCGAGGGGCTCAAGCTCCTCGGGTACGAGGTGGTGATGGAAGACGGCAAGCTGACCCCCTCGGGGTGGGCCACAGCCATGAGCCGCCTTATCCAGAAGAAGGTCGACGGCATCATCAAACTGGCGGAGCCCGACAACGCTATGCCCCAGTCGATGAAGGAGGCCGCCGACGCCGGGATCCCCGTGGTCTGCGCGGTGTGCTCAAATTCGGGCGAGGATCCCATCCCGAACCCGACGGTCGCGAACGTCGACTTGGACGCCAAGGAACAGGGACGGGCTCAGGGCTGGTACGCGATCGCGCAGACTGGTGGGCGCGCGAAACTCATCGTGTTCAAGAACCAGCTGGTCACGGCGATGCGCCTGCGGACCGAAGGCATGAAGGAGGTGCTCGACCAGTGTGAGGAGTGCGAAGTGCTCGTGGAAGAGGAGGTGACGCAGGCACCGGGATTCGAGGCCCGCCTCAGGTCCCTCGTCACCGCCCAGCTGCAAAAGTATCCCAAGGGCGCGGTCAACGTCATCGCCGCCACCTCCGACTCCCAGTCACTCGGAGCCATCCAGGCGGTTCAGCAGGCCGGGAGAACCGCTGACGTGAAAATCGTCTCGTCAGACTGCGAGCTCGCGTCGCTGGACACCATCCGCAAGCACGGCCCGCAGGTCATGTGCAACAACTCACCCCTCGCATGGCTGGGTTTCGCCGCCTCTGACCTCATGGCACGTGTCCTCGCGGGGCAGCGGCCCACGCAGGTGTTCATTCCGTCCAAGATCGTCGACGCGGACAACAACTTGCCCGCCGAGGGGCAGTTCGTTTCCGACCCGGACTATGTCTCCTTCTACAAGAAGCAGTGGGGACTTGTCTCAGCTGGCTGAGGGCTCATTTAGGGGAACGGGAGACCTGACTACGATGACCACCGGCACACCGGCGCTCACCGTCCGCGGCCTGCGCAAGAAGTTCAACGGAGCCACGGTGCTCGACGGGGTCGACATCACCGTGGCGCCGGGGGAGATCCATGCCTTGCTGGGCGCCAACGGGGCAGGGAAATCAACGTTGATCAAGATCCTCTCCGGCATCTACGAGGCCGACGGCGGAGAGGTAGCGATCGGAAGAGGAGTGGGCGGGCACCCAGGCCGCCTGAGCTTCGTACACCAGGATCTCGGGCTCGTCGACGAGCTCACGGTGCGTGAAAACCTTTACCTGGGCTCCTCTGCCAGAAGCCGGCGGGGATTCGTGGACCACCGGGCCGAGCGTCGCCAGGCACTGGCGAGCCTGGCTCGGGTCGATCTCCGAATCGACCCTGACGTGCAACTGTCCTCACTGGGGCTTGGCGCAAAGACGCTCGTGGCCGTGGCGCGGCTTATGGCCGAGGACGCGTCTGTGATCGTTCTGGACGAGGTGACCGCCGCGTTGACTCGCCGTGAAAGCAGTTGGCTCCTGTCCGAAGTGCGTAAGTTCACCGAGGAAGGCGGCTCCGCGATCTTGGTCACGCACCGTCTTCACGAGGTCACGGAGCACTGCGACACGGTCACACTGCTTCGCGACGGCACCCCTCACTACAGCGGACCGACGCCGTCCGTTCACGAGCTCCACGAGATGCTGTCCGCCGGGGTCCCGCACATCCGGCGTGCGCGTGGCGGGGACGCGGGCCCCGTGGTCGCGGCCATCTCAGCTGCGGCTTCGAAGGGGGTCGGCCCTATCGATCTGGAGGTGAGGGCGGGCGAGGTGGTAGGACTCGTGGGCCCCCTCTCCTCCAATCTCTACGCCATCGGGCACCTCGTGGCAGGGCATCTGCCGTTGACCTCGGGAAGCGTGCGGATCTCGTCGGCCGACGGGCGCCCCGGGCGGGTGGCGCTCGTACCGGAGGACAGGCGGGCCCAGGGGCTGCTGCACGGCATGGACGTCCGGGCCAACCTATTGATCAGTTCGCTGAGGAAGAGGGCACGCCTGGGCTTCCTCCAGCACTCCCGTGAGCGCGCAGACGTCGAGCGAGAGGTGCGTCAGGTGAACGTGCGACCTACGGACCCGGACTACCCAATCCTCGGCCTGAGCGGCGGGAACCAGCAGAAGGTGCTCATGGGACGCGCCCGGCTCATGGCTCCTGACCTGTATGTGTTGTGTGAACCCACCAGGGGGGTCGACGTCGGTACGCGTCGTGCCATCTACAAGTTCATCGATGACGCGTGCGCGGCCGGCGCCGCGGTCATCGTCCTCAGCATCGACCTCGACGACATTATGGCCGTCTCCGACCGTGTCGGCCTCGTGGACGACGGTCGCATCACCGGGCTGTCGGAGATCGACTCCATCTCCGCCGATGAGATCCTGGAGAACGTGCTATGAGCAATCGGCTGACACAGCAATCGCCGGCTGAGCCTCACGTGCAGCGTGAGCAGAGCCAGGTGCTTCCCGGAACCCGCGCTCCCCGGCGCTTTCGCCTCGAGCGATACGGGACCATTCTCTTCTTCGTCGTCTTCATCCTGATTGTGGCGGCTATAGAAGGAACCTCGTACGCGTCCTGGGGCAACCTGGCACTAGTAGCATCCCAGAACGCCCACGTGGCCTTCGTGGCCTCCGCTGTGACGATCACTTTGATCGCGGGACAGTTCGATCTGTCGGCCGGTCCGCTGGTCGGCATGTCCGCCGTCCTTATCGCCGGCTTCACCGCGAACCAGGGCATGCCGCTCGGAATGGCGCTGTTGCTCGTGGTCCTCATCGGGGCTCTGGTGGGCCTGGTCAACGGGCTGCTCGTCACCCGGGCGAAGGTCGACGCCTTCATCGCCACGCTTGCCGTCGGGGGCGCCGCGACCGGTGTCTCGCTCCTCTACAGCGGCGGGCTCGTCATCTACACGGGCATTCCGCAGTCGCTGCTCAACGCGGGCACGTACGAACTCGCCGGCGTCCCCCTGACGATCTGGTACGTCGCCATCCTGCTGGTCGTGGGCTGGGCTGTCACCAGACAGACGATCCTGGGTCGTAACTGGTACGCGAGTGGCGCCAACCCGGATGCCGCCCGGCTGGCCGGGGTCAAGGTGACCCGCATGGTCGTGTTCGCGTTCATCGCGACCGGAGTTCTCTCCGCGCTGGCCGGCATTGTGCTGACCGCCAGGATGGGCTCGTCCGACCCGACCGTCGGTCCGGACCTGCTCCTGCCGGCCTTCGCGGCGGCGTTCCTGGGTTCATCGATCCTGTCCGACGGCAAGTTCACGATTCTCGGCACGATCATCGCGACTCTGCTGATCGCATTCGCCGCAGCCGGACTGGACGCCATCGGGCTTTCGGCCGGTGTCAAGCCCGTCTTCAACGGTGCGGTTCTCGTGGGCGCGGTAGCCCTCACGGCACTGCTGCGCCGCCGCTCCGGCGGAGCCGGAAGTAGAGCCTGAAACGCGCCGTACTGACCGGATTTTTGAAAGGAATGAGCAAGCATGGGACGTGTCGACGGCAAGGTGGCCTTCATCACCGGCGCGGCCAGGGGACAGGGACGCAGCCATGCGCTTCGGCTGGCGGACGAGGGCGCCGACATCATCGCGGTCGACTTCTGCGGCGCGGTCAAGACGACTGACTATCCAATGGGGCAACAGGCCGATCTCCAGGAGACCGCCGAGTTGGTGCGGTCACGCGGAAGGCGGGCGGTCGTCGCCAGAGCGGACGTGCGCGTCCAGGCAGAGCTGGACGAGGCCGTCGCCGTCGGGTTGGAGGCTTTCGGACGGATCGACATCGCAGTGGCCAACGCGGGCATCGTCTCTTGGGGTGCGGCACATGAGATCACTGAGGAGCAGTGGGACGAGGTGATCGACATCAACCTGTCAGGCGTTTGGAAGACGCTCAAGGCCGTGATCCCAACTATGCTCGCCCAGCGCGCTGGCTCGATCGTCATCATCAATTCCGGCGCCGGGCTCATGGGCCCGAACAACCTGGCCCACTACGCCGCCGCGAAACACGGCCTGGTCGGCCTGATGCGCACCATCTCCAACGAGGTGAGCCCGCACGGAGTCCGGGTGAACTCGGTGCACCCGAGTCAGGTCGACACTCCGATGATCATGCACGACAGCCTCTTCAAGCTGTTCCGGCCCGACCTGGAGTCGCCGGGTCGCGAGGATATCGTCGAGACGTCGACGCGACTGCACACGATCCCGATTCCCTGGGTCGATCCCGTGGACGTGTCGAATGCGGTGCTCTTCCTGGCCTCCGACGAGGCGCGCTACATCACGGGCGCTCAGCTTGCCGTTGACGCGGGTGGTTCCACCAAGACCTCCTACTGACCCTGGCGTCTGAACGTCCGGCGGGCCGTTCCAGGCAGACCTGACGAATCCGGGACAACTCGCGGTCGACCGGGTCCGCCAGGTCTGCCCGGTGCGGCGCCCGGCACTGTCGGCCCAACGGGTCGGTTTCGCGGTCGCGGGCCGGCTCGGCCAAGTCCGTGTACTGAACCTGACGAGCGAAATGGAGGAGCAGTTGTGCCTGTTCGGTTCTTCGGATTGATTCCGAGGCTCAAAGAGATCTCTTCAGAAGAGTTCCACGATCACTATCGCTATCCTCATGGCACGTTTGGGCTTGGGCTCGAGCCCATGCGTCACTACGTGCAGAGTCATCAGATTCACACAGACCTCCTAGACGTGACGCAGTCGGAATTCGAGGCGATCGCCGAAGGTTGGTACGACTCGCTTGCCTCAGCGAGCGGTCTGGCCGACAACGACCACTACCGTGAGCACTTGCGCCCGGACGAGCCGTCATTCGTCGACATGAGTGGTCTCAAGTGGGTGTTCGGAGTCGAGCTCACCGCGGTAGACAAGAAGGACTACGTCGCGAACGCGACGGCTGCTGAGCGGTGGTGGTCTTACGACCGCGTGCCGACTTCGATCAAGCTCATCCAGTTCATCGCGAATCAAGCGCTTCCGGACCGCGATGAGGATATCAAGGCCGCGTTCGCGCTCGGAGGTCAGCGATACAGTCTGACTTCTACGATCCATCCGGAGGGTGCATCCTCACCGCCCCCGTTCGCGGCCGTGCGCGAGATCTGGTGGCCCACCCTGACCGAGTTCACTGCGGGGACTCAAGCTTCGGCCGGCGCATGGGACTATTTCCTCGATCTCGCCAACGAATCTCGAACGCTGCTTGCGCAGGCGGAGCGATTTCGCTGATGACCAGGGGAGGACGTCGCCGGTGAGTGTACATATGACCCTGCAACCGACCCGGGGCACCTCACGATCCCGATTCCCTGGGTCGACCCCGTGGACGTGTTCAGCGCGGTCCTCCTTCTGGCCTCGGATGAGGCGCGCCACATCACGAGCGCTCAGCTTGCCGTTGACGCGGATGGTTCTCCACCAAGACCTCCTACTGACCCTGGCGTCTGAACGTCCGGCGGGCCGTGCCAGGCAGACCTGAGCACCCTGAGCCGGTCTCGCCTGTCACAACGCGTGGTCCTCGACGCCCTCCATGACCAGGGCGAGTCCCTGGCCGACGCCGATGCAGAGGCTGGCGACCCCTCGTCGGCCGGGGTGACGGCTGAGCTGCCAAGCGAGGGAACCGGCGAGCCTTGCTCCCGACGCGCCCAGGGGATGCCCCATGGCGATGGCGCCGCCCTGTGGGTTGATCAGAGCTCCTTCCACTCGGCCATGCAGGCCAGCGACTGCGCCGCGAACGCCTCGTTCAGTTCCATCACCGCAATGTCGGCCAGGTCGCCGCCGGCCCGGGCCATGGCTCGCCTGACGGCCTGGACGGGGCCGATGCCGAAGAACTGCGGCTCCACGCCGTGAGCCCCGGACGACACGATGCGCGCCAGCGGGGTGACCCCGAGTCGCTCGACCGTGGCCTCGTCCATCAGCAGCACCGTTGCGGCGCCGTCGTTGAGCGAGGAGGAGTTCCCTGCGGTCACCGTCCCGTCCTTGCGGAAGACCGGCTTCAAAGCCGCCAGGGACTCCACCGTCACGCCGTCGCGGATCGTCTCGTCACGCGTGAGCTCGACGCCGGGGTAGGACCGCGTATACACCGTCACGCCATGCCTTAGAGGCCAGACGGTGGCTGCGGGCGGCGAACTCGTCGGCGTCCTCCCGCGACACCCCGTACCGGTCGCGCAACTGCTCTGTCGCCTCTCCCAAGGAGACGGTCCACTCCGCGGGCATCGCAGGGTTCGTCATCCGCCACCCCAGCGTCGTGGACCATAGTTGCTCGTGACCAGTGGGGAAGCCGCGCTGGGCTTCTGGAGCACCCATGGAGCCCGAGTCATCGATTCGACACCGCCAGCCACCACGACGTCGGCCTCCCCCACAGCCACGGAACGGGCCGCCTGGAGCACCGCGTCGAGACCAGAGGCACAAAGCCGGTTTACCGTACTGCCCGTGATGCGGGTCGGCAACCCGGCCAGCAGCAGAGCCATCCGCGCGACATTGCGGTTGTCCTCGCCAGCCTGGTTGGCAGCGCCCAGCGTGACCTCATCGATGAGCTCGGCCGCCCGTCCGGACTCGCCCAGCCGACGGTCCAGACGCGCCGCGATCTCGCGTACCGATAGGTGTGCGGACGGCATCGACGACGAAGACGGGGCGGCCCAGCATGGTAGGTAGTTCTCCTTGCTCGCTGAGGGACTGGCCAATCGGTTGTGGTGACAATTTGGTGACCGCGTCGGCGGCCGGTCGAGGGGGTTTACGGGACCTTCCGGTTCTGACTGCCTGTGGTTGGGTGTCGTGGTCGATCAACACAGGCGAGGGCCCACGCGGCGCCGGCGACCACCCACCACGAACGCCGGCGACCGCGTCGACGTCCCGAGCCGGACTGTGCCCGGTCGTCCTTCCCCGCGGCTTCAGGTGAGTCGTTCCAGCACCATCGCCATGCCCTGCCCCCCGCCTACGCACATCGTCTCGAGACCCAGCCGGCCGTCGCGGGCCCGCAGCGCGTTCACCAACGTGCCGGTGATCCGCGCACCGGTCATCCCGAACGGATGACCAACCGCGATCGCGCCACCGTGGACGTTCAGCCGGTCGAGGTCGACCTTCAGCTCACGAGCGCAGGCGAGCACCTGTGCCGCGAATGCCTCGTTGATCTCCACCAGGTCCATGTCGGCCATCGTCAGGCCGGCCAGGTCGAGAGCCTTCCGGGAGGCCTCGACCGGTCCCATTCCCATGATCTCCGGGGACAGCCCCGACACCGCGGTGGAGACGATCCTGGCCAGCGGCGTCAGTCCGAGGGCGCGTGCCCTGACGGCGCTCATCACCACGAGCGCGGCGGCGCCGTCGTTGAGGGGGCAGCTGTTGCCGGCGGTCACCGTGCCGCTCTCCCGGAACACCGGGCGCAGCCCCGCCAGGCTTTCCACTGTGACGCCCGCCCGCGGGCTGTCGTCGTCAACAACCCTTGTGCCGTCCGGAAGCTCGATGGGAGTGATCTCTCGGGCCCAGTGCCCCTGTTCGATCGCGACCTGCGTACGCTCCTGGCTGAGTGCCGCGTACGCGTCCTGGTCCGCGCGGCTCACGTCGTACGCCGACGCCACGTTCTCTGCGGTCTCCCCCATGCTGATGTAGACGTCCGAGGCCAGCTCCAGCCGTGCCGGGTCCTCCCAGGGATCGTTGGACATCGAGCGGGCGGCAGTCCGTTCCCGGGCCCGCGCGAAGACCGGGTTCTGGGTGCCGGGCGCGCCGTCGGGGTTACCGGTCAGCGTCCGGCTCACGCTCTCCACGCCCGCGGACACGAAGGTGTGCCCCTCACCGGCGCGGATGGCGTGAAAAGCCATGCGCGTGGTCTGCAGGCTGGATGCGCAGTAGCGGTTGACCGTCGCGCTGGGGACGTTGCGCAGCCCGGAGAGTTCCGCCACCACGCGGGCCATGTTGTAGCCCGCTTCTCCCCCGGGGAGACCGCAGCCGAGCAGCAGGTCGTCGACGACGAGGTCGTCGCCCAAGCCGAGAGTGCTGATCGCCGCCCGCACCGCGTGCGCGGCCAGGTCATCAGGGCGCACCCCCGTCAGAGATCCCTTGTGCGCACGCCCGATCGGAGTGCGGGCGGCAGCGACGATTACCGCCTCGGTCACAGGGTCAGTCCTCCATCGATCGTGAGCACCTGCCCCTGGACCATCGCGAACTCGGGGCGTGCCATCGCCTCTACGACGCCGGCGACATCGTCCATGGTGACTCCCCTACCCGACGGGTTGGCCTGCGTCTGGGCCACGAGCCGCTCGTTCCAGGAGTCGGGGAACATCTCGCGCCTTGCCTTGGTGTCGAGCGGCCCAGGCGAGACGCAGTTGACCCGGACGCCACGCGGAGCGAGTTCACGGGCGAGGTAGCGCACCAGGTGTTCGGCCAGCGCCTTGGGGGCGCCGAGCATTCCATACTCCGGGATTGCGCGGACGGCGCCGGCGCTGGTGATGTAGAAGACGGAAGTGCCCGCGGTGAGCAGGTCGTCAAGCTCGCGGATCAGGTGGGCGATCGAGGTCCCGTTGAGACGGACCGACCAGTCGAGATCCTCGCCGGACTGCTTCTGGAGCGGGCCGGGGCGGCCAGCGGCGGCCGAATGTACCAACTGGTCGATGGAGGTCACTCTTGACCGGACTTCCCGGACAAATGCGCGGATGCCGTCCAGCTCGGCGAGGTTTGCTTTCACCACGTGCACCTCGGCGCCTGTCGTCTCCACGCGGGCCCGCGCCTTGCTCGCGGCGGCGTCGTCCCGGGCGTAGTTGAGGACGACGGTCCTCCCGGGGCCGGCCAGCCGCGTGGCGATGGCCAGTCCGATCCCGCTGGTTCCGCCGGTTACCACTACTGACACGCGATGTACCGCCTTTCTCTCAGTGGGTTCGCTAGAACCCAGGACGCGACCGGAGATGCCAATCATTCGTTTGGTAGAATTACATGATTACTCTGCCGGGCTTTGGCGCAGGCGGCTTCCTACAAGATCGGCGAGCCGGGCGAGTCCTAAGAGCCTGACCGCAAGCCTCGATGCCTACGAAGAGGCCGTCGATGGGGCCGGGGAAGGATCGGCAGATGCGCCCCGGCAGTCGCGCGACGCGGTGACGAACGGCAGCGAGCGCTGCAGGTCGTGAACTGTGATCAGGTCGTTCCGGGGCAGCGGGCGTGCCGCCCTCATCGGAGGAGCAGGGTGACGGTGTCGGCGATGCATGCCGGCTTGCCGCCGCCCTGAACCTCGACCACCACGCGCAGCCCGAGCTGGACACCGCCCTCGATGTCGCGTACCTCCCGTACGGTGACGACCGCACGGACCTTTGCGTCCACTGTGACCGGGCACGGAAAGCGTACCCTGTCCAGCCCGTAGTTCACCCGGCGGGCGACGCCATCGACGGTGAACGCCTCCTGGACCAGCACGGGCAGCAGCGAGAGCGTCAAGTAGCCATGGGCGATGGTCGCGCCATACGGGCCCTCAGCGGCCCGCGCCGGGTCGACGTGGATCCACTGGTGGTCTCCAGTCGCCTCGGCGAACAGGTCGATGGTCCGCTGGTTGACCGGGTGCCATCTGCTGGTGCCCACCTGCTCTCCGACGAGGCTTCCAAGGTTCTCCAGGCGAAGCTGGCTCACATCTTCCTCCTTGAGCCCGGCCGATCCGTCGGCAGTCGGGAGTTCGCCGAGGAGCCGCATGGCCATGTTGGTGTAATCGTGCGCGACATCGTCGGCCGACCGAGTGCCGGCGGGGTTGTACCAGTCCGGCAGAGACGAGATCGCCGACATCACGAAGTTCGCGGCGAACCGGTCGTTGTGCACCAGTGCGATCGCCCCCTCCTGCGCAGCCTCGCGGATCATTTCCACCAGCACCAAGTCGTAGAACTTTCGCTGTTTGAGCATCACCTCCCGGAGCCGGTCGCTCGCGTGCCGCCACTCGCGGGCGTACAGACTCGCCCGGCGGAGGTTCTCGAGGTACCACCTCGCAAGTGCAGTGATGAAGGCGCGGAGTCGCTCGCCACTGGGCACGTCGAGCGCCCGGGTTGCCGCCGCGATCGCGCTCACTTCCGCGTGGGAGTCCTCGAAGATCTTCTCGAGCAGCGACTCCTTGGAGTCGATGTAGTAGTACAGGCTGCCCTTGAGTATCCCGAGCTCCTTGGCGACGTCACGCACCGACGTGCCCGAGTACCCCTTTTCCCAGAACACTCTGATCGCGGCGTCGAGGACCTCACGGTCACGGGCCCGGCCGCCGTCGAGAGGACGGCGGGCCTCGCGTTGCACCATCACTGCCGCCTCAGGAGGTGCGCCGGCGCAGGGTGGCCGACATCCCAGGGCTGGTGACCGAGACCGCGGAGAACGACCGGGACTCCGACACCAGCTCTGCGAGGTGGTCGAGGATCCGGTCGGTGCGGGTGCGCGGGTCGGTGCGGATGGGCCCGGCCGCGATCATCGCATCGACCTCCTCGTCGGAGGTCATAAACCGCAGAAGGAGTTCCTCGTCACTGCAGTCACGTCCGATCTGCTTGCGCACCTCGGCGAGGGAAGGCTGCGGGCGCTCCCACTTCGCGTACGCCGCGGCCTTCGGTGCCGCCATGATGCGGTCGAGAACGTTTGGGTCGATCGCTCGGGGCAGCGGGCCGTAGTGGCCGAGCGCGTAGTGCAGCACCTCGTCGGGGATGATCAAGTAGCGCTCGGTGTTCACGACGTTCAGCAGCGCCTGAATACCCACGAACTGCGAGAATGGGGTGGCCATGATCGGTTCACCGAGCTCCCGCCGCACACGTGGGATCTCCTCGAGGACCTCGTCGAAGCGGTCCAGCATGCCGTGCTGTTTCAGCTGAGCTTTGAGAGTGCCGGTCATCCCGCCGGGAAGCTGGTGTTCGTACATCCGGGGGTCGTACTCCGCCATCTCACCGACCGGGTAACTGCCGACCAGCGCCGCCTCGCGGAAATGCTCGGCGACCGGGGCGAGCCGCGACTCATCGAGCGAGTGGCCGACGCCCATGCTGGCGAGGATAGGGAGCATCCCCTCCGTTGACGGGACCGACGGGCCGTTGGCCATCGGGCGTGACGCGGTGTGCAGCCGGTGGAACCCAGCCTTGATGCCCTCGATGTAGTTGTGCTGCGCCAGCCCCGTGGTGTTGTGACACTGTAACTCGAGGGTGACGTCACCGGCGGCGGCCTTGAGCGCGGGAAGCAGCGTCGCCGCGCGCTCGGGCTTGAGCACCCCGGCGGCGTCCTCAACGTAGATCGACTCGATCCCGGGCCAACTGGCGATCTCTCGTGCCCGAGCGGCGAAGAACTCGTCATCGTGGACGTCGGTGAGTCCGTACATAATGGCCGGAGCCACCGAGCCGCCCGCCTCCAGGATGACGTCGGCCAGCCGCTTCATTGTGGGCATGTCATAGAGGCAGTCGTAGATCCAGAAGCTGGTCACGCCATGCTTGATCATCGTCTTTACCCACAGGTCCATAACCGAGTCCGGCGTGTGCGCGAACCCGATCACGCTGATCGTCCGCAGCCCGGACCGAAGCACGCTGTTCGGCAGGTTCTGCACGAGGAAGTCGGTGGTCGCCCATGGGTCGTCCTTGAACGACCGCAGCAGCACGGTGAACATGCCGGCGCCGGTGAGGTCGACGACCTTGAACCCGGTCTTGTCGATGTGTGGCAGCGCCGGCGCGGCCTCGTAAGCCCGCATCCGCATGCCCCAGAGGCTCTGCTGGCCGTCCCGCAGTGTCTGGTCGACGAAGTCGATGTACGTCATCATGAACCTTCCGTGATGTCGTCGGCGAGGAAGACCTCCTCGAGCCACCGCGTGTGGATCGGCTCGCTCGCGAACCGCTCATCGGCGAGGATGGCCTGCTGCAGGCCAACGGTGGTATGGATGCCCTCGATCCGGAACCGGGCGAGGGCCCGTCGCATCAGCTGCAGCGCCTCCCCGCGGGTGGCACCGTGGGTGATGACCTTCGCGATCATCGAGTCGTAGTAGGGCTCCACACGGGCGCCAGGCTGGACGAACGTGTCGACCCGGATTCCGGCTCCCTGCGGGGGCACCCACGTCGTGACCACACCAGGCGTCGGCAGGAAGTCGCGCTCGGGATCCTCGGCGTTGATCCGGCATTCGACGCTGTGGCCGTCGAGCCGCACGTCGGACTGGGCGAACGGCAGCGGCTCTCCGGCGGCGACTTTGAGCTGGGTGCGGACGACGTCGATGCCGGTGACCTGCTCGGTGACGGGGTGCTCGACCTGCACCCGCGCGTTCAACTCCAGGAAGATGAAGTCCCCGCGCTCGGCGTCGACGAGAAACTCGACGGTCCCGGCACCGACGTACTCGAGCCCGGCGGCCAGACTGACCGCGGCGTCGCGCAACCGCTGTACGACGTCACCGGGCAGCCCCACGGCGGGAGCCTCCTCGATCAGCTTCTGGTAGCGCCGCTGCGCGCTGCAATCACGCTCCCCGAGGTGGCAGACGTTTCCGTGCGTGTCGGCGACGATCTGCACCTCAACGTGCCGGGCCTTCTCGATGTACCGCTCCAGGTAGAGGGTGCCGTCACCGAAGGCGCGCTCGGCCTCAATACGCGACCGCTCGAACGCCCGCCGCAGGTCTTCGGGACCGCGCACGATGGTCATGCCGCGGCCTCCGCCGCCGGCGGAGGCCTTCATCAGCAGCGGGTAGGCGTCGAGTCGCTCGGCGGCCACCAGGGCCTCGGCGAGTGAGGCGAGCCCAGGAGTTCCGCGACCGGTGGGGATTCCTAGCTTCTCCGCGACCTCCCGGGCCCGGAGCTTGTCGCCGGAGCGGCGCATCACGTCACCCGGCGGGCCGATGAAGGTGAGGCCATATTCGGCGCAGGCGTCGGCCAGTTCCGGCCGTTCAGAGAGGAACCCGTAGCCGGGGTGGACGGCATCGCAGTCGGCGTGCCGAGCCGCGGCGATGATCCGGCCGACGCTGAGATAGCTGTCGGCCGCAGGCGCCGGGCCGATGACGACGCAGTTGTCCGCCATCCGCGCGGCCAGGGAGTCGACGTCGGCCGTGGAGACCGCGGCGACGGACTCCAGCCCTTCGTCGAAGCACGCTCGCACCACGCGAACGGCGATCTCGCCGCGATTGGCGACCAGGACGCGACGCACGGCTCAGCCCTGGTCGAGCGTGATGGTGAACAGCGGCGCCCCATGCTCGATCGAGGCGGCGTTGCCGGCGTGGATCTCGGTCACTACCCCCGCGACGGGCGACTCGACGTGGCTCATCAACTTCATCACCTCGACGATGCAAAGGGTGTCACCGGCTTCGACGCGCTGGCCGACCTCGACGTACGGCTTCGCGCCCGGTTCGGGAGACCGCCAGAAGATGCCGACGCTCGGCGAGCGCACGACCTCCACCCGCCCGGAGGCGACCGGTGGGGACGTCTCGCTTCCAGCCGTTAGGGCGGTGTCCCCCTCGGTTGGAGCCGGGGCTCCGTTCACGGCCGGCGCGGCGGCGGTAGGGGCTGGCGCGTCGGTAGGGGTGGGGATGGTAGGAGCGGCTACCGCGGGAGCGACGACGTTCGTGCCGCCGGTCGCGACGGTGGGCAGCGTGCCGCCGTTGCGGGCCACCGCTATCGACACGTCGCCGATCGTGATGAGCGCCTCGTCCCAGCTCGAAGCGTCGAGCGCGTCCAGCACCCGCTTGATATCGCTCGAGCTCAGCCGGCGATCCTGCGCGTCGGTCATTTCAGCTATTTCCTCAATCTCCCTGGTGCTGCGGCGCGATCGCGATCGGGCGCAGCGGTGACCCGGTGCCGCCGCGGATGCGCAGCGGCAGGCCCACGAACGTGAAGTCGTAGACGCGGTGCTCGGCGAGCGTCTCGAGGTTCATGCACTCGAGGATGTAGATCCCCTTCTCCACGAGATTGTGCTCGTGGACCGACAGGGCCACCTTGGCGATGTCGGGCTTGTGCTCGTAGTTCACCGTGTCCGAGCCGGTGGCGACGATCCCCCGCGCGGACAGCCACTCGGCGCCCTCGCGCTTCATGCCCGGCAGCCCCGTCTTCAGGCCGAGGTAGCGATCGCTGTCCCCCCAGTAGCGCATCCAGCCGGTGCGGACCAGCACCACCGATCCCGGCGTCGGCTCGGGGTGCTCGCCGAACCACTTCTCGAGCTCCGCCACGCCGACCCCGTCCGCGGGGGTGAGGTCACGCCCGAACAGCTCGACGGCGTCGATCAGGTGACCTTGGCCGATGAGCGGGGGGCACTCCTCGGTGCTGCCGACCTGGATGCCCTCAGTGGGCGACTGGGTCTCCATGACCGGTCGGCCACCGTGAACCAGGCCGTCCTTGGCGATGTGCCCCAGGGAGTCCACATGCGTGCCGACATGCGCTCCCATCGTGATCATCTCCATCGCCGAGGAGATCCCGTTCGGGTACATCCCCTCCCCGTGCCGCTTCGCGAGCACGAAGCCGTACGGCGGATGGTACGGATGCTTCGGCATCCCCGGCTCGAGCGCCACCGCGAGGTCGAAAACCCTCACCTCAGGCGCCACCGGCCAGGGCACCGTCAGGTCGGCGAACCCGCCCGACCAACCAGTCATGTTCATCTCTCCCCTGCGGCCCGGGCTCCCAGACCGGTTGTGTCCTAGCGTCCTTGGAAGACCGGCTGCCGCCGCTCCTGGAATGCGCGGATGCCCTCCGCGTGATCGCTCGTCGCCCGCGTGACGGCCTGCGAGTAGGCCTCGATCTCGGCCAGTTCCTCGAAGCCCACATGCGTGGACAGCTCCAACATGCGCTTCATCAGCCCGAAGGCTACCGTCGCTCCCGACGCGAGCTCCCGGGCCCGCTCACGGGCGACCTTCAACAGCTCCTCGCCCGGCACCGCCTGGCTCGCCATGCCCATGGCGACGGCCTCCTCACCGGTGAACCGGCGCCCGCTGAACAGCAGCTCCTTGGTGCGCGCCATGCCGACCAGCCGGGGCAGAAAGTAGGTGATCCCACAGTCCGGTGTGAGCCCGCGCAGGACGTAGCCCAGCGACATCGGCGCCTCCGCGGCGGCGATGACGACGTCGCAGGCCAGGGCGAGGCTGACCCCGGCGCCGTGCGCGTGCCCGTTCACCGCGGCGACCACCGGCTTAGGCAGCCGGTGAAGCTGGAGGAACAGCTCGAACAGCAACTTGTGCTGCCGCGCCCGCGCCTCCTCCGGTGTCCGGTTCGGGTCCATCTCCGACAGGTCACCACCGGCGCAGAATGCTCGGCCCTCACCGGTGAGCAGGACGGCGCGGACCGCGGAGTCGTAGGTGATCTCGCGTAGCGCGGTGGCCAGCCGTTCCTTGAGCTCGAGGTTCAGCGAGTTCAGGGCGTCGGGACGGGCCAGGGTGAGCTCCAGGAGACCGTCCTGGAGCTGCACCCGCAGCACGTCCGAAACGCCTGTCACAAGTCCTCGCCGTCGATGAGCTCGAAGTACTCGATGTCGGCGAGGCTACCGGTGCGCCGCTCGCTCCAGACCGGGCGGACCCGGCTGCCGGGGCGTACCGCGGTCCGCGCCTCCTCGGCGTCGACGCCGCCGACCATGTGGATCAGCCTCGTGGACGACCCGTCGAGCACGATCTCGGCGTACACGTAGGGCGGCTTGAGCCGCTGCCCGACGAACTCGATGTGCACCACCGAGCACGCCTGTACGGTGCCGGTGCCCGGGACATCCACCCACTGGGCGGTCGGCGCGAAGCACACGTCGCAGACGGCCCGCGGCGGGAGGAGGACGCGAGCGCACTCGGTGCACCGCACGCCGCGCAGCCGCCGGTTGTGCTTCACCGCGTCGAACAGGGTGCCGTAGTAGGGGCCGTACGCGTGCCGGTAGTCCAGGGTCATCGTGTAGTCGACCTGCTGGACCGGCTCGGCCGGCTCCTCAGCGGACAGTCCGCTGGCGCTGACGTCGTCCTGGCCCAGCGGTCCGAACCCCTCCAGATCGAGGACGGAGCCGGTCGGGCTGTCCGCCCAGATGGCCTGAACCCGCGCCCCGACGCTCGGGCCCTCGTCACCGAAGCGCACAAGGCGGTGGAGGAACGACGTCGCGGAGCCGTCGACGAGCACCAGCCCCAGGGTCCCCTGGTCGGTTGTGGTGAACGCCTGCACGGTGCCCACGGGAGCGACCTCGACGAACCCGTCGGCCGGCTCCCCGGTCCTGCCGTCGAAGTCCTGGGCGGGTACGAGCAGCACCTCACCGTGCCGGGAGCCGACGAGCCGACGACGGCCGAGCTCGGCGAGGAAGACGCCGGTCGCCTGCCCGGGCGTCAGGGTGTAGGGCATCGTGATCTGCGCCGGCATCCAGTCCATGCTGTCGGCACTCGATGGTGTGGCAGTCGTCGTCATCCTGTCCTCTTCATCGCTTCTCGGAACCGACCACGGCCACGCCGCGGAGGTTGGCCCATCCGCCGCCAGCCTGCACCAGCGCGCGCGACGCCCCGGGCACCTGGTGGTCACCGGCCTTGCCGGTCACCTGCATCGCCGCCTCGGCCAGCCGGATCAACGCGGTGGCGCCGATCGGGTTGGCGCCCATGCAACCGCCCGAAGGGTTGACGGGCAGCTCGCCGCCCATCGCCGTGGCGCCGGAACCGACCAACTCGGCGGCACCGCCGTCAGGGCACAGCCCAAGGCCCTCGTAGTAGCTGAGCTCGAAGCAGGTGTAGGGCTCCTGAAGCTCGGCCACGTCGAACTGGCGGAAGGGGTTGGTGATTCCGGCGTCCTTGTAGACCTTCGCAGCCGCGATCTGCAGCGGCTCGGACTGAAGCATCGAGCGGTCGGCGCCGTTGTCGGCCTCCGAGTAGTAGGCCATGCCGTGGATCCACGCCGGCTTGTCGGTGATCGCCAGTGCGTCCTGGTCCGCGGCCAGCACGACAGCGCAGGCTCCGTCGGAGATCGGGGGCACGTCGAGCACCTTGATCGGCCAGCACAGCGGCCGGGAAGACAGCACGTCCTCGACGGTGACCTCCTTCTTCACGTGCGCCTTGGGGTTGGCGAGCGCGTGCCGGCGGTTCTTCACCGCCACCATGGCCGCGGCCTCCTCGGTGTGGCCCAGCCGGTCCATCCGGGCCCGCCAGTACGCGGCCGAGAAGCCCATGATCCCAACCGCGAACTCCCGCCCCCAGAAGGGGTCGTAGAGAGTGGAGATCTGGGCCTGAAGCGGCCCTTCGGACAACTTGTCGTACGCGACGACAAGGACCCGGCGCGCGGCGCCGCCCTTGATCTGGTTGATCGCGGCGAGTGCGCCCGCGAGCCCGGTGCCGCCTCCACTGGTCACCCGCACGACCGGCTTGAAGCGGGCACCGAGCGCGTCGACCAGCCACTTTTCCGGCTGGTTCACCCCACCGAACATTGCCGGTCCGCTGGCCACGATGACACTGTCGATGTCGTCCATGGTCAGCCCGGCGTCGGCGAGCGCCTCGACGGCTGCCTCCCGAGCGAGTCCCGCCTGACTAACGTCCGTACGCCGACGTGCGTGGACGGTCTGTCCTGTTCCGACGATGGCGATGCTCATGACGCGGCCTCCAGGATGACAACGCAGTGGTTCTGCATGGCGAAGCCACCGGTGCCGTGCACGAGCGCGGTGCGCGCCTCCGCGGTTTCGTACCCGGTGCGGCCCGACAGCCGGACGGCCGCCTCATGCAGGCGAACCAGGCCGGTCGCCATGATCACATCAGCGGGGAGGGCACCGCCGGAAGGGTTGACCCGGCCGTCCGCCTCACCCCGGTACAGCTCGATCGCTCGATGCCGGTCGGCCACCCCAAGCGCCTCCAGCACCATCAGTTCACCGACCGTGGAGGTGCCGGACACCTCGAACAGGTCGATATCCGACACGGAAGATACACCTGCCATCCTCATGGCCGAGCCCGCGGCGGCCTCGCAGGCCGGCAGGCTGTGGGGCTCGCGGGCGGCGAAGAAGTGCTGGTCGATGGCGGAGCCCGTGCCGGTGACCCACACCGGGCGCGGGGCGATCTGATCCGCGATCTCGGCGCGGGCCAGGAGGACCGCGACGGCGCCGTCGGCGGGGCGGGCGAGGTCGGAGGCGCGCAGCGGTGTGGCCACCTCGTCATACCAGAAGGAGTCATCGGCGGGGACCCCGTCCAGGTCGACAGTCTGGTTGGCTACCGCCGCTTCCCACGCCCGCCGAGTAACCAGGTGCAGGTCGTCGGCCTTGAGTCCGGCCGCTGCCAGGTACCGCTGGCCATAGAGGCCGGCCGCAGAGAGGTGATCAAGCCCAACCGGACGCTGCAGGAAGGGCTCGACGAGGTTCGCCCAGTAGTCTCGGACGTTGCTCTCGGATGGCTTGGAATAGGCGATCGCAAGGCCTACGTCGGCGGACCCTCCAGCGATCTTATTCACTGCGTATGTCAAGGACCACAGGCCGTCATCCTCGACGCGGGACTCCTCCTTATGGTGAGCGCCCATGGCACCAAGGAATCCGCAGTTGGAGATACTGCGGCCGTCTAGGAAGTCACTGCCCGAGTCGATCACGAAATCGACGTCCTCGATCCGGAGGCCGGTGCCCTTAAGGACCTTGTCCACGGCCTCGGAAATCAGGTCGATGTGCTGACTCCCCGACCAGGCCGACCGCAGTTGCGTCTGTGCGCTGTTCACCACAGCTACACGATTGGCTAGGGTTGGGAACATGGTGGCATTCAACCTTACGTTTGGTAGGTGTTGCAAGACCTGCCGACCGTTTGGTGGTTGTAAGCACCACCGCTCGTGAACCGCCTTCAGGCTCAGTGGACCGCCGGGCTCAACAGTTCGCATGTCAGAGTCGCGGGTATTGACAGTGCGTCGGTACGCCGGTCGCGGTCGCCGTGCCACTGTCGGACGGGCTGCGGGAGCGGATTGAGCCGGTGCTGCTGAAGATGGGGAGGTCACGGTACCCCGGCAGTACCTGGTTGGATGACCGAAAGACCCTGCGTGGCATCCTCTTCATTGCTCTACACCGCGATCCCTGGAGCCGTTCACCGCCTGACTTCGCTGTGTGGCATGAGTGTGTGCAGGGCTATGGGATCTGCTTGATGGACGTGGTCACCTCACGCCTGTCCATCACCTGGATCATGTGGAGAAGTCATGCATCCGATTGAGATGCCCGTGTCCTGGACGGACCTGGGGGACGGAAATCTCCCAGTCGCTCCGATTCACCGTCCTGACCGGCCAGGGCCTGAACTGGAGTGAGGTGCGACGGGAGAATCGGCGAGTTTGCCGCCTGGCTGCGACTCCCACTGGTGGCCGGGATGGGCAGGCGCACGGTGCGACTGCGGTACGGCGAACCGGTGGGGGTAGACGATCCACACGCCCGGCATGGGCGGCGACGAGGACGCGATCTGGTTCACCGGCAGCCCGGCACAGGCCTGGTCTGCGGCCTCTACTGACCAACGCTGACTCCTGATCACGGGCAACCCCCGAGGGACGTCCGGCGCGGACCAGTTAAGAGTCCTCAGCCCTTGGGCGCGATCATCTGCAGCGCCATGGCGGCGTAGCTGCTTGCCACAGTCTCGGCCTTGTCCCGGCCGCGCGGCTTGAACCAGTCAGGCAGAGACGACAAGGCTGACATCACGAAGTAGGCGGCCAAACGGACATCGAGGTCCGCACTAGCCGAACCCTCCTCGACAGCAGCCTGGATGAGGTCACGGAGTACCTGATCGTAGTACTTCCGCTGCTTCGTCATCTCCTCTCGGAGATCACCGGTGGCGTGCCGCCACTCCCGGGCGAACAGGCTGGCCCGCTGCAGATTGGTGAGATACCACATCGCGCTGTCTCGCAGGAACGCGGCGATCCGGTCGATGGCCGGCTCGTTACCGTGCCTGTAGCGCTCGGCAATCTCCCGGACCTCCTCATGAGAGTCTTCGAAGATCTTGCGGAGCAAGGTTTCCTTCGTGTCGACGTAGTAGTAGAGGCTTCCCTTAAGCATGCCTAGCTCGTCGGCGACGTCTTGCATAGATGTCGAGGCGTAGCCCTTCTCGTGGAACAGCTTGATCGCCTTCTCCAGGACCTCGCGGTCCCGGGGGCGACGACCGTCGAGGGGCACCCGAGGTTTCGTCGAGTCACCCACTTGGGTTCGACCACGTCCCGGCCGGGCCGAGCCCCCGTTCCTTGATGGCATGTCTACCTCTTCGTGACACCGGTGAATCCGCTACTATCTGGCCGCGCTACTCCCGTAGCATCCCAACATCATCTCTTGACAAGACGACTTGCGTCCTTGAATTCTACCAACCAATCGGCAGACTGGCAGTCCGGGCCGCAGGATTGACAGCGTCAGCTTCGCGGACATGGCTCCGCACCCACGTGGAGGTCAGTCCTTGGTACCGACTCTCGCCCAGGCGAAAGTCGGCACCGCTCCTCACTGCTTCTCCTTCAGCTGACGTTGCTCCCGCCCGCGGCCGGGTGGGTGGTGTGCTTGACTCGTGGGATCACGTGGTCGTTAAGGTAAGCCAACCGCTCAGTGACCTGGTCGATGGGCTCGCCGGGCATCATCGTGACGAGATTGATGTCGATTGCTCCCTTGTCGACGTCGGCATTGAAGATCTTCACCGCCCCGGGTCCGTCCGTCAGCAGGACGAGCCCGTCGGCTAGCGCCTTCTTGGGGTCGTCGTACGGTTCGGTCAGGGGCGGGGTGCGGCCGACGTAGGCGTCCCGGAGGATGTATTGGTTCAGCAGGTGCATCCAGTGCTGGCCCGCCTGGGCGAAGGCCCGCTCCGGGTCCTCCGCGATGATCGCCCAGTACGTGACGTTGAGCCGCTGCTCGGCCTTGTCCTTGCCGAGGGCGTCACAGGCGTCGAAGTACGCGCGGTGCGTGCCCAGGTCGAACTCGAGGAAGCCGTCGGCAAGCCGGGCGGCGCGCTCGATCGCCTTGGGGGCGAAGCCGCCCATCCAGATCTCCGGGCCGCCTTCACGCACCGGCCCAGGAGTCACCCGGATCTCATCGAAGTCGTAGCGCTTGCCATGGAACTCGAAGGGCTCTCCAGCGAAGGCTTTACGGAGGATGGCGATGCCCTCCTCGGTGCGGCTGACCCTCTCTTGCAACCGCTGCCCCAGCCCGTTGAACTCCTGGTGGTAGTACCCCATCCCGAGTCCCAGGCGTAGCCGGCCACCAGACAGCGCATCGACGACGAGGGCGTCCTCGGCAAGCCGCACCGCGTTGTGCAGCGGCAGCTGGATGAGGTTCGTACCGATCCTGACCCGCTTGGTGCGAGCCGCGATCGCGCCGCACATCACCATTGTGGAAGGGATGTAGCCGTCGTCGTAGAAGTGGTGCTCGGTGACGTAGACGCCGTCGATGGCGGTCTCGCGGTCGATCCACTCGATCTGCTCGAGGATCGCGTCGTACCGCTGCTTCCACGGCTGCCGCCACTCGTCGGGGTTGCCGAACGTGTTGATCAGTCCGAAGGTCACGGGCATGCCCATGGTCGTCTCCTTTCTCTCAGGTGGAAGTCCTGGAAGGGCGCCTCGCGAGTGTCGACGCCCTTCCAGGACCGGGTGATCACTGACCGGACCAGAGCTTCTCGTACGCCGATTTCCAGTCGATGGCGCTCGCGTAGTCCGACCCCGCCTTCTCGGGCAGGTTGTGCTGGGCGTCGACCACCACGGAGCCGACCCCCTGGGGAACGGTGTCCTCGCCGTTCAGTGCGCGGTTGATGTTGTCCATGGCGGCGTACCCGATCCACTTGACATCGTGGGCGCCGGTCACGGCGTCGAGCTTGCCCTCCCGCACCAGGTCCATGCCGACGGCGCCGCCGACACCGCCAGCCGTCACCATGTCGAGACCGCTGTCCTTGACCGCCTGGACACCTCCGGAGAAGGACAGGAGCGCGTCAGCCCAGAGGTAGGTCGCATTGGCCGTCGGGTTCTTGGCGAGTGCGGTGCGGAACTGCTGGATCCATGCACCGTTAGGGCCGTAATCCGGCGATCCGTGCTCGACCGTGTCGACGATCTCGCAGCCCTTGCAATTGCCGAGCTCCTGGATGAAGGCGTCGGAGACGACCTTCTGCAGCGGCTCGACACCGGCGTTGTGGATCACCTTCGCCTTTCCGCCAGTGGCGCCAGCAAGGTACTTCGCCCCGAGCACGCCCCAGGACCTGAAGTAGTCGATGACCGTGGGAGCCGAGTCCGAATACTTCATCTTCACGGAGAACAGCGACTGACCACCGCCGGGCTCGTCTGAGCAGTCCAGCCCCTCGACACCCATGACGAGGACGCCGGCGTCCCGGGCCTCGGTGAGCGGCTGCTGGACGGTGGAACACGACATTCCGTGCAGGATAATCGCATCCGGGCCGGCCGCCAGCGCGGTGCGGATGGCGGCGGCGTTGCCGCCGCCCACGTTCAGCTTGCCGTCGGCGATGTTGAACTTGATGCCCATCGTCTTGGCGGCTTCGCCGGCAGCGGCGGCAGGCACGGAGCAGTCCGGGATCGACTCACCACACGAAATCCACCAGACCGACTTCCCCTTGGCCGGCGCCGGCCCCTTCGTCGGGACCCCACTCTCGTAGCCCTTGGCCAGTTCCTCCATGAAGGCGCCGGCGGCGGTGGGACGCGAGGCGGAAGATCTCGTCTCCGAGGCGTCACCGCCCTTGTTGTCGTCCGCCGTGCTGGCACACGAGGTGACCAGCCCGACGGCGAGGAGCGCGACGGCTGCGCGCAGCGTCATCGTGACGCGCGTTGAGTTGTGCTTCATCTCGATTCTCTTCTCGTCGTCGGACCTCGTCTGCGTCGACGTATGGCGGTCCTGGCGTGGATACCTCTCAAGCCCGTCCGGGCCGACTCCTTGGTGTCGGTGCCGCAGCACGCGGGGCTCAGACTCGTGTCGCACGCGGCGGTGGGGCCGCGGCCGCCTCCTCGGCCGCTTGGGCCAGAAGCGCCTTTCGTGCCTGCGCCTCCCTTCGCCGGCCCATGAGGGTCGAGACGCCGACCGCGAGGACCAGAGCGGTGCCGTTGAACACCGGCGAGACCCATGACGCGGCGCCGAGGAAGGTGAAGCCGTTGATCGCGACGGCCACCAGGAAAATCCCGAACAGCGTGCCCCAGACGTTGTAGCGACCGGGACGGATCGCGGTGGCTCCCAGAAAGACCGCCGCGAGCGCGGGGAAGAGGAAGGCGGGCCCCGCCGTCGGGTCGGCGCCGCCCTGACGCGAGGTCAGCAGCCCGCCGGCGATGCTCGCCACGAACGCCGAGCCGAGGAAGCTGCAGGCGACGTAGCGGTCGACGGAGATACCGACCAGCCGTGCCGCGGACTCGTTGGACCCAATGGCCTCGAGTTGGCGGCCGAACGGCGTGTGCATAAGCACGTACCAGATGACCAGGGCCACTGCGATGAGCAGCCAGAAGGGCCTGGGAATCCCCAGCCACTTCATCGAGCCCCAGTTGCCGAACACCGATGGCACGCCCAAGATGGTGGTGCCCTTGGTGTAGTACTGCAGCAGGCCGCCGATGAGCGTATAGGTGCCCAGGGTGGCGATGAAACCGTTGAGCTTGAGCCCGGCGACGAGGATCGCGTTGACCAGGCCAGCTGCCAGACCGACGACCAGGGCGGCGAGCAGCCCTACCCAGACCTGCTGGCCGTACGTCGCCATCACCGAGGCTGCGGTCACATTAGCCAGCCCCGCGATCGCCGCCACCGACAAGTCGAAGTAGCCGGCCACCAGGGGGATCACCATCGCCAACGCAACCAGCGCGGTGACCGACTGGTTTCCGAGCAGGTTCGACACGTTGGGGGCGGAGCGGAACGGCTCCGCCGAATCGGGGTGCACGAAGAAGAACCCGATGAGCAGGACCAGGAAGACCGGAAGCCCTGCCCTCTCGAAGACGTCGACAACACCGAAGCGCATCCGCTGCGATGGCCTCTCGACCTGTTGCGCCCCCGCATTGGTTTCGGACATCGGTCCTTCTCTCCACTTTTCTGTGCTGGATTCGGCGCTGCCCTGGCTGTAGGCCACAGGCTCGGCCCTGGGGTCTCGTTCAGGACCCATCGGCGTAGCTAAGTTCCGCGAGCCGGTGGGCGGTGAGGTCCCGCCCTGACACCTCGGCGACGATCCGGCCGTGTCGCAGGACCAGCGCCCGGTCCACGACCTGGGCGAGTTCCTCCAGGTCGGATACGACGACGATGGCGACCGCGCCAGCGCGGGTGGCTCGCCGGATGAGCTTGTAGATGTCGTCGCGGGCGCCGACATCTACACCCTGGGTGGGCTCGTCCAGGAGCATCACCCGCGGCTCTCGTCGGAGCCAGCGGGCCATGATGACCTTTTGCTGATTGCCGCCGGAGAGCCGGCCGATCTCCACTCTGCCTGAGGAGGTCTTGACGCCGAACGCCTCGATGAGGCCGCCGGTGTCCTGACGAATGGCCCGGTTGGCGATCCTGCCACGGCGCCAGTAGCGGCCGATGACGCTGACCGACATGTTCGTGTCCACCGACTGGTCCATGAAGGCGGCGTCGCTGACCCGGTTCTCGGGCACCATGATCACGCCGGCCTCGACGGCGTCACCGGGATGCGTGAAACGGACCGGCCGACCGTCGAGAACGAGCTCGCCGGCCCGCGGCCGGAGGTCGCCGAAGATCGCGCGGAGCAGGCTCGATCGGCCCGAGCCCATGAGCCCGGCGATGCCGACGACCTCTCCGCGGCGTACCGAGAGGGAGACATCCTGGACGGCACCGACCGCGAGGTTGCGGGTCTCGAGCACGACCGGACCCGTCGAGGCGACGTGCTCAGTGCGAGCCGGGGAGGGATGGACCGCCCGCCCGAGCATGAGGGTGATCAGCTTCGGCTCGTCGAGCTCGCCGGCCAGGTGCGTCCCGACCAGCCGCCCGTCTCTGAGGACCGAGACCCGGTCGGCGATGTCGAGCACCTCGTCGAGCCGGTGGCTGACATAGAGGATCGACTGGCCCTGCGCGGCGAGCTGGCGCAGGGCCTTCAACAGGCTCCTGACCTCGTGCACGGGGAGAGCCGCTGTCGGCTCGTCCAGGATCAGCAGCCCCGAGCGGGTCGTCGTGCCCGCACCTCCGCCGTGCAGCGCACGGGCGATCGCCACCTGTGTGCGGGCCGCGAGCGGCAGTTTCGACAGCGGCGTCCTCGGGGTCGCCGGGATCTCGAAGGCGGCGATCGATTCCTCGGCGAGACGGTGCTGCTTCGACCACCGGATCCGCCCGGCGAAGCCGGTTTCGAACCTCGAGTCGATCGCCAGGTTCTCGGCGACGGTGAGCTCGGGGAACACCGCCAGGTCCTGGTGAACGACGCGGATACCGAGGCGGTGGGCCTGGGCGGGGGTCATCTTGTCGGCATCGATCGTCTCGTCGCCGACTACCAGGCTGCCCCCCTCATCAGCACGATGGACACCGCACAGTACCTTGATCATCGTCGACTTGCCGGAGCCGTTGCCGCCGCACAGCGCGTGGATCTCGCCCGGCCGGAAGTCGATGTCGACACCGCGAAGGGCCCGGGCTCCCGCGAAGGTCTTGGCGACGCCGCGGAGGGACACCGCCGGCGCTGCGGCCGTGCCGGTAGCTCGCTGAGCCGCGGTGCTTTGAGTCATCTCCGCCGTCCGCCGATGAATGAGATTTCCGCCATGTTGCGCAAGAGTGAAGCATGCCGACCGTTTGGTTGACAACCATCCGTTTGGTGGAAATTCTGAAAACCCGATCAGAGGTGGAGAACATGGACGACATCGAGCAGATAAAGGCGCTGTGCTTCGGCTACACGTTCTGTCTCGACGAGGGCGACTTCGAGGGCGTGGGCGAGTTCCTGCGCGAGGCAGTGCTGCAACCCGACATGCCCGGCGTCGAGGGCGAGCGGATCAGTGGGCGGGACGCGATCGAGGAGTTCTACCGGGCACAGGTCATCACGTACTCGCGAGGACGCCCGATGACCCGGCATCTGATCACCAATCAGGTGATCACTTTCGAGGGCACGGACGCAGCCAAGTCACGCTGCTACTTCACCGTGCTTCAGCGCCCTCCGGGCGCGGACTACCACATCGTCGTGGGCGGGCAGTATCACGACCGGTTCGTCAGGGAGGACGGCTCCTGGCGGTTCACCGAGAAGCGGATCCAGGTGGACCACCTCAATGACATCCAGAATCACTTCCGCATCACACCGGAGCACGCCACAGGTCCCTCACTCTGACGTGCGAAATCCGCGCTTCGTCAGGTGCTCCCACCTGACGAAGCGACGCACGCGGCCAGCTCCGGAACCGTGGAGCCCCTCCGCTCGGGCGATATGGGCGAAGACGTCGAGCCGCCCCGTCTCGGCTCGCCTTCCTTGCCGGGGCTTCGCCCCTTCTGACCTCCATAGCACTCTGAAGACGAGCGTCAGTGCATCTCCTGTCCGCCCGTGGTGTTGATCGCCTCGCCGGTAATGTAGCCGCCGGCCTCCGAGGCCAGGAACGCGACCAGGTCCGCGACGTCGTCCGGCGTCTGCAGCCGGCCCAGCGGGATCTGCGCGATCGTGTCCTGGCGAACCTGCTCCGGCGTCGTGCCGTACATCCGCGCGTACATCTGCCAGATCCCGTCCGGCGAGTTCGACAGCTCGGTGTCCACAGTCCCGGGGCACACGGCGTTGACGGTGATCCCGTGCCTGCCGAGTTCCTTGGCGGCCACCTGGGTCAGCCCGATCACACCGAACTTGGAGGCGGAGTACGCCGAGAGCATCGGCCAGCCGCTCTTGCCGGCCTGGCTGGCGGTGTTGATGATCCGGCCCCCTGCGCCCTGCCGGATCATCTGCCGGGCCGCCGCACGGATGCCGTGGAAGGTGCCGATCAGGTTAACGTCGAGGGTCTTGCGGAAGCCCGGGGTGCTGACCTCGACCAGCTCGACACTTTCGATCGCGATCCCCGCATTGTTGACGAAGATGTCGAGCCGCCCGAACTTCGACACCGCGGCCTCGACGAGGGCGTCCACATCGCCGGGGTCGGTGACGTCGCAGGGTACGGCGATCGCCCTACCGCCAGCCGCCTCGATCTCGGCGACCGCCCCGTCCAGCTCGCCGGCCGCCGGCGCCTGGAACGGACCGTCACCGGTGGCACGTGGCCCGAGGTCGGAAACCACGACCACCGCGCCCGCGGCGGCGAGCTGCCGGCAGATCGCACGTCCGATCCCTCCCGGACGGGAGGCGCCGGTCACGACGGCAACCTTGTCGTTCAAGCTGCTCTTGTCGGTGCCCATCGGCCACCCCTTCATTTTCTACCATACGTTTGGTTGACCGAAGCACGATATCCCGGCACCATGGAGCAGGCAAGGTTCTGCCGCGGCCAGGCAGGCAGGCGGCCTCAGGAACGCGCCCGGCGTCCGCACCGTGCCCCACTGGCCCGGTCGGCATCCTCGACATTCGATCCCGGACGGAGACCGGCCGCCCTGCACCTTGTAGCAGTGCACCCAATGCCGGCCGGGGTCCGTGCGCAGTAACTCAGGAGATAGGTAGGTACGGAAATCGTGTCGACCGCGCCGGGCTCTCACGCCTCGTCCATTACCGGCCTTGCTCGCACCATCGTCTTCGCCGCCTTCATCGCGGTGCTGGGGATCTTCCCGGGGATCTACGCGGGCGGCTCCGGGGTGCCCATCGTGCTGCAGAACGTCGGACCGCTCCTGGCTGGCACCGTTCTCGGCGCCCCCTGTCAGCCCTGGTCGCCGGCTCGATCGTGGGGCATCTGAAGGGACCGGGGCTCCCGGTGCTGCTGCTGGCCAACGCGGCCGGGCTGGCCGCCGACTACCTGATCGGCATCCCCTTCCTCGGCGTGTACACCGGCGACCTGTCGGCTGCGGCGGTGCAGTCCCTGGTGTTCCTCCCAGGCGATGCGGTCAAGGTGGTCGCGGCGTCCCTCGTCGCCTCCGTGGTGCATCGCGCCCTCCCGGGCCGGCTTGTGGGATCCGCGATGCGGGAAGCGGAACCGTGATCGAGTTCGAGGACATCGGGCACCGGTACGGCGAGCGGGTCGTTCTGTCCGGGGTGGACCTTCGCCTACCCGAGCGGCGGGTGGCGTTCGTCGGCGCTAACGGCTCCGGCAAGTCCACCCTGGCTCCGCATGATCAACAGTTTGGTGCAGCCGTCCGTGGGCCGAGTGCTGGTCGACGGTCTCGACCCGAGCCGCCAGGGACGTACGGTGCGGCGGCGGGTCGGATTCATCTTCAGCAATCCGGACAGCCAGATCGTGATGCCGACCGCGGGTGAGGACGTGGCGTTCTCCCTGCGGCGCAGCGGCCTGTCCAAGGAGGAGCGCGCCCAGCGGGCGGCCGAGATTCTGGCCGAACACGGGCTCGCCGGCTACGCCGACCATCCCGCGCATCACTTCTCCGGCGGCCAGAAGCAGCTGCTCGCACTGTGCGCGATGCTCGTACTGGAACCGAGGGTGCTCGTGTGCGACGAGCCGACGACACTGCTCGACCTGCGCAACAAGCGGCGATTCGTGGAGCTGCTGACAAGGCTGGAGCAGCAGATCGTGCTGGTGACCCACGACCTCGACCTGCTCGGCGCCTTCGACCGCGTCGTCGTGCTCGACGCGGGCCATGTCGTCGCCGACGACGAGCCGGAACCCGCGCTGCGCCACTATCGAAAGCTCGCCGGATGACGATAAGCGGGTGGTACGAGCCGGGATCGAGCCCGCTGCACCGAATGCCTGCCGGTCGGAAGCTCCTCGCCCTGCTCGGGCTCGCGGCGGCGGTGTTTGTCCTGCGTGTCCCGGGCCTCGCTCGGGGGGATCTGCGCGGCCGTCCTTCTCGGGTACGCGGTGGCGCGGGTCTCCCCCCGGCGTTGCCGGCGGGTGGCCGGCACGCTCGGGATGCTCGTGGTGTTCGTGTTCGCGACGCAGTCGTGGCTGCTCGGCCCCGGCGCGGCACTCGTAGTGTGCCTGCGGATCGTGGCCGCGCTGGCCGCCGCGAACCTGCTCACGATCACCACTCGGGTCGACGACGTGGTGTCGGCGATCGAGCGCGGGCTGCGGCCGCTGCAATGGTTCGGTGTGCGGCCTGATCGGATCGGCTTGCTCGCCGGGCTCACCCTGCGGTCGGTCGCGGCGCTGTCCGTGATCGCCTCCGAGGTGGGTGAAGCCGCGAAGGCGCGTGGCGCACAGCGTTCGGTCACGGCCTTCGTGGTGCCATTCATGATCCGCACCCTGCGCCACGCGGACGAGCTGGGCGAGGCCCTCGCCGCGCGCGGCGAGGGTGACCGCTGACACGTACCCGCACAGCGGATTGTCGCCGCAATTGTCACCGCAGTACCACGAGCACCCGACAAGATGATCTCTGTTTCCGACGGCCGCGGATCCGCTGGGAGGTCCGCACGGACATCCACGAAGCCTTCCCGCGGCTCGGCTGCGCCCTGATCTGCCGACGCCGCCTCAACTCATCGCGTCAGACGGTTTCGCGCCCAGCGACGCCGGAGCCGACCGATCGTCGCTCGCCGCGAGAAGTCGCGCCAGTCGCTCGCTGGTGAGCCCGAGAGGGTTTGGTCGACCTCGGCTGCGCGCTGATCCGTGATTCTGAGAGGGGCGAGCGAGAGGTCAGCGTGAGGGCTCGGGCGCGAAATGGCGGAGGACCTCCGGGTTGGCGATGGAGTCGGGGTTGGCGGCCTGCTCGACGGGTGTGCCGAGGAGGATCTTCCGTACCGGGATCTCCAGCTTCTTGCCGGACAGCGTGCGCGGGATGCCTGGGACGGTGCGGATCTCATCGGGCACGTGCCGGGGGGACAGTTCGGTGCGCAGTGCCGTGCGCAGACGCGTGACGAGCGCGTCGGAGAGCGTCGCACCGTCGGCGAGCGCGACGTAGAGCAGCAGCCTGCCCTCCTGACCCAGTCGGCCCGTGTCGATCACCAGGCTGTCCGCGATCTCCTCGAAGCGCTCGACGATGCGGTAGAACTCGCTGGTGCCCATCCGGACGCCGCCGCGGTTGAGCGTGGAGTCGGAGCGGCCGTAGATGACGCAGCCGCCGTCGGGAAGGATCTTGATCCAGTCGCCGTGCCGCCAGACGCCGGAGTAGTCCGCGAAGTACGACTCGCGGTAGCGGTCGCCGGAGGGGTCGTTCCAGAACATCACCGGCATCGAGGGCATCGGCCGGGTGACGACCAGCTCCCCCACCTCGCCAATCATCGAGTTTCCTGCCGGGTCGAACGACTCGACCGAGGCGCCGAGGCAGCGGCACGGGATCACCCCCGCCCGGATCGGCAGCAGCGGAACCGCGCCGACGAACCCGGTGCACACGTCGGTGCCGCCGGAGAAGGAGCCGAGCTGCACATCCGGCTTCACATCCGCGTACACCCAGGCGAAGCCCTCGGGTGGCAGCGGAGAACCCGTCGATCCGATACCCCGGAGCCGCTCCAGTCCGGACGGCTTCAGGCCCGCCTTCATCGAGGCCAGCAGGTACGGCGCACCCGTGCCGAAGTAGGTGACGCCCTCCTCGGCCGTCAGCCGCCACAGCGCATCCGTCCCGGGGTGGGTCGCGCTGCCGTCGTAGAGCACGACGGTGGCTCCCACCAGCAGGCCGCCGATGAGGTAGTCCCACATCATCCAGCCGGTGGTGGTGTACCAGAGGAACACATCCCCCTCGCCGAGGTCCTGGTGGAAGGACAGCGACTTGAGGTGCTCCAGCACGATCCCGCCGTGCCCGTGCACGATGGGCTTGGGCAGGCCCGTCGTGCCCGACGAGTACAGCACCCACAGCGGATGATCGAACGGGACCGGCTCGAACTCCAGCCCGGCGGACTCGGCCCGCAACTCCTCCCACCCCAGCCCGGCACCCCTACCCGGACCGGACGCCGCCGCCGCCGCGCGGTAATCCAGGACGGAGATCCATACGGTCGCCTCAAGGGTGGGCAGCTTCGCGGCGACCTCACGGACAGCCTCCGACCTGTCGTACGGCTTGCCGCCATAGCGGTAGCCGTCCACCGCGATCAGTACCTTGGGCTCGATCTGCGTGAAGCGGTCGGTCACGCTCGGTGCGCCGAAGTCCGGCGAACAGGACGACCAGATGGCCCCGAGGGAGGCGGTGGCCAGGAAGGCGATGAGCGCTTCGGGAATGTTGGGGACATACGCCGCCACCCGATCCCCGCACCCGACGCCGAGCCGTACCAGTCCGGCCCGGACTCGGCCGACCTCGTCGCGGAGCTCACCTAGCGTGTACGTCCGCCGGCCACCCGCCTCATCACGAAATATCACGGCAAGCCGGTCAGGGTTGCCGCGAAGAGCGTTGGCGGCGTAGTTGATGGTTGCTCCGGCGAACCATCTGGCCTCCGGCATCGTTCCGCTGATGACGGGCCCGTCACCACGATCGCCGACCACCTCGAAGTAGTCCCAGATCGACGTCCAGAAGTCGGCCGACGACTCGACCGACCACTCCCACATGTCCTGATAATCGCCAGAGCGGCCAAGCCACTCCATGAACCGGGTGATCCGGGCGTTACGCACGATCTCTGGATCAGGCGCCCAGAGCAGAGTGCCTTCCTCGACCATGAGCCCGTCTTTGTGACGCGGGCCGCGCAGAGGTTCACGGCCTTCTCGAAAACCTTGCGGCCGCGTGCCCGGCGCCTCTCGAGCGACTTCTCGGCCACCGCCATTGCCGGCTTGTCCCACCCGGATCTCCTCCCCATACATGGCAGACATGGACAGAGCAGAAGTTACCTTCCAAACGGTAGTTTGGCATAGCCCGGAGTGGTGAAGGAAGTTGGACGAGAAGAGGTCAGGCGAGGCGCCCGCCGTCGACGACGAAACCGGTGCCGTTGACGAAACTCGCCTCATCCGACAGTAGAAAGGCCACGGCTGCCGCCACCTCGCCCACCTGGCCGTAGCGCGTCGTCAGACCGACGGCGGGCGGGCGGTTCCGCCCCAGACGGCCGCGACCGGTGTCGAGGTCGCGCATCATCCTGCCCTCGAGCGGCCCGGGGCAGATCGCGCAGACGCGGACACCGCGCTCCGCGGCCTCCAGGGCGGCCGACCGGGTCAGCCCGAGAACCGCGTGCTTGGACGCGACGTACGGGGCCAGGTTCGGCGCACCACGCAATGACGCCGTGCTTCCCGAGTTGACGATGACGCCGCCCTCCCCCATCAGCGGCAGGGCGTACTTGAGCCCGAGGAAGACTCCCACGACATTGACCTGGAGGACCCGGGTGAGGTCGGAAGGGTCGACCTCCGTGAGCGGCCGGACCGGACCTTCGATGCCCGCGTTGTTGAAAAAACAATCAAGCCGCCCGCCCGAGCGCGCGGCCACCTCCGACAGCGCGGCCGCGACCGCGTCTTCGTCGGTCATGTCGACGGCACGGGCGTGAACGTCGCGCGTCCCGCCGCCGAGAGTGTCGGCCACCTCCTCCAGGCGCCGGGCGTCGACGTCGAGGAGCGTCACATCCGCGCCCTCCGCCAGGAGCTTTCCGGCCACCGTCCGGCCCAGGTCACCCGCCGCGCCTGTGACGACCGCGGTCTTCCCCGTGAAGCGGCTCGCTCCGTTCATGCCTGCTACGGTAGTCAACCAATCGTCTGTTTGGCAATAAGAGGTGGTCGGGATGAACAGGCCTTCCTTCGACGGCAAGACCGCACTGGTCACGGGCGCGGCGGCAGGCATCGGCGCGGCCTGCGCACGGCTCCTGGTCGAGCGAGGCGCCCGCGTCCTTCTCGCCGACCGTGACTCGGACGGGGCCGAGCGACTGGCTGCCGAGCTCGGCGAGCGTGCGAGCTCCTGCTTCCTCGACGTCTCCGACCCGACATCCGTCGAGAACGCGCTCGGACTGGCGGTCCGCGAGCTCGGCCGCCTGGACATCGCCGTGAACAACGCCGGGGTGGGCGTGCCGGTGAAGCACGACGTCGGCGAGACGACGTACGACGAGTGGCGGCGGGTCACCTCGGTGAACCTCGACGGGGTCTTCCTCTGCCTGAGCGCCGAATTGCGCGCGATGGCTCCCAACGGGGCCGGCTCGATCGTCAACATGGGCTCGATCGGGTCCCTGGTCGGGCTGCGCGGCGCATCAGCCTACGTCGCGAGCAAGCACGCGCTTCTGGGGCTCACCAGGACCGCCGCCGCGGAGTACGCAGGCCGGGGCATCAGGGTCAACCTGGTGACACCGGGCTTCGTGGACACCGGGATCTCTCCGCGCACCCCCGAACAGAAGGCTCATCTGTCCGGGCTGCACCCGATGGGCCGGATGGCCACTCCCGAGGAGGTGGCCGAGGTGGTGTGCTTCCTGGCCTCCGACGCGGCCGCCTTCGTCGCCGGGTCGCACTACGACGTGGACGGCGGATACACCGCCGAGTGAGGCGCGGGCGACCACAGAGAAAGGCCGGGCCCGCACGCGTCATACGTGCGGGCCCGGGCCGTCAGGGTTTCCTCAGGCGAGCTCGGCCACCTTGGCGACCTTCTCGAAGTGAGGGTAGCCCTCCGCGGCCTCCGCGGCGCAGAGGTCCGTGTGGGCCGCATGCCCGCCGAAGTAGACGTTGAACGCGCGCGGCTTGCCTTCGATGTTCGCACCCGCGAACCAGGAGTTGGCTTCGAGGCCGTACCTGGTCATGAGGCTCTCCGCGACCTCGGTGAGGTGCTTGGTCCACTCGATCTCGGCCTGCTCCGTCGGCTGGACGAACTCGATGCCGTTCTCACGCATGTGGACGATGAGGTCGGCGATCCAGTTGCCCTGCTCCTGGGCGCCGGGAGGCAGGTTCGCGAACGGGCTCTGAGGACCGGCCACCATGAACATGTTCGGGAAGCCGGCGACCCCGAGACCGAGATAGGTCAGCGGGCCCTCGCTCCAGTGATCGTTCAGTTCCTTCCCGCCAACCCCGCGGATGTCCATCCGGGTGAAGGCGCCGGTGATCGCGTCGAAGCCGGTCGCCATCACGATCACGTCGACCTCGAACTCACCCTGGCTGGTCCGGATGCCCTTCTTGGTGAAGCCCGTGATCGGCTCCTCCTTGATGTCTACCAGCCGGACGTGGGACTTGTTGAACGCCTGGTAGTAGCCGTCGGCGGCCGGGGGCCGCTTCGCACCGTACGGATGGGTGGGCGTGAGCTTCTTCGCGATCTCGGGGTCCTCGACGATCGAGGCGATCTTCTTGGCCATCCACGCGCAGACGATGTCGTTGGCGGCCTTGTCGGTGGAGAGGTCGCTGAAGGTCTTGTAGAGCAGGGCGAAGCCGCCCTCCTCCCAGGCTTCCTCGAACATCGCCTCGCGCACCTCGGCCGGGGTTTCGACGCACTTGCGGTCGACCATCTCCCACGGCCAGCCAGCGGGGTGGTTCCGCACGAGACGGCAGACCTCGTCGTGGTTCGCCCGGATCTCCTCGATCTCCTGCGCGGTGACCGGGCGGTTCCCGGTGGGGGCCACCCAGTTGGGTGTCCGCTGGAACACCGTGAGTTCGCGCGCCTGGTCGACGACGGTGGAGACGAACTGGACGCCGCTGGAGCCGGTCCCGATGACAGCCACGCGCTTCCCGTCGAACTCCACGGGAGTCTCCGGCCAGCGGGAGGTGTGGTAGACCTCGCCCTCGAACTCCTCGAGGCCCGGCACGTTCGGGAGGATGGGAGCCGAGACCAGCCCCAGGCCGGTGACGAAGTACTTCGCGGTCAGCGACTCCCCCTTGTCGGTGAGGAAGTTCCACAGACCGGTGGCCTCGTCGAACACCGCGGAGGTCACAGTGGTTGTGAGGGTGTAGTGCCTGCGCAGGTCGAACCGGTCGGCGATGAGGTTGAGGTACTCGAGAACCTCGGCCTGGCCCGGGTGGATCTCGGTGTAGGACCACTCGTTGACGAGGTCCTTGTCGAAGGTGAAGCAGTAGGTCTCGTGGAGGGAGTCGGTCCGCGCTCCCGGGTATCGGTTCCACGTCCAGACCCCGCCCACACCGTCAGCGGCGTCAAATGCGCGCACCGCAAGACCGATGTCGCGAAGTCGTTTCGTCGCATAGAGCCCAGAGAACCCTGCTCCGATGACGACCGCGTCCACGTCGGGAGCGGCTGAGAAGTTGTCCATGTGGTCCTCGCTTCGCGCTTTGACTGCCAAACAGCCGGTAGGTAGAAAAGTAGGCGCGGACCCGCGCGACCGTCAACACTCTCAGCCGCGCCGATTCCACCAAACCCGAGGATTTGGGCTGAAACCGCACAGATCGCGCATCGACCACCCCTTGACCCGTCCCCGAACCCCATCTAGCCTGCCTACCAATCGGTTGGTAGCGCCCTGCTCGAGGGGCCCAGGATTTGGAGTGACGACATGTCGGACCAGGAGCTACTCGACCGGGCGGTGGCGCTGTTCGTGGCGGCGACGCCGCCGGTAGGAGCACCGATCGAGGACTGGCGGACAGGCTTCGAGGAAATGTGCTCGAACTTCGAACTGCCGGCCGATGCCGTGGTCGAGGAGGTCGAGCTGGGCGGTGTGCCCGGTCGCCGCATCTCCGCTCCCGGTGTGGACACCAGCCGGGTGGTGCTGCACTTCCACAGCGGCGGCTACGTCATGGGCTCGTCCCAGGCCTACCGGGAATTCGGCTACCGCCTCTCGAAGTCCTGCGATGCGGCGGTCATCGTGCCCGACTACCGGCTCGCCCCCGAGGCGCCCTTCCCGGCCGCTGTCGAGGACAGCACTGCGGCGTACCAGGCGCTCGTGAAGGAGATCAACCCCAAGCGCGTTGTCATCAGTGGCGACTCGGCGGGCGGAGGGCTTGCGATCGCGACGCTGCTGGCGCTCCGCGACGAGGGCATCCCCCTGCCCAAGGCCGGCTTCGCGATCTCCCCGCTGCTCGACCTGGCCGGCACCGGTGAGTCGGCTGACACCAACGCGGAGGCGGACCCGCTCATCGACCGCACCATGGTGGTCGAGATGGGCAAGGTCTATATCGGTGAGCTCGACCCCAAGGTGACTCCGCTGGCATCCCCGCTCTACGGCGACCACCACGGGCTGCCGCCGCTGCTGCTGCTGGCGAGTGACTCCGAGGTGCTGCGCGACGACGCCGCCCGGCTGGTGGGGAGTGTCAACGCGAGCGGCGGGGACGCGAGAATCCTGCTGCCCGACGGCATGGTGCACATCTGGACCCTGTTCCCCTTCCTGCCTCAGGCCGAGCGGTCCATCCGCGACATCGGCGAGTTCGTACGCAAGCACCTGGGCTGACCCGACGGAGGACGACCCCGACCAGGGCCACCTGCTCATGGTCGGGGTCGTCCCGTAAAGAGCGGCGAAAGCCGCTCATGAGACCGGCACCGCCCCCGCCGCCTCGATGATGCGCCGGATGTTGTCGACCGTGGCGGCGTCGTCGAGACCGATGCCGACCGTCTGGAACACCACCTCGTCGACACCGCGCTCACCCAGCTCACGCTCCAGTACCGGCAACCGCGCCGCGATCGCTTCGGGAGTGCCCGCCAGGCTGAAGGCCTCGGCCATCTCGTCGGGCACGAGTAGGGCGATGTCGGACCAGCGCGGCCCGATCTCCCGGAACCGGTCCCGGACCGCGGCCGCGACCGGCTCCCACGAGGTGCCCTCGACCACCGTGCGGTAACTCGGCGTGGAGAAATAGAACGCGAGGTTACTCTTGACCCGGGCGCGGGCGAGCGCGCCGTCCTCGTCGACCGACGTGACCATCCAGGCGGCCAGCCGCACGTCGCGGTTCTCCGCCCCCGCCGCCATAGCGGGGAGCACCACCGCGTCCAGGTAGTGGCGCTCCGAGGCCAGCGGGTGCAGGGCCACCCCGTCACAGGACGCGGCGGCGTACCGGATCATCGTGGCGTTCAGCCCCGAGCCGTAGACCGGCGGCGGTCCCCAGGTGTCGAGTTCGGCGTTCGGCCGGTAGCCGGGCACCGACGCCGAGTAGAAGTCGCCCTGGAACTGCAGGTCGCCCCGCGCGGCCCAGGCGGCGCGAAGGAGGCCGACGTACTCCGCCAGCCGCGGCGCGGGCCGGGCGAAGCCGTCCTGTCCGTAGAACCGCTCCCGCATTCCGCGAGTCCCGGCGCCGAGCCCCAGGCTGAACCGGCCGCGCGTCACCAGCTGCACGTCGGCGGCCATCGCGGCCGTGGCGAGCGGCAGCCGGGTGAACGCGTAGGAGATGCCTGTTCCCACCCTGAGGTCAGTCGTGACCATGCCGAGGGCGAGGGCCCGTACGGCGGCGTCACGCGTGGCGTACTCCGTGGTCCACACGCGGTGGAGTCCCCGCCGCTCGGCGAGTTGCGCCAGCTCGACCGTCGGGCCCCACACGTCGGTGGCCAGCACCAGTGAACGTCTCACGACTGTCTCCTTCTGCCAGCGGTCACGGTGCCGCCCTCGCGGAACGTCCACTCCGCCAATAGGTGCGGATCGGTCATCGGCCAACCCAAGGTCGTGGGCCACAACAGCACCTGTCCCTGGACCATCGCGAACTCAGGCTTGGCCATGGCCTCCACGACGCCCGCAACGTCGTCCGTGGTGACTCCTCTGCCCGACGGGTTGGCCTCCATCTGGGCCACGAGCCGCTCCTCCCACAAGTCAGGGAACACCTCGCGCCTCGCCTTGGTGTCGAGCGGTCCAGGCGACACCGGACAAGCGTGGCTGCGGCGGGGCGGGTTCGAGATGTCCGCAGCGGACGTGGCCGTCATTAGCCTTCCGGAGTTCTCGGTCATCCCCACCCCTCGACTAGCAACGCGCACGGGTCGTACAGCCCGCACCGCACCGTGACGAGCGTGATCTGTTCAGCCAACTCACGGCCGAGGGCCTGCGCGAAGGCTGGCTGCCAGACGGCGTAGGCCGCAGCGGCGTCCTTGACCGAGTCGAATGCCAGATCCAGGTACGTCGCCCAGCGTGCTTGTGGCTCGATCGTCGCACTGACTCCCACCCGACGTACGCGGGCGTCCAAAGCAGGCAAGGACTCGCAGAGCGTGGCCTGCAACTCTCGGGCGCGCGTGAGGAACTGAGACCGGTCCCCACGAGCCGCCAGGAAGCTGGACACCGACACCGGCGCCAAGTACTCGTCGCGCACGTAGTGCTCCTCGACGATCGCGTTCACGGTGCGCGTACGCGCGAACGTCTCGGCGCCGTCGTCACGGATGGGACCCACCAGGTCTGGTGAGTTCAGCAGAGCGGTCAGTGTCGCGGCGTCGCGCGCGACGATCTCACCCAAGGCGTCGTAGCGGGCGTCGGCTCCAGGAAACATGGTCAGGTCCCCCACGGGGTCACGATGGACGTATCGAGTCACCGCCGCCCGAAAGCTGGGGTACGACAGCGCTACGCCACCGTGACGGCGCCAGCGAGCCGCGAAGTCCAGACGTGTCACGCCCGGCAGTCTGGATTCGGCGTACATGAGAGCGATCATGGTCGAGGCCTCATTCACCTCGACTGCCGCCACGTCAGCCCAGGTGATCCCCGCCTGATCCTCCCGCCGATCACTTGCGATGCTCCTCGGCGAGGTGGCGCACGGCGGCGCGGGACACCTTGAGCGACACCGTCGTGGGCAGCGAGGACACCGAGATGACCTCGGTGGGCTTCTTGTAGCTCGCCAGCCGGGCCCGGCAGCACCGGTTCACGACCTCGACGTCCACCTCGCATCCGGGCTTGGGCACGATCACGGCGACGACGGTCTGCCCCCACCGGGGGTGCGGCACCCCTACGACGGCCACCTCGGCCACACCGGGCGCCTCGGCGATCACAGCCTCGACCTCGGCGGGATAGACGTTCATTCCTCCAGAGACGATGAGATCGGTACGCCGTTCCAGCACGGTCACGTAGCCCTTCTCGTCCACGCTGCCCACGTCTCCGGTGGCGAACCAGCCGTCGTGGAAGGCTGCCGCGGTCGCCTCCGGCCGCTGCCAGTAGCCGGTCACCAGACCGGGACCGCGCACGTACAGTTCGCTTTCGACCACCCGTACGTCATAACCGGGGATCGGCCTGCCCACGGTGGACAGGGCGTGGCCGCGGCGGCCCGGGTCAGTGAGGTCCTCAGCGGAGGTGGCCGTCATCAGCCCTCCGGAGTTCTCGGTCATTCCCCACCCCTCGACCAGGCGGCTCCCGACCACGTCGCACAGCCGCTCAAGGGCATCGGGGGACGCCTTCGACGCCGAGTGCAGGATCGAGCGCAATGACGACCACCGGCTCTCCTGGCCGGCGGCCCTCGCGGCGAACTCGCCGAGCACCGGACTGGGGAGGTAGGTGAACGTCGCGCGCTCCCGCTCCACCACGTCGAGCAGGCGGGGCACGTCCCATCGGCCCATGAAGACGACGATGCCGGCGAGCAGCAGGTGGGTCAGGACATGGCTGGGCACGACGGACACGAAGGACATGGAGCCGGTCATCGCCACGACGCTGTGCGCGGGGAGCCGGTAGGCCGCTGCGTTCTGGCGGGTCACCGCCCGCACTGAACGGTGCGTCATCACCGCGCCCTTGGGCACGCCGGTGGTGCCGCTCGTGTACCCGATGACGAAGGGCGACCCCGGATCCACATCCAGGTCGACACGGTCGCCACCGGCCGCCACGGTCGCCTCCCATGCGCTGGCGTCCAGCACCCGCCCGTTCCCGACGCGCAGCAGCCGGACGCCATCGAGCGTGCCGCTGTCGCGCAACTCCTCCACGGCGCCGTCCCGGGTCGCGCTCCACACCAGCACCCTCGGCGTGGCATCACCGAGGATGGTCGCGGTCTCGTAGACGGTGTACCGGGCGTTGACGGGGGTCACCACGAGCCCCGCGAGGGCGGCGGCGCAGTAGAGCACGACGTACTCAGAGCTGTCGTCCATCCAGGCGGCGACCCGGTCGCCGGGCCGCAGGCCCCACGCCCGGAACGCGTTCGCCAGCCGCCCCGCGGCGCCGAGAAGATCGGCGTACGTGGTTCGCGGGCCGTTCTCGTCGACGACCGCCACCCGGTCGGGATGACGGCGGGCGACGTCCTTCAGCAGGACGCCGAGCGAGCCGCGGGTGTCATGGAGCGACACTGCGGCCGCCGCAAACGAGGAGAACCTGCCCGGTCACGTAGGTCGCGTCGTCACCGGCCAGGAAGGCGACCGCCTTGGCCACATCTTCGGGGCCGCCGATCCGCTTGGCCGGCACCTTGGCGACCAGCCCGGCGAGCACGTCGAGGGGCATCGCCCGGCTCATGTCGGAGTCGATGAGGCCCGGGGCGACGGCGTTGACCCGGACCTTCGGCGCCCACTCGAGGGCGAGTCCGCGGGTGAAGCCGATGAGACCGGACTTGGAGGCCGAATAGTTCGTCTGCCCGAAGTTGCCCAGGGCGGCCCGCGAGCTGATGTTGACCACCGAGGCGCCGTCGCGGAACAGCCCTTCAAGGGCGAGGGTCAGCCGGATCGGGGCCAGCAGGTTCACCGCGATGACCGCGTCGAACGCCTCCGGCTCCATCTTCTGGAGCCGGGCGTCCCGCGTGATGCCAGCGTTGTTGACCAGGACATCCAGGCCGCCGTGCCGGTCGGCCACCGCGGCACACACCGCCGCCAGCCCCTTCTCGGTGGTGAGGTCGGCGGTCACCGCCGAGGCGTCGTGGCGGTCCGCGACGAGCTCCGCTGCGACCTGCTCCACCTGCGGATCCCTGTCGACGAGCAGCAGCGTGTGGCCGCGCTCGGCAAGCAGCCGGGCGATGGCCAGCCCGAGCCCGCGCGCACCTCCCGTTACGACGGCGACGGAAGTCATGGCGCCACCTTTCCGAGCAGCTCCGGGCCGAGGACGATGACCTGCCCCGACATCTGGTCGTCACCGACGCACGCGACTGCTTCCAGGTCGCTGAGCTCGCGGCCGGCGGGAGCGGCGACCACGTTGATCCGCCATTGCGGCCTGACCCCCTCGAACGCCACCGCGCGGGCCATCCCGACGATGGCGCCGACGTACGCGCCGGTGAGGGCACCGCGATGGCCGAGCAGATCCGCCGACCGTACCGCGAGCACCACGTGGCTCCCCTCGTCGATGGCGGCGCGCACCTGGGTGAAGAGCTTTCTGAGACTCTCCCCGACCTCGTCCGCCGACGCGGGATCTTCCGCCCGGATCACCACCGCGCTCATGCCGCGGTCCTTCCACGGACGGCCTCCACGCGGGCATAGGCGTCGACGGGGGTGGCGAGGATCTCGAGGTCGCTCAGCGCGCGCTTGTAGTACAGCCCGATGTCCATCTCGTCGGTGAACCCGACACCGCCGTGCAGCTGGATCCCCTCTTCGGCGACGTGCCGGAAGACCTCGCCGGCGCGCGCCAGCGCCAGTGGCGCGGCCACCGACAGTGCCCGGCTGACTCCGGCGTCCACGATCTCCGCGGCCGAGAAGACCAGCTCCTGGGCGACGGTGACCGCGACGGCCATGTCGGCGCACCGGTGCTTGAGCGCCTGGAAGGTGCCGATCGGCCGCCCGAACTGCTCGCGTGTGCGCAGGTAGTCCAGGGTGAGCCGCAGCGCCGCGGTAGCCGATCCGACCATCTCGGCGGCGAGGCTCACCGCGAACCGGTCGACGAGCCCGTCGACCTGGGTGACGGTGAGCGGCTCGCCGTGCAGCGCCTCACCAAGCGCCGCGCTCAGCCGCACGTCACCCACGAGGCGGGTCGCGTCCACGGTACGCGTCGGGGTGACCGTCACCCCGGCATCGGCGGGGTCGAGCAGGAACAGGCCGTAACGTTCCGTGCCGGTGAGCTGAGCCAGGACGAGCAGCCGGTCGGCGCCGGCCGCATCCGTCACGAGATCCACCGCCCCGTTCAGCTCCCAGCCGGCGTTCGTCTCGAGCGCGACCGCGGCGGCCGGTGAAGTGCCCGCCCACCCCCGGCCGTGGCCGAGCACCACGGCGAACCGCTGGTCCCCGGCCGCGAGGACTTCGAGCAGCGCGGCAGCGGCTGCTGTCCCGGGCAGCGACAGGGCGGCGGCGGCGAAGCCCGCAGTGGAGAGATATGGCGTCGGGGCCAGCCGGGCCCCGAGTTCGCGGTGGACGATGCACTGCACGAACGCGCCAAGTCCGGCGCCGCCCGCCTCCTCGGCGATCCCCAGCGCGGTCCAGCCGAGTTCGACCATCTGGTCCCAGGCGGCCGCGTCGAACCACGGCTCGGAGACGACCGCGGCCCGGACCTTCTCCGAGGTGAATCTGTCGTCCGCGAGGGCCCGAACGACGTCGCGGATCTCCAGGTGATCCTGGCTGGTGAGCGGCTCGGTGATCACGGGTGTCTCCTCGTACGTGGGGTGCGGGACGGCGTCGTCCGGGTCATCGGGGCAGCCCCAGCAGCCGTTCGGCAATGATGTTGCGCTGAATCTCGCTGGTCCCGGAGTAGATCGACGACGCCCGACTCGCCAGTCGGTCGTGGGTGTCGTGGCGCCCCTCCACGACGCCGCGGTGACCCGCGGCCTCGGCAAAGGCGCTGCCCAGGTCTTTCTCAAGTTCTCCCCAGACCAGGTTGGTCATCGATCCGATGGCGCCCAGCCCCTGTCCGTCCGCCGCGAGCAGCGCCCCGCGGTAGTTGAGCTGGCGCAACTCCTGGCAGCGCACCCAGAGCCGGCTGTTCCGGGCCCGGGCCTGGGCGGCTCGGGCGGGAGACAGCTGCCCGGTGGCCTCAGCCTCGTTGACGGAGCGCTCGACGTCACGCAGCTTAACGAGCATCCGGGCGTGATCGGTGTAGCCCTGGTCACCCCGCTCGAACTGGAAGAGCGTCATGGCCGTGGCCCAGCCCTGCCCGGGCTCCCCGACGACCCACTCCCTGGGCACCCGGGCGCCGTCGAAGAAGACCTCACAGAACTCCTCGTCGCCGCTGATCTGCCTGATCGGCCGTACGGTGACGCCCGGCTGGTCGAGCGGGCAGATCAGCATGGTGAGCCCACGGTGCCTCTCGGAACCCGGTTGTGTCCGGCAGAGCACGAAGCAGTAGTCGGCGTACTGCCCGAAGGTGGTCCAGGTCTTCTGGCCTGAGATCACCCACTCGTCGCCGACGAGATCTCCGCGGGTGCGCAGCGACGCCAGGTCGGAGCCGGCATTAGGCTCGGAGAACCCCTGGCACCACATTTCGTCGCCGGAGAGGATCCCCGGCAGGAACCGCTCCTTGAGCATGGCGGAACCGTGGGCCATCAGGGTGGGACCGAGCAGGATGAGTCCCGGCGTGTTCACCGGCTCGGGCGCGCCGGCCAGCGCCATCTCCTCGTAGTACATGAACTGCACGACGGGGTCGGCTCCCTGGCCGCCGTACTGCTCCGGCCAGTGCAACCCAACCCAGCCGTCCTTGGCCATTGTCCGGTGCCAGTCGCGGCGGTGCTGGAACCGCTCGTCCTGATCCAGAGGCTCGGGAGCGGGCTGGTTCTGCGAGAGCCAGTCACGCAGCTTCCCCCGGAAAGGATGATCGTAGGGCACGGCGGGCAACTCGGGGCCCAGCACATCGTGATGGGGCAACGTCATGTCAGAGCACCGCCACTGCGTTCGAAGGTGAGCTCACGCCGCCCGGCAAGGGAAGCGGCGCGGCGACGAAAAGAAAGGTCCAGCGGCCGAGCGCGGCGCAGCGGCCAGCCAGCGTGTCGAGATCGAGCAGTTCGGCAACCGCCGTGCCGAGCATGGGGATCAGCCGCCGGTGCAGGGATCCCACCGCCGGGTCACCCGGAGCGCACTCGAGCGCCGGGTTGTCGGCGCATACGGCACCGAGCCGGGTGTCCCACACCAGCCGCGCCGTCGCCTCGTCGGCGCGGAGTCCCGCCCAGGCGGATCCCAGGGCAGGGTCCTTGCGCCCGGCGTCGTCGAGCCCGCGGTACGCCGTCACCCAACCGGTCCGAACGCAGACGATGTCCCCCTGGCCCAGCCGCACCCCTTCGTGGTCAGCACACGCACGGAGGTCGTCGGCGGTGATCTCCTGGCCCGACATCGGGTCGAGCGCACGCCCCACGGCACGCGCCCAGCGCTCGACGTCGAGGAGCACGCCCCGGCCGACGATGCCCGTCGCCGCCCACACCTGGATGCCGAGCTCGTCGGCGGAGGCCTCCAGATCCGTGGCGCCGCCGAAGAATCCCTGATCGCGGGCCCGGACGTGGCCGAGGCCGTCCCACTGTGAGCCGGCCTGCGGGTTGAAGCCGTCGAGGACGTCCTCGTAGGTGTTCCGGCCCACTTCAACGATCCGGTGCACCAGCTTGTCACGGCCGAACAGCGGCGGGTCGAGCAGGTCGAGCGGGAGGTTGAGCGAGAGCGACTCGCCCCGCTGCACCAGCGCCGCCGCGGCGGTGCGGTGGTCGGGCTCGATGAAGGCCAGGCTCCCCCGGTCGGCGGGCAGCACGCCCCACGCGTGCGGAAGTCCGAGCCGCTCGTTGCGCGGCAGCTCGTCGTACGCCGGGATCATGACGGCGTCCCCGGAGGAACGGCGCCCTGTACGTCCCAGGCGTCGGGGTGGGGCTGCCGGCGCAGCGTGTACTTGTGCACCCGGCCGGTCTCCGTGCGCGGCAGGTCCTCGCGGAACTCGATAAAGCGCGGCCGCATGAAGTCCCCGAGTGTCTTCACCGACCACTCGTGCACATCCCGGTGGGTAAGTCCTGAGCCGGGGCGAGGGACGACGACGACGAGCACGTCCTCCTCGCTCAGCTCCGAGGGCACCCCGATGGCGGCCGCTTCCAGAATGTCCGGGTGCTGCATGAGCGCCTTCTCGACGAGGAAGGAGCTGATGTTCTCGCCACGGCGCCGAATGGTGTCCTTGAGCCGGTCGAGGAAGACGTGGTAGCCGTCGGGGCGGCGCACACAGACGTCGCCGGTGTGGAACCAGCCGCCGGCCAGAGCCTCCGCGGTCATCTCCGGCTCCTTGAAGTACCCGGTCATGAAGGCGCCGGTGATCCGACTGCGCACCCAGAGCTCGCCGGGCTGGTCGGGGCCCAGGTCCTGCCCGTTCTCGTCTACGATGCGCAGCTCGGTGTGCTCCAGCGGGAGCCCGAAGGTGCCCGGCCGCCTGTCATCCGGCGGGTTCATGCACGCCATCGTGCCGGTCTCCGTGAGCCCGTAGCCCTCGACGATTCGGACCCCGAAGCGGCTCTCCATCTGGCCGTGCAGCGCCTCGGGCACCGGGGCGGCGATGATGTATCGCAGCGGCGTCTCGGCGTCGGACGGCTGCGGCTCAGTCTTGCTGAGCAGTGCCAGCATCGATCCGAGCAGGTTTGTCACGGTCGCCCCGGTCTCGGCCATCCAGATGCGGAAGCGACTCAGAGAGAACTTCCCGTTGAGAGCAATCTCCGCGCCCAGGTGGAGCCCCGCCATCACGGTGGTCTGCTGGGCGTTGCAGTGGAAGAGCGGCAGACAGGTGTGCAGAACGTCGTCGGAGCGGAGCCCGAGATGGTGGGCGAAGTAACCCCCGGTGTTGACGTAGCTTGTGTGGCTGAGCACCACGCCCTTGGGCAGTCCGGTCGTACCCGAGGTGTAGATGATGTTCATCGGGTCGCTGCCAGCGAGTTCCGCCGGGGCGAGTTCACTCGCGGGCCGCGCGAGAATCGCGGGCACGTCGCTTGTCGCGAGCTTCCACGGGAGATCGGGCACGCCCTCGGTGTCGCGCACCAGTTCGAGGAGGTCGTCGTCGGCAACCACCCCGACCGCCTCGGAGTGGCTAAGCGGGTGTGAGAGCGCCTCTCCGACGGACGCGGTGTTGAGCGGAACCCCGACGGCTCCCGCGCGGGCGATGCCAAGCCAGACGTAGAGGAACTCCAGGGAGTTGCGCATAAAGATCGCAACCCGGTCGCCCCTGCCGACGCCGCGCTCGGCGAGCCAGCCCTGGAAGACCGCGGCCCGTTCGTCGAGCTCCCGGTAGGTACACGGGGCGCCCTCGAACCGCACCGCCACCTTGCCACCGTCGCTCTCCGCGCGGAAGCGCACGAGCGCAGGCACAGATGGGAACGTGCTGTAGGGCTCCATGTTTCTCCTCGCAGACAGTGTAATTCTACCGGCCGTTTGGCAGACTATTTGACGCATCCACCACCGTCAACACATGGAACCCACATGGACAGCGTCACCTCAGCCCACTACCTCGGAGAGAGTGGATCGCACCTGCCGCAAGGCGGTCTTGCGCGGCTACTGGTACCCACCGCGACGGGGCCGATGGCCGCCCGGGCCGCTGGATCGGTCGGACGACACCCCCGCGTATTCGGTGGGTCCCTGCTCGCACAGCTGACAATGACCGCCGCGGCGGCCGCCCATCAACCGAGTCGGCCGCACTCCCTTCATGCCCACTTCCTCGTCCAGGGCGATGTCGCGGAGGAGATCTCCTACCAGTGCGTACCGCTCCGTCGGACCAGGCAGTTCACGACCTTCCGGACCGACGCCGTCCAGGCCGGCACTCTGCTCGCCACCGCGACGGTCTCGTTCCACTCCGACGAGGTGACGACCGGACACGCACCCCGGATGCCCGAGATCGGCCTGCCGCCGGAGTTCTGCCAACCGGCCTCGGGAGGGCCCATCCCACCGCCGGACGCGCCGATCCGCGCGCCGTACGACTTTCGACACGCCGACGGGCTGCTCCCAACTATCCGGGACGGCCGCCCGGTGGTGGGGTACTGGCTGCGCGCACGCGAGAAGCTGGGCCCGGACCCGGCGCTGAACGCGGCGGCGCTGGCCTGGGCCTCGGACTTCGCGCTCACCCGCGTCGCCGATCTCGAGCACGAGTCCGAGCCCGGGAACCGGCGGGCGGCGTCGCTGGACCACGCGATGTGGTTCCACAGACCGGTCCACGCCGACGAGTGGCTGCTCTACGAGCTGACCAGCCCGGTGTATCAGGACGCCCTGGCGCTGTCGACCGGACGGTTCTTCGACCTGGATGGAAACCTCGTCGCGACCGTCGCCCAGGAGAGCCTGCTCCGGCGGCGGTGAGGCTTCGTCGCCACGAGCCGCTCGGAGCAGGCTCAAGACAGGGTGCCAATATGGGCAACGCCATGTGTAAACGGCCAAGAGCGTGTGTGGCCACTGCTGGCCAGGTAAAAGTCGGCGGGGAGGACCAAGGCAAGGTTCTGTCTGCTGCTCCAGCCCCTGTTCTCGCTGATTACCCATGCCTGGGAGCTCGGCTGCCAGCCGGTCGATGGCTGAGAGAACCCAAATAATCGAGACCGTCGGCTACCACACCGCGGGTGAGCCGTTCCGAATCACGCTCTGTGGCGTACCGGACGTGCCCGGGGATACCGCGTGGGCGCGGCGGGCGGCCGTGTCCGAGGAGGCCGATTTCGTACGCCGACTGTTGCGCAGCCACGTGGTCACGCCGACATGTACGGCTGCTTTCTCCTGCCGCCCGATGATGAGGGGGCTGACTTCGGCATCCTGCTCTGGCACTCCCGGACGGCCACGGCCTGCGGGCATGGGAGCGCCGCACTCGGCACGGGGGCCTTGGAATCCGGCCCTCAGCGATCTCAGCCTGACGTAAATGCGTCTTGATGCTCCTCAAAGCTGGCCACGCCAGCAGCCGGATCCCACGCCTGGGATCCGCACGGCGAGCGGCCGTACGGCTCCCGCAGCTCCCGCTTGAGGATCTTGCCGCTCGGGTTTTTAGGAGCGCGTCCACGAACGCCACCGCCTTCGGCACCTTGAAGGGCGCCAGCCACGCACGGATGTGCGCTCGCAGCTTCTCCTCTTTTCACGGACACCCCGGGCTTGGCCACCACGATCGCGACGACCGCCTCGATCCAGCTCGGCCCAACCTCGACGACCGCCACCTCGGCGACGGCCGGATTCTCGTAGAGGACCTCCTCGACCTCCCGGCTAGCGACGTTCTCACCACCGGTCTTGATCACGCCCTTGATCCGGTCGACAACCGTGAGGTAGCCCTCCTCGTCCATCACGCCGAGGTCCCCGGAATGGAACCAGCCACAGCGGAACGCCTCGGCGGTCTTCTCCGGGTCGTCCAGATACTCAAGGACCGCGTGTGGGCTGCGATGGACGATCTCGCCGGAGGGCACGTCGTCGCCCCGGACGTCCACGACCCGCGTCTCGACGTTCAGGGCGGCCCGGCCGGCGGATCCCGCCTTGCGGATCTGATCCTCCGGCTGGTGCATGACGGCCACTGGGGCCATCTCCGTCTGGCCGTAGAAGTTCTACAGGCGCACGCCGGGCAGCCGCTCACCGCTCTCCCTGGGCACCTCGACCGGCGTGATCGCCGCCCCGTAGTACCCCTTTCGCACTGGTGATCTGCGGCCGTGCTTCGCCGACCCGTCGTCCGCGACGATGGCCGCGCTGGTTACCGATGTGTTCGGCGGCCCAGGCCGTCGGACGATGACCGGGGTGTGAAGCGCGGCCGGATCGTCAACTCTGGGATGCCACAAGAACCAACTCCGGCCCGGTTGCTGAGTCAAGAGGGTCGTGAACCCCCACCAGGCCGGTAGAAAGGGATCAGGTCGCGTCCAGGTCCAGCTCATCGCCCACCCGGATCCGGCCTGACCGGATCACGTCTGCATAGACTCCGAAGTTGACACCGCGGCCGAACATGCTCTCGCCGAGACCACGGTAATCCTTGATCATTCGCAGCACCTTCAGATCCGCCGCTCCGCTGGCGGGATTGCGGGTGACAGCCCCGCAGCGTTTCACCGGTCCCTCGACGCGCACCACCGCCTCACCGATGCGGAGCGTGCGGCCCTCCCATGTGTCCTCCGCATGAGGCGCGGCGCCGGAGAAGCCGATGAGCATGCGGAACCGCCGACAGTCCACGTTCGGCACGCCGGCCCTCCGGGTTAGCTCAGCGACCGACTCGTCACCCAGTAGCGTCACCGGCCGGACGTCGACCCCGCCGTTCTCCTCGTCGGCGAGCACCAAGCGCACCACCCGGTTCGCCAACGTGGAAAACAGATCCGACCACGGCCCCTCGACAATCCGTCCCGGCACGGAGCGGTAGCCGTAGAAGTCGGCCACCAGCCGGTCACCGAGCCTCACTTCCTCCTCCAGCCACATTCCATCGGGGGAGCCGACCGTGAGCATTCCGGCCGCGCGGTCGTACTCGGCAGTAAGACCCACCCACGTTCCAGTGCGCGTCACCGAGATCAACGAGCCGTCCTCGTCCACCAGAAAGAAGGCACGGTCGCCCCTCGCACCTGTGGGCGTCAATTCGATCTCGCGGGGATGATCGACCCCGAGGCCTTTGATCGCGCTGGTGGTGAGCAGGCTGACGAACATTGGGGGGAGAGCAGGCACATCCGCACCTTTCGGGGGTTTATGAGTTATTCAACCACTTCATCCTCTTGCTACCACGGCGAGCGCTCGGCACCACGGCCGCCAGCTGATTGAGGTTTGCTTGAGCGGAAGCACAATGCCACTAACTTTGATCATTAGTGCTGATCAAGCGGCCTCGGGTTGCACGACAGCAGCGGCGGTATGACCGGTGGCGAGCTCGATGACGGGTGCTTTCGCCGGTTCGGTGGACTTGGGGTTCAGGAGCTAGAACGTGATGACGGTCCGCGGTGGCAGCGAGCTCTTCGCAGGATCCTTCTGACGAGGAAAGCGGCGTCCCGAGCGGCGTTGTTCGCGGCGGAACGATCGGGGGCGCCGGGTTTCGGGGAGCACGGGCGCGAGCGCGGTCGTCATGCGCCCTTCCGCCGCTCTTCACGCCGCTTCTGCAGCTCGTCAATCGGGTCGCCCGACTGCTCCTCCGGCACCGCGAGCTTCGCCAGATCGGCCAAGGTCGCCCGCAGCTGCGCGTGCAGCATGCTCGCTGCAGCCAGCCGGATCCCCGGCTCTGACAGCCGCTCGGCGAGGTCCAGCGCGCTGGCCGCGAGTGCCGGGTCCGGGCGGATCTGCCACCGCTCCAGGTCCGCCTGCACGGCGGCGACGAGAGGAGGCGTGCGACGGGCAGCCATGACCACCTCCCGGCGCTAGTGACGCAGCATGACAACGGCAGATTTCACGGAAAGTGACGAATCAGGATCCGGCTACCGTCACGGTCCGTATCGATCTTGAGGAAGATCACTTTTTGTAGTGGGGAGAGAAACGGGCGAGTTGGTGCGGGGTCCCCCGGGGGGAGCAATAGTCAAGATCTGTGGATGAGTTGTTGTCGCCTCGCCTGGTGTGGCTACTGGGGGTCGTCGGTCTGCCAGGGGTAGAGAAGCTGCTCGGGGCGCAGCTGCCATGCTTGGAGCGTCGTGGTC
>NZ_JABBWU010000032.1:0-75869 GCF_012999525.1 Microbispora sp. H10836
TGGTCAATGCACACGCGGGCCAGGTGAGGGAACAAGACCGCGACCATCTCACTGATCAACACGCCGCAGATCGTCGCCATCGACAGGTGACCTACTGGCTAGAACACCTGAACCGTGACCAGCTCAGCAACCGTGACCAGCTCAGCCGGGGTCCGATCACGGAAAGTGTGCCTGATCCCCAATACTGGACCAGTGTCGACGCTCGAAAACGGGACCCATCTACCGGCCTCATCGGCCTAGTGGCCCGTCACCCAACCTCGGCCGGGTAATTGATCTCCGGGAGTGAACCCGCCAGGCTGGCTGCCTCTGTGATGTTGGGAGGTGGTCGTGGCTCGCCGACCGGAGGTGTTCGTCCGGCCGTTAACGATGGAGGAGGGTCGCAAGCTGCAGCGGATCACTAGGAGCGCGAAGGATCCGGTGAAGCTGCGACGGGCGATCGTGGTGATGATGTCCGGCCAGGGCCAATCGGTTCCGGACATCACCTCGTTGATGCAGGTCAGTGACGACTACGTACGCGATGTCATCCACGCCTTCAACGAGCGGGGGTTCGACGCGCTGGACCCAAAATGGAGCGGGGGCCGTCCACGGGTGATCAGTGAGCGGGTGCGTGAGCACATCTGCCTGATCGCCACGACGGTCCCCGCCGAGTGGGGCATCATGGGGCACTCCACCTGGAGCCTGCGCACGTTGGCCGAGCACCTCATCAGTCGCGGGGTGGTGACGGCGATCAGCCGCGAGCACCTGCGGCGGATCCTGCGCGCGGGCGGGGTGAGCTGGCAGACCACCACCACGTGGAAAGCCTCCACCGACCCGCATTTCATCGCCAAGATGCAGCGCGTACTGGAGTTATACGATCAGCCGCCCGCCGATGGGCGGGTGATCTGCCTGGACGAGTTCGGGCCGCTGAATCTGATGCCGCGCAGGGGTAAGCGGTGGCGTCCGGTGGGTTCGCCGGCCCGGCTGCGGGCCACCTACAACCGCTACGACGGCGTCATGCACATGATCGCCGCGCTCGACTTGGTCACCGGCAGGCTGTATTACCGGATCCGCAGGCGCAAGCGCTGGCGGGAGGTGTTGTCCTTCCTCAAGACGCTGCGGGCCCGCTGGCCGGGCGAGAAGCTGTATGTGATCGCCGACAACTTCTCGCCGCACAAACACCCGCAGGTCCGGGCCTGGGCGGCCGACAACGATGTTGAGCTGGTGTTCCTGCCAGCCTATGGCTCCTGGCTGAACTGGATCGAATCAGAGTTCGCCGCGCTGCGGTACTACGCCCTGAACGGCACCGACCACCGCACCCATGACGAGCAGAACGCGGTGATCGGCGCCTACGTCCGCTGGCGCAACGCCCGGGCCCAGCCCAAGACGAACTTCGCCGCCAGCTCACCCATCAGAAGCTGGACCAGTTATCCGGCCAAAGTTGCGTGACGGGCCACTAGCTCTCTGTGTTTCCTATCTCCGGAGACATGCTCCGCCAGAGTTTCCTATGTCCTGAACCAGAACACCGCCGTCCCGACACTGTACTAGCAGGTCAGAGGCCTGATCACTCTCAAAGTGATCAGGCTCTTTTGATGTCTGACCGTCGTTTGACCGTGAAGCTGAACGTGCCGACCGCTCCCGACCGGTGCCCGTCAATACCGGAGCTGACCAGGGGGTTCACGGTCAACGAGGATGCTCCGGCCCGGTGTGTTCAAATGACTTGCCCGAAGCCCGGTTAATTGGTCAAGGATCGTCCAGTTCGCTTGGGTGACCGACTGCGAAATCTACGCCGTAAAGGGCGTACGTTGGGACCTCAAGATGTGGCCCCTCACGCGCCGCCGCCGTTGAAGGTAGGTCCCTCGATGCGGCGGTCGGCTCGGGTGTTCGCCTCCGCAGGTCACCGATCGGAAACAGGACCGGGGCGGCGAGCTATCTGGTTCACCATGGAGCGATCGCAGCGAGGCGGGCGCGAACGGCGTCGGTGAAGGCCTCCTCCAGCGGCGTCAACGACGAGAGGTCGATGAACGCCGGCGGAATGTTCATCGCCGCATCGTCGGTGATGGGATCGGCCAACCATGCCTCACGCATCGCGCCCCCAGCTACCTTGCGCAGCTCACGCACGAGTGCGACATAGGCGTCGCCAACGGTTCCGGGCTCGGCGGCGGTCCACACGACGAAGTAGCTCAGCCGGCTCTGGATCTCCCGGGTGGTCTCAGACAGACGGATGCGCTCAGCGGCCGCGTCATCATGGCGGCGTCGGCGGATTGCAATGGCATCTCCTTGTACGCCGCGTACGCCCTGGCGAACAGGTCGCGTTGCCGGGCGCGTTCCTCCTCGTGGCTCTTGCGCCGGGCAGTCCACACCGCGGATACAGGCGGTGACGGTCACCGATGCGCAGCGGGCGGTGCTGGAGCCGCTGCTGCCGGCACCGAAGCGGTCGGGGCGGCCGTCGCTGTTCTCAGTAAGCGGCAGTTGATCGACGGGATCCGCCGGCGGGTACGGACCGGTGTGCCCTGGCGTGATGTGCCCGCCTGCTACGGATCCTGGTCGGCGGCGTATGCGCTGTTCGGCGCTATCAACGCGACGGCGTCTGGCAGTAGATCCTGACCGCGTTGCAGGTGCTGGCGGACGCGGCCGGGCGCATCACCTGGGATGTCAGCGTCGATTCCACGGTTGTCCGGGCGCATCAGCACGCCGCCGGGGCGCGGGAAGGGGGATCTTCAAGCCGAGCCGCCGGGGGGCGGGTGCGGTGACTGCCGATCACGGGTTGGCGCGTTCTCGTGGCGGGCTGACCACCAAGCTGCATCTGGCCTGTGAACAGGGGCGGTATGCCGGGCGGCCCCGCACGCGCCCGGACCGTGTCCTGGCCGACAAGGCCTACACCTCCACGGCTAACCGCGCCTACCTGCGGCGGCGCGGGATCAAGGCCGCCATCCCGAGCAAGGCCGGCCAGGACGCCAACCGCCGCGCCAAGGGATCCAAGGGCGGGCGGCCACCCGCCTTCGACCCTGAGATGTACAGGCGGTGCCACGCGGTGTAGTGCGGCATCAACCGGCTCAAACACCACCGCGCTGTCGCCACCAGGTACGACAAACTCGCCGTCCGCCACAAAGCAACGATCCTCATCGCCGCGATCGCCGAATGGCTCTGATCGACTTCGATAAAGGCCCTAATATCGCCGTCAGTGCCGGGTGGCCGCCTCGATCTCCTCGGCCACCTTCCACAGTGGGGCGCCCTTGACGGTCAAGACCACGACGACCTCGGAAGATGACTCGTCTCCAGTTGCCCGGCCGTCTATCCAGGGGTGTAGCGCCGCCGTCGCCTCGGTCATCGCAGCGTCGAACTGCGCTCGCACGTCCCCTTGGGCGCCCGTACGGAGCCAGGCGCGCAGTACATGGTTGTGCGCGGCCACTATGGCGGCGGCCGCCACCTCGTGGCGCAGCCGGAACGTCTCCCTGCTCGCTTCCTCGCGGCGGTCATCCATGTAGCGCACGAACGCCCGCTGGTAACGACTGATGGCCGCGATTTCCCACTCACGCAAGGCCGGGACGCGCCGCGTCAGCTCGTAGCGCTTGACCGCTGTCTCGGGGTCTTCCGCGTACATGTCCAGGACGATCGCGGCGGCCTCCGCGATCACGGGGAGGGGCGGACGCAGCGGGGAGGCCGATTCGAGAAATCGCGTCACCCGCCCCAGGCACTCGTCGTGGTCGGGGAAAATCGCGTCTTCCTTGTTCCGGAAGTGCCGGAAGAACGTCCGCCTGGCCACTCCGGCGGTTCTGGCGATCTCGTCCACGGTCGTCTGGTCGAAGCCCGCGTCGAGCGACAGACCGATGGCCGCTGACATCAGTTCCCGCCGCGCGTCCCGCCTCGTCGACATAGGTCCCTCCGGCCGCTGCTCGCCGACCTACCGTAACACCCACTCTGGCGCTATGGCACTGAGTGACTTACTATAAGGCACTCAGTGCTATTCGGGTCTGGGAGAAGTGGATGAGCCTGTCAGAACACCTGCACGACGCGGCGGAGGAACACCCCATGCTCCGTGAGACGGTCCGGGCCCTCGCCGACGAAAAGATCGCCCCGCGTGCCGCGGCGGCCGACGAGAACGAGGAGTTCCCCTGGGAGGTCTACAAGGACCTCGTCGCGGCGGACCTGCAGGCCGTCCACATCCCCGAGGCGTACGGCGGGGCGGGTGCGGACGCGCTCGCGACCGTGATCGTGATCGAGGAGGTCGCCCGCGCGTGCGCCTCGTCCTCTCTCATACCCGCCGTCAACAAGCTGGGCACCGTCCCCCTGCTGCTGTCGGCGTCCGAGGAGCTCAAGCAGCGCTACCTGACGCCGGTCGCGCGCGGGGAGGCCATGTTCTCCTACGCCCTGAGCGAGCCGGAGGCCGGCTCGGACGCCGCCTCGATGAAGACCAGGGCCGAGCGTGACGGCGACCACTACGTGCTCAACGGCACCAAGATGTGGATCACCAACGCGGGCGTGTCGGAGTACTACACGGTCATGGCCGTGACCGACCCCGCGGCCGGGGCGCGCGGCATCTCGGCGTTCGTGGTGGAGAAGGACGACGAGGGCGTGTCGTTCGGTCCCAAGGAGAAGAAGCTGGGCATCAAGGGCTCGCCCACCCGCCAGGTCATCCTGGAGGACGTCCGCATCCCGGCCTCGCGGATGGTCGGCGAGCCGGGGACGGGGTTCAAGACCGCGCTGGCCACGCTCGACCACACCCGCGTCACGATCGCCGCGCAGGCGCTCGGCATCGCCCAGGGCGCGCTCGACTACGCGATCGGGTACGTCAAGGAGCGCAAGCAGTTCGGCAAGCCGATCGCCGACTTCCAGGGCCTGCAGTTCATGCTCGCCGACATGGCCATGAAGCTGGAGGCGGCCCGGCAGCTCACCTATGCCGCCGCGGCCAAGTCGGAGCTGGCCATGAACGGCACTCCGGTCAAGGACCTGACGTTCTTCTCCAGCGCCGCCAAGTGCGCCGCCTCCGACGCCGCCATGGAGATCACCGTCGACGCCGTCCAGCTCCTCGGCGGGTACGGCTACACGCGCGAGTTCCCGGTCGAGCGCATGATGCGCGACGCCAAGATCACCCAGATCTACGAGGGCACCAACCAGATCCAGCGCATGGTCATGGCCCGCCAGCTCCTCAAGTAACCCCCGACATGCGAAAACCCCGTCTGCCGTACTGGGGCAGGCGGGTTCGCCGTGTCCGGGCGGAGCCTCTGAGCGATCGCCGAGGTGGTGCTGCTGTCGGTGGCGGCCGCCCTGCTCGGCACCGTGATCGGCGTCGGGTTCGCCTGGGCCGGCTACGAGGTGATCGTGAAGCGGGCTCTCGGCGACGCCGGCAGGGCGTTGACATGCTCGCCCGGTCGTCAATAGATTCCTGGAGTGAAACAGCGTTCTAAATAGAGGAACAGAATGCGACCGGGATACCTCGCTCTGCCCTCGGGGCAGGTGCATCTGCGCCAGGCCGGGGCCGGCTCACCCGTATTGCTCCTCCACGACGCCCCCGGTTGCGCCGGGGGCTGGGACCCGGAGCTGATCGAGACGATCGCCGGCAGGCGATGGGTGATCGCCCCGGACCTGATCGGCTTCGGCGGCACCACCGTCGACGACGGCGCGGCGGGAGATCTCGACGCCCAGGCCGACATGCTCGCCGCGGCGCTGACCCTGCTCGGCGTGCGCCGCACCCCGGTGGCGGCCGAGGGGGCCGGGGCAGCCGTGGCCGCCCGGCTCGCCGCACGCCACCCCGGGCTGGTCCACGGCTTCCTGGTGCTGCACGTTCCGTACGGCGGCGCCGAGCGTCCGCCCGCGCCGTCCGCGCCGGACGGCAGCGGCGGGCACCTGCTGCGGCTGTACGACGAGGTCCGGGACAGCTTCGTCTTCAGCCCCTGGTGGCGCCCATCGGCCCGGAACCGGCGGAGTCGTGGGTTGCCCTCCGCCGAGGTCCTGCACGCCCTTTTCCTGGAGACGGCCGACCACGGCGACGCGCACCGGCGACTGGCGTCGAGCGCGGCCGAGGCATGGCCCGGCGTGGCGGGGCTCTCCGGGATGGCCGTCGCCGGTGACGACTGGGCCGCCGACATCCTGGCCCTCCCCGAGGGGGACGTGGTCGCGGAGCCGGCGAAGAGCGAGTCCGGCGAACGCGACTACGTCGAGGTGAGCACGGGTGTCGTCCATGTCCGCCGCTTCGGCGCTCAGTCCTCCGGCCGCCGTCCGGTGCTGATGCTGCACGCCAATCCCGGATCCGGGTCCGGCCTCGAGCCCCTGGCCAGGGCACTGGGTGAGACCCGTACGGTCCTCGTTTGGGACACCCCGGGTCACGGCCGGTCCACACCGCTGCCGGGGACCGCGGCGGACGCGCCGACCCTCGCCGGCACCTACGTGCCGCTGCTGGTGGAACTGCTCGACGCGCAGGGCATCGAGACGTGCGACGTGTACGGCACCCACACCGGCGCGGCGATGGCCGTCGAGCTGGCCGTCGCCGCGCCGGACCGGGTGGGCGCGCTCGTCCTCGACGGGGTGCCGCTGTTCGACGACCAGCCCGAGCTGGTCGCCTCCGTCATGGAGAACTACTTCGTGGACCTGACCCCCGACACGCACGGCTCGCATCTGCGCCGCGCCTGGGGGGCGAGCGCGGACATGGCGTTGTGGTGGCCCTGGTTCAACCACACCCCGGAGGGTGTCCGGGACGTCGACGCCTACCGGCCGGAGTTCCTGCATCGGGTCGTGCTCGACATGTTGCGGTCCGCGCCGCACTACCACCGCTACTACCGTGCCGCCTGGCAGTGGCCCTGCACCGAGCGGCTGCCGCTGGTGAAGCGGCCCGTGCTGGTGGGCAGCACGCTCACCGATCCGCTGGCGCCGATGACCCCGGTGGCGCTGCGGCTTCTGAGGGACGCCACCGAGGCCACCTTCGCGCCCCTGGGAGCCCCGGGCTCGCCCGAGGCCAACGCGGTCCTGCTGGCCCGATACCTCGACGGGATCGCGTGAGGCCGTCGTGAAAGAAGGAACCGCCCCCTCACCAGAGGAGGCGGTTCCCTCATGAACGTGCCGGTCTATCTCGCCGGTCTTCCGCGGCCAGGCGGCGGCCGAGCAGCCGGCCGAACGTGATGGCGGGCGTGACCAGCATCCCGGAGCAGAAGCTCTGTCCGCAGGTGGCCGCGGCGCCGATCACTTCGCCGATGGCGTACAGGTTGGGCAGCGGCGAACCGTCGGTCCGCCGTACGCGGAAGTCCGAGTCGATGTCGATCCCCGCGAACGTGACCAGGGAGATGGCGTGGTTGCGGATCGCGTAGAAGGGCGGCTGGAGGAGGGGCAGCGGCAGATGGGCGCGCCCGAAGTCGGGGTCGACGCCGGAGGCCACCGCCTCGTTGTAGCGGGCGGCCGTCGCGGTCAGGCCCGCCGGGTCGATCCCGGCCTTCGCCGCCAGTTCCTCCAGCGTCCCGGCCGAGTGCACGCCGGTGCGATGGTCGGCACGGGCGCGGAGATCCTCGGGTGTCCAGCCCACGACGAGCGGGCGGCCCGACCGCGTCGACTCGACCATCGCGTCGTCGAACACGGTCCAGAAGGTCATGTCGTCGATGCGGGTGAGCGCGCGTTCCTTGTCGTCGATCGAGGGTTCGTCCTCCGCGACCCAGCGCCGGCCGTGCTTGTCGACGTATATCTCGACGGGTGGGCGTTCGGCCGCGATGAGGAGCTGACGGTCGGACCAGTTGGCCTTTCCCGGCGAGGTGGGATGGGGCAGGCCGCCGAACGAGGGCAGGAACGAACCGGTCCCGGCCACCGCCGCGCCGAGCTCTCTCGCCAGGTGGATCCCGTCGCCGGTCGAGGTCGGGTGCGCCGCCGACACGAGCGGCGCTCCCTCCAGTTCCAGGAACAGATCCGGATCGGCGGCGAAACCGCCGGTGGCCAGCACCACCTCACGGGCGTGTACTTCCACGTCCTGGTCGCCTCGCAGGACGGAGACGCCGCCGACCCCGCCGTTCCGGGGGATGAGCCCGATCACCGGGGAGTTCTTCCACAGATCCAGCCGGCCCGTGGTGATCGCCTCGTCCAGCAGGCGTTCGAACACCTCCAGGATCGACATCGCCTCGTCGGCGCCGTAGTAGGTCCGCGCCGTGGTGTACGGCTCGTGCCCGTAGACGATCCGGGGTGTCTCGGACGCGAAGCGGAAATCACGGTCGTCCAGCCAGTCGACGGTCTCGGCGGCGTTCTCGGCCACGATGCGGACCAGATCCTCGCGGGCGGTCCCGGCGCTGATGCGGCGGATGTCGGCGAGGTGGGCGTCGACGGAGTCCGCGATGCCCCGCTCGGCCTGTCGCCGGGTCCCCGCCGCCGCCATGTGCCCGCCCGAGATGTGCAGCGTGCCGCCGATCTGGTGGTCCTTCTCCACCAGAAGCACCTTCGCGCCCGCGAGGGCCGCCTCCGCCGCGCAGGGGATGCCGGCGGTGCCGGCGCCGACCACCACGAGGTCGTAGCTGAATTCCACTGGTGGATCTCCTGTAGTGCTTTCCGTTGTCGCTCTCATCACTCCGCCGCGTCCTTCATGCGGCCGGGCTGTACCACCGCTCGGGCTCGGCACCGGGAACACGGCGCTCCTCGATGAGCGTCAGGCGGGTCAGCCTGCCCTCCTCGAAGTGCTGCCACAGGCGGGTGCGGTAGTCCCCTTGCGGCATCGACATCTCGACGATCCGCTCCTGCGGGCGATGGTTCCAGCCGAAGGTGAAGACGATGGCCTGGTCACCCGCACGGCTGGTCGTGCCCCACATCTCGGTGTCGACGAACTCGACGTGGTCGCCGTCCACGACGGCGCGGTAGTGCCGTACCGCGGGCTCCTCGCCCTCGCGGAGGTACACCACCTTCTCCGTCCAGTCGGTCCCCTCCATGAGACCCTCCTGCCGGCTGGCGAAACGCTCCACGAGGGCGCCGGCGGCGTCGAGCACGGTGTAGGTGCCCTCCCACACTCCGGACATGTCGCGCAGGATGTCGGCGATGGTCATCGTTCCTCCGTCTGGCTGGAAGCGCCGTCGTAGTACCAGGGCCTGGGACCGGCGGCGTCGCGCACCAGCAGGGCTCGCCGCCGAAGGAAGCGCCGCACGGAGGGCGGGCCCATCCGGGAGGCTCCGAGTCCGGACAGTTTGAAGGAGTTCTTCTCGACGGCCGGGACCATGCCGGTGAGGCAGGCGTCGTTGACGCTCACCGCTCCGACCTCGAGACGGTGGGCGATCGACAGCGCCTCGTCGGCCGTGCCCGCGAAGACGGCGGCGCTGAGCCCGAAGTCGGTGTCGTTGGCGAGCGCGACGGCCTCGTCCGCGCCGTCGAAGGCCATCACCGGGATGATCGGACCGAAGGTCTCCTCGCGCATGACGCGCATCGTGTGGTCGACCCCGGTCAGCACGGTGGGCCGCAGGTAGATGCCGCCGCCGAGGATCTTGATCGAGCCGCCGGTCCTCACCCGGGCGCCCTTCGCGACGGCGTCGTCCAGGTGTTCGCGGATGGTCTCCGCCTGCGCGGCGGTGATGATCGGCCCGATCTGCCCGTCGGCGAGGTCCGGGTAGGCCAGCCGTACGCGTTCCGCCCTGGCGGCCAGCGTGTCCACGAACACGCCGGCGACGAGCCGGTCCACGTACACCCGCTCGAGGGACATGCAGGAGTGCCCGGAGTTGATGGTCGAGCCCCACAGGATCGCGGAGGCGGCGGCGTCGAGGTCCGCCGACGCCGTGACGATCGCCGGGTCCTTCCCGCCGAGTTCGAGGAACGCCGGGATGAAGCGGGCGGCCGCCGCCGCGGCGATGGCGCGTCCGGTCTGGACGCTGCCGGTGAAGCAGACGGCGTCGGCCGCGTCGATCATCGCGGCGCCCGTGGAGCCGTCGCCCTCGACCACCTCGAAGACGCCCGGCAGGTCCGGGGTCTCCGCTATGCAGGCGCGCAGCACGGGAATGAACCGGGGCGTCATCTCGCTCGGCTTGAGCAGCACCGCCGAACCCGCGAGCAGCGCCGGAACCGCGTCGATCAGCGCGAGCTGGAACGGGAAGTTCCACGGAGAGATGACGGCGACCAGCGGGTAGGCCACCAGGTCGGCGGCGGCGTGGACCTCCGGATCAGGCGTGGGGGCGGGCGCGGCGGGCGCGAAGGTCTCCTCGGCGAACAGGCACGCCCGGTCGATGCCGCCGACGACGGCGTCCACCTCCAGTCCGGACACCCACCGCCGTCCGGTGTCGGCCTCCAGCCTGGACACGATCTCGTCCCGCCGGCGGACGAGCGTCTCCCTGAATTCCCGTAGGACGGCGATCCGCCGCTCGACCGGCCGCGCGGCCCACTCCGCCTGGCGGGCTCGCAGCCGCTGCTCCGCGCGGCGTATCTCTCCGGCGTCAGCGGCCTCGATCGTGTAGTCCGCCACACCCGTACGAGGGTTGCGGACGGAGATCTTCTTCGTCATCTCAACCGTTTCTCAGATCAGGCCGTCCGCGGACAGCCGCTCGATCACCTGGCGTTGCGTCGCCGCGAAATGCTCACGCGAGATCTCGCCCGGCCGCACGCTGTCCGGCGGGTAGAAGGAGGTGCCGGCGTAGCTGGGCGCGTAGAGCTCGAAGCGCTGCCGGGGGAGGAGGTTCATCATCTCCGGCGTCCTGCGCGCCCGGCGCAGTGCCGCCAGGTCGATCTCCGCGTTGGCGGCCATCGACTCGCCCTGACCGGCCTTGGCGATGACGATGCCCCGGTGGTCCACGATCTGGCTGCCGCCGTCGCCCGACTCGGGCGGCAGGCCGGTGCCGTACAGCCCCGCGGTGTTGGCGGACACCACGTAGGCGCCGTTCTCGACCGCGCGGGCGAGCTTGGCGACGTTCTTCGGCGACAGCAGCGCGCTGCAGACCTCGGAGGAGCTGTGCAGGAACACCTCGGCGCCCCGCATGGCGAGGCAGCGGGCGACCTCGGGGAAGAGGATCTCCTCGGACGCGATCGCCGCCAGCGTGCCGATCTCGGTCCTGGCGACGGGGAAGAGCGCGTCCTCGCCGTAGACCGACAGGTAGTCGTCGAGGATGTCGTGCGGGGTCACGGCGAACATCGAGTTGAGCCGGCGGTAACGCAGGACGACCTCGCCACGCGGGTCGAACACGACCGACGCCTGGAAGTAGACGCCGGGGAAGTGCTCGTCGAGTTCGTAGCCGTTGACGCACAGGAACACCCCGGCGTCGCCGGCGATCTCGGCCAGGCGCGCGTACTCCGGGCCGCCGGGCGCCAGGGCCGCCCGCTCGCACCACTCGGGGATCGGCTCCCCGATGGGGTGGCCGGTCAGGAGGTACTCCGGAAGCACCACGAGCCGCAGGTCCGGCCCTACGAAGCGTTTCGTCGCCACGACCTGTTCCCGGACCCGGTCTATGGCCGTACGGATCATGTCGCGGCTCGCCGCGGTGTCGTCGGCGCGATTGACGGCGTGACACGCGGTCTGCAGCGCGACCGCACGGAAGGCGGTCACCGCCCCTTCCGCAGCATCTCGGCTCACAGGATCTCCGTTCCACACATCGAAACGCTGTTTCTGTCCCGACTATAGGGAAGAGCCTCCCGGATCCGAAAGGTCTGACGCTTCATTGACATGGAGGGGTGGTCGCTCTAGCGTGAAACGTTGTTCCGTTCTGCGGAACATCGAGACCCCGATGGAACGGAGGCTGGTTTGTCGCTCGGAGCGGTAGTGGAGGCAGTAATCGCATGCCGGGACGTCGAGGCGTCGATCGCCTTCCACACCCGGGCGTTCGACCTCGACATGATCGAACGCGACGACACGGAAGCGCTTCTGGGAGTGCGCGGCGGCGAGACCGGCCGGATACGGCTCGTCCCCGCCCCCGCGGACGCCGCAGGGGCCGCTGAGCCGCGCGTCTGGGACATCGGCCCCAGGCTTCTCGGCATCTACTCCAGGAACCTCGCCCGGACCACGCGGAAGATCGACGAGGCCGGCGGCCGGTCGCTGCCGATCGCGACCTACCCGTACGGCTCCGGCACGCTGAGCGAATGCGTTGCGCTCGGCGCCGACGGCGTCTGGTGGACGATTCCGCAGGCGGGCGCCGCGCACCGGCCGAGCCCCGCGCTCGAGGGAGATCCGGACCGGCTGCACGGCGAGCTGCACACGGCCGTCGTCGTGCCCGCCGACCATGAGCAGGCGCTGCGGTTCTTCGCCGAGGGCGGCGGGCTGAGCGTCGCGTTCGACGGCGAGATGAACGGTGAGACGTTCGAGCGGATGACCGGCATGCCGGCCGGGGCGAGCCTGCGGCTGTCCTTCCTCGTCTCCGCCGGCCAGGCCCCCGCCCGTTTCGAGATCATGTCGTTCACCGGGGTCGACGCGGCGGACCTGTCCGATCGGCCGCTCGGGCTGCGCCGGGTGGTGTTCGAAGCGGACGACCCCGCCGCCACGGCGGCCAGGCTGGCGGCCCACGGCGGCGTACGCCTCGGGGAGCACCTGGTGCGCGGGCCGGCGGGCCTGGAGGTGGAGCTGTGCGAGCCTCGGGAAGGCGCGCGATGACCACACGGGATCTCGGATGTTTCGACGTCGTGGTCGTCGGGGCCGGGACCGGCGGGCTGTGCGTCGCCATCGAGGCCGCCGCCGCGGGGGCGAGCGTGCTGGTTGTCGACAAGCTCGCCGACGTGGGTGGCATGCTGCACATCGCCAACGGCGAGTTCAGCGGAGCGGGCACCCGGCGCCAGGCCGCCCGCGGCATCGACGACACCCCGGAACGCCACTTCGACGACGTGATGCGGCTGTCCCACGGCAAGGCCGATCGGGACCTCGTCTGGCAGACCGTGCGTGCGCAGGGCGACACGGTCGACTGGCTGGAAAGTGAGGGCTTCGACTTCGACCCCGCGACCCCGGGCCTCGTCCACGGGCACGAGGTCTACTCGGTGCCGCGCACCTACTGGGGCGTCGAATTCGGCAGGTCGGTGCTGCGGGTGCTGCGGCGGCGGCTCGACGACGCCGTCCGATCGGGCTCGGTGCGGTTGCTCCTCGGCACGCGGATCCGAAGCGCCGTGCTGGACGACGGCCGGGTGACCGGCGTCGCCGGGACCGGCTCAGACGGCGGTGAGGTGGTCGCGTACGGCGACGCCGTCGTGCTCGCCACCGGCGGGTACGACGCCAACCCGGCCCTGCGCAACGAGTTCCTCCCTCCCGGCTGTGAGGACGCGATCGTCGCCTGTCTCGACCACGCCACGGGTGACGGGCTGGCGATGGCTGTCGAGATCGGCGCCGACGTCAGCCGCGACGGGTTCTTCATTCCGGTGATGGGGTTGATCCCCGATCCCGGCCGCAGCGGGTTCGCGGTCGACTACCGGGAGGCGTTCCTGGAGTTCGCCCCGGCCTACCGGACCCCGCACGAGATCTGGGTCAACCGCGACGGCAGGCGTTTCGTCGCGGAGGACGGCACCAGCCCCGAGCATCGGGAGCGGGCGCTGCTGCGCCAGCCGGGAATCGCCATGCACGTCGTCTGGGACCGCGCGATCGTCGAGACGGCGGAACCGCTGATCCGCAACGGTGCGGGGGACTGGACCCGCGAGCGCATGCTCGCAGAATGTGAGCGCGGCCGATGGATCGTCGCCGCCGACACCATCGAGGAGCTCGCGGAACGGCTCGTCGTGGACGCCGCCGGGCTCACCGCAACCGTGGAGCGATACAACGCGGCGGCCCGCGCCGGCCACGATCCCGATTTCGGGCGGACGACCCTGCCCGTGCCCATTGGGACACCGCCGTTCTACGGGATCACCTCGGTCGCCGCCTCCCTGCTCAGCCGGGACGGCCTGCGGGTGAACGGCGACCTGGCCGTGCTGAACCGCGAAGGCGCTCCCATCCCCGGCCTCTTCGCCGTGGGAGAGGTGCTCGGCAACAACGTCTTCGCCGGTGACAACTACGTCGGCGGCATGAGCGTGACTCCGGCCATGACACTGGGCCGGCTGCTCGGCGCGCGGCTCGCGGCCGGCCGGGACGCCTCGTGAGCGCCGGCTCGGGTTCCACGCCGCTGGTCGAGAGCGTCACCTCCGCGGTGATCGGAGTCACCGGCTTCGACGCCCATCTCGACCTGTTCTGCGGCGAGCTCGGGTTCGAGGTGTCCGGAGAGGGCGTGGTGGCGGCGGCCGACGCGGCACGGCTGTGGGGAGACGGACCCGGCGACGTGGAGACCAGGCTGCTCACCGCGGCGGGCGCGGACACCGGCCGGATCCACCTGCTGAAGGTCGCCGAGCCGGTCGCGGCCGCGGCGCACCCCCACACGCTGGATGTCGGCCTCGCCGGCATCGATCTCTACACCCGTGACATCCAGGCGTCCCACGACCGCCTGCGGGCGCGGGGCCACCCGTGGGGCAGCAGGCCGTCGACGTACGAGGTGCCGCTGGGGGAGGGCTCGATATCGGTCACGGAGGGCTTCTGCTTCGGGCCGGACGGGCTCGACATCGTCTTCGTCCAGCCGGGCGAGGCGCGCGGCACGGTGGCCTGGGACACCGATCCCGCCCGGCACTACACCGAGCTCACCTCCGTGGTCTGTCACGTTCCGGACATCGAGGCTGAGCTGCGGTTCTGGGGTCCCGACGGGCTCGGCCTGTCGGTCTGGTACGACGTGACGTTCAGCTCGCCCGGCCTGGAGGCGATGGCCGGCCTGCCGGCGGGCACCGCCGTACGGCTGGCGTTCCTCGCCGGAGCCGAGGGCGGGACGACCCGCATCGAGATGGTCCACATCCCCGGAGACGTGCGCGGGGTCGACCGGCGTGCGTCGCAGCGGCCCGGCCGCGGCCTCGGGCACACGGGATGGTCGGTCCGCACGCGGGATGCCGACGCGGCGGTGACCCGCGCCGTGCGCGCCGGAGGGCGTGTGCTCTGCCCTCCCTTCGAGGCCACGACTCCGCTGCACGGCACCGCCAGGCTCGCCGTGGCCGACACGCCCAACGGAATCTCCGTGGAGCTCTGGCAGCCGCTGTGAGCCGGCTCATTGCGACTGGGTTAAACATCAGACCTATTCATTGACATGGGGATGGCCGCATTCCTAGGCTCACCGTAACGCTGTTCCGCACAGTGGAATCTAAGTCAAGAGAACAGGAGGTGGCACGTGCGCGGACCAGGTATTCGATGGGTGGCGGCGGCGGCCGTCGGCGCACTGGTGCTCTCCGGATGCGCGAGCAAGGAAGAGCGGGCCGCCGAGGCGGGCGGAACGAGCGGCTCGGGCTGGACCGCGGGCACCGATACCATCAAGATCGGGCTCATCAGTCCCATGACCGGCGCCTACTCGATCCTCGGAATCCTGCAGGAGAACTCGATCCGGGTGGAGATGGACCGGATCAACCAGGCGGGCGGCATCGGCGGGGCCAAGCTGGAACTGGTCATCCGGGACTCCGCGCTCGACCCGGGCAAGGCCGTCCAGGCGACCAACGAGATGGTGGGCGACAGCCAGGTCAAGATGGTGGTGGGCCCCTCGCTCTCGGCGTTCTACAACGCCGCCAAGGGGATCTACGAGCAGAACCGCATGCTCAACTGCCAGCCCGGGGTCGGCACGGGTGACTTCGGCGTCCTCAAGTACGGCTTCCGCTCCCAGGACCCCAACGACATCGGGGTCGAGAAGATGACGCAGTACCTCCAGAGCGCGGGCGTCAAGTCGGTCGGACTCGTGTACGAGGCCGACGACACCGGCAAGGCGATGGACGGCTACCTCAAGGAGTTCGCGCCCAAGTACGGGCTCACCTACCTGGGCTACCAGCAGACCCGTCCCGACGACCAGTCGCATCGGCCGTACATCGACAAGCTCAAGGACGCCGGGGCCATCATGGTCTCCAGCAACGCCAGCGGCGCGAAGACGATGGCGGCGGCCGACGAGGCCGGTTACAAGGGCCTGATGGTCGGCACGTCCGGGCTGCAGAACGTGTCCTTCCTCGACGCGGCCCAGGATCTCGCCATCGGCTCCGTCTTCGCGGCGGGCAACCTGCAGTTCAACATCCGCGACAAGGCCACGTGGAAGGCCGGCTACCGCACCCACGTCGAGGCGATCGAGAAGCGTTTCGGGGTGGTCGAGGGGCCGAAGTCCGGCGCGAAGATGCCGAAGGGCACCGCCATCGCGGCCGACTGCGTCACCGCGTTCGCCGCGGCGGCGGAAAGCGCCAAGTCGCTCGACCCCGACAAGCTGGCCGGGGCGATGGCGCAGCTCGACGTCCCCGACACCCAGACCCCGTCCGGCAACGCGATCAAGCCGGCGGACCACGAGTTCTACCACGTCGGCGACATCCACATCTACCGCTGGGACAAGGACGCCGACGGCTGGTTCATCACCGATGTCACCCCGAAGTCCTGATAAAGCCTGATCTTCGCCCGAAAGGATCCCCCCATGGCCCTCACCACCGGTCGCAAACTGACCGCGCTGCTCGGCGCGGCCCTGCTGCTCACCGCCTGCGCGAGCAAGGAGGAACGCGCCCGAGACGCGCAGACATCCTCCGGCAGCGGCTGGAGCGTCGGTCGTCCAGTGGTGAAGGTCGGCCTCATCGGTCCCATGACCGGGCCGTTCGCCGTCGCCGGCATCTCGCTGGAGAACTCGCTGAAGGTCGAGATCGACCGGCTCAACGCCGACGGCGGCGTCGGCGGAGCCAAGCTCGAGCTCGTGGTCCGCGACTCCGGCCTCGACCCGGCGAAGGCCGTGCAGGCCGCGAACGAGTTCGCCGGCGACGACGGCATCGGCCTGGTGGTGGGGCCGGCGCTGTCGGCGTTCTACAACGCGGCCAAGGGCAGTTTCGAAAGCGGCAGGAAGGTCAACTGCCAGCCTATGGTGGCGACCGGCGACTTCAGCTCGTTGAAGTACGGGTTCCGCGCCCAGGACCCGGTCAGCCTCGACGTCGCGAAGATGATCGCCCACCTCAAGGCGGAGGGGGTCACCTCGATCGGCGTGATCTACGAGGGAGACGACGCGGGCAAGGGCACGGCCGACGAGGTCAAGGTCCAGGCGGAGGCGGCGGGCCTGACCTGGAAGGGCTTCGAGGCGACCCGGCCCGACGACCAGTCGCACCGCGCGTACGTCGACAAGCTCAAGGACGCCGGGGCGATCTGGATCTCCAACTCCGCGAGCGGCGCCAAGACCATGGCCGCTGCGAGTGAGGCGGGTTACCGGGGGCTCATCGTCGGCGGTTCCGGCGCCCGCAACATCTCCTTCGTCGAGGCGGCGGGCGACGCCGCGGACGGCGCGCTCTTCAGCGCCACCTATTACCCGTACCCGAGCCGCGACGCCCGGGACACATGGAAGCCGGGCTACCGGCAGCACATCGAGGAGATCGAGAAGCGGTTCGGCAGGAACGTGGGCCCGAAGACCGGCGCCGAGTCGCCCAAGGCCGCCGAGATCGCCGCCGACTGCGTGCTCGCGTACGTGAAGGCGGCCGACCAGGCCCGCTCTCTCGAACCCGACGCCGTCACCGCCGCGCTCGACAAGCTTGAGATCTCCGACCAGGAGACCCCGTCCGGAAACTCCGTCTCCCCCGACAAGCACGAGTTCTACGGCATGGACGACATCCACGTCTACCAGTGGAAGAAGGACGACAAGGGCTGGACCACCGTCGAAGTCACCAAATGACGTGGAACGGCACTTGGTGACGGTCGGTGAGCGCCAGGTCCATTACCTGAGGGCGGGGTGTGGCCTGCCGGTCGTGCTCCTGCACGCCTCGCCCGGCGACCACCGGCCACTGCGTGAACTGGTCCGGGAGCTGGCGCCCTGGTTCAGCGTGTACGCACTCGACACCCCCGGTCACGGCGGGTCCGACCGGCTCCCGGCCGCCGAGCCGGCCGTCGAGGACTACGGCGCCGCGCTCGGGGAGACGCTGACCGCGCTCGGTCTGGAGCGGGTCCACCTGTACGGCACGCACACCGGAGCGAAGATCGCACTGGCGTTCGCCGTCGAGCACCCGGAACGGGTCGCGTCCCTCGTGCTCGACGGACTGGGGATCTCGACCCCCGGGGAACGGGCCGACCAGCTCGCGAACTACCTTCCTCCCGTGCTGCCGCGAGGGGACGGAACCCACCTGGTCGCGGCGTGGCACCAGGTGCGCAACATGTTCCTGTTCTGGCCCTGGTACCGGGAGGAGCCGGGAGCACGGCTGTCCGCGGCGATGCCGGACCCCGAACAGCTGCACGACGTGACGGCGGGCCTGCTCGAAGCGGGGGAGGCGTACCCGCTGGCATACCGGGCGGCGTTCACCTGCGACCCGGTGCCGATGCTGGCACGGCTCGCGGTGCCGACCCTCGTGCTGGCCTCGCCCGGCGACCCGTTGCACGCGCACCTCGCCCGGATTCCGGCCGCGGGGGCCGGGGTCCGCGTCGAGCATCCGCCGTTTGGAGCCGGTCCCGCGCATGTGGCGGCCCGGCTGCGCGCCCAGGCGACGGGGTGTTCCGCCGGCGTGCGGGAGGCGCCGGAACCGCCGGGGCCGCTCCTCGCGGACCGGCTGTCCCGTCGTTATGTCCGGACCCGGCTGGGTCAGAGCCTGATCAGGTGGATCGCACCGGCGGCCGGCGCCAGGCCGTTGGCGGTCCTGCCGCCGGCTCCGGCCTCCGGGCGGGCGGTGGAGCGACTGCTGGCGCGGGCCGGCAGCAGCCGCCCCGCGCTCGCCGTCGACCTGCCGGGCACCGGCGACTCGGAGCTCGACGGCCCCCTCGACGTGGACGCGGGTGAGCTGGCCGGGGCCGTGGTGGACATGCTGGACGAGGCCGGTCTGGACACGGTCGACCTGTACGGCACGGGCGCGGGCGGCGCGATCGCCGCCGAGGTGGCCCGCCGCCATCCGGCGCGCGTGCACGCCCTGGCGCTGGCCGCGCTGCCCGACCCGGACCGGGTTTCCGCCGGCCTCGTGGCGGCACGCACCCCCGACCTCACCCCGGACGACCACGGGATCCACCTGCTGCGGGCATGGCACCTGGTCCGCGACGGCGCGCTCCGCGCCGGCCAGGTCTACGACGGGCGGGCTCTGGGCGAGCCGCATCGCAGGGTCCTCGACATCGTCAAGGCCTGGCCCTCGTACGGCTCCGCCTTCCGGGCCGCGGCGCTCGCCGCCCTCGCCCGGCAGCCGGCCGATCTCCGAGCCCCGGTCGTCGCCGCGGATCCGATCTGGGACCCGTTCCTGGCCGCGACGGAGATCATCCAGCCGTCCTCCCGCCGTGATGGCCGGGGTGGCGTCGACGAACTGCTCAGCGCTCTGGACGAGGCGGGAACATGAGCCGATACCGGTACGGAGTCATCGACTACGTCGGCGACGGCGTCGGCCTCCGCGGCCGGGAGGAGTGGACGCTCACCGTCGCCGAGGACGGCACCCGCACGCTGCGCGCCCACTGCCGCATGTGGGACAGCCGGATCGAACGCGATGTCGTGCATACGGTCTCGCCCGCGTTCCGCCCGATGCGGACCTTCATCAGCCATCGGCTGGCCGGGGAGTTCCTCGGGGAGGGCTGGTTCGTCACGGGGGATGCCCTGCTGGAATCGCACCTGCTGCTCCGCGAGGCGGGCCACGCGTCGCAGCGGATCGATCTTCCGACGCCCCCGCCGTTCTTCGTCCCGCACGCGGTCTGCTGCGACTCCTGGATCGTGCCCTCCTATGACCTGGCCGCAGGCGGACGGCAGGCACTGGTGGGCGGGTTCCGCTCCTCGCCCCGGCCCGACGGCGCCACGGGCCCGTACGCCGAGGAGATGACCGGCATCACCGCGGCCCTCGTCGGCGCGGAGACGGTCGCCGTCCCCGCCGGGACCTTCGCCACCTGGCACTTCCTGCTGACCAGCGACGGCGGCGCGGAAGAGCACCTGTGGACGAGCCGCGACGGGGACTGGCTGATGGTGCGACTGCGCTCCGACCGGCTCTCCTCGACCTACCACCTCGCCGAGCTGCGCGAAGGGACGTGACGGCCCCCGATGGCCGGACGGAGCGGATGATCCGGCTCCCCCGCGCCGACGGGCCGTACGGCCGCCCGGCGGGCCCTGCTGCCACGCCCCGACGTCGGCCCACGCGAACCCGTGGGCCGCGTGGGCCGGGGTTCAGGCCGGGGGGAGCTGTCCCAGGTCGAGGCGGGTGACCACGGCGGCGCCGTCGAGCGCGACCAGGTTCCGCACCAGCTCGCCGACGACGGAGGCGTCCAGCCGGTCGGGGTTGAACCGGCTGGACAGCTCGCTTTTCACCATGGCCGCGACCACGAGGTCCGTCACTTTCACCAGGCGGTCGGAAAGCTCCGCGCGGAGCGTGTCGGACAGGCCGAGCAGCCCGAACTTCGACGCGGAATACGCCGCTCCCGTGGGGTAGCCGCGCAGGCCCGCGCCGGAGTTCACGTTGACGATGTGGCCGCGTTTGCCCGCGACGGGTTCCTGCCGGATCATCTGCCGGGCCGCGGCGCGGGCGCACAGGAACGCGCCGGTGAGGTTCGCGTCCAGAGTCTCCCGCCACGCCTCGTCCGTCAGTTCCAGGATCTCGCTCTTGCGGAACACTCCGGCATTGTTGACCAGTACGTCGAGCCTGCCGTACTCGCGGGCGACGCGGGCGACCACATGGTCGACCTGCTCCGTCACCGTGACGTCGAGCGGCACGCCGGTCGCGGCGCCTCCCGCGGCCCGGATCGCCTCGGCCACCTCGGACACCCGGTTCGCGCGCCGGCCGGCGCACACCACCGCGTACCCCGCCGCCGCCAGGGACTCGGCGATCGCTCGCCCGAGTCCGCTGCCCGCGCCCGTCACCAGGGCGACTCCGGCGCTCACCGACATTGGTAGAACTCCAGGACCTCGCCGTCCAGACCGAAGAAGGTCTGCACGAGGGCGGGGCCGTACGGCGGCAGGTCCACCTCGACGGGGTCGCACACCGGCTCGGCTCCGAGCCTGCCGACCAGGTCCGCGGTGGCCTGCAGATCATCGGTCTCCAGCGAGACCGAGAGAATTCCGAGGCTGGGCGGAACGGCGCGGTCCCGCTGCTGCTCACCGGGGAACCCGACGTATTGGGCGAGCTCCACCCGGCCGTTGAGGCTGCTGCCGGGAACATACAGGTTGATGTTGTGCAGTCCGGTTCCCCGCGGAAGGCGGAAGAAGGACTCCATGTTCTCGATCAGCTTGTCGTACAGCTCGGCGAAACCGAGCGCCCGGTAGAAGGACGCGGACGCGCGGGCGTCGCTCACGTGCATCGCGACCGTCTGCAGCTCGCTCGGTCGCCCGTCGTAGCCGGCCAGGGCCGAGCCCTCGCCGGGCTCGAGTTCGAACACGTCCAGGACGACCCCGTCGGGGTCGTAGGACAACGAGTCCCACGCCGACAGGTCCGGCGTGACAGTCCAATGGGTCGGCTCCGACTTGGAACGGCCGCCCGCCGCGCGCAACCGGCCGATCGCCGAGCGGATGTCGGGCACCCGGATGTTGAGCGCGTAATGGCCGTAGTCCTGCGGCCGCGAGTAGTCGCCCCAGTAGGGCTCGCCGGGCGCGACGGACTGGTCGGCGTCGAATCGGACAAGGCGCAGCAGCCCGGTGGTCGCACTCACCGGTCCCATCACGACCGCGTACCCGGTGAGGCCGCTCGGCATCTGCCAGGCGAGCTCCGCCTCCCGGCCGCCGACCGTTCCCTCACCGAGACGGACGTAGTCGAACGTGTCCGCGTAGAAGGCGCAGGACCGTTCGAGATCCGCGACGGCCACCGTCGCCACCCGGATTTCACTGATCACAGGACGCGTCCCCTTCGCCGGGCCGGTCATGCGAGCGGCGTGGCGCCTTCGGGCCACCAGTCGCCGGCGCCGTACGGATCCTCCAGGGGCTGGGAACCGTGCTCGTGGACGATACGCCAGCGTCCCTCCTCGCGGCGGACCAGCCAGGTCATCCGCATGCGCAGCCGTCCGGCCTTGCCGTCGCCCATGATGTCGTAGTCGATGACGCCAACGACCTGGGCCAGGGTGTCGCTCTCCCAGGTGAAGGGACCCTCGACCCAGCGGAACCCGTTGATGCGGATCGGCGCCTTGAAGTACGCCTCCCATCCCGCTCTGATCCGGTCGCCGCCGTGGGTGGTCCAGCGTGGTCCCTCGACGAACACGTACGCGTCGTCGGCGGGAGAGAAGGTCTCCAGCACGCCGTCCAGTCGTCTTTCGATGACGGCGGTGAGCATCGCCTCCGCGGTGCCGAGCGGTGTTGTGGTCATGGGCACGCCTTCCGTGATCTCAAATGTGTTCCGGTTCATCGTTTCGATTCCGTGACGTCAGGAGCTTGGGGGATCAGGGGCCCGGCGGCGACACGACGTGATGCAGCATTCCGTTCGGGGACTCGATCAGCGCGCTCGTCACCCTGCCGAACGGAGGGATCTCCTCCTCGGCGGGTTCGAGGGCGGGCAGACTCGCGTCCCTCGCCGCCCTGACCGCGTCCCGTGCCGAGGGGACGGCGATCGTGCACGCGACCAGGCCACGGGTCGGCGGGCGCACGCCACGCAGTGAGACGTCCCGCGCGCCCCGCCCGTAGTCGATGATGCCGATGTACGGCTCCGCGAGCCGGGATCCGTAGTTCGCGGCCCTGATGCCGTGCCCCTCGGCGAGACCGACCATGGACTGGAAGGACTCGTCCGCGAACGCGTACTCGTACACCTTGTTCAGGCCCAGGACGTCCAGGTAGAACCATCGGGCGTCTGCGGGATCGCGGACGGGGGCGCGCCCCCGGCTCGAGTGCCCTGTGCTCCACCCTCTCCGGGTCGGGGCAGTAGAAGTCGATGACCTTGAAGGCGTCCTTCGCGTCGCCGTTCTCCGGGCCGCGCGCCGCCGCGGTCGAGCTCGGCGTGAATTCGAGGAGCCGGATGCCGGACCGGGTACCCGGCGTCATGAGGGTCGTCTCCAGCGCCGGAAGGCCGACCGACCAGATGCGCTCCGAGTCATGGGCCGTACGCCGCGTGACGCTGTGCACCTCGAGCCCGAACGCCCTGGTGAACAGGCTGGTCTGCCGATCGGTGTCGCCGGTCACGATGACCGGGCCGAGGAGCCCCGGCTGGGGGAGGACGGGCGGCGGCGTCGTCACGAGGCTCTCACCCACCCGGCTCGCCGGCATCGGCTGGGCCCGGCGTACGTCCGTCGCCGCGTGCGACGTGCACGATGGTCTTGCCGATGTTGCGGCCGGCCATGAGCCGGCAGAAGGCCGCGGGGGCGGAGCCGAGCCCCTCGTGCGTGTCCTCGAGGACGCGCACCCGGCCCTCCGCGACGAGCCGGCCGACCCGGTCGGCGAACCGCGGCAGCAGGTCCTGATGATCGTGTACGACGAGGCCGTGCACGGTGGCGCGTGCCCGCATCACCGCCCCGGCGGGCAGCGCGGTCGGTCCCGTCTCGTTGGCGTTGTCGGGCAGGCCGCACAGCACCACCCGGGCACCGGCGGCGAGCCGGTTCAGCACGCCGCCGAGGACCGCGCCGCCGGCCATGTGCAGGTACCCGTCGACACCGTCGGGGCAGGCCTCGGCGAGGGCGTCGAGCCAGTCCGGGTCGTGGCGGTCGACGGCCGCCGCGTAGCCGAGGCGCTCGACCGCGACCCGGCACTTGTCCGGACCGCCGGCGATCGCCACCGTGCGTGCGCCGGCGAGCCCGGCGAGCTGCCCCGCCGTGCCGCCGACCGCGCCGGTCGCGGAGGACACGACGACGGTGTCACCCACCTCCGGGCGCAGCAGCCGGCTCACCGCGGCGTACGCGGTCAGCCCCGGCATGCCGAGCACGCCGAGTGCCGCGGTGCGCGGCACGCCGGACGGCACCGGCAGCGGGCGCGGGGATGAGGCGGGGACCGCGGCGTACTCCTGCCATCCGGTCTCGGCCACGACCCACTCGCCCGTGTCCACCACTTGGGCGAGGGCCCTGCCGGGCACGAGCTCGCCGGGGTGTACGGGGGGATGGCCGAGGTCGCGCCCGGTCAGGGTGCCGCGGACGTACGGGTCCAGTGAGAGGTGAACCGTGCGGACCAGTGTCTCGCCGGGCCCCGGTGACGGCAGGGCGGTCGTCTCCGTACGGAAGTCGTCTTCGATCGGCACGCCTCGCGGGCGCCGGGCCAGGACGATTCTCCGTTGCGTCCCTGGGAGGCTCATCCGATCCGCTTCTCCTTCTCCGGCGACACCGGCTCGGTCAGGCAGGACCCAGGCTTACACATCGAAACGTTGTTTCGCTAGGGGGAACACGGGCTCAACATCGAGCGTCGATGAGGTTAGGCTGTCGCCGTGTCCACCGATCGTGTTTCGGCGCCCGCTTATCAGGATCTGGCCGACCGGCTGCGCGAGCAGATCCTCTCCGGAGAGTTCGAGCCCGGAGACCGCCTTCCCGTCGAGCCCGACCTGTGCGCGATGTACGGCGTGAGCCGGAGCACCGTGCGCGAGGCGTTGCGCGTCCTGTCCAGCGAGCGGCTGCTGGTCACCCGGCGGGGGGTGGCGGGAGGCAGTTTCGTCGCCCGCCCCGAGCCGGAGCACATCAGCAGCTATCTGCTGTCCAGTCTGGCGCTGTTCCGGGATTCGGGCTCGGTCGCCAATCTACTGGAGGTGCGCGTCCTGCTGGAGGTGCCCACCGCCGGCCTGGCCGCAGTCCGCAGGTCCCCGGAACAGCTGGAGGCGCTGCGGGCCGCGATCTTCAACCCGCGCGAGGTCGAGCGTGAGGACCTCTACCGGACGAACCGGCAGTTCCACAAGGCGCTCCTGGAGGCGGCGAACAACCCGTTGCTCGACGCGGTGACGGCGCCCGTGTTCAGCGTGCTGGAGAGCGGTTTCGACCGGCACGGCGTTTCCGACGACCACTGGGACAGGGTCGACAGGGACCATCGGGAGATCCTGGCGTACGTCGAGGCGGGGGACTCCCTCGGCGCGGAGCGGGCTCAGCGGGAGCACCTGGAACACCTGCGCAGCACCTACTCCCAGATCGACAGGGAGCGCCGCAGGGGAGACGGCTGAGGGCCGCGGCGCGCGTAGATTGGAACGCCGTTATGCAGAGCGGAACAACCTCTTGACCCCTAAATGGTCTGACGTTTAGGCTCGGGCCCGTAACACGACAGGTCCGAGGTAGGGAGCGTCATGGGTGTCAAGCCGGGCTGGCAGGGCCGGTTCTTCGAGGATTTCGAGGTCGGTGACGTTTACCGGCACCCGCTCGGCAGGACGGTGTCGGAGGCGGACAACACCTGGTTCACGCTCCTGACGATGAACACGAACCAGATGCACTTCAACGCGGAGTACGCGGCACGCTCGGAGTTCGGCCGGCCCCTCGTGGTCTCCACCTTCACGGTGGCGATCGCGGTGGGGCAGAGCGTCACCGACCTCACCCAGAACGCGTTCGCCAATCTCGGCTGGGACGACATCAAGATGACCCACCCGGTGTTCGCGGGCGACACGCTGTGGAGCGAATCGATCGTGCTCGACAAGCGCGAGTCGGCCAGCCGGCCGCACGCCGGCATCGTCACCGTGCGCACCCGCACGCTCAACCAGGACGGCAAGGAGGTCTGCTCGTTCAAGCGGACCTTCTACGTCTACCGCCGCGGCGCCGAGCAGATCGAGGGCGTCTTCCCCGTGGCCGAGCGGCCGCTCAGCCTGGAGGGCTGACATGCGCATCACCTACGGTCCCTGGGGAGAGACCCTCGCGGAGCAGGTGGAGGCGGCGCGCGCGGCGGAGCGGGCGGGCGCCGAGGTCGTCTGGGTTCCCGAGATGCACCGCAGCGCGATCGTGTCGGCGGCGGCGCTGGCACAGTCCACGGCCACCGCCCGGATCGGCACGGCGATCGCGCTCGCCTTCACCCGCAGTCCCATGGTGACCGCGCTGGAGGCGCTCGACGTCGACGAACTGTCCGGCGGCCGTTTCGTTCTCGGGCTGGGCACCGGTGTGCAGCGGCTCAACGAGGACTGGCACAACGTGCGGTGGGGCAAGCCGGTCGGCCGGCTGCGGGAGACCGTCCGCGACATCCGGCACTTCTGGGCGCACTGCGCGTCGGGTGAGCCGATGGTCCTGGACGGAGAGCACGCGCCGATGCGCATCCGCGGATACCGGCGGCCGTTCCCGGTCACCCGTACCCGGATACCGATCTATCTGGCGGCGGTGGGCCCCGCGATGACCCGGCTCGCGGCCGAGATCGGCGACGGCTGGATATCGCACGAGCTGTGCTCCCCGGCGTACCTCGCCGAGCGCGTCCTCCCGGAGGTGGAGGCGGGGCTGGCGAAGGCGCGGGGAAAGAACCGGGAAGACCTCGACCTCGTGGTTTCCGCGTGCTGCTCCGTCGACGCGGACGCGGGCGTCGCCCGGCGTCGTGCCGCGGGCCTGGTCGGCTTCTACGCGAGCGTGCGCAGCTACGCCGACTTCTTCGCCTTCCACGATCTGGCCGGCGAGCAGGCCGCCGTGGTGGAGGCCTTCCGCTCCGGACGCGGCGCCGACCATCTCGGCGACGTCGTGCCGGACCGGATGGTCGACGCGGTCACCATCGCCGGCGACCCCGATGAGGTGCGCGCCCGTCTGGCCGCCTACGAGGGTCTCGCCGACACCGTCAAGCTGACCCCGCCGACGCACGGGCTCCCCGCGTCCGAGACCAGGGCGGCCCAGGAATCCATCATCCAGCTCATCGCCGACATCACAGGAGGGCGGGCGTGAGACCCCTGGAGGACGTCCGGATCGTTGCCGTCGAGCAGTACGGCGCCGGCCCGTTCGGCAGTGTGCACCTGGCCGACCTCGGGGCCGAGGTGATCAAAATCGAGGATCCGCGGGTCGGCGGCGACGTCGGGCGGTACGTGCCGCCGTACGGCGAAGGCGAGGACTCGCTGTTCTTCGAGACCTTCAACCGCAACAAGCGCAGTCTGTCCCTCGACCTCGCCACCGACGAGGGGCGTGCGGTCTTCGAGGACCTGGTGCGGGTCAGCGACGTGGTCTACAGCAACCTGCGCGGCGACGTGCCCGCCAAGATCCGCATCACCTACGACGACCTGAAGCACCTCAACCCCGCCATCGTGTGCTGCTCGCTCACCGGGTTCGGCATGACCGGCCCCAGGCAGAAGGAGCCGGGGTACGACTACGTCCTGCAGGGCCTCGCCGGATGGATGGACATCACCGGGGAGCCCGAGGGGCCGCCCACCAAGTCCGGTCTGTCGATGGTCGACTACTCGGGCGGCCTGGTGGCGGCGATCTCGCTCCTGGCCGGCCTGCACGCGGCCCGCAGGGACGGTGTGGGCATGGACTGCGACGTCAGCCTCTACGACACCGCCATCGGTCTGCTGACCTATCCGGCGGTCTGGCACCTCAACGAGGGATTCGTTCCGGAGCGCACCCGCCACTCCGCCCATCCGTCCCTGGTCCCCTTCCAGGCGTTCGAGGCGAAGGACGGCTGGCTCGTCGTCGGCTGCGCGAAGGAGAAGTTCTGGCAGCGGCTCGCCAAGGTCATCGGCCACCCCGAATGGGCGGACGACGAGCGGTTCGCGACGTTCGCCGACCGCCGCCGCAACAAGGACGTCCTGCTGCCGATGCTCGAGGAAGTGTTCCGCGGGCGAACGGTCGACGAATGGCTGGCGCCGCTCTACGAGGCGTCGATTCCGTGCGGCCCGATCAACGACGTCGCCACCGCCCTGACGGAGGAGCACACCGCCGCCCGCGGCCTGGTCGTGGAGACCGAGCACCCCCGCTGGGGCACGCTGCGCCAGGTCGCCTCCCCGATCCGGGTCGGTTCGCGGCCCCCCGAGTACCGGCGGGCGCCCCAGCGCAACGAGGACTTCGGCCACGTCGTACGCGGGCTCCTGGGATACGGCGACGCGAAGGTGGCGGCGCTGGCGGAGGCGGGTGCCTTCGGACCGCCCGCCCGGGAGGTGGCGTCGTGACCGCCGCGCGCGCCCTGGCCGCGTGGGCACTGGGTCCGGGGCCGGCCGGCGCGCCCCCGGAGGTGCGGGAGGCGGCCTGCCGTCACCTGCTCGACGGGCTCGGCACGGCCGTCGCGGCCGGCCGTACCCGGATCGCCGCGCCCGCGGTCGCGGTCGCGCGAGGGCTCGGGGGCCCGGCGGAGGCCACGGTGCTCGGCACCGGCGAACGCGGGTCGGCGGTGGCGGCGGCGCTCGCCACCGGCACGCTGGTGCACGCCCTGGACTTCGACGACACGCACGCGGGCGGGCTGGTCCACGCCACCGCGGTGGTGCTGCCCGCGGCCCTCGCGGTCGGCGAGGAGGTGGGCGCGTCCGGCGCCGAGGTGCTCGCCGCGGCGGTCGCCGGCTACGAGACGGTGTGCCGCGTCGCCGCCGCTGTCCCGCACGGGTTCCACACCCGCGGCCTGCACGCGACCATGAGCTGCGGAGTGATGTCGGCCGCCGTCGTGGCGGCCCGGCTGCTGGGGCTCGGCGCCGACCGGACCGTCGACGCGCTGGGCATCGCGGGCAGCCAGGCGGGCGGGCTGCTCGAGTTCCTGTCCACCGGCGCGTCCACCAAGCAACTCCACCCCGGCTTCGCGTCGGCCTCCGGCATCCTCGCCGCCCGGCTCGCGGCGGCCGGGGCCACCGGTCCGGACAGTGTCCTGGAGGGCCCGCACGGGCTGTACGCGGCGCTGGCCGGCCGGACCGTCGACGCCGGCGCGGTCACCTCCGGGCTGGGGAAGTCGTGGGAGACCACCCGGATCACCGTCAAGCCCTACCCGGCGTGTCAGCTCATGCACGTGACCCTCGACGCGGTCGCCGAGGCGCTGCGCGGACACGGCGTCCGGGCGTCCGAGGTGATCGAGGTGGTCGCCGACGTGCACCCGGACAGCGCGGCCATCGTGTGCGAGCCGGCGGAGCGCAAGACCCGCCCGCGCACGCCGTACGACGCCAAGTTCTCCCTGCCGTGGAGTGTGGCGGCGCTGCTCCTCGACGGCGAGGTGACGCTCGGGACGTACTCCCCGGAATCCATTCGCCGTCCTGAGGTGGCGGATCTCGCGGCACGGGTGCGCACCGTCGTCACCCCGGCCGGCGTATCGAGCACCGTCGCCGCCGACGCGCCGGGACGCGTGCTCCTGCGGCTCGACGGCGGACGGGTGATCGAGGGGAGGGTGCCCGGCAGCGCCGGCGGCCCCGACCGCCCGCTCCGCGACAGCGAGCTGGACGCGAAGTTCACCGCCAACGCCGCGGGCGACCCGAAGGACACCGCCGAGCTGGCCCGCAGGGTGCGCGGCCTCGCCGACGAGCCCGATCTTTCCACCATCGCCGCACTCGCCGACCGGCTCGCCCGGCCGGCGCCGGAGGAACAGTGATGACCTTGCAAGCCATCCGTCCGAGCCGCTTCCCATGGTTCCGCTATGACGGCTACTCCTTCTCGCTCGGCCTGACGCACGGTGACGGCGCCTGGCTGTCCGGGCACTCGGCCAGCGAGTACGACCCCGAGTCCGGGCGCATCGTCGTGCGCGGCGGGATGACCGACCAGGCCCGCACGGCGTACGCGAAGATCGGCGCTATCCTCGACGCGGCCGGGCTGTCCTTCGCCGACGTCACGCGGGTCACGGAGAACGTCACGGTCGCGGGCCTGGACGCCTACCAGGAGGCGGCGGCCGTCCGGGCGGAGATCTTCGGTGAGCACCGCCCCGCGGTCAGCACGGTGATCGTCGACCGCCTGCTGCGCCCGGCGGCGTTCATCGAGATCGAGGTGCACGCGAGCGCGGGCGGCGCGACGGCAGCGGCCGGCGGCGTGGCCGAGGCCCCGGACGGCACGATCTTCCTGCCCACGGTGCTGCCCCTCGACGAGCAGGGCGACGTGGTCGCCGAGGGCGATCTCACCGGCCAGTACGCCTACTGCCTCGAGCGGGCCGACCTGCTGCTGCGCGGCATCGGGTCGTCGCTGGACGCCGCCGTCACGACCTACGACTACACGACGCCCGCCACCCGGGACGTCTACCGGCGTACGCACGCGGTCCGTAAGGAACGGCTCGGCGGGGCCGGCGTCTACCCCGGCGCGGGCGGCATCCTGATGAGCCGGCTGCACCGCCCGGGCGTGCTCGTCGCGCTCGACGTCACCGCGTCCCGGCATCCCCTGGAGGCGGTCAACCCCGGCTGGGCCCGCTACGACACGCTCACCTACACCCCCGGCGTCAGGGCCGGCGGCATGCTGTGGATGAGCGGTTTCGCGGCCCTGGACATGGAGACGCAACAGGCGCTGCATCCGGGTGACGTGGTGGCGCAGGCCGAGGTGACCTATGGGGCGATCCTGCGGGTTCTGGACGCCGCCGGCGCCGGTCCTGAGCACCTGCTGTCGACGATCGAGTACGTCTGCCCCGAGGGGCTGAGCGCCTATCGGGGCGTCGCGGACGTGCGCAAGCGCCTGCTCCGCGAGCCGTGGCCCGCGTCCACCGGCGCGATCTGCGCGGGACTGCTGCGTCCGGAGTTCCTCATCGAGGTCTTCCCCGCGGCGGTGCTCCCATGAGCCTGCTGACGGAGGAGATCCGCGCGCTCGTCGGCAAGGAGGTCTCCTACACCGCGCCCGAGGAGCTCGGCAGGGCCTCGATCCGCTACTTCGCCCGCGCCGTCGGCGACGACAACCCGCTCTATACGGACGACGCGTACGCCAGGCGGCACGGCTACGACGGAGTCATCGCCCCGCCCACCCTGGTCTGCGAGACGAACCAGTACGCCGACGTGCCGCCCGATCCCGACGGCTATGCCGGGCACGACTGGCACATCGAGATCCCCGGGACTCGGAAGGTGCGCGGCGGCAACACCTACACCTTCCACCGCCCCGTCCGGCCCGGTGACGTCGTCACCGCGACCTGGCGTCTGACCGGCATCGCCGAGCGCCGCACCTCCGGGGGGCAGGAGATGCTCGTCGTCTCCTCGGCCGCCGAGTACACCGACCAGCAGGGCAGGCTGCTCGTCACGAACGAGGAGACCATCATCTTCGTCGCGCTGAAGGAGGAACGGTGACCGACCCGACGGTGACTGGGCCGGCGGTGACCGAGCCGACGGTGGAGGCCGGCACCGAGGTCGCTCCGCTGGAGCGCACGATCGGCCTCCGCGACATGATCGCCTACGCCGGCGCCACGTGGGACTGGCACCGGCTGCACTACGACCACGAGTACCTGCAGGAGCGGGGGCTGCCCGCGCCAGTGGTCGACGGGCAGGTCTTCGGCGCGCTGCTCGTCGAGCAGCTCCAGGACTGGCTCGGCCCGCGAGCCGTCGTCCGCCGCCTGCACTTCCGGTTCAAGAATCTGGTCTTCGCGGGGGACACCGTCCGCTGCGTCGGGCGGGTCACCGCGGTCGACGGCGACACCATCCGAGTGGAGCAGCGCATCCTGATCGTCGACGGAGACGAACCGGAACGGGTGGCGGTGGAGCCGGCCGGGGCCGAGGTCGTGCTGCGCCACCCCGAGCAGCGTGACCCCGAGCAGTGCGACCCGGAGGGGACGGAGGCGCCATGACCACCTCCGTCGCGATCGCCGGAGCGGCCGAGAGCGATCTCGGCGTCACCGGCAAGTCCGTCCTCGGCCTGCAGGCCCAGGCGATCGGCCGGGCGCTCGAGGACGCCGGGCTGACCCTCGCCGACGTGGACGGCCTGGCGACGACCGGGGTGTCCCGGTTCTCGGCGACCCAGGTCGCCGACTACCTGGGGCTGCGCCCGGCCTGGACCGACTCGACCTTCGCCGGCGGCTCCGCGTTCGAGATGTACGTCGCCCGCGCCGTCCAGGCAATCGAGGCCGGTCAGTGCTCGACCGTGGTCATCTCGTACGGTTCCAACCAGCGCTCCGCCCGGTCCCGATCCCTGGCCGGCGTGGTGGAATCGCACACTCCGGAGGCGCAGTTCGAGACGCCCTACGGACCCCTCTATCCCATCTCCTACTACGCGATGGCCGCCCAGCGATACCTCCACCGGTACGGCGGGACCCGGGAGCAGCTCGCCGAGGTCGCCGTCGCGGCCCGCGAGTGGGCGCTGCTCAACCCGGCGGCGTTCCGGCACGGGACGGGCCCGCTGAGCGTGGCCGACGTGGTCGGCGCCCCCATGGTGTCGACGCCGCTGACCACGGCCGACTGCTGCCTGGTGACCGACGGGGGAGGGGCGGTCGTGCTCACCTCGCTCGACCGGGCCCGCGACCTGCGCAGACCGCCGGTCCGCGTGCTCGGGTACGGCGAGTGCACGACCAACACCTCGATGACCGCCGTGGACGATCTGACCGTGACCGGGGCCGTCGAGTCCGGACGGGCCGCGTTCGCCCGCGCCGGGCTGACCCCCGCGGACGTGGACGTCGCCGAGGTCTACGACTCCTTCACCATCACCGTCGTGCTCACCCTGGAGGCGCTCGGGTTCTGCGGCCGGGGCGAGGCACTCGACTGGATCGCCGGAGGACGGATCCGGCCCGGCGGCGACTTCCCGCTCGACACCTCCGGCGGCGGCCTGTCCTACTGCCATCCCGGACAGTACGGCGTGCTGCTGCTGGTCGAGGCCGTGCGGCAGCTGCGCGGGGAGTGCGACGCCCGTCAGGTGGCGGGGGCGGAGATCGCCCTCGCGCACGGCACGGGCGGGATCCTGTCCACGCACGCGACCGTCCTGCTGGGGGTGGACCGATGAGCACCGAAGTACCAGGGGGCGGCCAGGTGCCCGACCCCGACGAGGTGACCGCGCCGTGGTGGGACGCCACCCGGCGGCGTGTCCTCCTCGTCCAGCGCTGCGCGGCCTGCGGGCACGCGCAGCATCCCCCGCGCGCGCTGTGCACGGCCTGCGGATCCCCGCGCGACCTCGGCTGGTCGGAGGCGACCGGCGACGGCGTGGTGGACGCCTGCACGGTCGTCGAGCGGGCGATGCCCGGCTTCCGGCCGCCCTACGTCGTGGCGCGCGTACGCCTCGCGGAGGGCGTGCTGCTGCTCAGCAACGTGGTCGCCGAGCGCCCGCATGACGTTGGCGTCGGCGACACGCTCCGGCTCGACTGGCGGCCGCTGCCCGACGGGCGTGCGCTGCCGGTCTTCGTACTTTCCCAGAGGTGATTCGTGGACTTCGAGCTGAACGACGACCAGCGTGAGTTCCGCGCGCTGCTGCGCGCGTTTGTCGACAAGGAGATCGTGCCGGTCGCACGGGACTGGGAGCACTCCGGCCGGTACCCGACCGAGATCGTGGACGGCTTCAAGGCGATGGGCCTGTTCGGCGTCACCGTGCCGGAGGAGTACGGCGGGCTCGACCTGGACCCGGTGTCCTTCGCGCTCGTCTTCGAGGAGCTCTCGCGCGGCTGGATGGGGGTGGCGGGCATTCTCGGCAGCCACTCCCTGGCCTGCCGGATGATCGCGATGCACGGCACCGAGGAACAGAAGCGGCGTTACCTGCCGGGGCTCGCCAGCGGTGAGCGGCGTACCGGAATCGGCCTCACCGAGCCCGACGCGGGCACCGACCTGCAGGGCATCCGCACCACCGCGCGCCGCGACGGCGACCACTACGTGGTGACCGGCACCAAGACCTGGATCACCAACGCGCGGCACGCCGATCCGCTCCCGGTGCTGGTCAAGACCGACCCGGACGCGACGCCCGCGCACCGGGGGATGAGCATCCTGCTCGTCGACGCCGACACCCCCGGATACACGGTCACCAAGGACATCCCGAAGCTCGGTTACAAGGGCACCGAGTCGTGTGAGGTCGTGCTCGACGGCGCCCGGGTCCCGGCGGCGAACCTCCTCGGAGGGGCCGAGGGCCGGGGCATGCAGCAGGCGCTGTCCGCGCTGGAGTGGGGCCGGGTCAACATCGCGGCCCGCTCCGTGGGCATCGCGCAGCGCGCCTACGACGAGGCCCTGGCCTACGCCGGGCAGCGCAAGGCGTTCGGCCGGCCCATCGCCGACTTCCAGGCCGTCCAACTCCAACTCGCCTCGCTGGCCACGACGCTCCAGGCGGCCCGGCTCATGGCGTACTGGGCCGCCGACCGGGTCCGGCGAGGACGGGCCGACGCCCAGACGGGCATGGCCAAGATCTTCTGCTCCGAGGTCGCGCTGCAGGCCGCCATCGACGCGCTGAAGGTGCACGGCGGATACGGATACTCCACCGAATACGAGGTGGAGCGGCTGTACCGCGACGCAGTCCTCATGAGCATCGGCGAGGGCACCAACGACGTGCTGCGCACCGTCGTGGCCAAGGCCCTCACCCGCGGGGACGCGAAGGTGGGGTGGGGCGGGTGACCGCGCGCTCCTACCTCTACGTCCCCGGCGACTCCCCGGAGAAGCTCGGCAAGGCACTCGGCAGGGGCGCGGACGCCCTCATCGTCGACCTGGAGGACGCGGTCCCGGCCGCGGGCAAGGACGAGGCGCGGGCCGCCGTACGCGACTGGCTGGACACGGCCGACCCCGGACCGGTGGAGATCTGGGTCCGGGTCAATCCCGGTGAGCTGCGCGAGGCGGACGTGCGAGCCGTGGCGGCCTCCCCGAGGGTGACCGGTCTCGTGCTGGCGAAGGTCGAGACCGCGGACGAGCTCGGCACGCTCGACGCCCTGCTGACCGGCATCGGCGCCGAACGGCTGCCGGTCGTCCCGCTGCTGGAATCCGCGGCGGCCGTCCTGCGGGCGCCGCGGATCGCGGCGGCCCCCCGGGTGGCCCGCCTGCAGGTCGGCGAGGCGGACCTGCGGGCGGACACCGGCATCACCCCGGGCGACGACGAGCGGGAACTGCTCTGGGTCCGCTCCCAGGTGGTGCTCGCCTCGGCCGCCGCCGGCATCGACCCCCCGGTGGCTCCGGTCTCCACCGACTTCCGCGACCTCGACGCGCTGCGCGCCTCGACGCTCGGCCTGGCCCGGCTCGGTTACGTCGGCCGCGCCTGTATCCACCCGGCGCAGATCGCGGTGATCAACGACGTCTTCACGCCGGCCGACGACGAGGTCGGCTGGGCGCGGGACCTGGTGGCCAGGTTCGAGGCCGAGGGGTCGGGCGTGCTCGTCGACTCGAACGGGCGCATGGTCGACGAGGCGGTCGTGCGCCAGGCACGGCGGGTTCTCGTGAGAGCACGGTGACGTCCGGCGAGGCCGGAGTCGTCGATCTGCACGCCCCGGACCTGGCGTGGACCACCGTGCCCATGCCCGGGGCGGCGGACCCCGTCCGGCTGGTCCGCCTGCACCTCGACCGCGCGACCCGCTCCTCGGTGTCGCTGGTCCGCTTCCCCGCCGGGTGGAGCAGGCCGGGAGCCGGCCACTACACCTGCGCCGAGGAGTTCGTCGTGATCGAGGGGCGCATCTCCGTCAGCGGCACGGACGTCGAGGCCGGGACGTACGCCTACCTGCCCCCGAGGGCGACGAGGACGGCCACCGTGGCCGGAAGCGGCGGCTGCCTGGCCGTCGCCTGGTTCTCCGGCGCGCCCGTCTGGCGGGAGGGCCCGGCCGCCGACGTCCCGGACCACGACCCGGTTCACGGGCCGGTCCACGGGCCGCCTGGCCTGTGCCGGAGGCGGAGGCCGGCCGTCCCGGGGGATTCCGCGGTGCTCCCCTCCGTCGCCGGTCTCCCCGAACGCCTCGCCGAGGCCGTCGACCTGCTGTTCGTCGATTCGCCCCGGTGGGCGTACGTCCCGCCAGGGGAGCCCCTCCCCGGGCTCCCGGGTCCCGTCCTGGCCCGGCGCTGGCCCGCCCCGTCACCTCTCGGCCCGGCCGAGGTGACGCAGGAGCAGCAGCACCCCGGGTAGCACCGCCACAGCGGCGCCCAGCAGCCCGGCACGCAGACCGGTGTCGAGGATCCGCGCCTGCTCGGCCAGGGTGGAGAGCGAGCCGAGCACCGCGATCCCCAGCACCGCCCCCGTCTGCCGCACCAGCGACAGCGCGGCCAGCGCCGACGCGGCCCTGGCCGCGTCCACGTTGCCGAGCACCGCCAGCGTGTCCCCGTTGTAGAGGATCCCGGCGGCGAAGCCGGACAGGACGAGCGGCACCACGATCAGGGCGGTCGGACCGAGCGCGGCGCACGCGACCAGCACGTAGACCACGGCGAGGACCGCGACGGCGCAGGCCATCACCCTGGCCAGCCCGCTCCGGCGGGCCAGTCGCGCGGTGAGCCGCCCGCCCAGCGGCATGCCGATCGCGCCGGCCAGGACGATCAGCCCGGCCTGGCCGGGGCTGAACCCCCGCACCTCCTGGAAGAGCAGCGACACCAGGAACGAGCCGCCGGTGATGGTCCCGTTGTAGAGGAGGCTGCTCACCATGATCGCCGCGTACGCGGGATCGCGCAGCATCGTCAGGTCGACGGCGGGCTGGGCGGCCCGCCGCTCGACGATCACGACCAGGGCGAACAGCGGAACGCACGCGGCCAGACCGGCGAACGCCCATTCCGGGCTGCCGTCCGGCCTGCCCAGCTCGATGAAGGACCAGCAGAGCACGGCGAGGCCCGCTCCGGTGACGGCTGCCCCCGCGATGTCGAACCGCCCGCTCGCCCGTCGTGCTCCTTCGGCCAGCCGCGTAGTGCCGATCATCCCGAGCGCCGCGAGTGGCAGATGGACGAGGAAGACCACCCGCCAGCCGAGCGTGCCGACGAGCCAGCCGCCGACGGTGGGGCCGGCGATGAGGCCCAGGGACGACACGGTGATCCAGGTCCCGAACGCCCGGCCGCGGTCCGACTGGCTGACGTTGGCCTCCAGCAGGGCGGCGGAGTTCGGCAGCATGAGCGCGACACCCGCTCCCTCCACGACGCGTGCCGCCAGCAGCAGGGGCAGCGACGGTGAGGCGGCCGCCGCGGCGGTGGCCAGGCCGAAGAGCGCCAGCCCGAGCCGTACCGCCCGCCGGGTGCCGAAGCGGTCGCCGAACGCGCCCGCGAACGGCAGCACCGCGGCGGCGGCGAGGGACATCGCCGCCGCCACCCACTGCAGGCCGGAGACGGACGCCGCCAGGGACGCGCCGATGACGGGGAGCGCGACGACGACGGCGGTGTTGTCGAACATCACGAGCCCGAGTCCGACGCCGCAGGTAGCCGCCACCAGGGCCGGGCGGGGGCGCGCGGACGCCGCGCTCACCCGCCCGCGATCAGCGCCGCGTCGAGCAGGCCCGCGACCTTCGCGCGGCCCGGCAGGCCGCGTACCTCCGCCGCCAGTGTGGCCGCGGCCCGGGCCGGCAGCACGCGAGCGGCGTTGAGCTCGTACTTCGTCTGCAGTTCGTCCATGGTCAGCGGGTGTTCCGGCCCGCCCCGCGAGGAGTGGACACGGTGCTCCAGCCGCCGCCCGTCCGTCGTGCGCACCCTCAGCACGGCGGAGAACGCCCGGGGGAACTCCTCGCTGCACTCCGCGTCGGGCACCACGCGCACCCTGGCGGCCAGGGCGAGCCTGCGCTCGTCCCGGAAGGCGGACTCGGTGAAGTCGTCGAGGTGCAGACCGAGTCCGCCGCCCCCGATGAGGGCGCTGGCCACCGTGTAGGGGCCGGAGAACTTCGCGTGGTACGGCGTGCGCGGCCGCACCTTCTCTTCGTACGGCTCGCCGATGGTGCGCAGCGGGGCGGCCGCCACGCCGAGCTCGATCTCCGCGATGTCGCCGGGCCGCAGCCCGCCGGCGCGCAGGGCGAGGGCGGCGTCGATGCCGGGGTGGGTGAAGTGGTTGGAGGGATACGGCTTGTACACCGTTCTGAGCAGCTCCCACCGATCGCCGAGCCCGTCGGTGATGGCGCCCTCGTCGTACCGCCCGTCGAGGAACGCCTGGAAGAACCCGAATCGTCCTTCGAAGACCGTCGGCGGCCCGGTCACGCCCTCCGCCGCCATCCCCGCGGCCACCACGCCCGCGTGGGCCGCCCAGCCGCAGTGGATCCGCTTGACGGTGCCGCCGGTGCGGTTGGCCTCGATGACGCCGGCTCCCATGCTGGCGGCGATCCCCATCGCGTGGGCGATTCCGTCGGCGTCCAGGCCCATCAGCAGCGCCGCGCCGGCCGCGGCGCCGACGGTCCCGCAGATCGACGTGGCGTGCCAGCCCTTCTCGAAGAAGAGGGAGTTGCGCATCTCCGGAATGTAGGACGCCATCCCCAGACGGTTGGTGATCTCGTCGCCCACCGCGACCGCCTGACACAACTCGGCGCCCGAGGCGCCCACCGCCTCCGCGACGGCCAGCACGGCCGGAACGACGGAGGCGGACGGGTGGAGCACCGAGGGCAGGTGGGTGTCGTCGAAGTCGAGCGCGTGTGCGAGGGTGCCGTTGACCAGCGCCGCCGAGGGCGCGGGAAGGGAGAGCCTGCGGCCGATGACCGATGACTCCCCGGCGCCGCCCCATCTGCCCGCCAGGCGCATGATCGCCTCGTGCGGTTCTGCGGGGCCGGTGAGCTCCTGGGCGGCGAGGCAGTTTCCGAAGGTGTCGAGCACGCGGCCGGTCACGTCGGCGACGATCGGTTCTGGCAGGCCGGCACGACTGGCGGCGGCGAACTCGGCCAGGGTCGAGACGATGGTCATGCCGCGAGCACCGCGAGGGGTCGCACGGGTGCGCCGGTGGCGCCCACGACGGGCAGCGGGTTGAGCACCAGCAGGAACTCGGGCTTCCCGATGCCGATCAGCTCGGTCAGGCGCATTGTCTCGACGATGTTCACGCCCGCCTCCACCAGTAGGATCCGGTGCACGGGCAGGGTCGCGTGGCCGCGCCCGGGGGCGATTCGCTCGAAGGCGATCGTCTCTCCGCCGACCACCGCGGCCCCGTGCCCGACCAGCCATCGAGCGGCGTCCGGGCCCGGGCCGGGCACCCCGCCCTCCTCTCCGGTGAACCGGGACGGCCGGTCCCACTCGCGGGACCAGCCGGTGCCGATCAGCACGGCGTCGCCGCGGCGCAGCTCCACGCCGGCCCTACGCCGCGCGGCCTCCAGGTCCACGGGAGTGATCTCGTAGCCGGGCGGCAGCACGTCGACGCCGTGTACTGCGGTCACGTCGAGCAGCACGGCTCGTCCGACATAGGGCTTGAAGGTCTCGATCCCGTACTGGGACAGGCCCTGGTGCGACTGGATGCCCGAGGCCTCGACTCGTCCGTACACGTAGCCGTCCTGGGACACGTGCCCGAGGGCGTCGACGTGCGTGCCGACGTGCCCTCCGGTGAGGATGACCTCGTTGGCCGCCGAACCGCCGTCCTCGCGGACCATGTCGCCGTGCCTGCGCTCGATGACCATCCTGAACCGCGGATGGTTCGGCGACTGGGGCATACCCGTGCGCATCGGCTGCGCGAGATCGACGACTTTGGCGTCGTCGAGATGCCGCCACAACGACATCACACCACTCCCTTGTCTCGGAGGGCGGTGAGTTCGTCGGCGCTGACGCCGAGGCCGCCCCATACGTCTGTGTTGTCGGCGCCGCGCGCGCGGCCCGTCCATCGGATGGAACCCGGCGTCTCGGAAAGGCGGAACAGCACGTTCTGCATGCGTACGGGCCCGAGGTCGGGGTCCTGCACGGTGGTGATCGTGTCGAGCGCGCGGTACTGCGGGTCCTCGAACACGTCCCGGATGTCGTAGATGGGAGCCACCGCCGCCTCGACCCGTTCGAATTCCTCGACCACGGTCGCCAGGTCGCGTTCGGCGATCCACGCTCCGACGTGGCCGTCCAGCAGGTCGGCGTGTTCGGCCCGGCCGGCCCCGGTGGCGAACCACGGCTCGTCGATCACCTCGGGATGCCCGACCAGCCGCATCACCCGCTGCGCGATGGAGTCGGCCGACGTGGACACCGCCACCCAGCGGCCGTCCCGGGTCCGGTAGGTGTTGCGCGGAGCGTTGTTGACCGAGCGGTTGCCGGTGCGCGACTGGACCTGGCCGAGCTGGTCCCACACGAGCGGCTGCGCGCCGAGAATGGTGACCAGCGGCTCGACGATGGCCAGGTCGATCACCTGGCCGCGTCCGCTCCCTCCGGGCCGGTCGCGGTGATGCAGCGCCATCGTGACCGCGTTGACGCAGGTGAGCGCGGAGATCCCGTCGGCCAGACCGAACGGCGGCAGGGTGGGCGGGCCGTCGGGCTCCCCGGTGACCGCGGCGAAACCGCTCATCGACTCGGCGAGGGTGCCGAATCCGGGGCGGCGAGCGTACGGGCCGAACTGTCCGAAGCCGGTCACCCGGGCGATGACCAGGCGGGGGTTGAGCTCGTGCAGGATCTCCGGGGACAGGCCCCATCGTTCGAGTGTGCCCGGGCGGAAGTTCTCGATCAGCACGTCGGCGCGGGCGAGCAGCCGTTTGAGCAGCTCGGCGCCTTCGGAGCTGCTGAGGTCGGCGGTCACCGTTCGCTTGTTCCGGCCGAGCATCTTCCACCACAGGCCGATCCCGTGCTTGCTCGCGCCGTGAGTGCGTGAGGGGTCACCCCGCTTGGGGTGCTCCACCTTGATGACATCGGCGCCGAAGTCTCCGAGGATCGTCGCCGCCAGTGGCCCTGCGAACAGCGTGGCGGCGTCGACGACGACGACGCCGGCCAGCGGCCCGGTGGGCGTTCCGGGCTGCTGGGCTTCCGCTGATCGTTCCTTCGGAACGATCTGCTCTTCATCCACGGAATGGGCCTCCTCGACCTGCTGTGTGCCTGAGACATCGCTGTGTGCCTGGGACGTGTTCTGGGGCGCGTACCAGGACCTGACCTGGGACATGGTTCGAAACGCACCCGGTCGGGCGGTCACACGCCCCGGGGCTTCCCAAGCTATTGAAACAGCGTTACTGTGTGCGGAACAAGTCCACTGTAGCTGTCGCACTTCGAAGGGGACCAGCCCCGATGATCTACCTCGTCTACCGGATGAAGCTCAGCTCGCGGGCACGTCGCGACATGAGGGGCTTCTGGCAGTGGCTGGAGGATCGGGAGAAATGGTTCTACCGGGATCTGCCGGCGGTGCGGGAGGTGCGGTGGTACTACAGCGTCGTCGGCGACGTGTACGTCCTCGAGAACTGGGCCGCGTTCGACGACGAGGCGGCCTGGGGCGAGTACCGCACGGCACTCGCGAGCCTCAAGGCGGACGGCGACTGGGAGACGCGACGGGTCGGCCAGGACGACTGGTGGGAGTTCCTCGACACGCGAATTGTCACCGATCTTCCGGTGCCGGTCGGAGTCCGACGCCAGGATAGGTGATCAGACTCATCCGAATTCTCCTGGAGGAACGATGTCGCCCAAGACCCGTGCCGCAACCGACACCGACGCACCCGCGCGCGAGAACACCGGACAGGCCATCGCGACGGTCGAGCGGGCCGTCGAGGTGCTGATGCACTTCGCCGAGACCCCGTCGCCGACCCTTGGTGTGACCGAGATCGCCGAGGCGCTGGGCATGTCGAAGGCGGCCGTGCACCGGATCCTGGCCTCGCTGCGCGTTCGCGGGCTGATCGAGCTGGATCTGGTGACCCGGCGTTACTCCCTCGGGGTCGGCGCCATGCGCCTGGGCCTCGCCTACCTGGACCGGCTGGACATCAGGCGCATCGCCGCGCCCGAACTGATGGCGCTGTCCCAGCGCACCGACGAGACGGCGACCCTGTCCATCCGCACGGGCTGGACCCGGATCTACGTCGACCAGGTCACGCCGGCCCGCGAGGTAATCATGAGCGTCTCCCTCGGTGTGCCCTATCCGCTGCACGCCGGCGGGTCGTCGAAGGCGTTTCTCGCCTTCTTAACGGAAGAGGAAATCGAGAGCTACCTGGCGCAGCGGTCGCTGGAGCCGCTGACCAGCGAGACCATCGCCGACACCGGGAAACTGCGCGAGGAACTCGCGGCGATCCGGAAGCGCGGCTGGGCCCGCTCGTTCGGCGAGCGCATGGCGGGCGCCGCGTCCGTGGCGGCGCCGGTGTTCGATCACCACGGGCGGCCGATCGCCGTCCTCAGCGTCTGCGGCCCCCAGGAACGGTTCCGCGACGAGGTCGACGCGTGTGTCGAGGCGTTGCTCGAATCCACCGCACGACTGTCCGGCCAGATGGGCTGGACAGAAGAAGAAAGGAGGTGACGGCCGTCCGGTCGGCCGGCCGTCGCGCGCATGTCCCGATACGATCTGCTCATCAAGGGTGGCACCGTCGTTCTTCCCTACCACGGAGAGGTCCGCGCTGACCTGGCCGTGCGCGACGGGAAGGTGGCGGCTCTCGCCGACGACATCGCCGCTTCCGAAGCCGGCGAGGTCGTGGACGCGGCCGGGAAGGTGGTCCTTCCCGGCGCCGTCGACGCCCACTTCCACCTCGGCATCTACCGCGACTTAGCCCTCGACGCCTTCGAGGAGACCCGCTCGTCCCTCGTCGGCGGCGCGACCACCGTTGTCTCCTACTTCCGCACCGGCTCGCACTATCTCGAGCGCACGGGACCGTACAAGGAGATCTTCCCCGAGGTCCTCGACCGGGTGTCCGGCCGGTGCTGGACCGACTACGGCTTCCACCTCGCGCCGATGACCGTGGAGCAGATCTCCGAGATCCCGTTCCTGGTCGAGGAGCACGGCGTCACCTCGTTCAAGTACTACATGTTCTACAAGGGCTTCGACCTCGCGGCCAACAGCCGTGACGCCCAGGCCTTCACCATGGGCGACGAGTACGACCTCGGCCATCTCTACCTGATCATGGAGCAGGTGGCGGCGGTGCAGCAGGCGCGTCCCGACCTGCGGCTGTCTCTGTCGCTGCACTGCGAGCAGTCCGAGCTGATGCGGGTGTTCATCGACCGGGTCCGCTCTCAGGGCGACCCGCAGACGCTCCGGGCCTACCACGAAGGGCGTCCGCCGCTGACCGAGCGGGTCGCCATCGGCGAGGCGACCACGCTGGCGAGCCACACGGGCACCAACATCAACCTGCTGCACCTGTCCAGCCGGGAGGCGATCGAGGCGGTTGCCCTCGCCCGCGCGTCGTACGGCGGGATCGACATGCGCGCCGAGACCACATTGCACCACCTGTGTCTCGACCACGACGGCCTGGACGCCCGCGGCGGGCTCGGCGGGAAGGTCAATCCGCCGATCCGCACGAAGGCGGACAACGAGGCGCTGTGGCGGCGAGTCGCCGACGGCACCGTCGACTGGGTGGCCTCCGACCACGCCTGCTGCATGGAGGCGGAGAAGGGCGAGGAACTGTGGCCGGCCCGTCCGGGCTTCGGCGGGACCGCCCTGCTCTATCCCGTCCTGTTCTCCGAGGGGCATGTGAAGCGCGGGCTCTCCCTGACCCGCGTCGCCGAGCTGGCCTCGGCCAACCCCGCCCGCGCGTACAACCTGTGGGGCCGCAAAGGCAGCCTCGCGGTCGGCTTCGACGCCGACCTCACCGTCGTCGACCCCGGCCTGACCCAGACCGTGACGGCCGAGCGATGCCTCTCGGGCCAGGACCACTGCCCGTTCGAGGGAGTCGACCTCACCGGCTGGCCGGTCACCACCGTCGTCGGCGGGCAGGTTCGGTTCCGCGACGGCGAGGTCGTGGGCGAGCCGTCGGGGCGTTACGCCCACCGCGGCTGACCGGTCCGGCAAAACGTCAGACCTATTGACAGTCAATCGATGTCAACCCTACGTTTGCCAAACCCTGTTCCGTTAGGCGGAACAGGGTGGGTCAATTCTCGCAACACTTCCAGGAGCGTTCCAGATGAGCCCTGAGGTGATCATCGACGGGCTGTTCGCCGGTTCCGTCTACGCACTGGTCGCGCTCGCCCTGGCCATCGTCTTCCAGCCGACGAGGATCATGAACTTCGCCCAAGGCGAGGCGCTGATCCTCGGCGCGGCGGTCTCGTACCAGATCGTGGCGCTGGAGAAGATGAGCTGGGCGCTCGCCCTTGTCGTGACGATCGTGGTAGCGGCGCTCATGGGCGTGCTCATGGAGCGCATGATCATGCTACCAGTCCGCATGTCGGGCTCGCGCTACGCGTGGATCATCGCGACGCTCGCCGCGGCCCTGATCTTCCAGTCGCTGTTCAACCTCGGCTTCTTCGACGTCGACGCGCTGCGGCCGGATCCGGTGGTCGCGGGCGGTTTCGAGATCGCGGGCGTCTCCGTCGAGTGGCAGGAACTGCTGGCCATCATCGTGGCGCTGGCGGTCATGGCCGGCTACGACCTGTTCCTGCGGCGATCGGTCTACGGCCGCGCCATCAGGGCCACCGCGCACAGCTCGGACACCTCCGTGCTCATGGGAATCCCCGTGCAGCGCATCGTCGTGCTCTCGTTCGTGATCGCCGCCGTCATCACCGCGGTCGCGGGCCTGCTCGCCGCGCCCGTGATCTTCATCGCCCCCGCGGTCGGCCTGACCTTCACCATCAAGGGCTTCACCGCCGCGGTGATCGGAGGCGTCGGATCGCCACGAGGGGCGCTCGCCGGAGGCATGATCGTCGGTCTGCTGGACACCGTGGTCCGGAGCGTGGTCGGCGGGACGGTCGGCAACTTCGCGGTGTTCGCGGCGCTCGCGGTGATCCTCATCGTCTTCCCGTCCGGACTGTTCGGCAAGCCCATGGAGGCACACTGATGGCAACGGCGGACCCAGCTCCCCCGGAACGGGCCGGTTCCCTGTTCGACACGGAGCTCTATCACCGGATACGGACCGTGGCCATGGGCGTCCTCGTGGTCGTCGCCGTCGCGGTGCTGCTCATGTGGCCGAGCATCACCGACTACTACAGCTACAACGCGTCCTACTACAACGGCATCGTCGCCTCGGCCGCCATCAGCGCGATCCTGACGATCTCCCTGAACCTGTCCATGGGATACGGCGGGATGCTGTCGATGATGCACAGCGGCCTGCAGCTCGCCGGCGGCTACGCCACCGCGTACGTCGTGGTCAAGGCGAGCGGTTCCTGGCTCCTGGGCGTGGCGGCCTCGGCGGCCGTCGGAGTGCTCCTCGCGGTCCTGGTCCTGCTGGTCAGCCTGCGGGCGACGTACCTCTACTTCGGCATGATCACACTGGCGGCCAACCTGATCGTGATCGAGTCCGGACGCGAGTGGGAATCAGTGACCGGCGGCATCGTGGGCCTCAGCGGCGTCGCCCCCAAGCTGGGCGACGAGCCGATGTCAAAGCAGGCCTTCTACTACGTGGTCCTCGCGTTCCTCGCGCTCGCGTACGTCGTGCAGCGCAACATCGTGCGCAGCGGCGTGGGACGGGCCGCGATGGCGGTGCGCGAATCCTCCGATACCGCCTCGGCCATGGGCATCTCGCCGGCCCGCGCCAAGCTTCTGCTCTTCGGCGTCTGCGGCGGGATCGCAGGCGTGTCGGGTGCGCTGTACGCGCTGCAGCTCGGGTTCATCAACCCCGACGTCGGCCTGCTCGACAACGGCATCATCTTCTTCGTCGGGCTGTTCCTCGGCGGCATCTCCACGCTGATCGGGCCCGTGATCGGGGTCGCCCTGATCGCCGTGCTCGTCGAGCTCATCAAGGACCAGGCCCGCTACACCACGCTCGTCCTCGGCGTCCTGCTGCTGGTCGCCATGATGGTGATCCCGCGCGGGATCGTGGGGACCTGGCGGGCGTCCCGGGCCGGTCGCGACAGGGTGTCCGACGCGGGTGACGACACGCTTCCCGACGAGGTTCCCGACGTCGTGCCGGAGGTCCGCGACGCCGCACCCGAGGTGCCCGCGATCGAGGGGGTCGGCCTCGTGAAGCACTTCGGGGGCGTGCACGCCGTCGACGGGGTCGACATCAAGATCATGCCGGGCACCGTGCACGGGATCATCGGTCCCAACGGCTCGGGGAAGTCCACCCTGGTCTCCTGCCTGACCCGCTACCACCGCCTGGACTCGGGAAAGGTGATGATCTTCGGTGAGGAGGCGCCGGCCGCCCCGCACCGGGTGGCGGCGGCCGGGGTGACCCGGGTGTTCCAGGTTCCCCACCTGTTCGAACGCGTCAGCGTGCTCGACAACGTGCTCACCGGCATGCGGATGAGGGAGTCCTACACCTGGCTCGGCGCCACCCTCCGGTCTTCCGCGTACCGGCGGCAGGACCGCGCCGAACGGGCGGAGGCGCGGGAGCTTCTCGCCTTCGCCGGGCTCGCGTCCCGCGCCGACTGGCCGGCCTCGTCCCTGTCGCACGGCCAGAAGCGGCTGCTGGAGGTGGTGCGGGCGGTGGCGACCCGGCCCAAGGTGCTCATCCTCGACGAGCCCGCCACCGGCCTTACCTCCACGGAGCTCGACGCGCTCGGCCGGCTGTGCCGGGTCCTGCGGGAGCGCGGGCTCGCGGTGGTCCTCATCGAGCACGACGTGGACTTCGTCATGGGGCTCTGTGACGAGATCACAGTCGTGGAGAGCGGCAAGGTGATCGAGCGGGGCGACCCCGAACGGGTGCAGAGCTCCCCGGCGGTGCTCGAGGCGTATCTCGGCCGTCCCGAACTCATCGAGGAGACAGCGTGAGCAGCAGGTTGCTGGAGATCGCCGGGCTCGCGGCGGCGTACGGCGGGGTGCGGGCCCTCGACGGGCTCGACCTGCACGTCGACGAGGGCGAGTTCGTCGTGCTGCTCGGCCCCAACGGATCCGGTAAGACCACCACGATGAAGACCGTGTCCGGGCTGCTGAAGCCGGTGTCCGGGCAGATCAGGTTCGGCGGCCGGGACCTGGCCGGGGTGCCCGGCTGGAAGCGCCCGTCTCTCGGCCTGTGCCAGGTGCCCGAGGGGCGGCAGATCTTCCCCGACCACACCGTCATGGAGAACCTGCACCTCGGCTCCTTCCCCGTCCGGCGGAACCGGGCGGAGGCCGAGCGTAGGCGCGCGGAGGTGTTCGACATCTTCCCGCGGCTGTCCGAACGCGCCGAGCAGCTCGCCGGAACGCTGTCGGGCGGTGAGGCGCAGATGCTCGCCATCGCGCGTGCCCTCATGGCGGGACCGCGGCTTCTCATGCTGGACGAGCCGTCGCTCGGCCTGGCCCCGCTGAAGGTCGCCGAGCTGTTCGGCTACCTCAAGCGGCTGCACGAGGAGCGCGGCCTCGCCGTCCTCCTCGTGGAGCAGCAGGCCGGCACGGCGCTCAAGCTCGCCGACCGCGGTTACGTGCTGGAGCGGGGGCGGGTGGCGGTGGAGGGCACCGGGGCCGAGCTCCGGGACGACCCCCGGGTTCAGGCGGCCTACCTGGGCCGGCTCCGTCAGAACGCCACCTGACACCGTCCACCCACCAGACCCCGATCGCCACCGATACACCGATTCCCCGCCGGCTGAGCCGGCGGGGAATCTTTTTGTGCCCGGCGGCGAGGTTCCAGGGGGGTATATGAGAGGCCCCCGCGCCGGCTCGCCGATGGTGAGCCTGCGCGGAGGCCCGCTGACCCGGACCGGAGCCGGGTGATTGCCGGGGGACTGCCGGCCGGACGTGTCAGCCGAAGGCGGTGGTGCCGGGCTTGACCACGCCGAGGAACGCGGCCACCAGCACCATCACCCAGATGAGGTAGACGTACGGCAGGCAGGACCGGACCGACCGGGTGATCGCCTGCTCGACCTCCGGGCTGGAGCCCTCGGTCATCAGCCGGCCGAAGGCCGGGCCGAACGTGCTGAGCCGCCAGCGGATCAGCACGCCGCCGAGGACGCACAGGCCGTAGGCCACGAGCTTGCCGCCCAGCCACTTAGGGTTCGTCTGCACGCCGAAGGGCTCGGCAGTGAAGATCATGTAAATGCCGATGACGACCAGGACCGCGACCAGGCCGTACCTGACCAGGAGGTCCAGCCGCTGCACCAGGCGGCCGAGCGGGGTGGCGCCGCGGGTGTAGTCGTAGACGACAAGGGCCAGCCAGCACAGTGCGGCGACCCAGACGAGGGTCATCAGCCAGCCGGGGAAGTAGCCCTCGCCGAACGGGCTCAGCGACATGAGCGTCACGCCGCTGGGCAGGAACAGCACGAGGCAGATCCGCGGCGCCATGTCGACGACGTGCATGATCTTCGCGGCCACGGACCGCGCCGCGGGCGTGAGATCGGGGCGGACCACGTAGCGGCTGGAGTAGTAGACGCCGATGTCGCTGCCGAGCCAGTAGACGAACAGGACGATGTGCAGCAGGATCGCGAAGCTGTACGCGTTGAGCCCGTGTACGGGCTCGACGGCCGTGGTGGGAGTCATGGGGAGAATCTCCGTAGATGACCGTGGCCGGGCCCGACGGGCCCGGCCACGTTTTCCAATGCGGTGAGTGGTTGGTCGCGGCTGGTCGGCCGGAGGGGCGGCCTACATGCCGTCGCCGTCCCAGCGGCCGCGGGACCGGCTGCGCACCGGGAGGGTGGACAGGATGGGGGCCGGGATGGGGTCGCCGGCCTTCCACGGCCGTCCGCGCCCCCAGTCGTGGGCGTGCTCGTCGGTGCGCTCGTCGGCGTGCTCGAGGGAGGCCGGGTCCGCCCCCCAGTCGAGCGCCGGCGCATCGTGGTCGTGAGTGTGGTCGTGCCCGTGGTCGTGAGTGTGGTCGTGAGTGTGGTCGTGCCCGTCCCCGTGGCCACCCTGGAGGCGGGCCGCGTCCAGGGCCTTGGCGATCGCCAGCAGGCTCTTGTCGGCGCCCTGTCCGTGCTGCACGTACTCGACGTCGGGCTCGCCCTGGTCGCGCTGGTACTGCCACGCCGCGGTGAGGTCCGCGATGTCCTTCTCGCTGCGCCAGGTGGGGCCGGAGCCGTGGTCGTGCGCGGACTTCGACCAGCGCATGCGGCCGCCGCCCGGCCCGTAGTTGACCGCCTCGCCGCCCCAGCGCAGCCACTCGTTCTGGGTGTACCAGTTCTGCAGCTCACCGTCGGAGCGCAGCAGCCAGGTCGCGCCGCCCTCCATCGTGGTGAAGTGGCCGTGCTTCACCCGGGCCGGCCGGAAGAAGTACGTGCCCAGGTCCAGCGTGCCGAAGTTGTACTCCATGTGGCCCTGGGTGGTGTACGCCTCCTCGTAGCAGGGGTGGTGGGCCAGCCGGTGGTCGGCCCAGCCCTCCTGCGCGTGCACGAGGCGGGTGTAGAAGCCGGTGACCGGGTCGACGTGCAGGTACTTGATGAACAGGCCCGGCATGGGACCGGGGTTCGGCACGGCGTCCCACTGCATGGCCTCGCTGTCGATGACGATGACGTCCTCGCGGGCGTTCTCCCAGCGCGGCGCGTTCAGGCCGTCCACGCGGTCGAAACCCGCGTCGCCGTACTCGCGGTAGTGCAGGATCCTGGTCCCCTCGGCGAACGTGATCGCGTCGGTCGGCACGCCCTTGGGCGCGTAGACGTACCCGCCCTTGCCGATCGCGCGCCCGCCGTACGTCATCGACCCTTCGAGCACGTAGTACTCGGTGTTGGCGTGGTGGATGCCCGGGCCGCGGCCCCAATCGGTGTGGAAGTCGATCCGCAGCGAGGAGGAGCCGTCCTCCTCGTCGACGGACAGGCGCCGCTCGCTGGCCCGGCCCTCACCGTTCACGAGCTCGGCGCCGTGCCATACGTAGTCGTCTTCCTGGATCAGTTCGACGTGGGGGCGCACTGTGATGTCCTTCCGCAGATTTGTTGCTCCGTGTTCCGCAAGATGGAACGCTGTTTCTAATCACTGGAGCGTAATTGTCTGAGGTTTTGGGGTCAAGGGTTCTCAAGGCGTGAGGAACGGTCAGAGGCCCTCGTCGAGGGGTTTCAGGTCGCGCTTGACCACCTTGCCGGCGGCGTTGCGGGGGAGTGTCGCGACCACCTGCCAGCGTTTCGGCACCTTGAAACCGGCGAGGCTGGTGCGGCAGTGCGCCTCCAGCAGCGCGGCCAGGCCGTCCGCCCCGGCGGCCGGGGCGCCGGCGCGCAGGACGACGTACGCCATGACCTCCTCGCCCCAGGTGTCGGAGGGGACGCCCACCACCGCCGCCTCCGCGACCGTTTCGTGAGCGTGCAGCACGTCTTCGATCTCGCGGGGATAGACGTTCACCCCGCCTGAGATGATCATGTCCTTCTTCCTGTCGACGACGTGGACGTACCCCTCGTCGTCCCGCACCACGATGTCGCCGCAGGTGAGAAAGCCGTCGTCCGTCGTGCACTCGGCGGTGGCCGCCGGGTCGTCGTGGTAGCCGTTCATGAGGAAGGGGGAGCGGCTGAACAACTCACCGGGCTCGCCGGGTCCGGCCGGTTCCCCGGCCGCGTTCACGACCCGCAGTTCCGTCATGTACCAGGCGTGCCCGACGGAGCCGGGCTTGCGGCGCTGGTCGACCGGGCGGAGGTTGGTCACGATGCCCGCCTCGGTGGACCCGTAGAGCTCGTGGACCCCGCACGACGGAAACGCCTCCATGACCCACTGCTTGAGCGGCCACGGCAGCGCGGCGGCGTTGAAGTAGAGCGTGTCGAGGCTGGCCAGGTCCCTGGCGGTCAGCGCCTCGCGGTCCAGCGCGCGGAGCATCTGAGCGTGCGTCGGCACGAGGAAGACGGACTGCGCGCGATCACGCTCCACCAGGTGAAGCAGCGCCTCGGGGTCCCATTTGCGGAGCATCGTGACCGTGCCCCCGGTGTAGACCGGGGCGTACCCGAAGGCGAATCCGGCGCCGTGGTACATGGGCGCGACCGCCACCGACACCCGCCCGGCGCCGAGCCGCCATTCCAGCGCCGAGCAGTAGAAGGTCAGCGACCGGCTCCGGTGGCTGATCAGCACGCCCTTGGGCCGCCCCGTCGTGCCGGAGGTGTAGGTGATGCAGAACGGGTCGAGTTCGTCGATCCGCACGGCCGGATCCACCGCCCGCGCCGCCGCCAGCGCGTCCTCGTAAGACCGGCCGGTCTGGGCGCCGTCGATGGACAGGGCGGGCAACCCGAGGTCCTCGATCGCGTCTCCGGCGATCGGGGAGAGCGCGTCGTCGAGGACGATCGCGCCTGCGCCCGAGTGCTCCAGGATGAACCGGGCCTCGGCGGTGGTGAGCCGCGGATTGAGGGGCACCATGACGAGGCCCGCCTTTGCGATGCCGGCCGCGATCTCCGGATACTCCAGCCGGTTTCCCAGCAGCACCGCGACCCGCTGTCCGGTCGTGAGCCCGCGCGAGAGGAGCGCGCTCGCCAGACGGTTGGAGCGCTCGTCGAGCGCGGCGTAGGTGAGCGCGCGATCACCGTCGATCACCGCGGTGGCGCGAGGGGTGGCGCGGGCGAACTCGCGTACGCCGCCCGCGATCGACAGGGGAGCCCCGCCACGGTGGACGGTCATGTCACTTCCTCCACAGAAGACGGTGCATGGTTTGGGGGAGTTTCATCTGATTCCCGATCAGATTCGCGGCTGCCACAGCGTGACCGAGACGCCGTTCGGAGTGTCGGCGGCGGCCACGACGGCCCGGCCGTGCAGCGGGTCGTCGGTCTCGATCGGCCCGCCGAGCACCCGTCCGCCGGTCCGGCGCACGCTCTCCAGTGCGGCCTCCAGGTCCCGGGTGCGAACCGACCATCCGCTGTGGCCGAGGGAGCGGGCCGGCCGCTGCACCGCCCGGCGGTCCACCCGGTGCTCGCCGGCGGCCGAGGTGACCTCGATCCGCGCGGTCTTCTCCCCGGCGAGGAACGCCAGCCGCATCTTCGTGCCCGCGGGCAGCCCGGCGACGGTGTCGAAACCGGGAGAGGAGAACACAACGTCATACCAGACCGACATGCCCAGGCCGTCCGGTCCCCAGAACGCGACCTCGGCGTCGGCGTCGGGGACGTGGCAGACGACCGAGGTCAGCTCGGTGAACGGACGGCCGGGGTCGGCGGCCCACGCCTCGGTGCCGCGCACCGCGGCGGGCTGGACGAAGACGACGACCGTCCCGTCCGGGCCCGGGCACACGCCCTGGGTGACCTGCACCTCGCGCTCACCCACCGCCACGCCGTACGTCGTGGGGGGAGTGGCCCAGGCCCGTCCCGCCCGGCCGAGCTCGGCGTGTGCGGCATCGATGTCGCGGGCGTACAGGTCGATCCCGATCAGCCCGTCGTCGAGGTTGTGCGGAGGTTCGGCGGGCGCCATCGGCTCCGGCACGCGCACCAGATGGATTCTCCCGGTCTCGGCGCCAGCCGCGGCCAGCGCGACCACCTCGACGTCCGCGGAGCCCGACCCCCACAACGCGTCGGCCACCGCCGCCGGGACGGTTCCTTCCGAGGCGACCTCGAAGCCGAGGTCGTCGCGGAAGAAGCGCAGGTGGGGGTCGAATTCCGTGACGCCCACCAGGGCGGCGGTTATCCCCTCGACCAGCGGCTGTCGGTTGTCCTCGCTCACATGATCCCCTCAGCGGCTTTTGTTCCTGTGCTCGGAACGCTGTTTCAAAATGGTTCAGATCACGCTAGGCTCCCCGCCGACGGCCTGTCAACGGGCCGCCCAGCCGGCCTCGCCGCGGGTCGAATCACGTCTGACCAGGGAGGAACCATGCGAGCAGCGATCTCAGGGATGCCGATCATCAAGAGCCACCTCGGTGAATGGCGGGGCGAGTACATCCACGTCGACGCGGAGGGCAACATCGTCGACCGGCACGCCTCGCACCTCTACTGCCGCGTCCCGGAGGACGGGACCTACGACATCCTGCAGACCAACACCTACACCTGGGCCGACGGGCGGCAGGAGGCGTTCGACTTCGGCGGCAGGCTCGACGCCGAGGGCGTCTGCCACTTCGACACCGACCGCATCATCGGAGAGATGAGCCAGGTGGACGATCAGACGATCGTGCTCACCTGGTCGTACAAGAACGACGCGAACAACTATCTCTACGAGCTGATCCAGCTGTCGCGCGACGGGCGGCACAAGTGCCGGACCTGGCACTGGATGGACGGCGACCGCCTCGTCAAGCGCACGATCATCAGCGAGACCAAGGTCGCCTGACCGCGTGCCCGGCCGCCTGAGGGGCGACGCCCGGAAAGGTGGCGTCTGACGGGCGCCGGAACGGCGTTTCACAACCGCTTGTCGCCACTTCCCGCCCCGCCCTCCCGAAGCTAATATTCCGGACACAGAAACAACGTTCCCCGCTGTGGAACCGGATGTCCGTTCAACAGAAGGGGACCCGGAAATGCTGCGGTACGTCGGTCGTCGGGTCGCCGGCCTCGCGCTGGTCCTGCTCATCGTCCTGACTCTCGTCTTCTTCATGCTCAGGGCCGCACCGGGCGGGCCGGTCGACGCGTATCTCGGGATGAACCCCACCCCGGAGAAGCGGGCCGAAGTGGAACACCGCTTCGGCCTCGACCAGCCGATCTGGGTGCAGTACGCCAAGTTCCTCGGCAACCTCGCCTCGGGCGACCTCGGGAACTCGCTGTTCAGCGACCGTCCCGTGAGCGCCGTCATCGGCGAGCGCCTGCCGGTCACCCTGGAGCTCAGCCTGACCGCCTTCCTCTTCTGGGTGGCGTTGGGCCTCGTCGCGGGGGCGGTCGCGGCCCGCCGGCGCGACTCGTTCGTGGACGGATGCGTCCGGGTGATCAGCGTCGTCGCGCTGTCGGTCCCGAGTTTCTGGCTGGCGCTGGTGCTGGTCGTGGTCTTCGGTCTGTACGTCAAGGGCGTGCTGCCGTCCAGCGGCTGGACGCCCTTCAGCCAGGATCCATGGGGCAACCTGCGCGGTGTGGTGCTGCCCGCCTTCGCGCTCGGCCTCGGGTCCGGCGCGATCATCGCGAGAACGCTGCGCGCATCCATGATCGAGACGGCCCAGGCCGACTACGTGTCCTTCGCGCGGGCGATGGGGATGTCCGAGCGGCGCGTCCTGCGCCAGATCACGCTGCGCAACGCGATCATCCCGACGGCCACGGTGATCGGGCTCATGCTCGGCGTGTTCGTGAGCGGCACCGTGCTCATCGAGAACGTGTTCAACATCCCGGGAATCGGTCAGACCGTCGTCGGCGCCTTCACCCGGCACGACTATCCGCTGGCCATCGCCTGCACGCTGATCACCGCCTCGGTGTTCCTCGTCGCCAACCTGGTCGTCGACCTCCTCTACTTCGTGCTCAACCCCCGGATACGCGCCGGGTTCCTGAACGGGACGGCTCGCTAGACATGGTGATGACCCGGGTTCTCCCCTCGGCCGCCGGAAGGCGCTTGCCGCGGATGTCAGCGCTCACGTGGACCGGCGTGGTGCTGCTGGTGCTGTTTCTCCTGCTGGCCGTGTTCGGCCCGCTGCTCGCCGGCGATCCCGACGCCCGGACCGGGCAGACCCTCGCCGCACCCGGCATGGAGCATCTGTTCGGCACCGACCATCTCCAGAGGGACCTGTTCGCCCGCGCCGCTGAGGGCGCCCAGGTGTCGCTCCTGGTGGCGGTGGCCGCGGTGGCGTTCGGGCTGGTCGTCGCGGTGCCGGCCGGACTGGTCGCGGGCTACTTCGGCGGGCGCTGGCCCGACGACCTGATCATGCGGGTCCTGGAGGCCCTCCAGGCCCTGCCGCTGTTCGTCTTCGCCCTGTTCGTCATCGGGATCACCGGAACCGGCGACTCCCAGCTGGGCCCGCTGTCGCTCACCTCGACGACCAAGGTCGTCCTCCTCCTCGGCATCGGTTTCATCCCGTACTTCGCCCGGGTGACCCGGTCGGCCGCGCTCGTGGAGGTGCAGGAGGACTACGTCGACGCGCTGCGGGTGATCGGAGTGCCGCGGTGGCGCGTCATCGCCGGTGAGGTGCTGGTGAACGTGCTTCCACCGGTCCTGGTCCAGGCGTTCCTGTGGCTCGGTGTGGCGATCTTCGCGGAGAGCGCCCTCAGCTTCCTGGGCCTGGGAATCCAGCCTCCCCGGCCCAGCCTGGGCAACATCCTCGGCGACGCGACCGGCTATATGTTGCTCGGGGCGTGGTGGTACTCGATCATCCCGGGCCTGGTCATCCTCGTCGCCACGGTCGGCTTCAACCTCGTCGGCGACGGCCTCGGCGACGCCCTCGACGCGCACGGACATCGCTGACCCGCGCGCACATACACCCCCCCACTTCTGAGGAAGAGTCATGACTGACGAACACTCCATCCGCGCGCTCAGCAGGCGCCGCTTCCTGACGGCCGCCGGCGTGCTCACGGCCGGCGCGCTCACGCTCGCCGCCTGCGGCGGAACGGACGACGCGGGCGCGGGCAAGACCGCGACGGACGGCGCCGGCGGCGCGGCCAAGGCGGCGGGCACGCTCACGTTCGGCGTCGGATCCATCTCCGACTATCTCAACCCGCTCAGCACCACCTCGAGCCGGGTGCACTGGATCACCGACCCCGTCGTCGAGTCGCTCTACACCTACGACCCGTCGCTCGCGTCGGTCCCGCTGCTCGCGGACGGCGAACCCGAGATCTCGTCCGACGGGCTGACCTGGACGATCAAGCTGAAGCAGGGGGTGACCTTCCACAACGGCGATCCGTTCACCGCCGCCCACGTGGTGGAGACGCTGACCTTCGTCACCGATCCCAAGAGCACGAGCGACTGGACGGCCTACTTCGTCGGTTACGTCAAGAAGGTCACCGCCCCGGACGAGCACACCGTGAAGATCACGCTGACGACGCCGTTCGGCGTGCTCCGCTCCCATCTCACGAACCTGCCCATCGTGCACAAGGACTACGTGCGCAAGACCGACACGACCATGGGGACCGGTCCGTTCAAGATGGACAAGGTGACCCAGGGGCAGCAGGTGACGCTGACCGCCAACGACGCCTACCACGGCAGCAAACCGGAGCTGCGCGGCGTCGTGTTCCAGGCGGTCCCCGATCCCGCCACCCGGCTGGTCAACCTGCGCGAAGGCAAGATCCAGATTATGACCGGGGTCTCGCCGGAGAGTGTCGGGCTGCTCAAGCAGGACGACGAGATCCGGGTCCACCAGGTGGCCGCCCCCAGCGACATCGTGACCTACTTCAACGCCGCCAAGGCTCCCTTCGACAACGTGAAGGTACGGCAGGCACTCGGCCACGCGATGGACCGCAAGGGCGTGCGGGACGTCGTCTACGCGGGGACCGCCACGATCGCCCAGGGCCCGATCGGCCCCGCCACCGAGGGCCACGACCCCTCGTTGCAGATCTACGCCGAGGCCCCCGATCCCGCGAAGGCCAAGGCGCTGCTGGCCGAAGCCGGGGTCTCCTCCCTCGACTTCACCCTGATGATCACCAGCGACCCGGTGATGAAGAACATCGGGCAGGTGCTCGTGGAGGGGTGGAAGCAGGCCGGTATCACCTGCACCCTCGAGGTCCTCGACATCGGGCCCTGGGTGAAGAAGTGGGCGAGCGGCGAGTACCAGATGGCGATGACCGGGTTCGAGAGCGGCTTCGGCTCCGGCCGCACCGCGTTCACCCTGCTCGGGCAGATGAGCTCGCGCAATCCGCTGAACTTCGGCTACAAGAACGACGAGGTGGACAAGCTGCTCGGCGAGGCGTGGGCCGCCACCGACGAGGCCGCCCGAGTGGAGGCCTGCAAGAAGATCGACAAGCTTCTGGCGGACGACGCGATCCTGCTGCCGCCGGTCTACCCTCAGATGATCGTGGCCCAGCGTACCGACCTCTCCGACATCGACGAGAAGCTCATGAGCGTCAGCCGCGTCCCGCTTCCCCCGCTGAGTTTCGCCTGATGGCTGCCATGACGGCCGCGCAGTCCCCGGCCGGGCCGCTGCTGTCCGTACGGGACCTCGCGGTGGTGTTCCGCACCCGAACGGGCGAGGTCCCGGCCGTACGCGAGGTCTCCTTCGACCTGGCCAGAGGAGAGATCTTCGGCCTGGTCGGGGAGTCCGGCTCCGGCAAGAGCACGGTGCTCACCGCGCTCACGCGTATGCTCGCGCGCAACGCGCGGATCACCTCGGGGCGGATCGGCTTCGACGGCGCCGACCTGCTGGCCCTGCGGGAGCCGGCGATGCGGCGGTTACGCGGCGACCGCATCGGCCTGATCCCGCAGCGGCCGATGACCTCGCTGTCACCGGCCACCAGCATCGGGCGCCAGCTGCGCTGGCACCTGGACGGGCTCGACGACGCCGGGCGGCTCAAGGAGCTGCTCGGCGGGGTCGGGCTGGACGCCCTCCTCGACCGGCTGGACGGCTATCCGTTCGAGTTCTCCGGTGGCCAGCTCCAGCGCCTGCTCATCGCCGTCGCCGCGCTCGGCAAGCAGCCGGACCTGCTGCTGGCCGACGAACCGACGACGACGCTCGACGCCACCGTCCAGGCGCAGGTGCTGCGGCTGCTGCTGGAGTTGCGCGACCGGGTCGGGTCGGCGATGGTGTTCGTCACCCATGACCTCGGTGTGATCTCCCAGATCAGCGACCGGATCGGGGTCATGTACGCGGGCCGGCTCGTCGAGGTCGCCCCGGCCCGGGAGCTGTTCGCCGCCCCCCGGCACCCGTACACGCGGGCGCTGCTGGAGGCGATCCCCGTCCGGCACCGGCGGGGTGAGCCGCTGCGTACCATCCCGGGCACGGTCACCGGTGCGAACCGCCTGAGCGGCTGCCCCTTCGCCCCGCGCTGCCCCATCGCCCTGGACCTGTGCCGCGAGGAGAACCCGGCGCCACGTGAGACGGGGCTCTCACTGGTGCGCTGCCACCGGGCGGGAGAGGATCTGTGAGCGTCATCAGCGCCGAGCGGCTCGTCAAGCACTACCGCATCCGGTCGGGTGGCCGGCGCCCCGACCGGGTGGTGCACGCCGTCGACGACGTCTCGTTCGAGCTGGCGGAGGGCAGCACGCTCGCGATCGTCGGTGAGTCCGGCTGCGGCAAGTCCACGATCGCCCGGATGCTCGTCCGGCTGACCGAGCCGACGGCCGGCCGGATCCTCGTCCAGGGCCGGGACACGGTGGACCGGCGCGCGGTGCAGTTCGTCTCGCAGAACCCCTGGTCGGCGCTGAACCGGCGCAAGAGCATCCGGCACGCACTGGAGCAGCCGCTCGCGGTGCACGGGCTGCACCCCGGCCGGGCGGCGCGGGCCGCCCGGGTCCGTGAGCTGCTGGACCTGGTCGGCCTCACGGAGGAGTACCTCGATCGCCGACCCGGTGGCGTGAGCGGCGGCGAGCTGCAACGGGTGACCGTCGCCCGGGCCTTGGCCGTCGAGCCGCGGGTGCTCGTGCTGGACGAACCCACCGCCAGCCTCGACGTCAGCGTCAAGGCACTGCTGGTGAACCTGCTCGCCGACCTGCGGCGACGGCTCGGTCTCAGCTACGTGCTCATCACCCACGAGATCGACATCGCACGGCATCTGGCCGACCGGGTCGCGGTCATGTACCTGGGCCGGATCGTCGAGACCGGTGACGCCGAGCAGGTGTTCACCGACCCCCGCCACCCGTACACCCGGGCACTGCTGGCCGCCGTGCCCGGCATCGGATCCCGGGAACCGGCGCCCCTGCTGCGAGGCGAGGTGCCGTCCGCCGTGTCCCCGCCGCCCGGCTGCCGGTTCCACACCCGGTGCCCGATGGCCGTCGACGCCTGCGCGCGTACCGAGGCGGCACTCGAGCCCGGCCCGGACGGCCGCCGGGTGGCCTGCCTCCGGCTGGACGACCTCACCGCGCCCCCGCCCTTCCCGAACGACCCCTCCTGAACGGAGACGAATCCATTGAGCACCCACGACACGGCACTCACACAGGACACCGACGGCGGGTACCCCACCGTCCCGCTGGCCAAGGAGGTATGGACGCTCGGTGTCGTCCAGTCCCGGGTGAACGCGGCGCCCGACCGGGCGGGCATGAAGGCCAACCTCGACCACATGCTGCACCTGATAGACAACTCGTTTCGGGTGGGATTCGGCGCGGCTCCGGATCTGCTCTTCTTCCACGAGTTTCCGATCAGCGGCTGGGACCGGTGGGACAAGGCCGAGACCGAGCGGCGCTGCATCGAGATCCCGGGTGAGGAGACCGAACTGATCGCCGCCAAGGCCCGGCAGTACCGCTGCCACATCGCCTTCGGCGCCTACGTCCGGGACCCGGACTGGCCGGGGCACGTCCTCAGCATCACCACGTTGATCGGCCCGGACGGTGAGATCGTGGCCAAGCACTGGAAGTCGCGCAACGTCAAGGGCGTCTTCAGCGGCTTCGAGTTGTTCACCACCACGGTGTACGACGTCCTGGACGAGTACATCGACAAGTACGGTCAGGACGAGGTGGTTCCGGTGGCCCGTACGCCGCTGGGGAACATCTCCATGTCGTCCACTCAGCTGGAGCCGGAGTTGTTCCGGACCGCGGCGATCAAGGGCGCCGAGGTCTTCCTCCGTACCGCGACGGGTGGCTTCAGCGAGATCGACGTTCGAGCCACCGCCCTGCACAACCGGGCGTACTGTGCGATCGTCAACAACTCGGTGCTTGCGGCGGAGACCAATTACTTCGAGGACACCGGGGCCGGCGGCTCGGCCATCTACGGCCCGGATGGCGAGGCCATAGCGTCGGCCGACAGCAAGTTCGAGAAGCTGGTCCTCGGCCAGATCCCGATCGGAGCGTTCCGGGCGCGGCACCGCCAGCCGGACATCCACTGGGATCTGTACCGGCCGGTCTTCGACCGCTACCAGAGCCGGTTCGAGCCGAACCTCTACACGCCGTATCAGCCGATCAGTTTGGAGGACGCAGGAGGCTATCTGCAGGGTAAGTCCCGCTGGCGTTGAGCCTTAGGTATATCTGAAGCCTTTTGGGCAGCGGAAACTCCTGGTCTCACCTCCTGGGGGTCAAGGGGTCGTGGGTTCAAATCCCGCCGTCCCGACACTGTTCTAGCAGGTCGGAGCCGTGATCACGAAAGAGTGATCACGGCTTTTCTGTTTCTCGTTTGTTGCTCGGACGAGTCGTCAGTTGCCGACACCCCGCTGTCTCCCGTTGCCGCAGGCTGCCGCCCGTTCCGAGGCCTTGAAGCCAATGAGCTCGCCAAATGTTCAAACCGGCCGGCCGCAACGATCGAGTTAGTGATCTACAGTGTAAAGAAGAACTCCGTAAAAGCACCATCTCGGGAGCAGGTGCCACAGCCTTGTGCTCAACGGATATGACTAGCTGCGGGGGTCAAGCGACGAGCGGGAAAGGCGCTTCAGCCCAGAGATCCAGTGCCTGGGCCGCCTCGATGAAGGCGGTCAGCACCTCGGTGTCGGTGCCGTCCGGGTCTCCGGCAACGTAGCCGCGGGAGATCCTGCCGCTGATGCCGCACATCGCCGGTACGACAACGCCGACCGCACTCACCATCCGCGGCGGCCCGTCCTGCCGGGCCCGCGTGACGAGCAACCGTCAGACCGCGTCGAGGGCGGCGTTCGAGCAGGAGGGGTGGATCAGGAAACACCGCTTTGAGCTGGATGAGCCTCCCCATGGTCGGCGGGTAGCTGACCACGAGAAACCTGTGCATGGGGTGTCGAGCGAGGAGCCCGTACGTGGACTACGAAGAGTTCCTCGAAATCGTGAGCCGCCAGACCGGCCTGGACGCCGAGGCCGCTCAGCGCTTCGACGTCGACGAGTTCCTCCGGCGCGTGGCCGAGCGGGAGCAGGTGGACGTCGAGGAGGCCGAACGGCACGCGCGAGCCGTCTTCTGGGCGCTGGGCGGTGCCCTGGACGCCAAGGAGGTGGCCGACCTGTTGGCGGACCTGCCGGAGGAATTCGACCCCCTGGTGGCCGAGGCCCAGCGGCGGCACGTGGAGGTCATGCGGTCCTCGGAGTTCCTCAGCAGGGTCGCCAGTCGGACCGGCCTCGACGCCGAGGGTGCCGAACGCGCCACCGCGGCCGTGTTGGAGACGCTCGCGGAGCGCGTCGCCGCAGGCGAGGTCAGGGACCTCATCCGCGAACCGCCGGTCCGGCTGTATCCACCACTGGGGCGGGGCATCGCCGGTCGCTCCGGCACGGCCACACGGATGGGGCCGGAGGAGTCTCTGCGCCGGGTGGCTGAACGAGAGGGCGCGTCCCTTGACCAGGCGCGGGAACATGCCGCCGCCGTGTTCGCCAAGTTACGCGAGTCCATTACGGACAAGGAGTTCTTCGACATCACCGTTCCGCCCCCCCCGTGCGCATGGAGTCCGGCCCAGGTGAGAAGGTGTGGGGGACGGCATGCTGGCACAGCCGCCTCCGGCACCGCTCGGGCCGCAGGCTGCCGGAGGTCTCCGTGGACCTGCGAAACGTTTCGGAACGGGCGCGGCAGGCATTGCACATCGCGATGGTCGCCCCGCCGTGGTACGACATCCCGCCTAAGGGGTACGGCGGCATCGAGTCGATGACGGCGGATCTCGTCCGCGGGCTGCTCGCCCGCGGGCATCGGGTGACCGTGATCGGCGCGGGCGACGGAGTCGATCGGCGCACCTACAACGAGCCGCCGTCGGCGAGGATCCGGAAGTCGTGCACGCTGCCAGGGCGGAGCACCTCGCAGCGGGCGAGCGCACCCGACCTCAATTGGGTCGCGCAGGTGCACAATGCCGTGGATTTCGCCACGTTCCCGTTCTGTGCGCGCAAGGAGGGCCTACGCGCTGCAACGCTTCGACGTTCCGTGATGACCGAGGTCTACGAACGCTTTTACCAGCAGGTCTTCGCGCGGATACATGACCCGGGCCGTCCGGCGGGACCGGAAGGGTGAATTTCGGGGAGCCACAACGCCTGACCAGTACGGAGTTGCTTCGCACCTGGCGCTCCCCCTGGGCGACTTGCTACTGCTCATGGGAGGCAGATGAGGGCCGGGAAGGGTGGTGCGAGGGAACGGCAGGCGGGATCCTGGCATGGGAGACGAAAATTCCGTCGGGTGTTCCACAAGCCGACGGGGGGACACGCGTCATAGGGATTGTTCCCGCTGGTAGGGCCCTGATACCGCCAACGTCGAAGGTGGCGTGGATTCCGGTTCTCCCGCTCCGGCCGATGCGCATCGGCGGTGGAGCGAGTCGTCTTCACGAGCTGGAATAGCCGAGGGGGTTGGTCCCGTGAGCGTCCCGAGAACAGCAGGGCCCCACAAGGTGGTGCTGGCCACCTACAGCAGCTACGACGCGGCCCATCACGCGGTGGACGTCCTGGCCCGCCACGACTTCCCGATCGCACACGTCACCATCGTGGGCTGCGATCTGCGGTGGGAGGAGAAGGTGCTCGGGCGATGGGGCCTCGGCAGAGCACTCGTCACCGGCGCCGGTACCGGCGGCTGGATCGGTCTTCTCATCGGCTTGATATTCGCGATCTTCAGCCCGTGGGCCGGATGGGCCATCGGCTCCTCGATCGTGCTCGGGCTGGTCTTCGGCCTCGTCTGGGGTGCGATCAGTCACGTGGTGCAGCACCGGGCGTTCGCCTCGATGCCTGCGGTCGTCGCCGACCACTACGACATCCTCGTCGACCCGGAGTTCGCCGACGAGGCCCGGCGCGTGCTCACGCATGCTCGTGAGGCCGCTGCGCTCAGGTGAGCGCCAGGAGGGGGATGAGGACATGGCCAAGGCGGTGGGCATCGACCTAGGCACGACGAACTCGGTCATCGCGACCACCGAGGACGCGCATCCGACGGTCGTCCCGAACGCCGAGGGATCGCGCACGACTCCCTCGGTGGTGGCCTTCACGGACCAGGGCGAGGTGCTGGTGGGCCAGATGGCCAGACGCCAGGCGATCCTCAACCCGAAGGGCACGATCTATTCGGCCAAGCGCTTCATCGGGCGCAAGTTCGACGAGGTGCAGAGCGAGATCAAGGCGGTCTCGTTCGACGTCGTGCCGGGCCCGGACGGCGCCGTGCGGTTCAAGGTGCGCGACAAGCTGTACGCGCCGGAGGAGATCTCCGCCTTCGTGCTGCGCAAACTGGCCTCGGACGCCGGGAAGTTTCTGGGGGAGAAGGTCAACGAGGCCGTCGTCACGGTGCCCGCGTACTTCAACGACGCGCAGCGGCAGGCCACCAAGGACGCCGGCAAGATCGCCGGCCTGGAGGTCCTGCGGATCATCAACGAGCCGACCGCGGCGGCCCTGGCATACGGCCTGGACAAGAAGGGCAACGAGACCGTTCTCGTGTTCGACCTGGGCGGGGGCACGTTCGACGTCAGCGTCCTCGACATCGGCGAGGGCGTCATCGAGGTCCGTGCCACCTCGGGCGACACTCACCTGGGCGGCGACGACTTCGACCGGCGCATCGTCGACCACCTGGCCGACGAGTTCCACAAGCAGCAGGGCATCGACCTGCGGCGCGATCCGCAGGCCCTCCAGCGGCTGTTCGAGGCCGCGGAGAAGGCCAAGGTGGAGCTGTCGGCGGTCACCCAGACGCAGGTCAGCCTGCCGTTCATCACGGCCGACGCGACCGGCCCCAAACACCTGAACACGACACTCATGCGCTCGACCTTCGAGCAGATCACCCACGACCTGCTCGAACGCTGCCGGGGCCCGGTGGAGCAGGCCATGGCCGACGCGAAGCTGACGACGAACGACCTCGACGAGGTGATCCTCGTCGGCGGCTCCACCCGCATGCCGGCCGTGCAGCAACTCGTGCGGCGGCTGACGGGCAAGGAACCGAACATGACGGTCAACCCGGACGAGGTCGTGTCCGTCGGCGCGGCCGTCCAGGCCGCCATCATCAAGGGCGAGCTGAAGGACGTCGTGCTGCTCGACGTCACTCCTCTGTCGCTCGGCGTCGAGACGCTCGGCGGCGTGATGACGAAGATCATTGACAGGAACACCACGATCCCGGCCCGCCGTACGGAGACGTTCAGCACGGCGGACGACAACCAGTCGGCCGTGGACGTGGTCATCCTGCAGGGCGAGCGCGAGCGGGCCGCCGACAACCGGGTGCTCGGCCGGTTCCGCCTGGAGAACATCCGGCCCGCGCCGCGCGGGGTGCCGCAGATCGAGGTCACCACCGACATCGACGCCAACGGCATCCTGAACGTCTCCGCCAAGGACAAGGACACCGGCGCCGAGCAGCGCATCACGATCAGCGAGAGCTCCAACCTGGACAAGAGCGAGATCGACCGGATGATCGCCGACGCGGAGCGGCACCGCGCCGAGGACGCGCAGCTTCGCGCCGCGATCGACGCGCGCAACGAGCTGGACTCGGTCGCCCACCAGGTGGAACGCCGGCTGTCGGAGCTGGGCGAGGCCGTCCCGGTGCACGAGAAGGCGCGGGCCGAGCAGCTGATCATGGAGGCGCGTCAGGCGATCAAGGAAGAGGTGCCCGTCGACCGGCTGCGCGGCCTGACCGCGGAGCTGCAGCAGGTCTACCACGGCCTCGGCGTGGCGGCGTCCGCCGCCCAGGCCCAGAGCCAGGCCCAGACCCAGGGGCCGGCTCAGGCCGGGCCCGGCCAGGCCGCCGCCGGCCCCTCGGACGAGGACGTCATCGACGCCGAGTTCACCAGCTCCGAATAGCCCGTGACATGACATGACCGAGCGGAATGAGACACCACCTCCGGAGCCCCGGCAGGCCGTCGAGGAACCCGTTGCGGAGAAGCTCGCCGAGCTGGAGGACCGGTGGCTGCGCGCCGTAGCCGACCTCGACAACCTCCGCAAGCGTGTCGCGCGCGACATGGACCGGCAGCGGATCGAGGAGCGTACGCGGGTCGCGGCCGAGTGGCTGCCGGTGATCGACAACCTCGAACTCGCGCTGAAGCACGCGGGCGCCGACGCCGACGCGGTGATCGAGGGGGTCCGGGCCGTCCGCGACCAGGCGGTCGGCGTGCTCGCGCGTCTCGGCTTCCCGCGCAGGGACGACGTCGGGACGCGATTCGACCCCGCCAGGCACGAGGCCGTCAGTACGGTCGCCGTCCCGGACGTCGACGCCGGCACCGTCGTCGACGTCGTACGGCCCGGCTACGGCGACGGCGCGCTGCAACTGCGCCCGGCCTCCGTCGTCGTCTCCACGAAAGCCGACGAGTGATGGCGGAGCGCGACTTCTACGAGATCCTGGGCGTGCCGAGGACGGCGGACCAGGACGAGATCCAGCGGGCCTACCGGAAGCTGGCCCGCACCTACCATCCCGACGTCAACAAGGCCCCGGACGCCGAGGACCGCTTCAAGGAGGTCTCGGAGGCGTACGAGGTGCTGTCGGACCCCGGGACGCGGCGGCGGTACGACGCGTTCGGGCCGGACTTCCGCCGGGTGCCCGAGGGCGTGGACCCGGCGGCGTACGCGCGCGCCCGCGCCGGAGCGGGAGCCGGCGCGGGGCCGGGCTGGGCGGGGCCGGGGCCCGCCTGGGCGCGCGGACCCGGCGGGGAGGAGATCCACTTCACCACCGGCGAGGGCTTCGAGGGCATCGACCTCGAAGACCTGCTCGGTGGCGTCTTCGGCAGGCGCAGGCGCGGCGCGACCGGCCGCGGCTGGGGCCCGGTGCCCGGCGCCGACCAGGAGGCCGAGCTGCCGCTCACGGTGGAGGAGGCCTACCGCGGCGGCCGGCGGAGCATCACGATCCCCGGCCCGGGAGGCGCGCGGACCCTCCAGGTGAACATTCCCCCTGGCGTGACCGACGGCCAGCGGATCCGGCTCGCGGGCCAGGGCGGCGCGGGCAGCGACGGCGCCAGGGCGGGCGACCTCTACCTGATCGCGCGGATCGCCGACCACCCCCGCTACCGCCTGGAGGGGCGCGACATCCACGTCCGCCTCCCGCTGACGCCGTCGGAGGCCGCGCTGGGGGCGACTGTAGCGGTCGACACACCCGGCGGGGAGGCGAAGGTCAAGGTGCCGCCGGGTACCTCGTCCGGGCGCCGCCTGCGCCTGCGCGGACAGGGCATGCCGAACCCGCGCGGCCGGCCCGGAGACCTGCTGGCCGAGGTCCGGATCATGGTGCCGCCCACGCTCGGCGACGAGGAGCGCCGCCTGTACGAGCAACTGGCCAGGATCTCGGCGTTCAACCCGAGGAGCCCGTCATGACCTATCCGCTCGTCCGGCTCGCCCAGGCGGACGTCGGGCACCTGGACCTGGAGTCCTTCTCCCGGGCCACGGGACTGCACCCGGATCTGGTGCGTCGCCTGGTGGCGCTCGGGCTGATCGACGCCTGGACCGGCTTCTCGGGCGGCCTGTGCTTCCCGCCCACCCAGGTCGCCGCCGTGGGGCGCCTTCAGCGCCTGCACGCGGGGCTCGCCGTCAACTACGCCTCCCTCGGCCTCGTGACGGACCTCCTGGACCGCATCGCGGAGCTGGAGGCGGCTCTGCGCACCAATACGAGATGGACCGGAGACAGATCGTGGACCTGAACCGCCTGACGCAGAAGTCGCAGGAGGCCCTGCACGACGCCCAGACCGCGGCGATCCGCTTCGGACACACCGAGGTCGACGGGGAGCACCTGCTGTTGGCGCTGGTCCGGCAGCCCGACGGGCTCGTCCCGCGCCTGCTGTCCGCCGCCGGCGCCGACCCGGACAAGCTCCGGCTCGAACTGGAGCACGAGCTGGAGCGGCGGCCCCGCGTCACCGGTCCCGGCGTCGCCCCCGGCCAGGTCTACGTCACCCAACGGCTGTCGCGGCTGTTCGATGCCGCCGAGCGGGAGGCCGGCCGGCTGAAGGACGAGTACGTGTCGGTCGAGCACCTGCTGATGGCGCTGCTGGACGAGGGCGTCGACAGCGCGGCGGGCCGGCTGCTCAAGGGACACGGGCTGACCCGTGAGCGCTTCCTGCAGGTCCTGACGCAGGCACGCGGGAATCAGCGGGTGACCTCCGCCAATCCGGAGGTCGCCTACGAGGCGCTTGAGAAGTATGGACGCGACCTCGTCGCCGCGGCGCGGGCGGACAAGCTCGACCCGGTCATCGGGCGGGACGGCGAGATCCGCCGGGTCGTCCAGATCCTGTCCCGCAAGAGCAAGAACAACCCGGTCCTGATCGGCGACCCAGGCGTGGGCAAGACGGCGATCGTGGAGGGCCTCGCGCAGCGCATCGCGCGCGGCGACGTACCGGAGGGCCTGAAGGACAAGACGATCTTCAGCCTGGACATGGGCGCGCTCGTCGCGGGGGCGAAGTACCGCGGCGAGTTCGAGGAGCGCCTGAAGGCCGTGCTCACCGAGGTGACGGCGTCCGAGGGACGCATCCTGCTGTTCGTCGACGAGGTGCACACGGTGGTCGGCGCGGGCGCCGCCGAGGGGGCGATGGACGCCGGCAACATGCTGAAGCCGATGCTGGCCCGCGGCGAGCTGCACATGATCGGCGCGACGACCGTGACGGAGTATCGCAAGCACATCGAGAAGGACGCTGCCCTGGAGCGCCGCTTCCAGCCCGTCTTCGTCGACGAGCCGTCAGTCGAGGATTCCATCTCCATCCTGCGCGGGCTGCGCGAGCGGCTCGAGGTCTTCCACGGCGTGAAGATCCAGGACGGCGCGATCGTCGCCGCGGTCGTGCTGAGCCACCGCTACATCTCCGACCGCTTCCTCCCTGACAAGGCGATCGACCTGGTCGACGAGGCGTGCGCCATGCTCCGTACGGAGATCGACTCGATGCCCGCGGAGCTGGACGAGCTGACCCGCCGGGTGACGCGGCTGGAGATCGAGGAGGCGGCGCTCGCCAAGGAGGACGACCCGGCGAGCCGGGAGCGCCTGGAGACGCTACGCAAGGAGCTGGCCGACCTGCGGGCCGAAGCCGACGCCATGCGGGCCCAGTGGGAGGCCGAGCGGCACGCCCTGCGCAAGGTGCAGCAGCTGCGCGAGGAGATCGAGAGCGTACGCCGGGAGGCCGAGCAGGCCGAGCGCATGTACGACCTGAACCGCGCGGCCGAGCTGCGACACGGCAGGCTTCCCGAACTGGAGCGCAGGCTGCGTGCCGCGGAGGAACAGCTGGAGAGCAAGCAGGGCGGGCACCGGCTGCTGCGCGAGGTGGTGACCGAGGAGGAGATCGCCGGCATCGTGTCGCGGTGGACCGGCATCCCGATCAGCCGCCTGCAGGAGGGCGAGCGGGAGAAGCTGCTACGGCTCGACGAGATCCTGCACCAGCGGGTGATCGGCCAGGACGAGGCCGTGCGAGCGGTCGCCGACGCCATCATCCGGGCGCGCTCGGGGATCAAGGACCCCCGCCGCCCGATCGGGTCGTTCATCTTCCTCGGGCCGACCGGAGTCGGCAAGACCGAGCTGGCCAAGACGCTGGCCGAGGCATTGTTCGACACCGAGGAGAACATCGTCCGCGTCGACATGAGCGAATACCAGGAGCGCCACACCGTCAGCCGCCTCGTCGGCGCCCCGCCCGGGTACGTCGGCTACGAGGAGGGCGGCCAGCTCACCGAGGCCGTGCGGCGCAAGCCCTACTCCGTGGTGCTCTTCGACGAGATCGAGAAGGCACACACGGACGTGTTCAACACCCTGCTGCAGGTGCTGGACGACGGGCGGCTCACCGACGCCCAGGGGCGCACGGTCGACTTTCGCAACACCGTGATCATCATGACGTCCAACATCGGCTCGCACTACCTCAGCGAGAAGGCGGCGCCGTCGGGCGAGATCGACCCGGAGGTGCGCGAGATGGTCATGGCGGAGCTGCGCGCCCGCTTCCGCCCCGAGTTCCTCAACCGCGTCGACGACATCGTGCTGTTCAAGCCGCTCACCGAGGCCGAGATCGAGCAGATCGTCAAGCTGATGTTCAACGACATCAGAGCGCGGCTCGCCGAGCGCAGGATGACGCTCGAGATCAGCACGGAGGCGGTCCACCACATCGCCGAGCGCGGGTTCGACCCGATCTACGGAGCCCGCCCGCTGCGGCGTTACATCGCCCGCGAGGTGGAGACCCGGGTCGCGCGGGCGCTGGTCGCCGGCGACGTCCGCGACGGCGCGACCATCCGGGTGGAACTGTCCGGCGGCGAGATCGTGGTCACGTACGAGAACCCGGAGGGCTGACCGATGCCGCCGAAGGTCGTGGAGTCGAGCGTCGTCCGGTGCCCGCACTGCGGCCGGAACAACCGCGTGCCCAAGGCGGGGGCGGGAGCGCCGCGCTGTGGCGAGTGCCGGGAGTCGCTGCCCTGGGTGGTGGACGCGGGGGACGAGGACTTCGCCGAGGTCGCCGAGGCGGCGCGGATTCCGGTCGTCGTCGACTTCTGGGCGTCCTGGTGTGGGCCCTGCCGCATGGTGAGCCCGGCGCTCCAGCAGGTCGCCACCGAGCTGGCCGGGCGGATCAAGCTGGTGAAGGTGAACATCGACGAGGCGCCCGAGACATCGCGGCGCTTCGACGTGCGAGCCGTGCCGACGCTCGTCGTCCTCCGGCTCGGGCGGGTCGTGGCCCAGCGGGCCGGTGCGGCGCCGGCGCCCGTGTTGCGGAAGTGGGTCGGCGATGCGCTGGCCGGATGAGCTCACCGAGTCGCCCGATCTGCAGGGCGCCTACCCCCGGCTGAGCGATGTGCAGATGCGGACGCTGGCCGCCCACGGCGAGCGTCGCCCGGCTCACCGGGACGACGTGCTGTTCGCGGAGGGCCACCCGTGCGCCGCCTTCTTCGTCGTACTGAGCGGCAAGGTGGCGACCGTGAAGGGGTACGGAGTCGACGATCAGGTGATCAGGGCCCACGGCGCGGGCCGGTTCTTGGGCGAGCTCGACGTGCTCACCGGCCAGGTCAGCTCGCGCGATGTTCGTCTTCATCGGTGCGGAGCCGTACACCCGGTGGCTGGCCAACGAGGTCGCGCTCGACTCCCGGGGATACATCCTGACCGGGCGGGACGCCGCTCGTTCCGGCAGGAAGGGCGTGCCGGACTCCACCGGTCGGCCGTTCCGCTGGAGACCAGCAGAGCGGGTGTGTTCGCGGCCGGCGACGTGCGGAACGGATCGATCAAACGGGTCGCGTCGGCCGTCGGCGAGGGCGCGATGGCCGTGCGTCTCGTGCACGAACACCTTCAGCTGAGGGGCTGAGCCGCCCACGCGGGGAGGAAGGGGACTGGCGATGGCAGAAGTGATGGCGGTGCCGAGGTTCGAGCGGTTCTTCAGGACGGCGGCGGGCCTCGACGTCGACAAGGAGGATCTCCGGCGCTACAGCGACTTCGTGAACGAGAAGCTGTACGACCTGCTGGTGATCGGCCAGGCCCACGCGAAGGCGAACGTCCGGGACATCGTCGAGACCTGGGACCTGCCCATCACCAAGGGCCTCCAGGAGAGCATCCACCGGTTCCGCGGCCTCGACGAGGACATCGAGCTGAAGCCCATCCTGGAGCAGCTCGCGGCGTTGCCTCCGCTCGACCTGTCCATCGGCGAGGAGGTGAGGGAACGGCTGCCCGAGATCGTCGGCGGGCTGTCGCTGGCGCTGGCGCGCACGTTCACCATTCTCGATCCCGGCCTGAAGAATCCGAGGACCGAGCAGTGGGAACGCGTGATCCGCCTTTTCGAGCTGCTGCTCTAGAAGCGAGGACATCATGAAGGCAGTCGTATACGAGGGACCCCGGCAGGTCGGCGTCAAGAACGTGCCGGACGCGCGGATAGAGATGCCCACCGACGTCCTGGTCCGTGTCACCACGACCAACATCTGCGGGTCGGACCTGCACATGTACGAAGGCCGGACCGACCTGGAGCCGGGCCGTGTCCTCGGCCACGAGAACCTCGGCGAGGTGGTCGAGGTGGGGCCGGGAGTAGTACGCGTCCGCGTCGGCGACATGGTCTGCGTGCCGTTCAACGTCGCGTGCGGCTTCTGCGCCAACTGCGAGAGAGGCCTGACCGCCTTCTGCCTCACCACCAACCCGGAGCCGGGGGTGGACGGGGCCGCTTACGGCTTCGCGGACATGGGCCCGTACAACGGCGGCCAGGCCGAGCTGCTGCGCGTGCCGTTCGGCGACTTCAACTGCCTGGTCCTGCCGGACGACGCGCGGGAGAGGCAGACCGACTACGTCATGCTGGCCGACATCTGGCCCACCGGCTGGCACGCGACCCAGCTCGCCTGTGTACAGGCCGGCGACTCGGTCGTGATCTACGGGGCGGGGCCGGTCGGCCTGATGGCCGCCTACTCCGCGACGTTCAGGAGCGCGGGCATGGTGATGGTCGTGGACCGCCACCCGGACCGGCTGGCCAAGGCCGAGGAGATCGGGGCGATCCCGATCGACGACTCCAAGACGTCGCCGGTCGACCAGGTCATGGAGCTCACGCACGGCAGGGGCGCCGACCGGGGCTGCGAGTGCGTGGGCTACCAGGCGCACGACCCCCAGGGGCACGAGCATCCCAACATGACGCTGAACAACCTCGTCAAGTCGGTGAGGTTCGCCGGGACGATCGGGGTCGTGGGCGTGTTCATCGCCATGGATCCCGGCAGCCCCGACGACCTCTACAAGCAGGGCGAGATCGCCTTCGACTACGGGATGTTCTGGTTCAAGGGCCAGACCATGGGCAACGGCCAGTGCAACGTCAAGAACTACAACCGGCAGCTCTGCACCCTCATCCACGAGGGGAAGGCCCGGCCGTCGTGGGTGGTCTCACACGAGCTGGATCTGGACGACGCGCCCGGCGGCTACGAGCACTTCGACCAGCGGGATCCCGGTTGGACCAAGGTTGTCCTACATCCCGCCGGCACCGGCTGACCCTCCCGTGGCGGCCGCGGGCCCCGCGGTCCGGCCGTTGGCAGTGAGGGGGACGCGCCATGCGCATGCCGGACGCCCGCTGGCTCAAGCAAAGGCTGCACGACGCGCCACACCGGGCCCTTCATGCTGCCCGGGGGCCAGGTGCTGGAACAAACCGGCCGCGTCGTGGGAGTGGGTGAGAACGTGGGCGCGTTGAAGGTGGCTCTCGTGGGGTTGGGCGTGGCGGCCCAGGTCGTGTACCTGCCGCTGCTCGCCAAGCGGCGGGACATCTTCCAGGTGTCCGCCGTGTGCGACCTTGACGGCGACCACGCAGAGACGCTCGGCCGGGAGTTGGGCGTCAGATCCTACGACCGCGCCATGGCCATGCTGGAGGCGGGCGGGTTCGACGCGCTGATCGTCCTCACGCCCGGTTCTCACGGGCCGCTCGTGAAGGCGGCCCTCGCCTGCGGCTGCTGGGTGCTGTGCGAGAAGCCGCTCGCCTACAGCCGGGCCGAGCTTCGCGGCATCCCCGGCGACGCGCGGCTGATGGTGGGTTATGTGAAGCAGTACGATCCGGCCACGCAGCGCCTGCTGTCGACGCTCGGCGAGGCCGGCGGCGCCAGGGCCGTGCGCCGTCTGGACGCCACCGTCCTGCACCCCTCCGAGGAGTCGCAGCTCCTGTTCGCCAGAGCCCGGGTGTCGAGGCCGGCGTCCGAGCGGCTCGCCCCCTACCTGGAAGCCGACAACGAGGCGATCATCGAGGCTCTGGGAACGGTCCCGGAACGGCTGCGGCGCCTCTACTCCCAGGTCTTGCTCGGCGACGTCCGGCACGAGCTGTCCGTCATGCGGCTGCTGGTCGGCTCGCCCGCGACCGTGGACCATGTATCCGTCTGGCCGGACGACGTCTTCCCGCCCTCGGTCGAGGTGAGCGGGAGACTGCCGGACCCCGCGCGCGGCAGGTACGGCCTGTGCTGGCACCACCTGCCGGACTACCCCGTCTACCGGGAGACGATCGCCGTACACCACGACCACGGCTCGCTGGAACTGTGCTTCCCGACCCACTACCTGCTGAACGCCCCGACGAGCCTCACCGTCCTGTCGCGGACCGGCACGGCCGAGCGCATGGTCGCCTACCGCGACCTCGCGGAGGCGTACGAGCGGCAACTGGTGGCCTTCCACCGGTTTGTCACCCAGGACGAACCACCGCTCACCGGGCTCGACGGGGCGTTGAAGGACATTGTCACCGCGCAGCGGATCATCCGCCGCCACGCCGAGCAGACGGGGCTCCCCGTCGGCGGCGAATGCGTGGAGTAGGGCGAGTGTGGGCGGCATGGCGACCAGGGACAGCGTCCGCTCCTGGCTCCTGGAAGGGCTTCAGCACGAGGACGTGATGCCCGCCGGGCCCCACGTGGTGGAGGCGCCGCACAGGCGGCACGCTTGGTGGCGGGTCATGTGCCTCACCGGTCTCGACTACTTCTCCACCCTGGGCTACCAGCCGGGGATCGCCGCGCTGGCGGCGGGTCTGCTGTCGCCCGTCGCGACGTTGTTCCTCGTCGCGCTGACGCTGTTCGGCGCGCTGCCGGTCTACCGGCGGGTCGCGGTGGAGAGTCCGCACGGCCAGGGCTCGGTCGCGATGCTGGAGCGGCTCGCCCCGAGGTGGTGGGGCAAGCTGTTCGTCCTGGTGCTACTCGGGTTCGCGGCCACCGACTTCGTGATCACGATGACGCTGTCGGCGGCCGACGCGACAGCGCACATCCTGGAGAACCCCTTCGCGCCGCGTGCCCTCCAGGGGCACCAGGTCGCCGTGACGATCGGCCTGCTCGCGCTGCTCGGCGCCGTGTTCCTGCTGGGCTTCAGCGAGGCGATCGGCGTCGCCGTCGTCCTCGTGGGCGTCTACCTGTCACTCAACGTTGTGGTGGTGACGGCGGCCGTGCTCCATGTCGCCGACCGGCCCGTCCTGGTCGTGGACTGGAAGCAGGCCCTGCTGTCCTCGCACGGCGGGCCGGCGTCGATGGTGCTGCTGTCCCTGCTCGTCATGCCCAAGCTCGCCCTCGGCCTGTCTGGGTTCGAGACCGGGGTGGCCGTCATGCCGCTGATCAAGGGGGGCCTGGCGGGACGGATCAGGGGAGCCAAAAGGCTGCTGACGACGGTGGCCCTGGTCATGAGCGTCTTCCTGATCGCCAGCAGCTTCGTCACGAGCGTGCTGATCCCGCTGCGGGAGTTCCGGGAGGGCGGCAGGGCCAACGGCCGGGCCCTGGCATACCTGGCTCACGCCTATCTTGGGAACGGGTTCGGCACGCTGTACGACGCGAGCACGATCGCGATCCTGTGGTTCGCCGGCGCTTCCGCGATGGCAGGCCTGCTCAACCTGGTTCCCCGTTACCTTCCCCGGTACGGCATGGCCCCCGACTGGACGCGGGCGGTCCGGCCGCTTGTCCTGGTCTTCACGGCCGTCGCGTTCGCCATCACAGTGATCTTCCGGGCGAGCGTGACGGCGCAGGGCGGGGCGTACGCCACCGGAGTCCTCGTGCTGATCCTCTCAGCGGCCGTCGCGGTCACGGTCTCGGTTCACCGGCGTCGCAGGCGCGCGGCGACGGCGGCGTACGCGGCCATCGCCCTCGTCTTGACGTACACGCTGGTGGCGAACGTGATCGAGCGGCCGGACGGTGTCAAGATCGCGTCGTTCTTCATCGCGGCCATCGTGGTCACCTCGCTGATCTCCCGAGCGACCCGGTCCACCGAGCTGCGGGTCACCCGCGTGGTCCTCGACCCCCTGGCGGAGCGGTTCCTCCGCGAAGTGCCCGGCGACGAGGTCCACCTGATCGCCAACGAGCCGCAGCGGCGCGACCGGGCGGAGTACGAGGAGAAGCTGCGTGAGCAGTGGCGCAACCACCGGCTGGATCCCGCCACGCCGGTGCTGTTCGTGGAGGCCACCGTCCCGGACGCGTCGGAGTTCCTGACAGAGCTGCGCGTCCGGGGCGAGGAGCGGTACGGGCACCGGATCCTCCGGCTGGAGAGCTCCTCGATCCCGAACGCGCTGGCCGCCCTGCTGCTCTACATCCGGAACCGCTTCCGCAAGCTGCCGCACATCTACTTCCACTGGGCCGAGGAGAACCCCGTCGCCGCGATGCTGCGTTACCTGGTGTTCGGAGTGGGCGACGTCCCGGCGATGACCCGCGAGATCCTGCGGGAGACCGAGCCGGATCCCGAGCACCGTCCCCGGGTGCATGTCGGATAGGCCGGCAGGCCTCCGCGTTTGCGCCGACTCCTCAACCACTACCGCGGGCTCCCCGACGTCGTCGTCCCGGGACTGCCGTGCGGCGGCGTGCCGGTGGCGTACGAGGTGGCGACGGGGCTGGGCCACCCGCTCGACGTGTTCCTGGTGCGCAAGCTCGGCACGCCCGGCCGGGAGGAGCTCCCCATGGGGGCGATCGCCGGCGGCGGAGTGATCGTGCTCGACGAGGACGTCACGCGCGTGCTCGTCATACCGTCCGAGCCGATCAGGGAGGTCGCCCAGCGGGAGGCCCGCGAGCTGGCGAGATGGGAGCGCGCCTACCGGGGAGAACCGCCCACGCCCGAACTACGCGGCAAGATCGTGATTCTGGTCGACGACGGACTGGCGGCCGGCGCGAGGCGACCAGAATCAGGCAACAGGGTCGTACACGCCCACGTCGCCGGGCTGACCCGATGTCACGCCAGGCCAGGCGTGGCCCAGTTCAAGGACAGCGAGCTGCCCGCCGGCGCCGCGCGCGACCCTCGGTCTCATTCAATCTCTCGCCGGACGCGGCGAGCAGTCCGCTGCGGAAGTTGCCCGGCTCGACGATGAGCACGGTTACGCCCAATGGGCGACCTCGGCCCGTAGCGCTTCGGAGAAGCCTTCGAGCGCGAACTTCGTCGCCCTGTAGGCGGAGATTCCCGCGAACGACAATCGTCCTCCCACGCTGCTGACCTGCACGATCGCGCCGGACCGTCGTGCCCGCAGGTGGGGAAGGGCGGCGCTGGTCAGCCCGGCGGGGCCGAAGAAGTGGACCTCGAACAGGGCCCGCTGCTCGGCCTCGCCGGTTTCCTCCACTGCACCGACGTGGCTACGTCCGGCGTTGTTCACGAGGATGTCGATGCGACCATGTCGAGCGATGACCTCGGCCACTGCCTCGTCATGGCTCGGGTCTCGGGGAGGGCGCTGGCTTCTGCGCGGATCACGCCTGCTTCATGCTGATCTCCTGAGCACGGGCTGCGGACCTGTCGCAGCAATCAGTGACCTCGTTCCCGGCCGAGGAAGCACGATAGGAGTCGCCTGAAGTCGTGCGGGTGCTCGAGCGCCGGCACGTGCCCGCATCGGCCGAGCACGTGCAGACGGACATCGGCCAGGTGTTCGAGCAGGGGCAGAGCTGCCGTCCCGAGCGGGGTGACTCGGTCCTCGGCGCCGTGGACGAGCAGCACGGGCGCGCGGATCCCTGCCAGCGTTCGCGCCGAGAGGGTGAGGTCGTCGGCCCAACGTGCCCTAGGTGGAGGGAATAACGACGCGTATGCGGCCGCCCCCGCTTCCATCGCAGCTGCACGGGCAGCGACGGCCGACTCGGTCACGAGCGCTTGGTCGAAGACGAGGCGACTCAACATGTCTCGTGCCCCGGGCGGGCCGGCGGGGGCGGCCCAGACCGCGTCGAGCTCGGCGGACAGCGGCGCCCCGGGGGCGCCCATCGTCGAAACCGCCACGACACGGGTGACCTGCTGGGGACGCGCGGCCGCCAACGCCAGCGCCACGGCACCGCCCATGGAGTGACCCACCACGGCGTAGTGCTCGACACCGAGAGCATCCATCAGGCCCGCGGCCTGCTCCGTCCACAGCCGGAGCCCACCCCTGGAGCCCGCCGGGATCGGTGTACGGCCGAACCCCGCCTGGTCAGGAGCCACCAGGTGCCAGGACGTGCCCAGCGCCTGTGCCGTCGTCGCCCAGGCTCCGGATCCGGTCGTACCGGGTCCGGAGCCGTGCAGCATCAGCACCGCGGGCCCGGTGCCGCTTTCCAGGACGTGGACGGGGGAGCCGTCGACTGTGAC
>NZ_JABBWU010000033.1:0-75287 GCF_012999525.1 Microbispora sp. H10836
GGGGCTACTCCGCCAGGTTCGGCATCGTGCACGTGGACTACGACACCCAGGTGCGCACGCCGAAGGCCAGCTTCCACTGGATGCGGGACTTCATCACGGACCCGGTCGTCACCGCGCCCGTCACCGCCCGCCCCGCGACCACCGCCCCGGTCGACATCCTGGTCGCCGGCACCCCCAGGGGTGAGCGCCCCGTGGGGGGCTGAGAGACACCTGCCCGGATTGGCCGGCCGCGCCCTGGCGTGTGCCGGTCAATTCCCCTTTTGATGCGCCGAATCCTGATTAATCAGCTACGTTGTGATCAACGTACGAGCGCATCAGGGCAGGACTAATGAACAAGGAGCAGGGCCCGCCGGGAATCGACGTGACGGTCCCCAGCGTCGCCCGGATCTACGACTATCTCCTCGGTGGCAAGGACAACTTCGCCGTCGACCGGGCCGCTGCCGAGAAGCTCATCGAGCTGACCCCTAACGCGCGAGAGGGCGTGCGCACCAACAGGCGCTACATCCGCCGTGCGGTGACCCTCATGGCCCGGGCGGGCATCCGTCAGTTCCTCGACATCGGCGCCGGGCTGCCGACGCAGGAGAACGTCCACCAGGTCGCGCTCGGCGAGGCCCCCGACTCGCGCGTCGTCTACGTCGACAACGACCCGATCGTGCTCGCCCACGGCAGGGCCCTGCTGGCCGACAACGCCCAGACGATCGTCGTGGACGGCGACCTGCGCGAGCCCGAGGCCATCCTCGGCGATCCCCGGATCAACGAGCACATCGATTTCGGCAAGCCGGTGGGCCTTCTCATGGTGGCCGTGCTGCACTTCATCCCCGGCACCGAGGACGCCGAGCGCATCGTCGGCACACTGCGCGAGCGGCTCGCCCCCGGCAGCGCGATGGCCATCAGCCACCTGTCGTACGGCGACCTCGACGAGGAGAAGATCCGCGAGGGACGCGAGCTGTACAAGGGCACCTCCGCCGGGGCGGTCACCCCGCGGACCCACGCCGAACTGCTGCGGTTCTTCGACGGGTTCGACCTGGTGGAGCCGGGTCTGGTCGTGACCGAGGAGTGGCGGCCCGAGCCCGGCGAGCCGAAGCTGCCGAGGATCCCCGGGGTCGACGGCTACGCCGGCGTCGGCCTGCTGCGCTGACGGGGTCTTCGACGAGCCGGCCCGCCGCGTGACAGCGGCGGGCCGGTCACCGGATCAGTCGGCCGCGATCCACAGGTCGGGGCCGAACACCTCGTAGTGGATGCCGGAGGCGGGCACACCGCGCTCGACCAACTGCGCGCGCACCGCCCGCATGAACGGCAGCGGCCCGCACAGGCAGGCCACGACGTCCCGGGGCAGGTCGATCGCCGACAGGTCGGCCAGGCCCGCGTGCTCCGCGTCACCCGCGTGCCGTGGGTCGAGGTCCTCGTACCACCGGTGCAGGGTGGCGCCGGGCAGGTCCGCGACCAGGTCCGCGAGTTCCTCGCGGTGGATGTGGGAGTCCGGGGAGCGGTCGGCGTGCACGACCACCACCCGCCGCTCCGACCCGGTGGCGACGAGGTGGTCGAGCATCGACAGGATGGGGGTGACCCCGATCCCCGCCGAGGCGAGCAGCAGCGGGCCGTCGCCCTCGGGCAGGGTCAGGTCGCCGAAGGGCGCGGAGACCGCGAGCACGTCACCGGCCTGGACGTGTTCGTACAGCCAGGTGGAGACCTCGCCCTCGGGGGCGCCCTCGCCGCGCGCCCGCTTGACCGTGATCCGCCAGTCGCCGCGCTCCGGGGCGTTCGACAGGCTGTACTGCCGGATCTGCCGCGCCCCGTCGGGCAGCGTCACCTGGACGCTGACGTACTGGCCCGGCCGGAAGGACATCGGCAGGTCCGGGTGCAGGAGGAAGGAGACCGCGTCCGCCGACTCGTCGCGCCGCTCGACCACGGTGGCCCGCGTCCAGCCCCGGCCCGCCTCGCGGTAGAGGTCGCGCTCCAGGCCGATCAGCGTCTCGGCCATCAGCCAGTAGACCTCGTCCCACGCCTGGGCGACCTCGGGCGTGACGGCGTCGCCCAGCACCTCGCCGATGGCGCCGAACAGGTACTTGTGCACCACGGCGTACTGCTCCTCGGTGACGCCGAGGGAGGCGTGCTTGTTGGCGATCCTGGACAGCATCGTTCCGGGAAGCTGACCGGGGCGCTCCACCAGCATGGTCGCGAACGCGGCGATCGAGCCCGCCAGCGCGACGCGCTGCTCGCCGTTGGCCTGGTTGCCCCGGTTGAACAGGTCGCGCAGCAGCTCCGGGTTGTCCGCGAACATCGTGTCGTAGAAGCGGGCGGTGATGTCCTGGATCGCGCCCGCGATCACGGGCAGGGTGGCGCGGACGGTCGCGGCCGACTCAGGGGAGAGCATGGCTTCCTCCAAATTGGTATCCAAGATGCAAATTAAACGCCGTGGACTTGCCGTATCTTCCTGTTCGCGCAGGTCAGGTGAGAGTGAGCAGCACCGGTCTCGACGAGGAGGAGACCAGTTGATCCACGGTGATCGGATCGAGGGAGGCGTAGAAGGCCTGCTGTGCCGAGCGCAGTGCGGCGCGCAGGCTGCAGGCGGCCCGCAGCGGGCAAGGGGTCTCCCCCTCGCAGGTGACGACCTCCCCCTCTCCCTCCAGTTCGCGGACCAGCCAGCCGATCGACGCCGTACGGCCGAATCCGGTCAGCTCCAGACCACCCCCGCGGCCCCGGCGGGCCTCCACGACGCCGAGGTGCTGCAGGCGGGCGATGGCCTTGGCGGTGTGGTTGTAGGGGATCGCCATCGCCTCGGCCACCTGGCGGGTGGTGAGCGACGCCCCGGGCTCCAGGACCGCCAAGCGCATCGTGACGCGCAGGGCCAGGTCCGTGAACTTCGTCAACCGCACGTCTCGACGCTAGCAAATCGGTATCCAGCACTCCAATTTGGGGTGCACGGGACGGCCTGAAGTTGTCGGTGCCGCGATCTAGGGTTGGGCGCGACAGGATCCGTGACGAGAAGGGGGAACCCATGACGACCCTGGCTGGTCGCCCGAACACCGCGCTGCTGGTCATCGACGTGCAGAACGGCGTGGTGGCAGGCGCCCCCAACCGCGACACGGTGATCGCGAACATCGACACCCTGGTCGGCAAGGCGCGCGCGGAGGACGTGCCGGTGATCTGGGTGCAGCACTCGGACGACCACGATCTCAAGCGGGACAGCGAGAACTGGCAGTACGTGCCGGAGCTGGTCCGCCGCGACGCGGAGCCGCTCGTCCACAAGAGGTACGGCGACTCGTTCGAGGACACCGAGCTGGAGGCGCTGCTCGCCGAGCGCGGGGTGGGCCGACTCGTCGTCACGGGCGCCCAGACCGACGCGTGCATCCGCTCGACCCTCCACGGGGCCTTCGCCCGCGGATACGACGTGACGCTGGTCGGCGACGCGCACACCACCGAGGACCTCACGGCCTACGGTGCGCCGGCTCCGGAGCAGGTGATCGCGCACACCAACCTCTACTGGCAGTGGCAGAGCGCCCCCGGCCGCCGCGCCGGGACCGTCGGCACGGCGGAGGTGACCTTCGCCGCGGGCTGAGACTCCGCGCTCGCGGGCCCCGCTGACCGGATGTGACGCGGGGACGGCTCCCGCGTGGTTCACCGGCAACCAGGAGGGTGCCCTCCGGATTCCGGCGCGGCTGAGGGGGCATCACCCCGGGTGAGCGGGCCGCGGGTGGGGACGGTGCCGCTCGCCGTCGAACGTGAGCGTGGTGGACTTGACCGCAGCCGCCTGTCCCGAAGACCTCGTCCGGGCCGTCCGGGCGGCCGGCGTCCGTGACGAGCGCCTGCTCCAGGCCGTGCGCTCGACCCCGAGAGCCGGTTTCGTCCCCGCCGAACACGTCGCGCACGCGTACGAGGACGTGCCGATCCCCATCGCGCACGGGCAGGTGACCACCCAGCCGTCGCTGTCCGCGAACATGATCGAGGGGCTGGGACTCACCGGCCGGGAGCACGTGCTGGAGGTCGGCAGCGGCCTCGGCTACCAGACCGCGCTGCTCGCCCGTCTCGCCGCCGACGTGGTCAGCGTCGACCTGTGGCCCGACCTCGTGCGCGCGGCGCGGCGCAACCTCGCCCGGCAGGGCATCCGCAACGCGGAGGTGCTCGTCGGCGACGGCGGCCAGGGAGTGCCCGATCACGCCCCCTACGACGCCGTCATCGTCTCGGCGGCCTTTCCCACGGTGCCCGCGCCGCTGGTCGAGCAGTTGCGGCTCGGCGGCCGTCTGGTGCAGCCGATCGGCACCGGCGGCCGGGAGGAGGTCGTGCTGTTCGAGCGCACCGTCATCGGCCTTGAACCCCGCCAGGTCCTAACGCTGGCCCGCTTCGTCCGCCTCCACGGCCGTTACGGCTACCCGTCCTGACCATCCGGAAATCCGGAACACCCGAATGGCCGATTCGGGTAATCACACCTGTCCGTCCGGTGGACGGGGTGCGGCGAACCCCCGCAGGCATTCTGAAAGGGGTGAATTATGGTGTCCGGGTGCGCCTCGATCGCGCATGATGTGGTGAAGTGTCTGCACCGGTTCCATTGAGCCCGCCCTGGCATACGACCGCATCCCGAGCCTTCATCATTCGGGTCGAGTTCGACGCGCCGCAGGCGTTCGAAACTCGGTCGCATCGTGACGGCGAGCGGCTACGGCCGAGTGGCAGGGGCGGGAGAGGCGGGGGTCAGGACAATGGGGCGGGCTGTCACACCGAATCGCCTGGCCGTGGTCATCTCATTCGGGCTGATCGCGCTATCGGCGGTAGGGGCGATCTACGTGACCTACGCTACCGGCGGTTCCGCGGCGAAAGGCGGCTCGCACGTCACGCCTGAGACGGCGCACGCCTCTCGTTTGTCGCGTTCGGCTCACCCGGACGTGGTGCGCCCACCTCGCATCGCTGCCCGAGACGTCAAACCCTGTAAGAAGGGGTCGTCCGCCACACGGTGCATCAGGCGGGCCGCATATCGCAGATGCGAAAAAGCCTCCTTCGAAGGGAAGGGTTGCGCAAGCCACAGGGCTCTGCGAGGGCAGGCGAGGTCGTTGCTGGCCGACTGCCGGGAGGGCTATGTGATCTGGGAGGAGGCCGATATGTGCGGCGAGGCGAAGGACGTCGTCGTGAACAGATATCTGGATTGCCGGTTCGCCGGCGCGAAGGAGCCCGAATGTGAAGCGTCCGCGGTTTATGGGGCCTGCACTTACCGAGGGGGCGGCAGCCTCCAATGCGCCGACGCCCTTGGTGTCTACGCCCGCTGTCGTGCTCTCGATGGAGTGCCGAGGTATGTCTGCGTCGAAGGAGACATCGAATATGAGCGGTGCAGGAATGCGTGGAGTGTCACCGTGGACGGTGACGTCTGCGTGGGCGCGACGCAGGTATACGAGGAATGCAGGCCGCGATTCCAGGTTCGTGAGTGCGAAGGCAGGCGGGATGAATACGCCCAATCCCATTGGCGTTGATCCTTTTTCATCCTGATCGCGCCGCTCAGGATCGGCGCAGGAGGCGGGCGGGCCGGATGAGTGCCGCACGATCACCATTCCCCGGCCTTCGGCCAGGGTCCGCTCAACGGGTGCCGGGGATGCGGTCGGCGAGGGCGGCGTGGCGGTCGCGGAGCTCGCGCTTGAGGATCTTGCCGCTCGGGTTCTTCGGCAGCGCGTCCACGAACGCGACGGCCTTGGGCACCTTGAACGCGGCGAGCCGCGCCCGGACGTGAGTGCGCAGCTCCTCCTCGGTGATGCTCACGCCCGGCTTGGTCACCACGATCGCGACGACCGCCTCGATCCAGCTCGGGTGGCGGACCCCGACGACGGCCACCTCCGCTACCGCCGGGTGCTCGTAGATCACTTCCTCGACCTCGCGGCTGGCGACGTTCTCCCCGCCGGTCTTGATCATGTCCTTGATCCGGTCGACGACCGTCAGGTAGCCCTCCTCGTCCATCACGCCGAGGTCCCCGGAGTGGAACCAGCCGCCGCGGAACGCCTCGGCGGTCTTCTCGGGGTCGTCCAGGTAGCCGAGGATCGCGTGCGGGCTGCGGTGCACGATCTCACCGATCTCCCCGGGAGCGACGTCGTTGCCGTCGGCGTCCACGACCCTGGTCTCGACGTTCAGGGCGGCCTGGCCGGCCGAGCCCGCCTTGCGGATCTGGTCCTCCGGCTGCAGCATCACCGCGACCGGCGCCATCTCCGTCTGGCCGTAGAAGTTCCACAACCTTACGTCCGGCAGCCGCTCGCCGATCTCCCTGAGCACCTCGACCGGCATGATCGCCGCGCCGTAGTAGCCCTTGCGGAGCGAGGACAGGTCACGCCGCTCGAAGTCCGGGTGCCGCAGCAGCGAGATCCACACCGTGGGCGGGGCGAAGAACTTCGTCACGCCGTGACGCTCGATCGCCTCCAGCACGGCGGCGGGGTCGGCCCCGGGGAGGATGTGGCTGGAGGCGCCCAGCTGGATGTCCGGCACCAGGAAGCAGTGCTGCTGGGCGCAGTGGAAGAGCGGCATCGCGTGCAGTTCCACGTCGTCGCGGGTCATGCCGCCGTCGATGACACAGCTGGCGTACTGCGCGATCAGCGCGGCGTGGGACAGCACGGCGCCCTTCGGGCGTGACTCCGTGCCCGAGGTGTAGAGGATCTGGGCGGGGTCGTCCGGCCCGATCGGCACGACCGGCTCGGCCACGTCCTCGGCGAGCAGAGAGCCGAACGGCTCCCAGCCCTCGTCCGCCGTGCCGTACACCATGCGCAGCCGCAGCCCGTCGGCCTGCTTGGCCGCGTCCCGCGCCACGGGCAGCAGGGAGTCCTGCGCGATCAGCGCGACCGCGCCGGAGTGGGACAGCACGTAGGCGATCTCGTCGGCCCCGAGCATGAAGTTCACCGGCACGAGGACGGCCCCGGCACGGGCCACGCCGAAGATCGTACGCACGTAGTCCACGCTGTTGCGGGACAGCACGGCCACCCGGTCTCCGGGACGCACGCCCCGCGCGGCCAGCGCGCCCGCGACCCGCGTCGCGTCCTCGTCGAGCTCCGCGTACGTACGGGATTGGGCAGGGGGGGATTGGGCCGCGTCCGCCACGGCCAGGCGGCCGGGGTGCCGCCGGGCGGAGCGCCTGAGCAGGTCCGCGAGCGACTGGCGGCGGGCGAGGGCGACATCCGGCGACGCGGGGGACATGAGCGGCTCCAACACCAGAACAGAGGAAACTTCTGGATCAGCCTAGTGAGAAGCGCTCGCCTTGGGGAGGGGCCGCCCCCGGCTCTGCCCGAGCACCCCGGCTCTGTCCACCCGCCCCGCCCTGCCCATCCCGCCTCGGCTCTGCCCACCCCGTCCCAGGCCCTTGCCGCGACGGCCGGGACCACTTGCCGCGGTGGGCCGAGGCGTCGCCCCCTCGTATCAGGACGGCGGCGAGCAGCGCCGCCAAGGTCGTGGTAGTCCTGATCCGGTGTCGATCACGGATGAGGAACTGGCCCTGACGGCGGCGCAAGCCGGAGCCGCCGTCGTGCGCGCCATGTACGGGACGTCGCTGACGCGCTTCGCGAAGTCCGCGGGCGACTTCGCCACCGCTGCGGACATCGAGGCGGAGAAGGCCATCCTCGACGTCATCCGCGCGGCGCGTCCGGACGACGCCGTGACCGGGGAGGAGAGCGGACGCACCGGCCGGGACGGCGCGGAGCGCATGTGGCTGGTCGATCCTCTGTGCGGCACGCTGAACTACGCCGCGCGCAGCATGCTCGTCGCGGTGAACGTCGCCCTGCGTGTGGGTTCCGCCACCACGGCCGCGGCCTGTGCCGACCCGTTCGGCGGCGAGGTGTTCTGGACCGACGGCGCCCGCGCGTACGTCCGCCGCGAAGGTGTGGACGAACGGCTCACGCCGTCGGCCGACTCGCGGCTGGTGGACGTCAACCTCGACCCGCCGTTCCCGAACGCGCCGGCCTTCCACGCCGCCCGCCTCCTCGCCGAGCCGGGCTTCGCCGCGCGTTTCCGCCCCCGGGTCGTCTCCACCACCCTGGCGGTGACGTGGGTCGCCGCAGGTCGCCGCGCTGCCTACGTCACCGACGGGCACCTGCGCGACAGCGTGCACTTCGCGAGCGGGATCGCGCTGTGCCGGGCCGCCGGATGCGTGGTGACCGGCATACACGGCGAGCCACTGCACACCGGCGCCGGCGGGCTCGTCGTGGCGGCCGACCGGGAGACGCACAGCGCGCTGCTGGAGATCATCGCCCGCGCCGATCGGTGAGCACGGTCAGGCGGCCGTTGCCGGAGTGGCCGCGGGGGTGAGGTCAGCAGGGCCGCGCCCATGCCCACGAGCGCGGCGACCGGCGGGGCCAGCGCGACCGGGTGTAGTACGCGTACCTTCTCCTGTGCCCGGACCAGGCAGTACGCCGCCAGCGTGAGCAGCAGCACCAGCAGCGCGTCGGGGTCAAGGCCGTCCAGCTCTCGCTGCCCGCCTCTTCGTGAAGATCCGATGGAGGAACCCGCCGGCGTGCCGGTGGCTCAGATGCTTTCGGGCTTGCCCTCGTCCACCGGGTAGGTCTTCTCCCACGAGGCGCCGCAGTGGCAGCTGCTGTGCTCCAGCAGCTGTCCGTCCTCGGTGACGGCGTAACCGTCGGTGAGCCGGACGTGAACGTGCACGCTCATGGGGCCGCCTTTGTCCTCGGTGGGTCCTGGCCCGGGCACTACCCGAGCCGGTAAGGGCATAGAGAACTATGTAATGATTTGACCGATTTGAGCAAGGCGAACGCGTCGCGGGTTCGTAACGACCTCAGCGAAAACCTGCGATTGGACGGCTTGAGGCCGAATTCGGAGGATAGGACCCAGAACTCTGATCTGTGTCTAGAAGGGGGATCTTCCATGCGGACTCGCCGCATCGGCGACGTGCAGGTCGGCGCGATCGGTCTCGGGGGCATGCCGATGTCCATCGAGGGGCGTCCCGACGAGCAGCGCTCCATCGCGACCATCCACGCGGCGCTGGACGCCGGGGTGACGCTGATCGACACGGCCGACGCCTATCACCTGCACGCGGACGAGGTGGGCCACAACGAGCTGCTCATCGCCAAGGCTCTGGCGAGCTACGACGGGGACACCTCGGACGTGCTGGTCGCCACCAAGGGCGGGCACCTGCGCCCGGGTGACGGCTCGTGGACGCTCAACGGCTCGCCCGACTATCTCAAGCAGGCCTGCGACGCCTCGCTCAAGCGGCTGGGCGTCGACGCGATCGGCCTCTACCAGTTCCACCGGCCCGACCCGCGGGTGCCGTACGAGGAGTCGGTCGGCGCGATCCGCGACCTGCTGGACGCGGGCAAGATCCGCTACGCCGGCATCTCCAACGCGAACCCCGAGCAGATCCGCCGGGCGGGCGACATCCTCGGCGGCCGTCTGGTCGGCGTGCAGAACCAGTTCTCCCCGTCCTTCCGATCCAGCGAGCCGGAGCTGGAGCTGTGCGCGGAGATGGGCATCGCGTTCCTGCCCTGGAGCCCGCTCGGCGGCATCTCCCGGGCGGGCGAGCTGGGCTCGCGTTTCGCGCCCTTCGCCGAGGTGGCGCGGGCCCACAACGTGAGCCCGCAGCAGGTGTGCCTGGCCTGGATGCTGGCCAAGGCGCCGGTGGTGATCCCGATCCCCGGCTCGTCGCGGCCGGAGACGATCCTCGACTCGGTCAAGGCGGCAGACCTGGAGCTGTCGCCCGAGGAGCTGTCCAGGCTCGACGCCGCGGGCTGAGGATCACCTCACTCGTCCGCCGCCCAGTGACGGTGCCGGGCCGCCGCGGCCAGCGCGGCGGCCCGCGCCGCCTCGGTCGGCGTGAACGGCAGATCCGGCCGCCGCGCCACCAACGCGGCGCCCGCGTGCACGGGAATGGTCATCACGGCCGGTCCCTCCTCAAGAGCCGGCTCGCCGGGCTCGTGCCACCCGACCTCGGCCGTGCGCAGCAGCTCGGTCATGGCCGCGACCAGTTCTCCCGGGTCGTCGCGTACGCGCTGACCCAGCAGCAGCGCCTGGATGCCGGGGTCGATGAGGTCCCTGACCTGGGCGGGCACGACGACGGCGGCCACCCCGCCGGCCCGGTCGACCGCGCGCCACAGGTCGAGGGGCGTGAGCGTGGCCGGGGCCTCGACGATGAACTCGTCCAGCGCGTCGCAGTCTCCCGTCGTCATCGCCGCGCTGCCCGCGGGAGCGATCTGCAGGGCGAGGATGTTGCAGTGCAGCCGGGCGAACGCCCCGGCGAGTGCGGCGAGGCGGCCGGGGCGCTCGGCGACCCCGGCCCGCACCCGCCACAGGCTCGTGGGCTGCTCCGCCCTGACGCGGGCGCGCGGCCGTACGGCTCCCGTGGCCGACAGCCGCCGGTGCGCGGCGGAGCCGAGGATCAGTGCCAGGCCGAGGCCGACGAGGACCACCGGGCCGGGGTCCCGATGGCCGAGCAGGGTGGTGATCACGTGGGCGAGGCCGACGGCGAGGAAGAGCGCGGCCAGCTCCGCGATCTCCCGGCGCCAGGATCGGACCCCGTGGGGGATATGCGGGCCGGGAGACGCGTGCCCGCCCCCGTCGGCGGCATTTCTCGGTTCGCTCATATCCGGAAGTCTGACCAGGCGTTGTTACATGGTCACGGTCCGTGGAATGTCGCCCGCATTAATCCGCTTTCACACGGCCGCCGTTCTCGCGGCCAGATCATCCGCACAAAGGTCAGCCCGTCCTGACCCACAGGCAGAACGGGTGCCCGGCCGGATCGAGGTAGACCCGCACGTCGTCCTGCGGCTGGTATTCGGCGAGGGTCGCGCCCGCCTCGGCGGCGTGGGCGCCGGCCGTGTCGAGGTCGTCCACCTCGATGTCCAGGTGGAGCATCATCTGCTGCTCCCCGGGCTCCGCGGGCCATACGGGCCGCTGGTAGAGCTTCTCGGTCTGGAACGACAGGCCCGTCCCGCCGCCGGGCGGGCGTAGCGTCACCCATCCGGGCTCGTCGTCGTCGATCGGCCAGCCCAGCAGCCGCTGGTAGAAGACCGCCAGTTCGCGTGCGTCGGGTGCGTTCAGCACCGCCGCCGTCAGGGTCAGGCGTGGGGCCATGCGTCCTCCTGAGATCGTCACCGTGCCGCTGCCCCGTTGCCCAGGGATGAATCTCGGGGGATGATCTTCAAGGCCATCGAATGCATGGGAGCGATCCCATCGGCGAGGAGCGACGCATGGACGACTTCGGACGCGCACCGGCGGGCATCGATCCCTCCGTCCCCAGCGTCGCCCGGATGTACGACTACTACCTGGGCGGCAAGGACAACTTCCCGGCCGACCGGGAGGCCGCGGAGAAGATGCTCGCCATCGGCCGGCAGATGGGCAACGACGGGCGGGAGATCGCCCGGGAGAACCGCGGCTTCCTCGGCCGGGCCGTACGGCACCTGGCCCGGTCGGGCGTCACCCAGTTCGTCGACATCGGCGCCGGACTGCCGACGCAGGAGAACGTCCACCAGGTCGCGCAGCGGTACGCCCCGGGATCGCGGGTCGTGTACGTCGACAACGACCCCGTCGTCCTGGTCCACGCGCGGGCGCTGCTGGCCGACAACCGGGACACGACGGTCGTGAGCGGTGACCTGCGCGATCCCGGCGCCATCTTCGACGACCCGGCGGTGCGGGCCCACATCGACTTCACCCGGCCGTTCGCCGTCCTCCTGGTCTCGGTGCTGCACTTCGTGACCGAGGACGAGGCGGCCGACCGCATCGTGGCGGAGATACGCGAACGGCTGGTCCCGGGCGGCCACCTGGTGCTGTCGCACATCTACAAGGGCGACATCCGGGAGGAGGTCGTCGAGGCGAGCAAGCAGGTCTACTCGGCCACCCCCTCCGGAGGGCTCGCGGGCAGGTCACTGGCGCGGATCGCGTCCTACTTCGACGGTCTGGAGATCATCGAACCCGGCCTCGTCCCCGTGCAGGCGTGGCGGCCCGACGTCCCCTGGGACGTGCCGACGGACCCGGGCGACTCCGGCATCGTGGGAGCCGTCGGCCGCAAACCCTGAGCGGCCTACCGCAGGGCGCGGGTGAGCACGTCGAGGGTGATCTCGATGACCTCGTCCGCGTCCGCCGTCACGGTCGCCGGGTCGTACGCCGCGACGTCCGGCATGAGGCGGCGGGCCCCCGCCTTCAGCACGCCCCACGCCAGCTCGGCCCGCAGCGCGGGGTGGTCGGCCCCGGCCTCGCGCAGCGCGTCGGCGAGCGGCGTGATCAGCTCGCCGTGCAGCTCGTCCAGCCGGAGCCGGCACTCGCCCGGCAGTCCGATCGCCTGCAGGGCCGGGATCAGCGCGTAGTCGGGGCTGCCGACGAAGTCCAGCGCGGCCCTGCCGTACGCGCGGATCCTGGCGGGCAGCGAGCCGTCCGGCGCGGCGGTGGGCGCGATGGCGTCGCGCAGCCGGGCCGACCAGCGGGGGAGGGCGTCCTCCACGAGCTGCGCCAGGATGTCGGCGGTGGAGGCGAAGTAGCGGTAGACGCTGGAGCGGGCCAGGCCGATCCGGGCGCCGACGGCCGCCGGGGTGAGCGCGTGCACGCCCTCGGCGGCCAGGATCTCCCGCGCCGCCTCCAGCAGGGCGGCGTGCTGGTTGGCCCGGTGATCCGCGACGGTCGCCGCGCTGATCCTCGGCATCTCCCCCTCCAGGGCTCCTACAGGTCCGGGTCGCGACCTCCAGTATCCGGCCCGCCCGCCGCGACCCGCTCCGGCGCCTCGTCCCGCACGACCGGTGTGCGGGGGAGCAGGAGGGTGACGCCGACTCCGGCCAGCAGCGCCAGCGCCGTGATGAACGTGACCCTGCGGGTGGCCTCCGAGGCCGCCTCGACCGCCGCCGCGTGGATCGCCGGGTCGCGCAGCGCGGGGATGGCGGCGCCGGCGCTCTCCTCGACCATGCGGGCCGTGCTCGTGCGCACCTGTTCCGGCCGGTCGGCGAGCCCCCGCTCGACCGCGGAGCCGAGCCCGGACACCAGCACCCCGCCCAGGACGGCGATTCCCAGCGCCGCGCCGAGCTGGCGGACCGTGCTCTGGAGGGCGGACGCGCCACCGGACAGACGGGCCGGCACGTCGGCCATGAGGACGCCGGTGAGCTGAGCCGTGGCGAAGCCGATGCCCGCGCCGTAGAGGAGCAGCCACGGCACGGGCCGCCAGGGGCCCATGTCCGGAGACAGGGACAGGCCGATCCCGGCCGCGCCGACGGCCTCCATGCCAAGGCCGATCCGCACGATGGCCCGGGGGGACAACTTCTTCGACAGCGGGGGGACCAGTCCGCCCGCGAGGAAGGTGCCGAGGGCCAGCGCGGCGATGACGAGCCCCGCCCGGAAGGCGGTGTAGCCGAGCGCGGACTGCAGGAAGAGCGGCAGCACGAGGATCATGCCGAACTCGCCGAGCGCCACGATCACCGCGGCCATCGCGCCGTAGCGGAAGCTCGGCAGCTCGAACAGCGTCAGGTCCACGAGCACGGGCCGCCCGGCGCGCTCGCGCCGCCGTTCGCGCACGACGAGGGCGACCAGCGCGAGGATGCCGACGCCGAAGGCGAACGGCACGGGGGAGACGCTCTCGAACCGCAGGCCGAACAGGTCGGCGGTCCGCCGCGGCTCCCACCAGCCGTACTTCTGGCCCTCGATCAGGGCGAAGACGACGCCGGTCGTGCCGAGTACGGCGAGGACGAGCCCGGCCAGGTCGCCGCCGGCCGCGCGGCCGTCGCGCGACTCGGGCACCCGCAGCGAGCCGAGCAGGAGCAGCGCGCCGATGGGCAGGTTGATCCAGAACGCGGCCCGCCAGCCGTGGTCGGTGACCAGCCAGCCTCCCACCAGCGGGCCGACGGCGGCCATGCCGCCGATGATGGAGCCCCACACCGCGAAGGCGATCACCCGCTGGCGGCCCGCGTAGACGCGGTTGATGATCGCGAGGGTCATCGGGACGGCCATCGCCGCCCCGGCCCCCTGCACGGCCCGGACGCCGATGAGCATGGGCCCGTTCACCGACATCGCCGCCAGCACGCTCGCCAGCAGGAAGACCGCGACACCCAGGGCGAACAGGCGGCGTCTGCCGTACCGGTCACCGGCACGGCCGAACGGGATGAGCAGTGCCGCGAACATCAGCGAGTAGATCGAGTTGACCCACTCCACGTCGGTGGCGCCGAGGCCGAGGTCGGCGATGATCGCGGGCACCGCCACGTTCACGATCGTGGCGTCGACGACGACCATCGACACGCCGGTGGCGAGTACGACCAGGGGGAGCCAGCTCTGGCGCGAGTTTGGCGACGACATGTCGCGAACTATAGCAACGCTGTGTCGCCAAACTCCTCACGAGGTGGCGCGGCGGGCTCGGGCGCGGCGTTTGCCCTCGTGCATGGCCTGGACGCGGGCGACCGGGATCGTGTGGCCTTCCTCGATCAGGTCGCGGGGCAGCCGCTGGGGCTCCGGCATGAGCACGGCCCAGGGGTCGCTCTCGCGCAGCAGGCCCGCCGCCGTGCGCACGGTGAAGTCGCCGGGCGTGACCCGGTCCAGGTCGTCCCAGGCGACCGGGAACGACACCGGGACGCCGGGCCGTACGCGCGGGCTGTAGGCGGCGACCACGGTCGCGCCGCCCGACCGGGTCGAATCGACGAACACCCTGTCCCCCCGGTCCTCCCGGATGAACGCCGTCGTGGCGAGGGCGGGGTCGAGGCGTTCCGCGCGTACGCCGAGCGCGCGGGTGGCGGCGGCGACGTCCTCCGTGGTGTGCGCCTCCAGCGGGACGAACACGTGCAGGCCCTTCGCGCCGCTGGTCTTCACCGCCCCGGCCAGGCCGGCGTCGGCCAGCGCCCGGCCGACCAGGCGGGCGGTGGCGACGGCCTGCGGGAACGCCTCGGCCGACGGCGGGTCGATGTCGAGCACGAGATGCGTGGGACGGTCCCACTCCCCGGCGCGGACGAGGGCCGGGTGATACTCCACCGCCCGCTGGTTGGCGAGCCACAGCAGGGTGCGCCGGTCGTCGCACAGGGCGTACGACACCCGCCGCTGTGACGACTCGGCCCACAGGGTGACCGTCCGCACCCAGTCCGGGGCGTACGAGGGCACGTTCTTCTGCATGAACGGCGCCTGCCCCTGCCGCACCCGCACCACGGACAGCGGGCGCTCGCGCAGCACCGGGATGACGCGGTCGCGGACCGCGTCCAGGTAGTCGACCAGGTCGCGCTTGGTCGCGCCCGCGCCGTCGAAAAGCGGCTGGTCGAGGTTGGTCAGCGTGACTCCGTCGCGAACCTCATCGCTGGTCATCCGATCACCATGCCCGTGACCGGCCGCCGGAATCAACGCCCCCAGATATTCGCTCAATATATGAGACATATTTGCTCAAATATCGAGACGTGTGAAACCGTGGCCGGCATGGCGAACGAAACGGCCGTGTACACCCACGGCCACCACGAGTCCGTTCTGCGCTCCCACCGCTGGCGTACGGCCGCCAACTCGGCGGCGTACCTGCTGGGTGCGCTGAAGCCCCACATGCGGATCCTGGACGTCGGCTGCGGCCCGGGCACGATCACCGCCGACCTGGCCGAACTGGTGCCGCGGGGCGAGGTGATCGGTGTCGACAGCGAGCCGGGCGTCCTGGAACGGGCACGCCGAGAGGCGGAGGGGCGCGGCCTGGGCAACGTGAGCTTCGCGACCGCCGACGTGCACGCGCTCGGCTACCCCGACGCGTCCTTCTGCGTCGTGCACGCCCACCAGGTCCTGCAGCACGTCGGCGACCCGGTGAGCGCGCTGCGCGAGATGCGGCGGGTGACCAAGCCGGGCGGGATCGTGGCGGTCCGTGACTCCGACTACGCCGGTTTCGTGTGGTATCCGCGGATCCCGGCCCTGGACGACTGGCTGGACCTCTACCGCCGGGTGGCCCGCGCCAACGGCGGCGAGCCCGACGCCGGGCGCCGTCTGCGCGCCTGGGCCAGGGAGGCGGGCTTCACCGAGATCACCTCGTCGTCGGCCACCTGGTGCTATGCCACCCCCGAGGAGCGGGCCTGGTGGGGCGGCCTGTGGGCCGACCGCACGGTCCAGTCCTCCTATGCCGGCCGCGCGATCGAGGGCGGACACGCCACGCGGGACGACCTGCGCCGGATCGCCGGCGGCTGGCGGGAATGGGCCGCGAGCGAGGACGGCTGGTTCAGTGTCCTGCACGGCGAGATCCTCTGCCGCGTGACCTGACCCGGGTGAACGCCGGGGAACGGCCCCCGCAGCCCCGCCACGGCCGCGCCGTGCTTGCCTCCGGCGCGGACGGGGGACGGTGCCAGTGGGGCCTTGAGGGGGGAACAGCGATGACGCTGCGGATCGTGGCAGGGACGGCCAACCGCCCGCTCGCCGCCGCCGTCGCGGCCGCGCTCTACCGGGAGCCGTCCGTCCCGGTGGTCGAGCGGTTCCCGGACGGCGAGTCGCGGCCGGTCGTCACCGGTGTCAGGGGCGCGGACGTCTACCTCGTCCAGCCCACCGGGCCGCCCGTCGACGAGCACGTCATGGAGGCGCTGCTGCTCGCCGACGCCTGCCGCCGGGCCGGCGCGGCCCGGCTGACGGCGGTCATGCCCTACGTGGGGTACGCCCGGCAGGACCGGCGCCGCCGCGAGGGGGAGGCGATCGGGCTGCGGGTGGTGGTGGCCGCGCTCGCCTCGGCCGGGGTCGAGCGCTTGATCGCGGTCGACCCGCACACGGCCGCGCTGGAGGCGGTGTGCCCGATGCCCGTGGAGACGCTGACGGCCGTGCCCGCCCTCGCCCGCACCGCCGGGTGCGGGCTGCCGGAGGACGCGGTGGTGGTCGCGCCCGACCTCGGCGCGGTCACGCTCGCCCGCCACTACGCCGGCCTGCTGGCGCGGCCCGTCGCGCTGGTGCGCAAGACGCGGCTGACCGGGGCGGACGTGCGGGCCGAGCAGGTCTTCGGCGACGTCACCGGCCGCCCCGCGCTGGTCGTGGACGACATGATCAGCACGGGCGCGACGATCGTGGCGGCCGTCGAGGCCCTGCTCGCCCAGGGAGCGGCGCCGCCGTTCGCCGTCGCCGCGACGCACGGCCTGTTCGCCGGGAACGCGCGGGAACGGCTGGGCGGTGCGGAGATCCGGAGCGTGATCCGGAGCCTGGTCGTCACCGACACCCTGCCGCAGGACCACGCGGCCCTGCCGTCGCTGGAGGTGTGCCCGGTCGCCCCGCTGCTGGCCGAGGCGATCGGCCGCCTTCACCGGGACGAGGGCATGGACGACCTGCTGTCCGGCGCCTGACGCCGCCCGGTGGCGGCGGGCGGCCAGGGGGGAGGATAGGAGTGTGACATCCAGGACGCGGAGCCGTACGGCGGCGGACGGGGACCTGACCCGCCTGCCGGACCGCGCGTGCCGCCTCGTCGAGACCCTGGGCGGCCGGTTCTCCCGTGAGATGGGCATCGACGTCGACCGGGGGGACCGCGAGGTCGAGCGGTGGCTGCTCGCGGCGACGCTGTTCGGCGCCCGGATCTCCGCCGCGATCGCCGTACGGACCTACCGGGCGATGGCCGAGGCGGGGGTGCGCGGGATCTCCGACGTCGAGGGCCGCACCTGGGAGGAACTGGTCGAGATCCTCGATCGCGGCGGCTACGCCCGTTACGACTACCGCACGGCCACCCGCCTGCTCCGCCTCGCCGAGTCGGTGGGTGGCGAGGTCGGCGCGCTGCGCGGGGGCGGCCTGGACGAGACCCGCGCCGCGCTGCACGCGCTGCCCGGCTGGGGTCCGGTGACGGTCGCGCTGTTCCTGCGCGAGCTGCGCGGCGTCTGGCCGGGAGTGGACCCGCCGCCGGACGACCGGGCAGTGGAAGCCGGGCGGCACGCCGGGCTGCTCGGCGCGGGACCCCACCCCGTCGATCGGCTGCGGGAGATCGCCGGCGAGGCGGGGCTGGACGTGCGCGACCTCGAAGCCGCCCTCGTCCGCCTGTGGCTGGCCCATCACAGGGGCTTCCCCCACTGCCCGGGGGGCGCCCGCTGTGCGGTACTCACCGAGGAGGGGTGAGATGCGGTCGGCGGCGGGGGACCCGGTGACGCTGTTCCTGTGCGGTGACGTCATGCTGGGCCGGGGCGTCGACCAGATACTCCCGTGCCCCGGTGACCCCGCGCTGGAGGAGTCGTGCGTCCGGGACGCCCGGGAGTACGTCGAACTGGCGGAGGCGGCCAACGGCCCGATCCCGCGCCCGGTCGGCTACTCCTGGCCCTGGGGCGACGCCCTTGAGGTCCTCGACGAGGCCGCCCCCGACGTGCGCGTGCTGAACCTGGAGACGAGTGTCACCCACAGCCGTGACTTCGCGCCGGGCAAGCAAGTTCATTACCGGATGAACCCGGCCAACATCCCTGCCCTGGCCGTGGCCCGGCCCGACGTGTGCGTGCTGGCCAACAACCACGTGCTCGACTTCGGCGTACACGGGCTCACGGAGACGCTGGACGCGCTGGCGGGGGCGGGGCTGGACCAGGCGGGCGCGGGACGGGACGAGGACGAGGCGTGGCGGCCCGCGGTCGTGGCCCTGCCGGGCGGCGGACGGGTCCTGGTCTTCGCCGTGGCGATGTCGTCCAGCGGCGTCCCCGGCGAATGGGCGGCGGCCCGGGACCGGCCCGGCGTCGCCTATCTCCCCGGGCCCACCCTAGACGCCGCGGCGCAGACGGTCCGGCGCGTACGGCAGGTCAAGCAGCCGGGGGACATCGCGGTCGTCTCCGTCCACTGGGGGTCCAACTGGGGCTACGAGGTCGAGGACGACCAGGTCGAGTTCGCGCACGCGCTGGCCGAGGGCGGCGTCGACCTCGTCCACGGCCACTCCTCCCACCATCCCCGGCCGGCCGAGGTGTACCGGGACCGGCTGATCCTCTACGGCTGCGGCGACTTCATCGACGACTACGAGGGCATCACCGGCTACGAGGAGTACCGCGACGACCTGCGGCTGCTGTACTTCGTGACGGCCGATGCCGCGACGGGGCGGCTGCTCGAGCTGAGGATGGCGCCGATGCGGGCCGTGCGGATGCGGCTGCGGCACGCCCGCCGCGAGGACCGCGAGTGGCTGCTCGCGACGCTCGACGGGATCTGCCGGGAGTTCGGCGCGAGGGTCGGACCGGCGCCCGGTGGCACGCTCGCCCTCGCGCCGGCCGCGTAGGAGGTGGTCACATGCTGGTCCGCGAGATCATGACGACGCCGGTGGTGACGGTCCGGCGCACCGCGACGATCAAACAGGCCGTCCGCCTGCTGTACGAGCAGGACATCACGGCCGCGCCGGTGGTCGACGCGGCCGGGCGGATGGTCGGCGTCGTCAGCGAGATGGACCTGCTGCGCGGCGAGTTCGGCGCCAACCCCCGGGGGTTCCTGCGCCCCGAGGCCCTGCCCACCGGCAGGCCGCCCGCACTCGTCGAGGAGGTCATGACGCCGCGCGTCGCCACGGTCGGGGACGGCGCCGACACCATGGACCTGGTCGAACTGATGATCACGACGGGGGTGAAGAGCGTGCCCGTCACGCGTGACGACGAACTCGTGGGGATCGTCAGCCGGCGCGACCTGATGGGCCTGCTGGCCCAGGGCGACGAGCGGATCCGCGAGGACGTGCTCGCGGCGCTGCGCGACTGCGCCGACACGGCGTCCTTCGGCGCGGCCGTGCGCGACGGCGTGGTCGAGCTGTACGGCCCGGGAGACGAGCGGTCGGCCCGCATCGCCGAGCTGGTCGCCCGTACCGTCCCCGGCGTGGCCGACGTCGTCTTCCCCGAGGGGCTCGTCAGTTAGGTCGCGTCCCGTGATCGTTGTCTCGCCTGCCGCGCTCTTCGCGGCGGCAAAAGATCACGGGACGCTCCCTGATCGAGCCGGTCGAGGACGTCCGCGGCGAGCCGTTCGAGCGCGGCGACCTGGTCGCGGGTGAGCCCGTCGAAGAACAGGCGCCGCACGGTCTCCACGTGTCCGGGGGCCGCGGCGGTGATGACCCGGCGGCCCTCCTCCGTGATCACGACGAACGCGCCGCGGCCGTCGTCCGCGCACTCCTCCCGGCTGACGAGCCCCCGGCGCTCCATCCGGGTCAGGTGGTGGGACAGCCGGCTCTGCTCCCACTGGAGGTCGCGCTGCAGCTCGAACGGCCGCAGCCGCCCTTCCTCCCGGTCGGTGAGGTGCACGAGAACCTCGTAGTCCGCCAGGGACAGACCCGAGTCGGCCTGCAGTTGCCGGTTCAGCCGGGCCGTGACGCGGCCCTGCATGCGCAGGTACGCCCGCCAGGCGCGCTGCTCGTCCGCGTCGAGCCACCGTGGGCTGTCCATGTCTCCCAGGCTATCCGGAATCAATGACTCGTCATGTATGTTGAGGGCACCAGTAGATGACGCATCATCTACATGGCGACGAGGAAAGGGCACTCATGACCACGACCAGGCTGACCCCTCGTGTGGACATCCGCCGGGCGGCAGACCGTTTCGCGACCCGCATCTCCTGGCTGGATTCCAAGCACTCGTTCTCGTTCGGCGGCCACTACGACGCCGGCAACACCCACCACGGGCTGCTGCTGGTCAACAACGACGACGTCGTCCACCCGGGCACCGGCTTCGAGACGCACCCGCACCGCGACATGGAGATCGTCACCTGGGTGCTCCAGGGGTCCCTGGTCCACCAGGACTCCGAGGGCCACAACGGCGTCATCTACCCCGGCCTGGCCCAGCGCATGAGCGCCGGCACCGGCATCCTGCACTCGGAGAAGAACGACTCCTGGCGGCTGACCGGCGGCGACACGCACGACAAGCCCGTGCACTTCGTCCAGATGTGGGTGGTCCCCGACGAGCCCGGCATCGCTCCCGGCTACGAGCAGCTGGAGATCGAGAACGAGCTGCTGGCCGGCGGCCTGGTGCCGGTCGCCAGCGGCATGGACAAGCACGACGGCGAGGCGGCCATCCGGATCAAGAACCGGTACGCCGCGCTGTACGCCGCACGTCTCCAGCCGGGCCAGATCGTGGAACTGCCCGAGGCGCCGTTCCTGCACCTGTTCGTCCCCCGGGGAAGCGTCACCCTGGAGGGCGCGGGCACGCTGGAGACCGGTGACGCCGTACGCTTCACCGCCACCGGTGGGCAGAAGGTCACCGCCACCGAGCCCGCCGAGATCCTCGTGTGGGAGATGCACGCGACGATCGCCGCCTGACGATCCCGGAAGGAAATCCCATGGCACAGACGGAACCGCAGGTCGCCGACAACCCGGAGGCGAGCCGCTTCGAGATCACCGTGGACGGCGCCCTCGCCGGCTTCGCCGACTACCGGCTCAAGGGACCGGCGATCTCCCTCACCCACACCGAGATCGACCCGGCCTTCGAGGGCCGGGGCCTCGGCTCGACGCTGGTCCGCGCGGCGCTCGACGCCGCCCGCGACGCGGGGCTGTCGGTCCTGCCGTTCTGCCCGTTCGTGCAGCGGTACATCGCGCGGCACCCGGAGTACCTCGACCTGGTGCCCGCCGACCGGCGGGCCCGGTTCTCCCTCGACGGCGGGGAGGGATCGAAGTGAGCCCCGGGGAGCCGGCGCTGTACGGCTGCACCGTGTCGCACGGCGGCACGGGCGCGACCGAAGCGGAGCCCGAGAGCGTGCTCATGCCCGGCCACGACGTGCCGCTCGGCCGGTACACGACCGTGCGGCGGCTGCTCCCGCAGCGCCCGCGCCGGATGGTCGGCGCGTGGTGCTTCGTCGACCACTTCGGACCCGACGACGTGAGCGGCCGGCCGGGCATGCAGGTGCCGCCGCATCCCCACACCGGCCTGCAGACGGTCACGTGGCTCGCCGAGGGGGAGATCCTGCACCGCGACAGCCTCGGCAACGTCCAGCCGATCGTGCCCGGGCAGCTCAACCTGATGACCGCCGCCCACGGCATCGCCCACTCGGAGCAGTCGCCGCAGGAGCACCCGCCGGGCATGCACGGGCTGCAGTTGTGGGTCGCGCTGCCGGAGGACGCCCGGCACGGGGAGGCGCGGTTCGAGCACCACGCCGCGCTGCCCGTGCTGCGCGAGGGGAACGTCACGGTGACCGTCGTGGTGGGGGAGGCCGGGCCGCTGCGCTCGCCCGCCCTCGTGCACACCCCGCTGCTCGGGGCCGAGGTGCTGTTCGCGGGACCGGGAGAGCACAGGCTGCCGGTGGACCCGGCCTTCGAGACGGCGGTGCTGGCCATGTCGGGCACGGCCGACGTGGCCGGGGTCGCGCTGGCGCCGGGCTCGCTGCTCTACCTCGGCCGGGGCCGTACGGGGGTCCCGATCGAGGCGGCCGGCCCGGCCCGGCTGTTCGTGCTGGGCGGCACGCCGTTCGAGGAGCCCTTGGTGATGTGGTGGAATTTCGTCGGCCGTTCGCACGAGGAGATCGCGCGGGCGCGCGACGACTGGGCGCGGGGCGACCGCTTCGGCGTCGTCCCGGGCGGGGAGCGTCGGCTGCCCGCCCCCGAGATGCCCACCGTGCGACTGAAAGCCCGCGACCGCCACGGCCGCATCCTCAGCTGACGGACGAGCCCGCCCGCCGTCTCCCGGGCTGCTGTCCCCGTGGAGGCCTGGCCGACGACATCCTCTGCGCCGACACCGATCAGCAACGCTCGGCGCCTCATCACCGGACGGGGTGAGTCGCGTCGTCCCGTCCATGCCCGCCGCCGCGTAGCCCAGGGATGGCTCCGGGGACAGGCCGTCTCCACGCCAATCCGGTGTTCGTCCCGGGTGTGGATGCGATGATGTCGAAGACGCATTTCCCTTGTGGGTCGTCCGCAGCGAACTTTAGTCGACCCTCATCGAGATATTCGTCGAACACATCTCGCGGTCATTCGCTACACGGCCGGCCATGTGAGACCCGAGGGGCAGGAAATCTGGCGCCTATGCACGTGCACAGATGTGATACGTGCGACAGCCGTGAATCTACTACCGGATCGGCCGGAACCGCGCGGTCGCGGTCGCGGCATCGTCCGGCAGGAGACTGACTGGCGGCCCCTGTCGAGGGTAAGGGCTGGCAGGTCGTTGACGATCTCGATCCTCGCCTCTCCAGCCGTTCGCCGCAAAACTACTTATTGACAAGGCGGCCTGAATGGAGGACCGTCTGTTACGGTTGCCGCGATGGTTGGGCCGAGGAGTGTTAATGCCTAGCGATCAAGCGTTGAATCATGCCCGGCAGATGCTTGAAGAATTACGGGCGGACGACAGCGATCCGCGCCTTTCGCGTATCGACTTGATTCAAATCGCCAACTATCTGGCGCGCACAGCAGGCTCCAATGATCAATTAGGCAGCACTCTTCGCAGGGTCCATCGCTGGGCGGACGGCCAGCGAATCAGCAATGACGCGATTATCAACGTCATTCAGCGTACAGGAGGCTCGCCAAGGGTCCGGGGTATTGCGAGCGGTCTTGGCTGGCCATTGGCCGCCATGCGGCTAGTTGGGCATTGGGGCGTACAGCATCCGACGCTCATTGAGCGCTTCGAAAGTACCGTTAACGATTCTGGTCCCCTCGGCGAGAGGGTGGAGAGCGTCCTGCATGGTACCGAGCGCGATTTCTTCGACGCACTTCTCAGCATTATCGGAGACCGGGTCGTTGACAGCCCGAACGCCAGGTCTCAGATAATTGCGGCCGCAAAAGACTGCTCGAGTCTCTTCGAGGGAGATGAGTTTCCCGCAGCATCCAGGCTAGGGCCACAGCTGCATCCGAGGTCGGATTGGCCGCCACTGCGGCTTGGTACTCGAACTATCATGGGCGGACGATGGGACGAGGATCCACACGACTGGGATGGCGGCGGGTATGGCGGCGGCGGCCAAACCATCTGCGAGATCAATTCGGCGCAGTCGACTGAGGCCAATATTGCGTGTGGTGTGGTAATCACAGTCGTAGTCATTGTGATTATTGCAACGAAACTCTGAGATGCTCCGTCCATCGTGGGTCGTCGCTGTGACCCGATGCCTTCGAGTTAGATTTTCTGTTGGCGCTACCGCCGTAATCCGCGGATCTCGGCTCGACCGGCAGGACGGCCCCACCCAAACCTGCTGACTATTCAGGTGACAGCAGCGCTGGCAGCGGTCTCCCCGCCCACGGGGACTCGGCATCCGGCCGGGGTGATCGTTCCGTCTGAAGGCGGAAGGTCGCAGCAGCGAGCCAGACAACAAGACGGTCCACACCCGAGGTGGGTGTGGTTTGTGTAGAACTTACTGTTCTGTGCCGGTAGCCCCGTGGGGCGAGCGTTTGCCCAGTCGGACGATGAGGCACTGCTCGCTCGTCTCCTCATCGTTGTACTCAGGACCTCGTCCAGATCCACGCCTGGCTGTCCTCGTCGTAGGAGGGATTGCCGCCGACCGCGAAGACCGTGTCACCCCCGGGGACCTTGACCAGGTCGAGCACCGCCGGGGCGTTGCTGACCCTCGGTGTCTTCTCGTACGTCCAGGAACGCCGGTCGAAGTGCAGCAGGATCCGTTTGTTCTCGGAGTGATAGTTGGACGCGCCGAGCCACACCCCGCCGCGGCCGTCCGACGCCACGGCGTTGAACGCCACCGCGTCCGACGGAAGGCCGGGGACGGGGTTCCACCGGTCGCCGTCCCAGCGCATCAGCAACGCGGCCTGGCGCGCACCGGGCCGCAGGATTGATCCGGCGACCCAGACCTCCCGTTCCGAGACCACCGCCAGGTCCGCGAAATCGGCCGTGGCGCCGCCGGGCCGCGGGGGCGCGAGCACGACCGTCCAGCGGCGCCCATCCCAGCGTTCGACCGTCGATCCGGTGTCCCCGTAGCCGGCCAGCGCCCACAGGTCCCCGGAGGCGGTGGCGCCGAGGCGGCGGATGACCGGGCGGGTGGATCGCGGCACGACGGACCAGCCGGCGGGGGACCAGCGCGCGAGCAGGGAACGCCAGTCGGGTTCTGCGGCGGTGCCGTGGTTCTGGCCCGCGGCGACCCACACGTCCCCGGGCCCGGTGACCACCGCGGCCTCCAGTGAGACCGGGAGCCTCGAGGGTGGTCGCCCCCGAGCCGACCACCGGCCGCCGTCCCACTGCCACGCGTTCGCGTGATTGTCGAAGATCCACACGTTGCCGGCGGACGCCGCGGACACCACGGCCGGGTAGCGGAGGCCCGGCGGCAGCGGCGCGGACCGCCAGGCGCGGCCGTCCCAGCGCAGGACCGGGCCGGTTCGCCTGTTCTCTCCGGGAGCGCCAACCGCCCAGGCCTCGCCATCCCGGGTCACGGCGACACTCAGCATCACGGCACCGGCGTTGGCCGTTCTCGTCTCCGTCCAGGTTCCGCCGGACAGCGACGGGACCACCTCGGGCCGGGCCGCGGCCGTCGCGGTGCTCCGTACGTGGCCGGGGGAGTGGCGCGCGTCCACGGGGTCGCCGCCCGAGCAGCCGATCGCGGCGGCGCTCAGCACGCCGATAGCGACGAGTCGGCCGATCGTCATGATTCCCGGTCGCATCGCCCAATGATCGGCGCGGCGCGGCGAGCTGTCCCGGAAACGGGCGAACCAGCCTCGATAGGGCCCGCTTAGAAGTGCAGCTCGGTATCGGGTTGCCGACGGCGGGAGTCTCACCGGGCTCGTCCTTCACAAAAGTGCCGATGTGCCTGTAGAGCATCGAGGCCTACAGCGCGAGGCCGGGCCTGCGGTTGAGCAACGGCAGGTCCCTCAGGCGCAGATCCACGTCGTTGTCGACCGTGAGGCACTCCTGCCCCTCGCCCATCGCGGCGTCACTGTCGAACCGACGAGCAAAGCCTTCGGTCTGGAGGGCCGGATGGCGGCTGAGGGTAGCCCGAGGCCGGTGTCGCGGGCGCGGACGATCACACATTCGGCAGAGCGGACTGAGTGGCGAGAAGTTCCGGCTATCGGAACGAGAGGTTCTACTTTGCGTGTTCATTAAGTAACTTTCCGCAAGGGGTACCGGCTCGTCGAGCAGAGGAGACCGACCATGACGGCGGGAATCGTGGACACGTCCATCACCGGCATGACCGGCCGGGTACGGAGGCGGGTCGACGAACTGCTGGCCGATTTCCTCGACGCGAGGCGTCCCCCGGTCGGCGACCCGGACGTCGCCGAGGGCTACCGGCTGCTGCGCGAGTTCGTCGTCGAGGGAGGTAAGCGTGTCCGGCCGCTGCTGTGCTACTGGGGCTGGCGGGGCGCCGGCGGCGAGGAGCCGCACGAGGACCGGGCCGTCGTCACCGGTGCGGCGCTGGAGCTCTACCACGCCGGTCTGCTGATCCACGACGACGTCATGGACGGCAGCGAGCTGCGCCGTGGACGCCCGACCATCCACAGGGGGCTCGCCCGGGCTCCGCGGTGGCGGGGAGCGGAGACCTTCGGCCGGTCCGCCGCGATCCTGCTCGGCGTGCTCGCGCAGGCGTGGGCGGACGAGCTGCTCGCGGACGCCACCACCGGCGACGTGCGCGGGCGGGCGGCGCGTGAGTTGTTCAACCGGATGCGCACAGAGGTCGTCACCGGGCAGTACCTCGACATCCTGGCGCACGCGCGCGCGGACGCGGACGTCGAACAGGCCCTGACGGTGATCCGCTACAAGACCGCCCGCTACACGGTGGAGCGCCCGCTGCAGATCGGCGGGGCGCTCGCCGGGGCGCCGCCCGCCCTGCTGGAGGCCTACTCCCGGTTCGGGCTGCCGCTGGGGGAGGCGTTCCAGCTGCGCGACGACGTCCTCGGCGTCTTCGGCGATCCCGCCGTCACCGGCAAGCCGGTCCTCGACGACCTGCGCGAGGGCAAGCGGACCGTGCTCATCGCGCACGCGTACGCGCGGGCACGGGGACCCGAACGGGACCTGCTGCGGACCTGGCACGGCGACCCGGGTCTGGACGAGCGGCGGGCGGCCGAGCTCCGGCGGGTCATCGTGGACACCGGCGCCCTCGACGAGGTCGAGGCGCTCATCGCCCTGCGGGCCGGGCAGGCGATCGAGGCGCTGCGCGACGAGGCGATCGCCCCGGAGGCGGCACGGGCGCTCGCGGTGCTCACCGAGCGGCTCACCCGCCGCGTCCGGTGAGGCATGCGACCGGTACGCCCGCCTCTCCCACGACTTCCGCCGCCGCGACCACTCCGGCCTGCTCCACGCCCGGCCGTACGGCCACCCGCCGCGCCCGGTGCGTCTGGTGCGCCCGCGCGGGGCCGTACGCGGGCCGGGGCCGTCCCCGGCCGGAACGACTCTGACCTTTTCTCCCCCTCCGCCGCTCGGCGACGAGCGTGACCAGTCACCGAAACACCGGCCGCCGTGCCGACAACAGATGGGGTGAAGTGCTGTGACCGAAACCACCATGCCGAACGACAACCGGCTCAGCCTGAGCACCAGGGCCGCGCGCAACCTGGCCACGACGACCAAGACCCCGCCGCAGATGCAGGAGATCACCTCCCGTCATCTGCTGCGCGTGCTGCCGTGGATCGAGGCGGTGGGCGGCGCCTACCGCGTCAACCGGCGGCTGACCTACCAGATGGCCGACGGGCGGGTGACGTTCGTCTCGACCGGGGCGGACGTGCGGGTCATCTCCGCCGAGTTGTCCGAGCTTCCCGCCCTGCGCGGCTTCGGCGACGCCGACGTGCTCGCCGCGATGGCGGACCTGTTCACCCAGAGGGAGTACGAGGCCGGCCAGGTCATCGCCGAGGCCGGCACCCCGATGGACGAGGTCGTGCTCCTGGCTCACGGCAAGGTGGACAAGCACGGCCAGGGGGCGTACGGCAACGAGACGCTGCTCGGCGTGCTGGCCGACGGCGAGTACGTCGGCGAGCAGATGCTGGTGAACGCGGACGCGCGATGGGAGTGGACGGTCAAGGCCGTGACGCCGTGCACCGTGCTCACCCTCGGCAGGGACGAGTTCGAACGGCTGCTCACCCTGTCGGACAGCCTGCGTGAGCACGTGCAAGCCTACCACGGGGACCCGGACCGGCCGGTGAACCGGTACGGCGAGGCGGAGATCGCGCTGGCGGCGGGGCATGAGGGTGAGGCGACGCTGCCGGGGACGTTCGTGGATTACGAGCTGGGGCCGCGTGAGTACGAGCTGAGTGTGGCGCAGACGATTCTGCGGGTGCATTCGCGGGTGGCGGATCTGTACAACGAGCCGATGAACCAGACCGAGCAGCAGTTGCGGCTGACGATCGAGGCGTTGCGGGAGCGTCAGGAGCACGAGCTGGTCAACAACCGTGACTTCGGGTTGCTGCACAACGCCGATCTCAAGCAGCGCGTGCACACCCGCTCCGGCCCGCCCACCCCCGACGACCTCGACGAGCTGCTCACCATGGTGTGGAAGAACCCGAGCGTCATGTTCGCCCACCCCAAGGCGATCGCGGCCTTCGCCCGCCAATGCAACAGCAGGGGCATCTATCCGCAGACGGTGGAGTTCAGCGGCCAGAAGGCGCCGGCCTGGCGCGGGGTGCCGATGCTGCCGTGCAACAAGATCCCGGTCAACGACAAGGGCATCAGCTCGATCATGGTCATGCGCCTGGGGGAGAAGGACCAGGGCGTGGTCGGCCTGCGCCGCACCGGGCTGGTGGACGAGTACGAGCCCGGCCTGTCGGTGCGCTTCATGGGGATCGACGACAAGGCGATCATCTCCTACCTGGTGACCACCTACTATTCGGCGGCCGTCCTGGTCCCCGACGCCCTCGCCATCCTGGAGAGTGTCGAGGTCCTCTGATGTCCTCCTACCGGCTGCCGGACTTCTACCTCCCCTATCCGCCCCGGCTGAACCCGCACGTGGAGACCGCCCGGGCGCACACCCGGAGGTGGGCGGCGGACATGGGCATGCTCGACGACCCGGACATCTGGACCGAGGAGTCGCTCGAGGCGATGGACTACGGCCTGATGTGCGCCTACACCCATCCCGACTGCTCCGCCCCCGAACTGGACCTGGTCACGGACTGGTACGTGTGGGTCTTCTACTTCGACGACCACTTCCTGGAGACGTTCAAGCGCAGCAGGGACCTGGACGGCGCCCAGGACTACCTGGACCGGCTCGACGCGTTCATGTCGGACGACCCGCCCGAGCCGACGAACCCGGTGGAGCGGGGCCTGGCCGACCTGTGGCCCAGGACGGTGCCCGCCATGTCGGAGGCGTGGCGGCGCCGGTTCGTCCGGGTCACCCGTGACCTCCTGCAGGAGTCGATGTGGGAGCTGTTCCACATCGAGCGGGAGGCCGTCTCCAACCCGATCGAGTACATCGAGGAACGCAGGAAGGTCGGCGGCGCCCCGTGGTCGGCCGCGCTGGTGGAGCACGCGGCCGGCGCGGAACTGCCGGCCCGGCTGGCGGGCTCCCGGCCGGTCCGGGTGCTGACGGAGTCGTTCGCCGACGCCGTGCACCTGCGCAACGACCTGTTCTCCTACGAGCGGGAGGTGCTGAAGGAGGGCGAGCTGTCCAACTGCGTGCTGGTCTGCGAGCGCTTCTTCGGCTGCGACACCGCGCGGGCCGTGGAGATCACCAACGATCTGCTCACCTCCCGGCTGCACCAGTTCGAGCACACCGCGCTGACCGAGCTTGCGGCCCTCTTCGCCGACGAAGGGGTCCTGCCGCCCGAGCAGGCGCCGGTCCTGAGCTACGTGAAAGGACTGCAGGACTGGCAGGCGGGAGGACACGCGTGGCACACCGCCTCCAGTCGCTACACCAAGTCCGGGAGCCTCCCCGGGCCGCTCGGCGTGAACGTCTCCCGCGCCCACCTCACGGGGGCGGGCGGCCTGCGCAACCACACGCACACGCCGTACCAGCAGGTCTCGGTACGGCGGCCGAAGCCGTACATGCCGTTCGAGGTGCGCGACAACCCGCACTTGGACGCGGCGCGAACGGCGGACGTCGAATGGTGTGCCGCCATGGGTTTCTTCGACGGGGTCCCCGGGATTCCGGCGACCGCCGTGTGGACTGAACCGCAACTTGTCGGCTTCGACCTCGCCCTGTGCGCGTCCGGCATCAACCCGGACGCCACGGCCGGCGAACTGATCCTGGCCACCAACTGGCTGGCCTGGGGGACGTACGGCGACGACTACTACCCCCGGGTCTACGGGCCGGCCCGCGACCTGGTCGGCGCGAAGCTCGGCAACCGGCGGCTCAAGGAGTTCATGCCGCTGGACCTCGTTCCGCGTCTGACCCCGATGACCGGGCTGGAACGCGGGCTGGCCGACCTGTGGCCGCGCACCGCCGGGCCGCTGCCCGAGGGCTCCCGCCGGGCCTTCCGCGCCGCCGTCGAGGAGATGATCGACAGCTGGGTGTGGGAGCTGGCCAACCAGGCCCAGCACCGCGTGCCCGAGCCGATCGACTACATCGAGATGCGGCGCAGGACGTTCGGCTCGCAGATGACGATGAGCCTGGCCAGGCTGGCGCCGGGCCGGGTCATCCCCATGGAGATCCACCGCACCCGCGAGTTCCTGGGCATGACCGATGCCGCGCAGGACTACGCGTGCCTGCTGAACGACCTGTTCTCCTACCAGAAGGAGATCCAGTTCGAGGGGGAGGTGCACAACGCCGTCGTGGTGCTGGGCACCTTCCTCGGCTGCGCGCCCGACGAGGCGGTGACCGTGGTGGACGCGCTCATGACCAGCAGGATGAGGCAGTTCGAGCACATCACCACCGTCGACCTGCCCGCCCTGCTCGACCGCATCGAGGCGCGGGAGGACGTGCGGAGGTCGGTCGAGGGATACGTGTCCGACCTGCGCAACTGGATGGCGGCGATCCTGCGCTGGCACGAGCGGTCCCGGCGCTACTTCGAGGAGGAACTGCGCAGGGGCCCGGCGGCCCGGTGGTCCCAGGGCCCGACGGGCCTCGGCACGGCCACCGCACGCATCCTCTCCCTGGCGCCGCCTGCTCACCGGTCGCCGGCGCTCACGGCGTCGTCCGTGACGGCGCCCGCTCTCGCGTCGTCCGATCTCGCGGCGCCGGCTGATCCGCTCCCGGTGGGGGCGCCATGACCGCGCCACGTCTGACCCTGAGCACGGCCGCCGCGCGGAACCTGGCGACCACCGCCAAGACGCCGCCGCAGATGCGGGAGATCACTCCGCGGCACCTGCTCCGGGTGCTGCCGTGGACGGAGGTCCAGGGCGGCGTCTACCGGGTCAACCGCCGGCTCACCTGCACGGTGGGGGACGGACGGGTGAGCTTCGTCTCCACCGGGGCGCGGGTGCGGGTCGTCCCGCCCGAGCTGTGTGAACTGCCGTCCCTGCACGACTACGGCGACCTGGACACCCTTGGAGCGCTGGCGGACCGGTTCGTCCAGCACGACCTGCGCCCGGGCGAGCCGGTGCCGCCGGGACAGGTGGTGCTCGTCGCCCACGGCAAGATCGCACGCGTCGGCGCCGGTGCGTACGGCGGCGAGGCCCTGCTCCAGGTCCTGGCCGACGGAGACCACCTGGGAGACCTCACCGGTCCGGGGGCCGCGCCCGCCAAGGCCCTCACCTCCTGCATCGTTCTCGTTCTCGAGCGGTCGGCGCTGGACAACCTGACCACGTTGTCGGGCGGCCTGCGCGAGCATCTCGGCCGTCCCCCCGTGGCGCGGCCGGTGAACCGGTACGGCGAGGCGGAGATCGCGCTGGCGGCGGGGCATGAGGGTGAGGCGACGCTGCCGGGGACGTTCGTGGATTACGAGCTGGGGCCGCGTGAGTACGAGCTGAGTGTGGCGCAGACGATTCTGCGGGTGCATTCGCGGGTGGCGGATCTGTACAACGAGCCGATGCACCAGACCGAGCAGCAGTTGCGGCTGACGATCGAGGCGTTGCGGGAGCGTCAGGAGCACGAGCTGGTCAACAACCGTGACTTCGGGTTGCTGCACAACGCCGATCTCAAGCAGCGCGTGCACACCCGCTCCGGCCCGCCCACCCCCGACGACCTCGACGAACTGCTCGCCCGGCGGCGCAGCTCGCACTACTTCCTCGCCCATCCCCGGGCCATCGCCGCCTTCGGACGGCAGTGCACCCGGCGCGGGGTGTATCCGGACGTCACCGAGGTGAACGGGGCGACGGTCACGGCGTGGCGGGGGGTGCCGATCCTGCCCTGCGACAAGATCCCCATCACCGAGGGCGGGCTCAGCTCGATCGTGGTGATGCGCACCGGCGCCGAGAAGCAGGGCGTGGTCGGCCTGCGCCGCACCGGGCTGGTGGACGAGTACGAGCCCGGCCTGTCGGTGCGCTTCATGGACATCGACGACAAGGCGATCATCTCCTACCTGGTGACCACCTACTATTCGGCGGCCGTCCTGGTCCCCGACGCCCTCGGCGTACTGGAGAGCGTCGAGGTGAACTGAGGCCCGGCGCCGGCCGGGGGCCCGATCGAGTTCTCCGGCCGGCGCTTCGGGGGAGCCCCAGACCGCCGCCGAGGGTGAGACCCGGCCGGTGAGCCGGTGAGCCGGTGACCCGGTGCGGCGAAGCCGGCCGCAGGGCCGGGCCGGCGGCTCCCGCGGAGTAACCGCGTTCTCCCCGCATGCGTGGCGAGGCGCGACTAGGGTGACCGCTGGCCGGTCAGGATCCGGATCACGAGCGTCGTGGGGTGGGCTTGTTCGTAGCGTCGGATCGCCGGGCGGAGGCGGCCTCCGCCCTGGGCAGCCTGGAACGTGGGATCGAGATTCTCCTGTGCCTGGCCGCCGGCCTGCGGCCGATGAACCTCACCCAGGTGCACCGGTCCACCGGGTTCTCCAAAACCACCACCCACCGCCTGCTCGGGACCCTGCAGCGGCGGGGCCTGGTCACGCGCACGGGCGGCGACTACACGGTCGGCGGCCGCGTCGCCGACCTCGTGGCGCCGCGCGGCTGGGCGGTCCAGGGGCGCCGCCTGCCCGGCTCCCGCAAGGCGGTCCTGCCGCACCTGCTCCAGCTGTACGAGGCGACCCGGCAGACGGTCAACCTGGCCGTGCCGGACGGGTTCGAGGTCGCGTACGTCGAGCGGCTGTACGGGCACAACCGGGTCAAATCACCCTCCGATGGCCTGGACCGGGCGCCGCTGTACTGCACCGCCGCGGGCAAGGTGCTCCTCGCCCACGACGCGGGGCTGCGTACGGCATTCCTCGCCGCCCCGGCCCTGCGGCGGGTGACCGGCCGCACGGTGACGGGCCGCACGGTGACCGGCCCGGCCGCGCTGGAACGCGAACTCGCCGCCGTCCGAGGGGAGGGCGTGGGTTACGCGCGGGAGGAGTTCGCCGAGGGCGTGTGCTGCGCGGCCGCGCCGGTCTTCGGCCCGGACGGCGGGGTGTGCATGGCCGTCGCGGTCGCGGCCCCGGCGGGAGCGGTGGGGACGGCGGCGCTGCCGCGCCTGGGCGCGGCCGTGCGCAGGACCGCCCGCCAGATCACCGGCGCCCTCAGCCTGTGACTCCCGATCTTCGGATTGGGGCCGCCGGGCTCGGGGAAGGCTCGACCACGTTGAGCATCGGGCCCGGGCCTGTCCGCCGCGGCGGAGACGGCCGGTCGCCGGTGCCATGGAACGGCACAGCCGTCGCGGGGGAGAGTCATGTGTCCAAGGCCGTACGCGTCCCGCCTGATCGGCCGGGCCGGCCTCGTCGCCGTACCGATGGCCGTGCTGCTCACGGCATGCGGGACGCCGCAGCCTGAGGTGCGGTCGCGGCCCGCTGCCCCGGGTGGCCCGGCGACGGCCACGGTCCCCGTTGCGGCCTCGCCCTCGCCCGCCCCCTCGGTCGTCCGGGCCGCGGACGACCCGCAGGCGTGCCGGGACGCGGACTGCGAGGTGGAGGTCCGCCCGGGAGACCGGCTGCGGCTCGACCGGAAGACCGGCCTCGACGTGATCACGGTCGTCTCTGTCGACCGGGGCGAGGTGCGGCTGCGTTTCGAAGCGGGCGGGGGGACCTTCCGCGTCGAGGGCATGAACACCGACGTCAGTCAGGACTGCGTCAACGGCCGCTGCCGCACCGACGGCGGGCTGACGCTGGCCATGGGACGGCCCGGCAGGATCGGCGACATCCGCCTCCGGCTGGCGAGCGTGGCGCCCGACCACGCGGTCCTGGTCCTGGCGCCGTCGTAATCGCGTCCCGCACGGCGTGACGCGTCGCCGATGCCGCCCGATCCGGCGGCGAGATCACCAGTGGAACCAGTGGATGCGACGGCAACTGCTGCACACGAAGCAGGTGGCGTCGCGGTTGGCCCAGTCGAGATTCATGAACGTCATGCCCGTGGTCTGCAGCTTCCACCGGTGCTGCTCGAACAGCTCGTTCTCACACGTGTCGCATTTCAGATCGCGGCCGTCCGCAAGCCTGACCGGCATTGGTTCGTCCATGCTTTCGATGCTAAACCGCGGTTCCTTTCTGTGGTCTGCCGTGAGAATCCGAACATCCCCTGCGCCCGGAATTCCGCCATGCGCAGATGTGGGCGTGGGCTACGGTGACCGATCGTGGACATTTATGGTGCGCTCGCCTCGTTCGCGGTCATCGTGGCATTCCTCACGCTCACGCCCGGTCTGGACACCGCCCTGATCCTGCGTACGTCGCTGCTCGCCGGCCGGAGGCCGGCCTGGGCCGTGGTGCTCGGCATCCAGGCCGGCACCCTGCTGTGGGGCCTGCTCACGGCCGCCGGCCTGTCCGCGCTCCTCACCGCCTCCCAGGTGGCGTACGAGGTGCTGCGGTGGGCGGGCGTCGCGTACCTGATCTGGATGGGCGCCAGGATGCTCTGGCACAGCCGCGACAGCCGGGCGGACGACGCGGCGCCGCCCGGCCCGGCGGACGCCGGGTGGGGACAGGCGTTCCGGCGGGGCCTGCTGACCAACCTGCTCAACCCGAAGGTGGGCGCCTTCTACGTCGCGGTCCTGCCCCAGTTCATGCCCGAGGGCGTGCCGCACGCGGTGATGGGCGTGCTCCTGGCGGGCGTCCACGTGTGCGAGGCGCTCGTGTGGAGCGCCGTGCTCATCGGGTTCACCGGCATGATGCGGGGCTGGCTGCGCAGGCCCGCGGTCAAGCGCGCCCTGGACCGGCTCACCGGCCTCATCGTCATCGGCTTCGGTCTGCGCCTGGCGGTCCAGCAGTCCTGACCGCCCACCCTCGAATCAAAGGACGCCGATGACAGCCGACGAGGTTCGTGCGTGGCGAACGGCTGACCTTCGCGGCCGGTGGCGAGATCCTGGCGGAGGTTCCCGGGCTGGATCCCATGCTGCTGACCGGATCGCGTCCCGAGGCCGTCGCCGATGCGATGGGCCCTCTCCGGGACGCGGTGCTGAGCCGTCGGTATCCGGTGACGACCGGAGCGGAGGCATGGGCGCACAAAACGGCCGCCATGGCCGTCATGGAGTTGTCCACCGGCGCCTGCCTGGACGGTGAGTGGGTCGACGGCACGCGGCAGGCGATCCTCGTCGATCCTCCGCTCGGCGCGCCGTTCGAACGGCTCGGGTTCGGACATGCGGACCCGGACCTCGACGCCCGGCTGCGACGTGCCCCGGAGGCCGCCCGGCGTGCCGCCCTGCTCCTGCTGGTCCGGCATCTCGCCGAACGGTTCGCACTGGACGATCCACCGATCGCCGCCGCGATCGACGAGGTCGCCGGCGGCGGATCGCTCGGGGAGGAACTGCGGTGGGAGCTGCTGGAGACGCAACTGCGGCTGCACGACGGCTGGGTGCCCGTCATCCCCGAAGCGGACGCCGCCGACCGCGCCGAGAGGCTGCGCGCGGCGGCCGTGGTCGCGGTCAGGCTCGCGCTGCTCGAAGCCGCTCAGCGAGCGGAGAACTTTCAGGCTCTCACCTGCGCCCGGTTGGTCCTCCAAGCCGACTGGCCGTCTCTCCGGTCGGCTGTGGAGGAACTGCTGACTTAGGTCGGGCTCCCGGCGTACGGGCCGATCCCGCACACCTTGGGAACGGCGGTCATCGGGACGTCCTCGGTGAGGGCGCGGACCAGCAGGGCCTCGACTCCGCGCAGCATGGCCTCGGCGACCTCCCGGGGCAGGTAGGCGGTGTCAACGATGAGGCTGAGCTGCCCGGTGTCGGGGGCCGAGACGACCGTGAAGAACGCCTTGAACCGGACGCCGGGCCAGGCGTTCGTGACGTACGTCCGGGTCTGACTGGTGAGGCGGGCCACGTCCTCGTCAGGGCCGACGGGAGGCAGGCCCGGCCAGGTGCCGACGGTCCGCCTGTCGTTGAAGAAGGCGTCGAGGTCCGGCTCCCGGCCGCGGCGGCGGCCGATCTCCTCCCGCATGGCCTGCATCTCGAACGGGTCGTAGTGCGCGTTGCGGTACGCCCTGAGCGCCCCCCGCTGCGCGCCCCGGCAGGCGGCGGCGAAGTCCGTGGCGGGCAGGTCGAGCACGAACAGGCCGTCCTGTTCCACGGTGCCGACCATCGCGTGGGTGCGCGGGTCGCGGCGGTTGCTGTGCACGAGCTGCATGACCGCGCGCGGGCGGCCGCTCACCGTGGCCAGCACGGTGGCGCAGGCGGCGAGCAGCACACTGGTCGTGCTGATCGTCCAGCGCTCCGCCAGCCGTTGCGCCGCCACGGCGAGCGCCGTCGACTCCATGCCGACCTCGATGAACCGCGGGTCGTCCGCCTCGCGCGGCGGATGGTCGAACACGTCGAGCGGCCCGTCCGCCAGCACGGAGTGCCAGTATCGGATGGACTTGGCCGAGCGGGCGGGGTACGGCTCCTCGAGCTCCGCGGCCGCCTGGTCCATCGGCTGCCACTCGGCGGGCGGCGGTTTCTCGCCGCGCAGCAGGACCTTCCACTCCTCCGAGAGCGTGTTCAGCGCCTGGAAGTCCACCGCCAGATGGGAGAAGGCGATCGCCAGCGCCATCGGGCGGTCGTTCTTGACGACGAGGGCGCAGCGCAGCGGCAGGTCCCGATCGTGGACGAAGGCCGTCCGGCCCAGCTCGCCCGCGACCCGCTCGGCGACCCGCAGCGCCCGGTCCTGTCCCGCCTCCACGACGTCCACGGTCAGCTCGCCACCGCGTGCGACCCGCTGCACCGGCCCCTCCGGAGTGAGGGCGAAGGTCGTACGCAGGCTCTCGTGGCGTTCGAGCAGTACGCGCAGCGCGTCCAGAACGCTGCCGACGTCACGTCTGCCGTACACCGGGAGCACCCACGGGCAGCTCAGGAACGTCTGGCTGTCGCCCATCAGGTGGACCGCCCGCCATATCAGTCGCTGTCCCCAGGTCAGCGGCGCCTCGCCGTCCCGCGCGCCGCTGAACGCCACCGTCACCATGCGCGTGCCGTCCCTCCGACTGCCGTGGCCCGGGCCACCAGGGCGGACAGGGTGCCGACGTCCTCGAAGGAGGCGAGCTCGTCGCTCAGGTCCATCTCGACGCCGAAAGCGTGCTCGATCGCGTCGATGAGCCGGATCCGCGCGAACGAGGTGAGGCCGAGCGCCGACAGCGAGTGACCGGCGGCGAGCACCTCCTCGACGGTGATCTCGCCGTCCGACACCTCTGAGATCAACTGCGCCAGCCGGCGCGTGTACTCCTCCGCCGTCACGCCGCACCTTCCTCTCGCACGACGGGGCAGGCAGGCCGGGCAGGGTGATCCCGCCTGCACTCACCACACGTCACCGAAATTTTCGCCACGATGCCCTGCTTTGCGATGGGGATATAAGTGCTGGTTAGTCCGGTTTGTGTTGCTCCGGAAATCCAGTGCAACGGAAGAATAGGCAACAAGAGTGGTATGGCAACAGTGAAACTTGCAACTAGCTACCCGAAATCTTTCGGACAGGGTGGCGTGGTCTCGTGGCGCCCCGGCAGGGCGGGGCCGGGCGGCGGCCGAACCGTCCGGCAAGATCCTTTGTCTGTCCGGGCTCGTACGATGAGGCCCATGACCAGGCACGGTTTCACGCTCACGGCACAGGGCCCGTTCGACTTCGGCGCCACGTTGCGCTTCGTCGAGGACTGGCCGGCCACCAGCGGGCTCCCCTCCGACGGGCGGGCGCTGCGCTTCGCCTACTGCGCCGAGTCCGACTGGCTGCCGATCGGCGTGACCGTGACCGCCGCGCCGGACGGGGTCGCCGTCGCCACGACGCGGGCCGCCGGGCCGGGGATCCGGGGCGAGGTGGCGCGCATCCTGTCCCTCGACGTGGACGGCTCCGGCTTCGCCGAGGCGGGTGAGGCCGACCCGGTGCTCGGCGACCTGCAACGGAAGAGCCCCGGACTGCGGCCGTTGTGCTTCTGGAGCCCCTGGGAGGCGGCCTGCTGGGCGGTCATCGTGCAGCGCTCGTCGATGCTCGTCGCCGCCCGGCTCAAACAGCGCATCGCGGAGCGGTACGGCGCGCAGGTGACCGTGGACGGGGAGCCGCACGCCGCCTTCCCCCCGCCCATGACGTTGCTGGAGGCGGGCGGCCTCGGCCTGCCCGCGCAGAAGGAGGAGTGGCTGCGCGGGCTGGCCCGCGCGGCGCTCGACGGCGTGCTCACCGCCGAGCACCTGCGCGCGCTCGACCCCCAGGAGGCGCTGGCCGAGCTGCGGGCCCTGCCCGGCGTGGGGCCGTTCTCGGCCGGCCTGATCCTGATCCGCGGCGCGGGCGCGCCGGACGCGTTCCCGGGCGACGAACCCCGCCTGTTCGCGATCCTGCGCGAGGCGTACGGCCTGCCGGAGGACGCTCCGCCCGCCGCGTACCGGAAAGTGGCCGAGGCGTGGCGGCCCTACCGCTCCTGGGCCTCCTTCCTGTTCCGGGCGTCCGGGTACGGCGTCCCGGCCGATGAGCGGTGAACGGCGACTACGCCGCCAGCAGCGTGGTGACCAGCACGAAGGCGGCGAAGACGGAAACGAGGACGACGAGCCCGATCAGGAAACCGGACCTTCTCGACGCCTTCGTGCCGGGGGCGGGCACGTCCACCACGACGGTCCCGGCGATGACGTCGTGCAGGCAGCGCCGCCCGGGGTCGCCGAAGATCCACAGGGCGTCGACGAGATAGAGCACCGGCCCGAGATACGGGGCCGCCGAACTCAGGAGGGGGTGGACGAGCGTCCGGATCCCCACCTGGCGATGGGTGAGCGTCGCTCCGGTCCCGGCGGACACCACCTTCAGGCGGTACAGCCGCTTACCGAGCGTCTGGCCCCACAGGGCGTGCTGCACCCAGAAGTAGGCGGCGCCCGCGGCGATGATCGCGATCTGCAGGGGCCAGTCGGCCTCCGCGTAGGGGTTGAGCAGCGTGGTGAGGTAATCCGCCTCGTCGGCCTCGGGCTGACCGGCGATCCCCAGCACCAGCCCGATCGCAGTGTTGGCTGCGAGAAGGATCAGATTGTCGACCAGGAAGGCGGCGAAACGGTGACGCCGGGCGGCGGTTGTCCGTGTGGCCGCCTGGGGGGTGGTTGCCATGCCCGCAAGTGTGCCGTGGCGCTCACCGGGGCGGTGCCGGCCGACCCGGTGTATCGCGGACGTATCGAAAACCGCATACGCCGCCGCAACAGCCTCGCGTCTTGGGTGGAGGCATGAACCACCGCGAATCACTATCAGCGCCGGATTCGTCGATCCAGGAAGGACCGTGATCATGGACTCGGATTCGGCACGGGGCATCGACCGGCGGCGGCTGGTCAGATGGGGCGGGCTGGCGGCCGCCGGCGTGGTGGCGGCCGGCGGGCCGCTGGTGAGCGCCGGGGCCGGCCACGCCGCCTCGTCTCCCACCGACTCGTCCCGGCGCGACCGGGTCCCGCGGGACACCCTGCCCGGCGGGGCCTACGACCGGTACATCGCGCGGCTGGCCGCCGAGGGCAAGTTCTCCGGTGTGGTGTTGCTGTCGCACCGGGGCCGCACGGTGCTGTCCCGCAGCTACGGCATGGCGGACAGGGAGAAGGGGATCCCCAACCACGAGGGCACCGCGTTCAGCCTCAGTTCGGCAGGCAAGCCGTTCCACGCGGTGGCCATTCTGCAACTGGCCCAGCGAGGCAGGTTGCGGCTGTCCGACACGGTGGGCAAATACCTGACGGGCTTCGACCCGGAGGTCGCCGAGCGGGTGACCGTCCACCACCTGCTGTCCGGCACCTCCGGGCTGGACAGCCCGGACGAGGACGTGCGGCGTGTCTTCCAGAGCCGGGCGGAGGTGCACGACCACTACGTGCGGCGCGCCCGGCAGGCGAGGCTGGTGGGTGTCCCGGGCACTCCCTCCACCACCCACCAGGAGGCCGAGGTCACCATTCCCGCGCTGATCGTGGAGGCCGTGACCGGCTCGACGTACTGGGACTACGTCCAGGAGAACATCTTCAAGCGCTGCGGCATGACCGGCGCGGGGTTCTACACCAGGCCGCAGTGGCTCACCGACGGGCGCATCGCGCACCCGTACATGACGCTGGCCGACGGCAGCCAGGTGGACGCCGTCCGCAACCTGGACAAGGGCAGCCCGGCCCCGTACGTACTGGGCAAGAATCCGGGGCGCTGCTTCATCGACGCCCCCGGGGACGGCGGCTTCGCCACCGCGCCGGATCTGGTCCGGTTCGCGCAGGCGCTGGGCGACGGCACGGTGCTGGACCGTCCCTGGTCCGACGTGCTCACCGCGGCCAAGATTCCCCACGGACCGACGTCGTTCGGGGCGTACGGGATCTCGATCGACATCGTCAACGGTCAGTGGATGTTCCAGCGCGCCGGCGGCAACCCCGGTGTCGGCGCCAACTGGAGCATCTACCCGGACACCGGCTGGGTCGGCGTCATCCTCGGCAACAGCGACTCCGAGGGCGTGTCGCTGCAGGACATGATCGGGCGGGAGACGCAGGCCATCACCGGGGCCTCGCCCGATGGGGGGTCGGGCGGCTGATGAACCGGAGTGCATCCCTGTCTCCACCGCCCCGCCGCACGCGCAGGATCGTGCTCGTCGGCCTGGCGATCCTCGGCCTGGCGGGCGTGGCGTTCGTCGTGCGGCGGCCGCTCCTGATGTCCGCTCCGAAGTGCTTCGCCGGGCGGTGGCACGGCTGCTACGACACGGAGAACGGCGTGCTGCTGATGATGCTGGTCGCGCTGCCGCTGGCCGCTCTGGCGGTGTGGGCTCTGGCGCGCAGCCGGCGTGCCGCCGGCGCCACATCGGAGTGGCGGACGTCGCTGGCCGAGGTGGGCATGGTCTACGGGACGGTGCCGTTCGTATGGCTCACCATGATGCCGGGCCCGGGGGCCGGCATCGTCCCCGGCCGGGTAAGTCTGATCCCGCTCCGGGACCTGCTCACGATGGGGCCGATCGGCATCGGCGGCAACCTGCTGATCTTCGCGGCGCTGGGGTTCTTCGCCCCGATGCGGTTCGCGGCGCTGGCGTCCGTGCCGCGGATCCTGGCGCTCGGGGCAGGCTGCTCGATGGCGGTCGAAATCGCCCAGTACGTCCTGCAGCTTGACCGGGTGTCCTCGGTGGACGACTTACTGGTCAACGCCGCCGGCGCCGTGCTGGCCGCGCTGGCGTCGCGCCGCTGGTGGCGCACCACGGCGGCGGAAGCGCCGTCGGACCGGCCGCGCCCCGCGCCGGCGTCGGCGTCGGCAGGCTGAGTCGCGTGTCCGGCGGGCGCTCGTCTTCGCATACCTCGGCGATATGTCGAGCTGCGTAGGCTTCAGACATGCGCGTGCTGATCGTGGAGGATGAGCCCTACCTGGCCGAAGCCGTCCGTGACGGTCTGCGGCTGGAGGCGATCGCCGCCGACATCGCCGGCGACGGCGACGCCGCCCTGGAACTGCTCAGCGTCAACTCCTACGACCTCGCGGTCCTCGACCGCGACATCCCCGGCCCTTCCGGTGACGAGGTCGCCCGGCGCATCGTCGCCTCAGGCAGCGGCATCCCGATCCTCATGCTCACCGCTGCCGACCGCATCGACGACAAGGCTTCCGGGTTCGAGCTCGGCGCCGACGACTACCTCACCAAACCGTTCGACCTCCGAGAGCTCGTGATGCGATTGCGGGCGCTCGACCGCAGACGCGCGCACGCCCGGCCCCCGGTCGTCGAGATCGCGGGCCTCCGGCTGGACCCCTTCCGCCGGGAGGTCTTCCGCGACGGACGCTACGTCGCGCTCACCCGCAAGCAGTTCGCCGTGCTCGAAGTCCTCGTCGCCGCCGGAGGCGGTGTCGTCAGCGCCGAAGAGCTCCTGGAGCGGGCCTGGGACCAGAACGCCGACCCTTTCACCAACGCCGTCCGCATCACCGTCTCCGCGCTGCGCAAACGACTCGGCGAACCATGGCTCATCGCCACGGTGCCCGGCGTCGGCTACCGGATCGACACCGGCACGGACACCGGGCACCCATGAACAGGCGTCCAGGGCTCAGCGCCCGGTGGAAACTCACCATCAGCTACGCCGGATTCCTCATGCTCGCCGGCGCTCTCCTGCTGGCCGTGGTCTGGGTGTTCCTGCTGCGCTACGTACCCGACGGTGTGTGGATTACCGGGCTGAGGGGCGGCGGGCCCTGGGCGCCGGCCCCGCCGTTCATCCCCAACCGCACCGACCTCCAGCGCGCCTTCGTCCCCCGCGCGGCCCAGGCGCTGGCCATTCTGCTGGCGTTCGGCCTGATAGGCGGATGGATCCTCGCCGGCCGGATGCTCGCACCGCTCACACAGATCACCGATGCCACCCGGAAAACCGCTAACGGACTCCTGTCCCATCGGATCCGCATGAAGGGCCGCCAGGACGAGTTCCGTGAACTCGCCGACGCGTTCGACACCATGCTCGAACAAATCGAATCCCACGTCGCCGAGCAACGGAGGTTCGCCGCGAACGCCTCCCACGAACTGCGCACCCCGCTGGCGATCTCGCGGACGCTCCTCGACGTCGCCCGCAAGGACCCCACGCGGGACCGGGACGAGCTCATCGAACGCCTGCACACCGTCAACCAGCGGGCGATCGACCTCACCGAGGCCATCCTGCTGCTCAGCCGCGGCGACCGCGGGAACTTCACCCGCGAGAGCGTCGACCTCTCCCTCGTCGCCGAAGAGGCCACAGAGACACTGCTGCCCCTCGCCGAACAGCGCCGGATCACGCTGGACGTCACCGGCGGGGCGGCCCGGACCAGCGGCTCCGCCGAGCTCCTGCTGCGGATGGTGACGAACCTCGTCCAGAACGCCATCGTCCACAACCTCCCCGCCGGCGGCACGGTTACGGTCCACACCGAGGCGTACGACGACACGAGCGTGCTGCGGGTCGCGAACACGGGCCCTCGGCTCCCACCGGAACTGGTGCCGACCCTCACCGAACCCTTCCGGCGCGGAACAGAACGCGTACGCACCGACGAACACGCAGGCGTCGGCCTCGGCCTGGCCATCGTGCACAGCATCGTCCGCGCCCACGACGGGACCCTCGGCCTCGTTCCCCGCCCCAACGGCGGCCTCCTCGTCACGGTCCGGCTTCCCGGTACGCGGTAGGCACCCTCCGGAGCGACGCCTCGTCCGGGCTGGAGACGCGGCGCGGAAACCCGGCTTGGGCGTTGTCGTCCGGACGCCGGTGACACCCGTGTCCCGCGGCCTCACGAGTCCTCGAGGCGAGGTCGAGAACGCGCAGTTTGGTCCGCAGGGTGTCGGCGTCGGGATGCCCGAGCTCTGTGAGGATGGAAAGGGCGCGCAGCCAGGCTCGGTAGGCGGCGTCGCGATCGCCCGCGGCGTGCTGCGTCTCACCGAGGCGGGTGAGGGTGTAGGCCTCTCCGTACGGTTCGCTGAGCTGCTGGAAGAGTGTGAGAGCCTCCTGATAGCTCGCGACGGCTTGGGCGTGCCGGCCGAGGTGGTGCAGGGTCTGACCCAGGCTGTCCCAGGCGGCCGCCTGGCCGTAGCGGTCGCCACTTTGCTGGTACAGGGCCAGAACCTCCTGACAGGCGGGCAGGGCTCGACCGTGATCGCCGAGCTGACTGTGGGCCCACCAGATCCCCACCAGGGCGAAGGCCTGTCCGATCTGATGGCCGGCTGCGCGGAACAGGTGAAGCGCCTGCTCGGCGTGGCGGAGCGTGTCGGGGTAGCCGGCTTGCCGGGCGAACGCCAGGGCGAGGCTGAGATGAGTCCGGCCCCTGCCGGAGGATTCGGTCAGCTTCTCCCACTGCGACAGGGCGTGCCGGTAGTGGGTCAGGGTGTCGTCGCCGAGCCCTGAGGCGTTCGGGTCGTGGCGCCCGCGCTGGGTCAGGAAATCGGCCAGGGTCCACACCAATTGCCAGGCGTGGGTGTCGAACCCGGCCTCGGCCGCGTGCTGGACGGCACCGATGAGAACCGTGTGCTCGGCGGCGAACCAGGCCAGCGCCTCATGGTGATCGATGAGGGGCCGGGCGGTCACCCCCGGCTGTGCCGGGGCGAGCGAAAGCGGATCGCGAGACGGGTCCAGCAGCAGCGCCGCGCTGTGAGCGGTGTGCAGGTAGTGGTCGAACATCCGGTGCAGCGCCGCGTGCCGATCGGTGTCGCCGTCCCACCGCCGTGTCAGCTCGGCGGCGTACGCGCGCAGCAGGTCATGCATGCCGTAGCGGCCCGGGGCCTGTTCGGTGAGCAGGTGGGCGCGGGTCAGCTCGGCCAGCAGCCGCCGGGTCTGAGCCGCCGGCACGCCGGCCAGGCTGGCCGCGGCGGGCACCGTGACATCGGGACCGGGATGCAGGCTCAGCAGCCGGAACAGCTCTGCCACCCGGACGCCGAGGGTCCGGTAGCTTCAGGAGAACACGGCCCACAGATCACCGCTGTCGCTCAACGCGTCGGCCACGGCCGCGAGCGGGAACGCGGGCCGGGTGGCGGCCCGCGCCGCCACGATCGCCAGTGCCAGGGGCAGCCCCGCGCACGCGGCGACGATCTCCTCCACCGCTTGAGCTTCGGCCTTCACCCGGTCGGCCCCGAGGCGGCCGGCGAGCAGTTGACGGGATTCGGCGGCCGTGAGCAGGTCCACGGTGAGCGGACAGGCACCTTCCATCGCGACCAGACCGGCCAGCTGCTCGCGGCTGGTCACCACCGCCGCGCAGCCGGACGAGCCGGGCAACAGCGGACGCACCTGCTCGGCGTCGCGCGCGTTGTCCAGCACCACCAGCACCCGTCGATCGGCCAGCAGGCTGCGGTACAACGCCACCTGCGCGTCGAGGGCGGGCGGGATGTCGTCCGCGGACACGCCAAGGGCGTGCAGGAAGCCCCGAACCGCCTCGCCCGGCGTCATCACCGGCCCGTTCGGGTCGAACCCGCGCAGATTGACGTACAACTGCCCATCCGGGAACCGGGCGGCGACCCGATGGGCCCAGTGCACCGCCAGCGTCGTCTTGCCCACACCCGCGGTGCCCGACAGGAGGGGGATCGCGACCGCGCCCGCCGGAGCCGTCCCGCCGGCGGGCAGCAGCCGGTCCAGCGCTTTGAGGACACTCGCCCGGCCGGTGAAAGCGGGTACATCGCTCGGCAGCTGCCGCGGCACGGGTAAGCCTGGGCGCACCTCCACCGGCCCTCCGGCCGGCGGCGGGCCGAGGGCGGGGTCGGAGCGCAGGATCCGCTCGTTGAGGGCACGCAGCTCCGGCCCCGGCTCGATGCCGAGTTCCCCGATCAGAAGGGCACGCGTGTCGCGGAAGACCTCCAGGGCCTCGGCTTGGCGACCAGAGCGGTATAACGCCAGCATCCAGTAGCAACGCAGCCGCTCCCGATACGGGTGAGCCGTGGCGAGCCGGCCCAGCTCTCCGACCAGCGCACTGTGCCGGCCCAGGTCCAAATCCACGGAGACGCTGAGTTCCTGGGCGCGCAGTTGCGCCTCCTCCAGCCGCCGGACCTCCTGCGTCACGAGTGCGACATCGCTGACATCCGCGTACGGCGTGCCCCGCCAGAGTTTCAACGCCTGCCGCAATGCGGCGCTGGCCGATTCGAGGTCCCCGCGGTCATAGGCGCCTTGTCCGCAGTCCACCAGATCCGCGAAACGCAGCGCGTCCATCTGGTCCACTCCGACGACGATCGCGTACCCGGCCGCGCTGCGCACGATGTGCTCCCGCCCGGCGATCGAATGCCGCAGCCGATGCACATAGCTCTGGAGGTTCTTACGCGCGCTGGCGGGCGGGCGGCCGTCCCACAGCGCCTCGATCAGGGCCGGCACCTCGACTGGTTCCCCCGCCTTGCACAGCAGCAATGCCAGCAGACGACGCCACTTCGCCGGCTCCACCGCCACGGGCACCCCGTCGCGGCGCACCTCCAGCGGTCCAAGAACGCCGAACTCGATCAACAGCCCGGCCTCCATCGGATGACATTCCCGAATCTGACTGCGATGAGTCAAATCGTCAAGGAAGGAGACAACCGGCGCGCAACCGCCGCGCTACCGCCACACAACCGCCACGGCTCACCATCGACACAGAACAGGCAGACGGCGAAACAACCCACGATTCAGGGAGCTACTCCGCGTGCTTGTTCCGTCCCGATCGTCGTCGCACCACACCTGAGCGAAACACCTCGACGGAAGGATTCAGGCGTGAGCAAGTTCCTCCGCGTACTGACGACGCTCGTCGTCACGATCGCAGGTCTCTCCCTGCCGATGGCCGCCGCCCAACCGGCGCAGGCCGCCGCCAGCATCTGCTCCTCCAGGTACGGTTCCTACTGGAATCACCAGGACAAGGCGCACTGGTGGGCGGCGGCGACGGCCGGCAGGGCGCAACAACACCGAATGCCCATCGATATTCAGGGGCCGTGGAAGGACGACGGCGTCCAGGCCCACATCTGGGACTGGTACAACGGAGAAAGCCAGTACTGGTGCCTGCACAAGATAACTTTCGCCGACGGCTCGTACGCGTTCCAGATGAAGAACTATTACACCGGCAAATGTCTCGGCGTACCCGAGTTCGGCAACTACGTCGCCGTGCGGCAATACACCTGCAGCTCCGATGGTTTCAGGCAGCGCTGGGTGCTGATGGGCCTGGGTCTCGTGAACACACCTGACGGGATCAAGACGGGGCAGGCGATCCGTATGGACGACTCGAATTACTGTCTGGACGTCCGGGACGGACAGACCGCAGCGGGGACACCGCTTCAACTCTGGTCATGCACGAGCTCCCCAAATCAGGTGTTCTACTGATCCTGGAAGAGCGAACGGCCTCCCCTGGAAGACGGCCCCTCGCGGCCCGGCCGTACGGATGAGGAGAAGGTAAGGGGCGCCGAAAGCAGGGGTCTCGGCTCACACCGGGACCCCGCGTCATGTCCTGGCTCGTGAAATGCCCGAGCCGAGGGGACCGACTCGCCGCACGCCGGCCAGGCGGTCGCCGTTCACGTGAGGCCCACCGTCTGCCGCTCGGGCTCGATGACCGCGACGACGCGCTCCTCGTCTCGCGAGTACGGCCGGCCGATGTACTTGACGGCCAGCTGGTCGACGATCGTCCAGGCGGCGTCGCCTTCGAGCCACTTGACGACGCGGCCGCGGACGACGACCGGCTGGAACGGGTCGCCGGGCGGGGTCAGGGAGAGCGCGACCCGCGGGTCGCGGCGCAGGTTGCGGGCTTTGCGCGAGTCCGGACCGGTGAGGAACACGATGTGGTCGCCGTACGTCCCGATCCAGACCGGGACGGTGTGGGGGGCGCCATCGGGCAGGACGCTGGCGAGGTGGGCGAGCGGGGTGCCGTCGAGCACGCGGCGCACAGCGGGGTCGAGCGTCATGGTCATCTCCTGGCGTGGGTTGTGGGCGGGCTTCTGGTGGTGATCGTCGGCGGGCGACGAGGTCATCGTTCGACCTCGTAACGAAGGTGGGTGACACCGGGCGCCGGGACGGCCTCGACGAGGCGGAGGCGCACATGCCCGGGGAGCGGCTGGAAGAAGGGCCGGCCGTGGCCGAGCAGGATCGGCACCTGATGGAGGATCACCTCGTCGACCAGACCCGCCTTCAGCGCCTCGGTCACGACGCCGCCGCCCATGAGGCCGACGTCCTTGCCGCCGGCCGCCGCACGGGCCGCCGCGATCGCGTCCTGGATGCCGGTGCTGACGAGGGTCTGCCGCTCGCTCATCTTCGGCATCGGCCGGTGGCTCAGGACGAACAGCCGGGCCGCCGGGTGGGGGCCGCCGCCGCCGAAGCCGTCGGAGTCCTCATAGGTGTTGCGTCCCGCCACGACGGCGCCCACCCGTGCGGCGAGAGCGTCGAAGACCCGGGCACTGGGCTCGCTCAGCCGGAACCCGTCGAACACCCGGCTGGGCGTGTCGCCGTCGAAGTACCAGTCGAAGAGCATCGTCCCGTCGCCGAGCCCGCGCCCGGCACGGGGGTCGCGACCGGTGATGTATCCGTCGACCGACACGGCATGAGCGCCGATGACCTTACTCATCTCGATGCACCCTCCTCCATTTGAGTTCCCTTAAGAGACTCCATGAACGTAGCACTCCAAAGTTCCCTAAGGGAACCCCAATTGGTAGACTGGATTCATGCAGCGCACGAACTTCGGCGAGATGGCGTGCTCGATCGCGCGCACGCTCGACGTCATCGGGGAGCCCTGGTCGCCGCTGATCCTGCGTGACGTGTGGGTCGGGCTCACCCGGTTCGAACAGATCCAGGCCGACCTCGGGATCTCACGCAAGGTGCTGACCGAGCGGCTGAACCACCTCGTCGGCCAGGGTGTGCTGGAACGCCGTCCCTACGACCAGCGGCCGCGGCACGAGTACCACCTGACGCAGAAGGGCACCGAACTCGTCGACCTGCTCATGGTCATGGCCGGCTGGGGTGACAGGTGGCTCGCGGGTGAGGCCGGTCCGCCGGTGCTCTACCGCCACCACGCGTGCGGTGAGATCAGCGGTGTCGACCTGCGCTGCGCCCACTGCGGCGAGCCTATGCACGCCGGCGACGTCGACCTGCTGCCCGGCCCCGGCGCAGCGGTATGACAGAGCGCAGCCGTGTGACAGAGGCGCAGCCGTATGACAGAGCGCAGCCGTATTACAGGGCGCAGCCGCGTGACGCGGACGGGCCCACGGCCGCCTGATGCGCGCGCCGGGCGGGCTTCGAGTTCGTCGGGGTGATCCGGGCCCGGGAGGCACTCCAGGGCGGCGGTGCGCGACCGGAGTCGTTCGGTGAGGGCGTTGTCGTGGGGCAAGCTGATGACGTGAGTGTCCATGTGCCTCCGGACGACGCCGGAATCCCACGGGCGCAGGCCGGCCCCAACCCACAGCACCTGCTGACGACCTTGCTCGGTGAGTACCTCGACTCCTCGGACGCCGGCCTTCCGTCGATGGCGGTGGTCGCGATGCTCAAGGAGTTCGGCATCAGCGAGTCCAGCGCGCGGGCCGCGTTGTCCCGGCTGACCAAGCGTGGCCTGATCGCCGTACGGGGATCTGGACGGCCACCCGTGTACCACCTCACGCCTCAGGCGATCGCCAGGCATCGGTCCCGGATGGATCATTTCCTGAGCTTCGGCGCACGCCCGCCGCGGTGGACCGGCGACTGGGTGACCGTCTCCTTCTCGATCCCCCAATCCGGTCAGGCACAGTCCGGCCAGGCCCCACGGCACGCGGTTCGCAAGGCTCTGGGGGCGCTGGGTTTCGCGCGGCTGTACGACAGCGTGTGGATCCGGCCCGGATCCGACTCCGGTCCGGTGACCCAGGCGCTGCACGACATCCTGGACGACGTCGACGGTGGTCGATGGTCGGTGATGCACACCCGGTTCGACGAGGAGGCCGGCCCGCACGGTCCGGCCGCCGCCTACGACCTGGCCGGCCTCGCCTCGGCCTACGAGGCCTTCATCGCGCGGTACGCGGACCTGCGGGTGGCCGTCCGCAATGGGCAGATCGACGCGACCCGGGCGCTGGTGGCGCGGACCTCCGTCATGGATTCCTGGCGGAAGTTCCCCGACATCGACCCGAACCTTCCCGAGCACCTCCTGCCGGCACCGTGGCCCCGCGAGGCCGCCAGGAATCTCATGCTGGAGATCCACTCCGCTCTCGGCTCGCTCGCCGAGGCGCGGCTCATCCAGGTCGCGACACCGTACTGGCCGGACGCCGCGTCCTGGATCACCCACTTCCAGGCATCGGAGAACTCCGTTCCGGCCCCGGGTGGCGGGGACGGCTGAAGAAACTTTCACGCACTCGAACGACTGCCCGGCCGCCGGGGCGCTTTCGCGACCGCCGCGGCGCGTCCGCTTCCGGCTGGCAGCCGCCCGCCGGGAGCCCACCGGAGCGTCAGGCCGGCCAGGCACTGTGACCTGCGCCGGAGCCGCCTGTGCCGGTCCGTTTTCCCGGCGCCGGGCAGGGGAGCGGTGGCACCGTCCCGAAGGCTGCCCGCCACGCCCGGACTCGAGTGCGTCAGGGGCGCGTCCGGTCCGCGCGGGCACCGCTCAACGTGCCGAACGCGGTCGGTTGACACTTTTGATGACCGCAGTGATATTAACTGCACGATTCTCTCATCGGCTCGTTTCGCCTGGCGCGGGCGCAACTCGCAGTCGATAGTCCGCCATATCGATCTCCAGATTCGGTCGGCGTCGATCGGCCTGGCCACGGTGGCAGTCATGTGCCGTTTCCGGGCTTCGTCGGCGTGCGCCGCGTATGCCACACCTGACACAGAGCGCCGTCGTGACACCTTCGGAGGGCGAGATGAGAAAACGCTCGATCATCAGCGCAGTACTGGCGGCCGCGGTCGCTCCACTCTGCGCCGGAATAGTGGCGCTCACGACGACGCCGGCCGCCGCGGCGGTCGGCGGTTCGGGCCCCTACCCGGCTGATTACGAGACCTCGACCGGCCTGCCCAACCACACCATCTACCGGCCCGGAAACCTCCCGTCCGAGAAACTCCCCATTTTCGTCTGGGGTAACGGAGGGTGCTCCGCCAACGGGTTGTCGCAGCAGAACTTCCTCCGCGAGATCGCCTCGCACGGGTTCCTGGCCATCGCCAGCGGCGGCCCGAACGGCTCCGGCTCGACGACGTCCCAGATGCTCACCCAGTCCATCGACTGGGCGGTCGCGGAGAACAGCCGCCAGGGCAGCAAGTACTTCGGCAAGCTCGACACGGGCAAGATCGCTGTAGGGGGCTTCTCCTGTGGCGGGCTGGAGGCCTACGCCGTCTCCAACGACTCGCGTATCACCACGACCACCATCTTCAGCAGCGGCTTGCTGAACGACTCCGACGACTACCAGCTCCGCCGGCTGACCAAGCCGATCGCCTACTTCATCGGCGGGCCGAGTGACATCGCCTATCCCAACGCCATCGACGACTGGGGCAAGTTGCCGGCGGGGCTGCCCGCGTTCATGGGCAATCTGAACGTCGGACACGGCGGCACCTACGACCAGACCAACGGCGGCGAGTTCGGCCGCGTGGCGGTGCTGTACCTCAAGTGGCGGCTGAAGGGCGACACGACGGCCGGCACCAATTTCGTCGGCCCCAACTGCGGCCTCTGCAACACCCAGTGGCAGGTCCAGCAGAAGAACCTCACGCTCGACGGCGGCACCCAGTCTCCGTCGCCGAGCCCGTCATCCGGCGGCAACCCGTCTCCGAGCCCGACCGCGACCCCGACCTCCGGCGGCGGCAGCGGGCCGATCAGGGGGGTGGCCTCCGGGCGGTGCCTGGACGTGCCGAACGCGAGCACCTCGGACGGCACCCAGGTGCAGCTGTGGGACTGCAACGGCCAGACCAACCAGATCTGGAGCTCCACCTCTGCCGGTGAGATCCGCGTGTACGGCAACAAGTGCCTGGACGCGGCCGGCAGCGGCAACGGCGCCAGGGTGCAGATCTACTCCTGCTGGGGCGGCGACAACCAGAAGTGGCGGGTGAACTCCGACGGCAGCATCCAGGGCGTCCAGTCCGGGCTCTGCCTGGACGCCACCGGAGCCGGCACCGGCAACGGCACCAAGATCCAGCTGTACTCCTGCCACGGCGGCACCAACCAGAAGTGGACCTGGAACAGGTAGCCCGCACCCGTGGCCCGCGGTGCGGAACACCCCGCCGCACCGCGGGCCACGACCCGGCCGCTCAGCGCGCCTCCGTCCAGCCGGTAGCCGACTTCCGCTGCGCCGAACGCCGCGAGGCCCCGGTGCCGTGCCCGACGGCACCGGGGCTTCGGCGTCAGCCGCCGAACAAATAACGCGCCGCCGAGCCGCCCGCGGCGCTGCCGACCGCTCCGCCCGCGGCGCCACCGGCGATCGAGCCGATAGGGGCGCAGATCACTGCGAGCGCAAAGCACCCCGCTCCGGCCTTGTACCCCGCCATGGATCCCAAATGGGCTCCCGCTCCCGCTACAAAGCCTCGGGTCAGCACCCGGGCCGTCTTGTCCTTCCCGGACAGATCGTCGCGGTTTCTGTCGGCTTTGAACTGCGCGTAGCCACCGTCGACCACCGAGACCGCGACGCTCGCGCGGCCCGCCCACTTCCCGAAGGTCGCGGCCTTCTCCCCGAACCTGCTGAGGCCACCCGCGCGCTTGGCCGCCTTCCACCTCAGATTGTGCTTGGGCTCCGCCCTGGGGACCAGCGCGAACGTCCTTCTCAGGGTCTCCACCTGCTGCTTGGTTAGCCCGAGCCCGGCCAGGAGCTTGTCCTCCAGCTTGACGCTGCCCAGCCCGAGCAGCTTGACCAGTTCGCCGAGCGTGGCGCTGCCCAACGAGGCGGCGAACAAGGGTTGGTTCACGTCCCGGAGGTCGCCCCAGAAGCTGGGAGGGGGCGGAGTGACGTAGGGCTGCAGCGCCGGGATGGGGGGCGTCATGCTCGTACGGGGGGGCGGGGCCGTCCTGTAGTGGGGGACGCTCGGCGACCAGCCACAGGCCCGGGGAACGAGATAGCACGGTGGCCCGGACGGCCCGATGACCTTGTAGCCGCGCTTGGTGGGAACGCGGACGACCCCATCGCCATTCGAGCACTCCATGTCCCCGTTGACCCGCCGGCACAGCTTGCCGTCGGGGTCGGAGTTGGTGACCGGGCTGCTGTTGGCGTAGGTGTAGCCGTTCATCTGCTGCGCGTCGGTCAGGTCCAGCACCGGGTCCACGGAGATGAACCTGCCGATGTCCGGGTCGTATTCGCGCACTCCGAGTTGCATGAGACCGGCGGGGTCCTTCGTGCCGCCGACGAAGCCCTTCTCCCCCGGCCAGACGGGCGGGGTGCTCCGCTCGGCGCCGAAGGGGGCCAGCCTGCGAGCCCGGCTCTGCTGGGTCTGGGCGTCGATCGCGATCTGGGCGGTGCCCTGGTGGTCCTCCGTCAGGTAGGTGACGCCGGTCGTGGTGCGGAGAGCAACGGTCCGGCCCGCGTGGGTGTAGTAGCGCGTGGCGGTCGTCGTCCCGGCGCTCAGGCGGACCTCGGTGCCCGGTAGGTAGAGGGTGGCCGCGGTCGCGTCCTTTCTGATCAGGCGGTTGCCGTCGGCGTCATAGACGAACTCGACCGCCGCGCCGCTCTCGGCGATGTTCGAGAGCTGGCCCTGGACGTCCCAGTCGAAGGTCTGGGTCGTACCGCCGGCGGTGCGCGTGATGGTGTTGCCGGTGTCGTCGTAGGCGTAGGTGTCGGTGCGGCTACCGCCCCCACCACTTTGGACGATCTTGGTCAGGCGGTTGCCCTGGCCCGCGGGGCTGTAGGTGTAGGTGCGCACGGTGTCGGGCTGCCCGGCGACGCCGTGACGCGTCTCGGAGACGCGGTTGCCCGCGGTGTCGTAGCCGAAGGTCTGCCAGTAGGGGGCGGGGCCACCGGCGACCGTGACGGGAGGAGCCGCGTCGCAGGTGGCCGTGGTCTGGGTCCATGCCTCGGTGAGCCGGCGCAACGGGTCATAGGAGAAGCACTGGGTGTCGGCTCCGTCCCGCGAGGCGTCGGCGATGGAGCGGATGTTCCCGGCGTCGTCATAGCGGTAGGTGGCGTCCCGATCGCTGCCGCTGACGTTCTCCCGCAGCGTACGGGTGGTCGCGGGCCGCTGGGTCGCCCACTCGTAGGTGAAGGTCTGCCAGGCGCGTTTGCCCGTGGTCGCGCCGAACTCGAGCATCATGAGCTTGCCGGTGGGCGTGTAGTCGGTGGCACCCACGTAGGTGCCGAGGTTGCCGGTCAGGCGGACAGGCCGCAGGAAGTCGTCGTAGGTGGAGACGAGGTTCTCCGCCGCCAGGCCGCCGGCCGCGGGCAGTCCCTGCCCTTGGACGGTGCCGTCCAGGTTGTAGGAGGTGGAGAAGACGTAGGTCCCCGCCAAGGCGCCCTGAGCCGAGGGGATCGTGACGGCGTTCACGTCGGCGCGCCCGAGCCGGTCGTAGTGGCGGATCTCGCTGGTGTAGTCCGCGCCCGCGTGGTGGCGGGTGGCGGTCGCCGGCTTGCCCTTGCCCAGGGGGACGGAGTCATAGGTGAACGAGGTGAGCCTGGTGCCGGTGGCCGAACCTTCGCGGGTGTCGGTCTTGCGGCCGAGCCCGTCGTAGGTGGTGACGGTCTTCTTGCCGCGGGCGTCCGTGACCGAGGTCTCCCTGTCGAGGTCGTCGTAGGTGTAGGAGGTCGGGCCCTTGTCGGGATCAACTGTCTTGATCTTGCGACCGCGCAGGTCGTAGGTGTTGGTCCAGGTGTTGCCCGAAGGGTCGGTCACCGAGGCCGGTTCGCCGGTCGGGGTGTAGGTGTAGCGGATGGCGTCGTACTGTCCGGCGGCCTTGTACTGGCGGCGCTCGATCACCTGACCGCGCGCATCGGTGATCTCCGCGGTGGGGGTGCCGCCCTGCGGCGGCGTGACGGAGGTACGGTTGCCGCCGCCGTAGCTGTACGTGGTGCGCCATTTCTCCTGTTCCGGCTGGGAGCCGTTGCCGGCCATCAGCCGTTCGAGGGTCTTGCGGCCCAGTCCGTCGTACTCGGTCCGCGTCTGGGACTCGATGTTGCCGGGGGTGAGCACGCCGAACAGCACCGGCTCGGGGGCTCCCGACGCGGGGTAGGCGTCGTGGGTCCTGACGACGAGGCCGCGGTCGTCGTAGATGGTGTCGGTGATCAGGCGGCCGGTGGGCCCCGGCGCCTGGGTCTGCCGGGTGCGGAGCCAGCCGTCGAGCAGTTCGATTCCGGCGATCCGCTGGCCACCGGTGGCGGTGAGCGTCTTGGTGGTGACCGCGACGATCTTGTCGTCGGTGACCCGGTAGTCGAACTCGTAGTTGGGGTAGGGGTTGCTGCCTTTGGAGCGGTTCGGCAGCCACACCTGGCGCAGCCGGCCGAGGCCGTCGTAGACGAGTTCGGTACGCAGCCCGTTGGCGTCGATCTCCGCGGTCTGCTGCCCCCAGGCGGGGTCGAGCTCCTGGACGGTGACCAGCGCCGTCGAGGCGTCGCCCGGCTTGGCGGGCGGGCTGGTGGTCGTCACCTTCGTGGTCAGGCCGCGCGCGTCGGTGTAGACGGTGGTGCTGGTCTGCCCGAGCGCGTTGGTCGCCTCGAGGGGACGGCCGTAGACGTCGTACGTCACCTGTTTCTCGGTGGCGTACGTGGCCTTCGTCCCGTCATGGGAGGCGATCTCCTCGACCTTGGTGGGATCGCCCCGGCTCGGCGCGGCCCCGAGAGCGCCGTTGTCGTAATACGTTCTGATGTCGGAGATGACGTCCTTGGCGCGGTCGACGGTTGCCGTGCAGGCGACCGCGACGGTCTCCACCCGCGCGGGCAGGGACACCAGGTGCGCGGCGACGTTGTCGGCATAGGTGGCACGGGTGCACCGGTCGTCGGCGGAGGTGGTGACGTCGCCGAGGTCGTTGACGCGGATCGCCCGCCCGATGCCGGGCCCGGATCCCTCGTGCTCGGTCTCGGTCCTGGTCTCGGTCCAGCCGCCTCCGTCCTTGACCGTCCACGTGCGCTCAGTGGCGGGGGCGGTCATCTCGGCCGTGGTGGTGCCCCACGATCGGGTGCGGGTCGCGGTAGTGACCCGCCAGGGGGTCCGGACGGTCTTGGCGTGAACCGTCCCTCCCCGCCCCGTGTACTCGACGGTCTTCAGCTCGAACCCCGACAGCGCGTCGTGGTCGGTGTACGTGCCGCCCTCGCCGTCCGACACCGTCACCGATTTGCTGCCGCCGCTCCTGCTCTTGCGGTCGCCGTCCATGCCGCGCAGGTAGAACGTGTCGGACTGGGCCGCCGTGCCGGTCAGCGTTCGGACCTGACCGTAGCCGCGCCATTGCGACCAGGTTTTGTGCTTCTCCCTGGTCAGGCCGTCATCGTCGTCGAAGTGCCAGGCCGCGCCGCCGAGGTAGTCGTAGCTGGTTCTCATGTCGGGCGCCAGGCCGGTGCGATCGATTCTGGTCACCGAGGTCACCACGTACTTGTGGAACCAGTCGGTGATCTCGTCCTCGTGGCCCGGCGGCTTCCAGATGACGGGGAAGCACCGCCTGGTGTTGGTCTCGGGGGTGGGCAGGTCGGACAGCGAGCAGTCGGCGCCCGAGTAGGCGATGTCGAGTTGCCCGCCGGACTCGTCGTAGATCGCGCCTAGGCGGTAGCGGATGTAGGCGAGGATGTCGTCGCCGGTCCGGTCGAGCCGGTTGGGCAGCTGCACATGGGTGAAGGAGACCTTCGGCAGCGTCACCGGCGTGCCGCCGACGTGCCCCGTGTGCTGGATCTGGGACAGCAGCAGGTCGCGCTCCACGTCGGCCAGACCCCAGGTGTGGCCGAGCGACCAGGAGTCCACGTCACGGTATCCGGTGCCGTCGGCCTTGATGACCTGGGTGGTCACCTTGGTCAGGCGTTTACGCGACCAGAAGGTGGGAGTGACCGCGCCGTGGGTGCCCTTACATTCCTGCCCGGCGTCACAGTGCAGGTCCCAGGGCACGTCCCACCAGTACTGCGGCTTGTCGCCGATCTTGTCGGGGTCGCAGGCGAACGACGCGTCGGGCAGGCACCGCTCGGACGTGGTGAACAGCACCCGAGCGGGAGCGGTGGCGAACAAGTCGTCCTTGCGCAGCCCGTAGGAGATCGACTTGAGGTAGCCACCGCGCGTGTACGGGGTCTCGTCGCCGGCCTTCAGGTCGCGGCCGTAGTGGTTGATCTCCTTGCCGTAGGTGTAGGTGATGGCGTTGCCGTCGGGGCCCACGACGTAGTCCAGGTTCCACCGATGGGCCTGCTGGCACCAGGAGGAGGAGAACCCGCTGGATTTGTGACATGGTTCGCCGGAGTCGTCACCGAACACCGGTGCCGTCCACGCCGAGTCGCTCTCCGGATCGCCGGACGCCCAGCCGGGCACGCGGTTGAGCCCGAAGTAATACTGGATGCCGTCGACCGTGGTGGCCTTCCAGTACTCTCCGTCGTCGTCCCCGTTGGTCGCGCCGGTGAGCTTCTCGAACACCGTGCCGTCGTCGAACTTGGTCCGCCAGGTGCCGTCAGCGGCCTTGATCAGCTCTCCGCCCCTGCCGTTCCACGTGACCGTCGCGTTGTCGTAGCCCCAGCACTGGTCGCCCGGGTAGTTGCCGAACTCGTCCTTCGCGGCACCGTCGTCCTCGCACGACTTGTAGCGGCGCTCGATGTAGCCGGGCCACAGGTCGAATCCCTCGCCGACCCAGGACGGCTGTGCGTTGGTGTTGCCCGTCCGCCCGTCCACGCTGCCGGAGGAGTATGTGATGGCCAGCTCGGGCTGTAACTCGCCGGGTACAGGCGGCACCCGCATCGGGTAGGACCAGGTGAACTCGCCGGAGTTGCCGCCCATCTCCCAGGTGGCCGAGGCCGACAACGACGTCGCGCTGTAGTCGCCCTGGGAGCCCGACTCGCCCGCGGCGGCCACCAGCAGCGTGCCGCCGGGCTCGGCGTCCACCTCTGTGGTCAGCGTGCCCGCCGCCGCGTCGTTGCGTGCGTGCAGCGGCGCCGCCTTGGCGCACTGCGGCAGTCCCGGGCTGGTCAGCGCGCACGACGGCAGCCGCCACAGGCGCAGCCGGGAGCCGTATGAGCCGCCGTAGGCCTGTGCGAACCTCCCGTAGTCCAGGCGGACGCCGACCCGGCCGGTGGTCTTCGCGTCGCTGGAGGCCACGGTGAAGGCGATCCCGTCGGCTCCCGCGCGGCGCCCGGCCGTACGGTCCAGTAGCCGCACGCGTACCCGTCCCGCTTGGGTCCCGGCGCCGGCGGCGGGCAGCAGCGAGATCGGCAGGGTCCCGGCCCGGGCGGCACCCCGCCCGGGCACGTCGGCTTCCGCGACGTCGGCCGCCGGCCAGTCGATCAGCGCGGGCGGCGGCGGCGCGCCGACGGGCTCGGATCGACGCGGCCTGGCCGGGAGATCACGGCCTGCGACCGTCCGTTCGGGCTGATCCACCTTTGGGCGGCCGGGTCCCGCGGCCGCGGCGGTCACGGGTGGTGACAGCGTCACCGTCAGCGTCACCGTCAGCGCGGCGGCCATCCCCGCGGCGACCGCCCGGGACAAGCGGCCGGGCCGCAGGGTCCGTCTCGGACGGCCGCTCCTGGCTTCACCGCGCCGTTGGGCCATGCTCGTCTTCATCCGGCACACCCCCGCGTGACAGCGCACGGGAGCGCGGGCTCGAGGTTCACCTTCATCACGACCTCCACAAGCAGGGGATTACCTACGGTCAGAGGCCGGAGGCGGTGTCGAGTTCGCCGCCGGTGGCCAGCACCTCGACCTGTTCCTTGGTGAGCGCGCCCTGGTAGGCCCACACGTCGTCGATGGCGTCCGGCCAGAACTCGCCGCCGAACCTGTTGCGGCCGACCTGCAGCCCGCCGCCGGTCGCGGTGAACCCGAACACCTGGTCCTCCTGGGAGACACCGAGTGAGGTCTCCTCAAGCTGGCCGTTGACATACAGGCTCATCCGATCGCGGAGCGCGTCATAGACGATGGCGAGGTGGTCCCAGTCCGACTCGGAGAACCCCGAGTGCTCGGCCTGGCGCAGCTCGGAGGCCGCGGTGGAGTCGGCGTTACGCATCTGGAACTGCCAGCCACCGGCGTCGGGGTCGGCCGGGTTCGGGACGTAGCGCAGGGCGAAGGCGTTGGCGTTCGCTCCTGCCTGCGAGAACACGGTCCTGGCGGTCTGCGGGCGGCCCATGTTGCGTATCCACCCCGCCACCGTGAAGCTCTCGCCGGTCTGCAGCGGCGGGGTGGCCGTCTCGGCGTAGGCCGTGGTGCCGTTCAGCAGCAGTCCCGCGCTGGAGATGTAGCGGAAGCCCGCGGCGCGGTCGATGACGGCGCCGCCCTGGAGCGTGAGGTTCTGGGCTCCCGCGGGCTCGCCCGCGCCGCCGGTGTTGAGCTTCCAGCGTCCCTTGACCACGGGGTGCTGGGTGACGAGTTCCTCGGCCTCGATCGGGCCCAGCGCCCGGTCGTAGACGCGGACGTCGTCGAGCACGCCGGGCAATTGGTCCACGTAGGCGCCCAGCCACTTGCTGCGGCCGATCTGCAGCCCGCCGCCGGCGTGCCACACCGCGTCGAGCTGGCCGCTGTCGGTGCCCTGGTCGCCGTTGACGTAGATGCGCAACTTTCGGGTGACGGCGTCGTAGACGCCGACCAGGTGCGTCCAGGAGTTCACGGCCGGTGTCGCTTTGGAGACCGCCTGGTACCAGCCGCTCTCGTCGGTGTCGGTCTTGGCTTTGGCGAACACCCACTTCTTGAGGCCGCCGTCGTACTTGAGGTAGAAGCCGCTCTTGCGCAGGCCGTCCTGGGAGAGCGCCGTGTAGTTCTTGTCCAGCGCGCTGGTCTCCAGGCGCACCCATGCGGACACCGAGAAGCTCTTGGTGGTGTCCACGACCGGGCCGGTGGTGGCGGCGTGGCCGGTGGAGCCGTCCAGCCGCAGCGCCGTGCCGTCCTGCCCGTCCTGCCCGAGCGTCGCGCCACCCTTCAGCGCGGCCTGGACGGCGGCGGCGGGACTGTAGACGCGGCCGGTCCCGGCCTCCTCGTCCAGCGGCCAGTACGCGGCCGGACCGGACGGGCTCGCGCCCGCCGCGAGCTGCTGAGCCTCCTGGTCCGACACCGCCCGCTGGTACAGCTTGATCTCGTCGATGCCGCCGGGCCACTGATTGACCTGGGCGTCGTTGTACTTGCTGCGGCCGATCTGCAGCGCGCCCGCGGCCTGCCACGCCCTCACCCCGCCGGCCGTGCCCGCGAGCTGCCCGCCCACGTAGAGGCGCAGCTCACCGGCGGGCTGGTCGTAGACGCCGGTGAGGTGCGTCCACGTGTTCAGCGGAAGGCCGCCGCTCGCCATCGCGGAATACCAGACGCCGCCACCGTCCCCGGCGGTGTCGGTGCTGGGCATCTTGAACTCCGGTTGCCCGGACGGGTTGATGCCGAGCTGGAATCCACTTTGGTGGGTTCCGTCCTGGGCCAGCGCGTTGACCATCCCGAAAGCCGCCGGTTTGACCCATGCGGAGACGGTGAAGCTTTCCTGCGTGCGCAGCACCGGCAGGTTCGTCTCGGCGTAGCCGCCCGCGCCGTCGAGGGTGAGCGCGGTGCCCGCCTGGCCCGCACCGCCCAGCGTGGCCCCGCCGCGCACGTAGGCCGCCGTGCCCGGGCCGGTGCCCGTCACGGTCGTCGCGCCCGCGGCCTCGTCCAGCGTGAACCGGGCCGCGGCGTCCGCGCCCGCCCTGGCCCAGAACTCGTAGGTGGTCGGGGCGCTGTTCTGGTTGGCCTGGGTGAACGCCTGGACGGTCAGCAGGTTGGGGCCCGAGCGGCTGGGCGCCACCGCGACCTGACGCGCCGCGCCGCTGGTCGTGGTCACCGTGCTCAGCGCGGTGCCGTTGAGCTTCAGCTCGTAGCGGGCCGCGGCCTTGGCCGGGTCGCTGATGGTGAAGATGCCGGCGTCGCCGACGCCGCCGTGCCAGCTCTGGTCACCTGGGTACTCGGCCGACGACACCGATGGCGCGGCGGGCACCGACGGGTCGTAGTAGAAGTAGCAGCCGGTCTGCGCGCCGTCGTAGCTCCACGGGCCCCACTGGACGCCGTCCCAGGCCCGTACCCCCCAGCCGATGCGCTTCTTCTGCGGGATGGACGCGGGAAGCTTGATCTGGTGCCTGCTGCCCGTGGTCAGCGCCGGTGTCAGGGCCGAGGTCCACTTGGCGCCCCAGTCCGAGCCGTCGGCCTTGTCGGCCCAGTGCAGCGTGAACTGGCCCTGGACCTTCTTGGCGTCCTCGGAATCGGGGTCGGAGAGGTAGGCGTACAGGATGGACAGGTCGTTGACCCACTGGGCCTCACTGGAGGCCACGCACTTGGTTCCGGGGCTGGCGAACATCGAGCCGGTGCTCGGCTGGTTCGGCGGCCGGTTGTACTGGATGCGCAGGTAGGCGTCATCGGCGAAGCGCTTCCACCACGTCATCGCACTCTCGCTGTAGGCCTTCAACCCGAAGGTGATGGTCGAGTACCCCTTGTTCACCGCGCTCTGCACGCTGGCGCGGAGCTTGGACCCGCCGAACTCGACCGGCGCCCGCGAGCAGTAGGCCACGTCGCGCGAGGCCAGATGCTCAAGCCAGGCGTCGCTGGTGTTGTTCCAGGTCGCCCCCGAGGTCAGCGTGCCGGCCCGCCACAACTGCACCGAGGTGGCGTTGTCGCAGTCGTAAGCCGCGGTCTCGTAGGCCACGAACTCGGCCGACTCGATGTACTTGCCCTTGATGGAGGGCAGCTTCATCCGGTAGAAGAGCCGCTTGGTCTGGTTCTTCACACACCGGCCGTCCTTGGCGACCTCACAGCGGCCCATGCCCTCGGTGGCGTTGCCGTTGAACTTCGGGTAGTTCTCGCTGGGATAGCCCGAGGAGACCATCCCCCAGTAGTAGGCCGCGCTGGTCTGCCACACCGGGTCGACGTAGACGGGGAAGGTGGTGGCCGGTGAGGTCAGCAGCCCTTGGTCCGGGATCAGCGCCAGTTGCCGCCCTCCGAGGCCGACCTGCACCTTGGCGGTGCGGGAACCCTCGGCGGGGCCCTTGCTGAGGTCCCGCTCGCGCGCGGTGGTCAGCGCGCCCGCGGCGGGCGAGGAGTCCCACATGACCGGGGACGGCGCCTCGAACACGGCCTCGCCGGTGCCGGCGTCCTTGGCCCGCAGCACGCCGGTGGCGTCCCGGTCCAGCGACAGCCGGGCGGAGTCCAGGCCGAAGGCCAGCCGGGCCAGCCGCGGATCCCTGGCCGCCGCGGCGGTCTTGATCACCAGGGTGTGCGCGAAGCCGTCCGGCAGCGCTCGTACGCGCAGGTCGACGTCGTTGCCGAGCACGCCCTGGTAGACGGCGGTGTCGCCGTCCAGCACCGGTTCGGGCAGCGGGCCCGGCCATGACAGCGCCAGCTCCCGGCCCGCCCGCGACATCCGTACCAGCGGCTCCTGTCCGCCGCCTGACAGCCGCAGGCCGACGGTGGTCGCGGCAGGGACGAGGCCGGAGCCGTTCCGCCGCAGCGTGGTGTCGATGCCGACCCATTGCCCGTCCCGGCGTGTACGCACCGGCCGCAGATGCTCGGTCACCTCGAACGAGCCGTTGGGCAGGGCGTTCACCGTGCGGTGCTCACCCCGCTGCGACAGCACCTCCACGGGTCGTCCCGACGAACGTGCCAGCGCCGAGGCGTCGGCCTCGGTCGCCGGAGTGCCGAGGGACGGCTGCGCGGGCGAGTCGGGGTTGGCGGCCGCCGCCTCCGGCCCGGCGGCGTACAGGCAGGTCAGCACGGCGAGCACCGCCGTACCCTGTGCCAACGCGCACCTTAATCGGCCCTTGATACCCAGCGCCATCAGCATCGCGACCTCGCTCCCCACATATCTGTCTAATGATCAGAAAGTAGGCGGCGAAGGGTCAGGGGAACATTCGGCGCTGGATTGATTCTTGACTGCAACAGTGGCGGTAGCGCGGGTCCGGTTGTAAACCTAGGCGGTAGTTCTACGCCTTCGCCTGCTCGTCGAGCGTCCGGTTGACGCGGATCGTGACCAGGCCCGTCTCGTAGGCCAGCACCACGGCCTGGGCTCGGCTGGTCACGTTGAGCTTGGCCATGGCTCGGTTGAGGTGGGTCTTGACGGTCGCCTCGCTGACGACCAGCTGCGCCGCGATGTCGGCGTTCGTCAAACCGGTGCCCACCAGCCGCAGCACCTGCAGCTCGCGGCTGGTGAGCAGGTCGAGCTCCGGCACGGCGGACGACGGGCAGCCGGGTGCGCTCCGTTGTGTGTAGGCCTCGATCAGGCGGCGGGTGACGCTCGGGGCGAAGAGCATGTCGCCCGCGGCGACCGTGTCGATGGCAGCCAGAAGCCGCTCGGGCGGGCTGTTCTTCAGCAGGAATCCGCACGCCCCTGCGGACAACGCGGCGAAGACATATTCGTCCAGATCGAAGGTGGTGAGCATCACCACCTTCGGCGGGCTTTGACCGGCTTGGGCAAGAATGCGGCGGGTGGCCTCGATCCCGTCGAGGCGCGGCATGCGGATGTCCATCAGGACGATGTCCGGGCGGGCGTGCGCCGCCAGCGTCGCCGCCTCGTCGCCGTCGGCCGCCTCACCCACCACGTCGATGCCGGGTGCGGCACGCAGCAGGGCGGCCAGGCCGGCGCGGATCAGGATCTGGTCGTCGGCAACGAGCACGCTGGTCATGACGGGTCCGTCCCTTCCACCTGCTCACCATCGCCGCTCTGCCCGCCGATCGATGGCAGGGGCAGCGGCAGGGTGAGCACGACTTCGAAGCCGCCGTGGGCACGTGGCCCCGCGATCACCGTTCCGCCATACAGCCTGGCGCGTTCACGCATGCCCAGCAACCCATGAGTGCCGGCGCCCTGGAGTTGCTCGGGAGGTGGCCGGGTGGCGCCGTCGTCGCTGACCCGTACGATCAGGCCGGTCGCCGTGTAGTCCAGCACGACGACGGCGCGGGCGGGACCCGCGTGTTTGAGCACGTTGGTCAGCGACTCCTGTACGACGCGGTAAACACACTGGTCGACGCCCGGCCCCACAGGTCTGGGCCCACCGTGTACGGTAACCTCCACCGGCACGCCGGCGGCGCGCACACGGTCGGCCAGTTCGTTCAGCCCGGCCAGCCCGGGAGCGGGGGCGTAGCTGAAGTCCTCGCCGTTGGTGCGCAGGACCGCCAGGAGCCTGCGCATCTCCTCCTGGGCCTCGAAGCTGCTGGTGGCGATGGTATCCAGGGCCGCCCGCGACACGGCGGGGTCGGAGGCGAACACGTATCGGGCCAGGCCCGCCTGCACTGACACCACGGACATGTGGTGGGCGACGATGTCGTGCAGTTCGCGAGCGATGCGCACCCGTTCCTCGGTCACCGCCTGCTGGGCATGGATGTCCTGCTCGGCGCGTAACCGCGCGCTGAGCACCGCCAGCCGTCGCCTGTCCACGCCGAACGCCCACACGATCGGCACCGCTATGGTCTGTGCCACGGCCGTCGTTACCGACAGCAGCAGCAGCCCTCCGGCCAGCACCAATGCCCCGGCGGCCACCATGCTGAGCGCCGACACCTTGATCGGGCGCTGTGCCGACACCGTGTACAGCGCTACCAGCGACGCCCACGAGGCCATCGGCGGATGTCCCAAAGTCAGGTAGATCGCCCAGACTCCGCACACGACCGCCAGCACGAGCACCGGCGCGCGGCTGCGCCATATCAGCGGGAGGTTGCCCGCGCAGAAGAACAGCAGGGTCCAGCCGTCCAGCGGCGGCCACCCGGGTATCGGAAATTCCGTTATCGACACCAGCGCCACCACCGTGAGCATCACGGCAAGCCCCGTGTCGATCACCCGCACATCGATCCCGCGCAGCCACCCCGCCCGGCCACGCCACCACCTGATCACCATTGGCAGCATAGAGTCGGCCGACAGGCTCGTCATCGAACCAGAAGCTGATCCTCCTACCGCGGAGGTCACGGCCGCCGACCACGACCTGCGCCACGCGGCCGTCTCGTTGTGGCTGAACGCAGGAGAAGAGGAGCGCGCCCTGAGGGATTCGAACCCCCGACCGTCGGATGAGAAGTGGAGCAGATCTTTACCTGCCTCCATAGTCGTTGACCTGCAAGGTTGTGCTCTCGGTAGTGAATCTAGGTAGGAGCCATCCCGCGCATATCCCGCAGGTGAAACATTGCGGCCAGTTCGTCGGCAAGTTCGGCAACGTTTCGAGAGCCGTCGACCTGCAGGACAGGCAAGTCGAGTTCGAGGGCTTGGTGTCGTACTTCTTCATCCCAGAGTTCGTCGCGGGCCAGTCGCTTGGCCAACGCGTCAGCATGGTCACTGCTTCCCCAGTTGGCTCGTGCTCTGGCTGGGTCGGCGAATCGGGTACCCAATGCATTGCGGCGGAATTCGGGTGTCGGTAGCAGAAAGGCGGCTTGCTCGCGGCGCGTCAGTAGTGGCGCGACGTCTCGGGGCAGGGTACGGAAGTCGTCAACGAGTACGGGACGGTCGGCGGGCAGGGTAAGCAGGTCTTCGATGACGAATCCGAATGTCTCGCCGTGCAGGCTGGGCATGGTCTGGAAGATCTCATCCGCGGTGCGTCCCGTCCATCTTTGCTCCAGGGGCGTTCGCAGCAACGCGAACAGGTAGGGCTGTTGCTGCGGGGTGCACCGGTTGATGTAGCCCTGTTCGGCGCGGTCGCCGTCATACACGAGCAGGTCGTGCCGTTCCGCCAAGGACTGAGTGAGGGTGCTCTTGCCAGCGCCGGTACCGCCGGCAATCCAGCGGACATGCGCGAGTCGACGAGCGAGATCAGCAGGCGCGTGCTGGCCGAGGAAACTCATGCCCGGCAGTCTCACGAGTCTGAGCAGCCAGAAACAGTCTTGTTCTCGCAACAGGCGGCGGTGAAGATTGAAGGAGAGGACCGACGTCTTACATCGCGCGATCGCGCAGCCAGGACCGCCCGGGTCATGATCAGGCCCCTAACTCAGCCACTGCAGTGATGGGAGTACCGGCCCTGCGCGGCGCGCACAGTCCGCCTGACTGATCACCCTGTGTGCCGTCGACCCGGCGGCCTTGGTCTGCTCTGCTTGTCCCGGATCGATGGTGGGCGGGGTGAGAGATAGACCGGCGCGTCGTCGTCAACCCGGTCCAGGCGCGGGAGCTCCTCGTCGCGCTCACCTACCGCGGCCGTAAGCGCGGGCCGATGCTCGTGGCGATGTTCGCCTGCGTGTACTTCGGCGGCCTGCGACCTGCCGAGGCGGCTGGGCTGCGTGAGAAGGACTGCCACCTTCCCGAATCCGGATGGGGCCTGCTGACGCGCTGGAGAAGACTCGTCCCCAGAGCAACAAGCGGTTCACTGACTCGGGAAGGGCCACGACGAACGGGGCCTCAAGCATCGGGGACGACACGACAAAGCGAGACGGCCCCATCCCGCCGGAACTGGTGAAGATCCTGCGCACGCAGCTGGAAACCTACGGGACGGCGGAGGATGGCCGGCTGTTCCGGACGAGGACGGACGGCGTGATCTCGGGCTCGGCGTACGCGAAGATCTGGGAGCAAGCCCGGAGCTACGCCTTCACTCCCGAGCAGGTCGCCTCACCCCTCGCGGCCCGGCCGTACGACCTGCGCCACGCGGCTGTGTCCCTCTGGTTGAACGCGGGTGTGCACGCTCCGGAAGCCGCCGAGCGGGCCGGTCACGGCATTGACGTCATGTTGCGCGTCTACGCGAAGTGCATCGACGGGCAACGCGAGATCGCCAACCGGCGGATAGAAGATGCCCTCAGCTGACGATCTGCTTCTCGTCTGGCTCCCCGGAAATGGGGTGTCAGTCGGTGATCTTTTACGGCAAAGTCGTTGCGTCACAGCAACCGCTTCACTGGGGAGCTGATATGCACGACCCAACGGCATTTACCGACAGTGAGAACTGGTCTGGCGGCTACTACGAACTGGCGATCGAGATTGGTGATACCAGCGATGAGCGCCTCCAACTGGCGCTATCGGCCCTCTGGCGAGCTGCCGCCATCGACGGTTGCTTCGGCCGTCGTGATCGTGAGCCCAAGGAGCAAGATGAGGTCCCCTGTACCGTTTCATCACTAGCGGAATTTTTTCACCTACGGGGCACGGTCACGCTGCCGACCGGTCGCCGAGTCGTGTGCGGATGCGTGGCCATCCGTGAGGAAGACGGGCCAGACTGGCTCGACTTCTACCTGCCCTTGGGCGCTTTAGAGCGTGTTGACGAGCGGATTGGCGGGTTCCCCTTCGATGAGGACAGCGGAGAGGCCTCGTTGAGTTGGCGGCGCGGCCTGGACGACTGGCTGGCCGCCATCGGCACGAGCGTCTTCGACGAGGTCCAGTTTCAACTCGGCTTGATCGGCTTCGAGACCTCAGGCAGCGTTGATTCAGGCCAGCTCGGTGGCACGGCACCCGAAGAGCGCTGGATGGGGTACCTCATACCGACTGACGGAGGTCTTCGCTTTGATCCCGCCAACCGGTGACCTGCACGTGAACGATCATCCCGACCAAAGATCACAGGTCACGAACCTCGCCGCATCGGGTGCGCCTCAGGGTCTCGGATCGCTCCTCCGGGACCCTTCGGCGTTCTCGGGGCGGGTCTCATCCCGCAGAGGCCCCCGAAAACACCATGCGACCTGGGGAAACGCGACCAACATCATCGCGCGTATATCCCGTGACTGGCGACAAGCGGCGGCTCTCGGCGGCGTAGGGCTGCACGCGCGATCACGGCACGATCAAGCGGAAGCCCAGGTCAGAGGCCAAAGAGGCGGGGGAGAGGAGCGCGCCCTGAGGGATTCGAACCCCCGACCGTCGGATTAGAAGTGGATCGCCGTTCCTTAACCTCATGGCGTCCTGACCTGCGCCTGATCTCTCGGATACCTCCGGTCAGAGCAAGGTCATTCCGAACATGTTCCGGATCTTGGTCTATGGCCCGGTCAGAGGAACGAATCCACAGGCTGGCATGACGATCTTGTCAGGAGTGAGTGACGACGAGTCGGGTCAGCTCCCTAAGGTAGTCACTAGGTCGAAGTCCGCTTGGTCCTCGAGTTGCGTCGTCCACGGTTGTCCGTAGCTTGGCGTTCGGAAAGTCGGGACTAGGTGTGCCTGTAGGAACCCCTCGTATTTTCTCGATCGTCTGGTGACACTTCGCCATCGCCGACACAAGCTCCTTGTACGTTAGGATGTGCGGGCCGATCACCATGGATGTATTCGACAGCCGAAGTGAATGCGGATCAGATTTATCGAAAATCGGACTACTTTTATACTTCTGCTTACCAAGAATCTTTTCGTCGGAGTGTTCCACCGCGTTGCGTAGGAACTTCAGGCGCTCTTCCTGACGTTGAGTCAGAGTTGGCGCTCCTCGGCCGACCTTATTTTCTCGAAGCGCTCGCGCATTGAGAACCGCACGATGGGTTGCGCTCACGCAGTTCTCCATGTGGTCGATAGCCCTCAGGTAGGGGCTTATGCGCAGTCCAGGGTGGGGCGAGACGTAGACCAGCAACTCAGCTCGTGCCGCGTCGTATTCGCGGAGTGCTTTATCCGTTAACCTGACGAAGTTCATGAATAGGCCAACCATTGTTCGATCCGGCGGAAGGCCAGATGGAAGACCCGAGAGGGTCCGATCCAGGAGAACATTGAGCGTACCGTTATTCGAAAGGTGATCTACCGCGGGTATTGCAAGTGCTTCCCGGGTCAGGCTGACACGATCGGTGCGGGGCATAGAACGGGAGTATGGCACTTAGTGCACGCCTGGGACACCCATATAACATGTCCCCCGACCTCTTTCCAGTGTCTGCGCAGCTCGACTGGTCGCGGGGAGTAGGAGGACAGCGGGCACGGCCGGCTGGGACACGCGTGTCCCCTTGCCCGCCCGTGGCCTGTTTCGGCTCTTCGGAGAAACGCGGAAGCTGGCTGGACCTGAGTAGTGACTAGGGCTTCTCCTTGTGGAGCGGGTGACGGGAACGGAACCCGCGCTGTCAGCTTGGGAATTGCATGGATCACGGCCCGTATGGGCGCTGACCTGCGGGCGGGGCCGGTCACGAGTGACCGTGATTGCCCCCTCGTTCCCCTGGCTAATTGCACGCTAATTGCACGACGATCACGTGTCTGGCCTGCGCGCTTCAGTCCGGATCGCGGGTAGGCGGCCTTGGGTTTGTCTCGGTGGGGAATTCCTCGCGCCGTGGGGGGCGTACATGGGGGACGGCTCGCTCGCGGTAGGCGCCGATCTGCTGGAAGTTGAGGCGGGCCTGGGTGAGGCTCAGTCCAGAGTTGGGGCCGCCGCGCCGGATGTCGTCGGCATCGTGGTCGTCCTGCCCGTCGTCCTCCCAAAAGCACACGGGGCAGATCTCGTACCAGCCGCGAGAGTCGAGGGTCAGATATCCGCAGCAGGGGCAGGCGTGAGGACCGCTTCCTTCCGGAGCGTGTACCGAGCGGTTGGTGGCGACTTCGACGTACTCCTCGAACACCTCAATCCCCCGCTGGATCTCCTCGGGCGTCCGTTCACGTCGTTCACGAGCGGAAATGAGCCCTCCTGAGATTCTGATGCAAGCTGTAGCCCTTGCATGGGAGGCTGGCTGCTGATGACCCTTCTCCATGGACTGGTATCACATAGTGTGATCATTGTTTCGTGGCCACGGAACACCTGCAGGAAGACGGGAAACTCTACGAACTCCTCAGTTACTACTGCGTACCAGATGACGCCTGGAGCGTCGAACTTACGGAGCTTGGTGAGCGCCAAGCGGGGCTCGTACATGTTCTCCTTCCGGACGAGGACGCGGACCGACCGTGCGAGGTACTGCAGCTTTCAGGGGACGTGCCAGTCGGTGTGTTACGGCGGGTGATTGAGGAGGTCGCCAACCTGGCCAGACACGCTGGGGTGACTTTGGAACGGACCCGCACAGCCGCGCCGGACTGATCACCCCGTCTGCCGTCGACCCGCCCGAAGGGGAAGCGGGCCAAGGCCGCCGGGTCCAGGTGGAGCGCCCAACGGACGAACGACCTGGACCCGGCGGCCTTGGCCTGCTCGGCTTGTCCCGGGTCGATGGAGGGCGGGGTGATCAGGCCCCTACCTCAGCCACCTACGGCCAGCGATGATGCGCGGGCCTTGGCGATCACCCCGGAGCCGGAGCGCCCCCGGGGGCTTTACCTAGGACTCCTCCGCTATAGCTGTGCCGTAGAGATGCTCACGGACTGTGGCGTCGTTCTCCAGGATGTGATCGATGGTCTCCCAGTAGTCGGATAGCCAGGGATGGGCGAGGGCTTCCTCGCGGGTCAGCTTGCGACCGTAGAACGGTTCATCGGGTGCGACTGCGGCGCCTTTGACCAGAGAGCAGGCGGGGGCGGGCTGCCCTTCAATGGGACCGACGCGACATCCGAAGGTGACGCGATTCGGACCAGGGCGGCTGACAGGCTCGTCGGGAGCCCAGGCGTCATCGATGATGACATCGATCCAGGCTTCGTGGATTCCGTTGTGGTGGTAGCAGGATGCGTAGTAGATCGCAAAGGCGCCGTCGTCGTTGTTGATGAACCCGGTCACGCGATCGAAGGGGGTCTGGCAACAGTCGCAGACGCCGGTTCGGATGTTCCTGTCTGAATCGATTCGCAGTTCCACGCTGGCATTATGGGGCGGCTTGGAGGGGGCGCTGGCGGGGTGCTTGGGATCAACGGATGCTGGGCGCGGGCCCGAGCTGCCGGCGGCCGGGACCGGCCCCCAGGCCGCACGCCCGGCCGCCGAGCGGGCGCAGGGCCGCGAGGCGGCGCGGAGCGCCGCCCTTGATTCCTACAAGCACATTTCGTCAGTGCACTTGCTGTCTGCTCGTCCTGGCCCCGCACCGAGGGTTTCTGCACCGATGCATGGGTATGGAGGCATCGCAGTCTTACGTCATTGTCAAGCGATAGTCCGAGATACGTGCACCTGATAGATCACGCGCACCAGGACCGCGAACTGATGAAGAACTCCTAGCCAGATCTTGATTCAATGCGAGGACTTGGGTCAGCACATCTTCGCCTGTACCAAAACTGTATGCTTCTAGGACGGCCGCATCCAGTTCGTTGTGGAGAGTCCGTAGCTTATTCTTCCCGGGGGTGCGAAGCGTCTCGTATTGCTTGGCGAGGCTAACGCCCTGCTCAAGGTACTGAGCCCTCAAAGCGATTAGCTCCGCAGAGATGGTTGCAATTCTTTCTACATGCTGCGATGTTGGCGCCTGAGGCCAAGGAAACGAATCAAAGACCGTGGTGGATGTGTACCTCGGGTCGGCTTTCAAGCGTGAACACCGTGCATCAAGCCAAATTCGGTGCAGCGAAGAGCTCAGAATGCCGAATGAATAATCGTCATCGAGTGGAAAGAAGGTAAGAGAATCGCCCGGGCGTATTTTTGAGTCCACGAAGGTGAGAACGGTATTGCGGTTGGCGGATGCAACACGGGAAGTGACTAGGTAGCGGTCCAGCTTCCCGAGCTGGCTAATCATCTCACCCCGACGGCGCCAGAGCTGCCACCAGCGTGCCATGAAGTCAGTGTGAGCCTTCTCGGCCTTGAACTTTGGATTAGAGGCGAGCCCTTTCTGATTGCGGTCGTTCTCCCTTTCGACGTTCTCCAGCCGTTTTGGTAGAACCGTTCCTTCCAAGTGCCGCAATGCTCCAGGGTATCGAGTCTGCACCTCTAGGAGGTCTTGGAGTGGTATGTCAATGATCCAGCGTTTGATAGTAGTTTCATGAAGCATCTCCTTTCCTCCTAGGAACGGAAAGATGACTTTCTGCGATGCTGGGTCGTTGGCGATCAGGTGTTCTCTAGTTGTGCGGTCAATCAAATAACCGCTAACCCCCGGAGTCTGCCCTTGCGAACACATCTGTGACGAAATATTAGCGTCGAGTGCTACCGCATCTCGGACGTCAATCGTTGGCATTAGGGAGCTGGGAATATGATCGACCTCTAGGCTAAGCTGCCCATTATTCAGCCACAACCTCTTCGGAGTAACATCACCTTCCTTGATCCAGTTGATGATAGAGACATGGACGACTGCGTCGCCAGACCAAGCTTGGGACGAGACAGCATTGAATATTGTTCCTCCGTTGTCGACGATGTAATCGAGACTGGCTTTGCGGCTGTTGGTTTCCCGGACCGTTTTTGTGGCAACAAGGCCCGCGCGGCCGCCTTCCGGTAGATAATCGTGGGTTAAGGGGAACCAGTAGCAGACATAATCCGAGACGCTGGCAACGTCAGGATATTTTTCAGCCAGTCGCTGTGTGTATCCTGCGCCGAGCTCATCTACCATCTTCCGCCGGCCTAGATAGGGTGGGTTGCCAATTATGGCATCAGCTTTAGGCCATGGCGAGAAGAGGGCATCGCGGGCTACGATTACATTGTCGAGGTTGTCTAGGGGGAGAACCTGTTGTGCCTCGTCCAGCTCGTCTGCTGCTAACTTCTTAGCAAGCATCATGGTGACCTTTGCCACCTCGACCGCGAAGCTATTAATATCTATGCCGAAGAAGTTATCCGCTGAGACGTAGGATATAGCTCGCTGCGCGGCCAGCTCGGGAGAACGCCGACGGTCGGCGATCCTCAGTATGATCTCGTGTTCCAAGCGGCGCAGTTCCCGGTAAGCGACATAGAGGAAGTTTCCGGAGCCGCAAGCAGGATCGAGAACCCGAAACTTCAGCATCTCTCCCAGGAGACGCTCCAGTTCGGCAATGCTTCCCGCCCCTTCAATACGCTCTCTCCATGGCTCGACGATAGTTGGTCCCACTATTTTTACGATATCGGCTTGACTCGTAAAATGGGCTCCGTATGCGTGTCGCTCGCCTTCGGCCATCGAACCCTCAAATAGGGTTCCAAATATTTCGGGACGCACTGCTGCCCAGTTAGTGCTAGAAGCTGAGTGTAGTTTCGTTAACTCTTCGCGCGTAAGGGGAAATGGTGTAACGTCGGCAAACAGGCCACCATTGAAGTATGGAGTTCCCTTGTATCGGCCTGCAGGGGTATTCCCAGTTGCGTTCATCTCGCGGAATAGGCCAAAAATGAGATCGTAAGCTTCCCCGCCTTCTAGTGAGTCCTCTAGAGCCTGAGTGAACATGTGGGTAGGCAGAAGGCGGATATCTTCGGCGAACATAGCCATAACTGCCTGGAGAGTGAATCGCTGCGCGTGTGTGCGGGAAATGCCGCGCGAGTGGAGCATCGAGAACACTTCGGCTACGGAAGCAGCCGCCTCTCGTGTTACTGCGACAAGATCATTGGTGAAGACGGGCTTACGTTCTTCGGGAAGCAAGAAGGCAAGAGCCTCATGGCGTTCAGGTAGGTTGACGAGCGCGACACGATCCACGGGCTCGTCCATCTGATTATCGAAGTCGTAGATCCAGAATTCATCAAAGTTGCAGAGAACCACATAGCGCGGTCGATCCGGGACGGCTTGGACCCAGTAATCAAACGCCTGCCGATAGTGGCGAGATAGGTCAGTTCCGGATCGCTTCATCTCGATCAAGCATCGAGGTTTCCAAACGAGGTCTGCGAATGCCGTGCCCTTTTGAAGGGCCTTCTTCAGGCGCATCTCCATGACACCGCCGGCCTCACGGACACCCTCGTGTCCGAAGGCACGGAAGAGGCGATCCAAGAAGACATGAGCTTCGCCCTTTTCATCCCCTGAAAGGCTCTCCTGACGGTATCGAACGAAGTCGGCGAGGGCGAGACGGAGATCATGATCTACCACGGCATGAGAGGCTACTCTCACACTGTTGGTTACGTCAGCAGCCACGGGCTTAGTTCGATCTGTGTCGAGGATGCCCATGGGTTCCCGTGTACGTCGGTGATGTTGGGCGGTAGCTTCGCTGTGTGGCTACCAACGAAGAGCGGTCGCGGTGGGTCGTGCATGGTGAGCGGCTGATCTACGACAACGAGTGGATCCGGCTGGGCCTAGTGGACGTCGAGATCCCGGATGGGGAGCGCTTCGAGCATCACGCGGTGCATCTGGGCCGCGCGGCTATGACCGTGCTGGTAGATGACAAACAGCGCGTGCTAATGATGTGGCGCCACCGCTTCCTCTTCGACAGGTGGGGCTGGGAGCTGCCAGGCGGCCTGGTGGAGGTCGGCGAGGACCCGAAGGACACCGCCGTTCGTGAGGTGGAGGAGGAGACCGGTTACCGGCCCAAGGAGATCGAGCACCTAATCACGTTTCAGCCGATGGTCGGCATGGTCGACTCCGAGCACCTCGTGTTCCTCGGCCGCGGTGCTGAACTGGTCGGTGAGCCGGTCGGCGAAGTTGAGGCCGATCGGCTGGAGTGGATCCCGATGAAGGAGATCCCGGACATGATCGCCCGTGGGGACGTGTGGAATTCCGGCGTGTTGATCGGGCTGTTGTACGCGCGGGAGCGCCTCAACGGGTTGCGTGGGTAGCGGCCCGGGTCAGTTCTGCAATGCGTCGGGCGTGCCGTCGAGAGCCGATCATCGTGGCGAGTTGCTCGGCCCGGTAGAGGTGGGGTTGCGCGGCGTCCAGTTCACCCATCGCCAACAGGGCGTGAGCCAGGTCGCAGCGCAATCCGGCCTCGGCCCGGTTATAGGTGCCGTCCATGCCTGCGAGAGCTGACCGTAGGTCCTCGACGGTCTCCGGATCGCCGAACCGGACGAGGCAGTTGCCGCGCCACCGTGCGAGATGGTGCCGGTTGAGGGAGACGTACGGCAGGCTCGGATTGGCGTTCCCTTCGGGGAGCAGTGCGGCGGCCTGGTCGAGAGCGGTCCGGCAGGTCGCCTCATCTCCGAGAATGGCGGCGGCCTCTGCTTCGGCAGCGGCAAGCCACGTGCGCAGATGGCCGGGGACGCGGCGGTCGTACGAGGCCCGGGTGTACTGAAGTAGTTCGGTGGCCTCTGCCGGCCTTCCAAGGTCGACCAGAACGTATGCCTGCTGGCCGCAGGCGTAGGCGAGTAGAGCTGGGTCTTCGGCCTCGCGTGCTGCGGCTATCGCGCGTTCGTGGTAGTCCCAGGCGTCTTTCAGGGCGCAGGTGTCGATGGCCTGCCATCCGGCGAGAGCCGCGGTTTCGGAGAGCACGTGCGCCAATTTCGCCCGTATGCCGGGTCGTATGGCGTGATGGTGGGCGCGCTCTATCTGGGTAATTTGGGCGCGCATTTTGTCGGCGATGGCCGCGCTGCCAAGTCGGCGATCGAGCAGGCGCAGGTTATTGGTGTCGGTACTGAGGATCATCACCATCGTGGAGTCGATGGCGGCGGCGGCCTCGATGCGGGCGGTGAGTTCCTCGGTCTGCTCCTGGTGCTCGTCGCAGCGGTTGCCGGTGGGTGAGGCGATGTCGAGCGGGGCCAGGCCGAGCAGCATGCGGGCGTGGTCGGGCAGGCCGAGGCCGGCGGCGATGCGCTCGTAGACCTCAAGGTCGGTGACCTGGCGCTGGCCGCGCATGAGCTGACTGTCCGGCCCTGGGCGATGCCGGTGGCGGCACTGAGGCGGACCTGGCTTGCGCCTGCGTACTTGACAGCAAGGTTGAACAGACCCGCTACGTCACGGTTCTTGAGCGTTTCCCTGCTTTCGTCACGGTCCCATATCCATTCGGGTAGCTGGATTGGCTCGAAAGCGTTCCCGTGCATTCCGGCCTCCGGTCGTTCGCCCAGGCTGGTGGTGCATTGGCTCGTGCTGAGAACTCTATATCTCCCGGTGATATATCCCGTGGGAATAGGACTGGATTCGTCTGCGATCCATTCTTTCCGGCATGACCACACCAGTTAAGTGCACCGCGTGCGACGGGCGCGGCTGGAAGATTGTCACCCGACGCGGACAGGTGGCGGCCGTGTCGCTGGGACTGGCGACCTCGTCACGAGAGGACTGCCTGTACTGCGACGGCGGCCAGGTGCCCGTGGAGATGTTCGAGTGGGAAGTCTTCCTCACGGGCAACGGGACCGACGAACTCGGACCGTGCGGGACCAGTGCTCAGCAGGCCGCCTCGA
>NZ_JABBWU010000034.1:0-69733 GCF_012999525.1 Microbispora sp. H10836
CCTTCTCCGCCGTGATCACATCACCGGCGTCGGTCGCGGCACGGTACTCCATACCGGTCCCGACCAGCGGCGCCTCGCTCTTCAGCAGCGGCACCGACTGACGCTGCATGTTCGAACCCATCAGCGCCCGGTTCGCGTCGTCGTGCTCCAGGAACGGGATCATGGCGGTCGCCACCGACACCATCTGGCGCGGCGAGACGTCCATGTAGTCGACCTCGGACGGGTGGACCGCCTCGAACTCGCCGCCCTTGCGGCGGGCGAGCACGCGGGTCTCGGCGAAGGTGCCGTCGGCGTTCAGGGCCGTGTTGGCCTGCGCGACGACGTGCCGGTCCTCCTCGTCCGCGGTCAGGTAGTCGATCTCCTCGGTGACCCGGCCGTCGACGACGCGGCGGTACGGGGTCTCGACGAAGCCGAACGAGTTGACCCGCCCGTAGGAGGACAGCGAGCCGATGAGGCCGATGTTCGGGCCTTCCGGCGTCTCGATCGGGCACATCCGGCCGTAGTGGGACGGGTGCACGTCGCGGACCTCGAAGCCCGCGCGCTCACGCGACAGACCACCCGGGCCGAGGGCCGACAGACGCCGCTTGTGCGTCAGGCCGGCCAGCGGGTTGGTCTGGTCCATGAACTGCGACAGCTGCGAGGTGCCGAAGAACTCCTTGATCGACGCCACGACCGGGCGGATGTTGATCAGGGTCTGCGGCGTGATCGCCTCGACGTCCTGCGTGGTCATGCGCTCGCGGACGACGCGCTCCATGCGGGCCAGGCCCAGGCGGACCTGGTTCTGGATCAGCTCGCCGACGCTGCGCAGACGGCGGTTGCCGAAGTGGTCGATGTCGTCGGTCTCGACGACCACCGAGTTGTCCGGGCCCATCGTCTCCTCGCCGGCGTGCAGCCGGACGATGTACTCGATGGTGGACACGATGTCCTCGTCGGTCAGCGTGCCCTGGGTGATGTCGGCCTGGACGCCCAGCTTCTTGTTGATCTTGTAGCGGCCGACCTTGGCCAGGTCGTAACGCTTCGGGTTGAAGTACAGGTTCTCCAGCAACGCCTGCGCCGACTCCTTGGTCGGCGGCTCACCCGGACGCAGCTTGCGGTAGATGTCCAGCAGCGCGTCGTCCTGACCGGAGGTGTGGTCCTTCTCCAGGGTCGCCCGCATCGACTCGTACTGGCCGAAACGCTCCAGAATCTGGTCGCTGGTCCAGCCGAGCGCCTTGAGCAGCACGGTGACCGGCTGCTTGCGCTTGCGGTCGATGCGCACGCCGACGCTGTCCCGCTTGTCGATCTCGAACTCGAGCCACGCGCCACGCGACGGGATCACCCGGCAGCCGAACAGGTCCTTGTCGGAGGTCTTGTCGACCGAGCGGTCGAAGTAGACACCGGGCGACCGGACGAGCTGGGAGACCACGACACGCTCGGTGCCGTTGATGATGAACGTGCCCTTCGACGTCATGAGCGGGAAGTCGCCCATGAACACCGTCTGGCTCTTGATCTCACCTGTGGTGTTATTGATGAACTCCGCCGTGACGAACATCGGGGCGGAGTAGGTCATGTCCTTGTCTTTGCACTCATCGACTGAGTACTTGGGCGGCTCGAACCTGTGGTCCCGGAACGACAGGGACATGGTTCCGGAGAAGTCCTCGATGGGACTGATCTCCTCGAAGATCTCTTCGAGACCCGACTGGGCCGGGACGTCCTTGCGCCCGGCCTGGCGAGCCGCCTCAACCCGGCCCTTCCATCTCTCGTTTCCGAGCAGCCAATCGAAGGACTCGGTCTGCAGGGCGAGAAGGTCGGGTACTTCGAGCGGCTCCTCGATACGTGCGAACGACACGGTACGGGGACCGGCGGGTACGGCGGAGGCGTTGCGCGAGGCTGCCAACAGATGTCCTTCCGAGGGCTCGCGGACTGACTACACGCACGCCAGACGACCAGGACTAAGAGTTACTCAGAGAGACGGTCGTCAAAGGGCAGCGCAAAGGGGCAGTGTAGCCGATCGGCATACACCTGTCCACTCCGCTATCGCTCTGCGCTCCACGTTGGTGGCAGCATCACCCGTCAGCGCCGAAACGTCAAGCCCGAGAGCCGACAATTCGCCTAACCGACGGGCGTCACGCTGGGTTTTTCCCGCCCTTGGGACCGAGCGAGCGCCGGGACCCAGTCCCTACCCGGGACCGGAGACGGGTAACGCTCAGTCACACGAACGGGCCAACGCTGACCATGGGTCGACGCCGCCATGCCCTGGATACCCAGCCATAGCCCTGGCCTAAACGTCTTCTTTGCTAACAATTTAGCCACGGGCTCAGGGGACGGGCGTGTCACCCAGGAGCGTGGACAGCCGGGCGGCCCGCCAGCCGTCGCCCTGCGTCACCATGACCAGGCGCGCTCTCCCCTGGCTGACCTGCTGCTTCGGCTCCTCTTGGCCCGGTCCTGAGCGCGTCGTGACCATGTTCACGAACAGCAGCACCCGGACCTCTTCCGGCGTCGCCGACTCCACGCCGGCGGCGGCCACGACGGCGTGCTGGACCGTCCGCCGCTCGCGCGCCCGCGGGCCGAGTGTCTCCGCGAGCGTCCGGTAGTGCTCCGCCAGCTGCCCGGTGGCGTGCGCCCCCGCCCTCAGCATGTCCCGGTCGATCGTACGGTAGTCGTACGACAGCATGTCGGGCGCGTAGGATCGGGCGGCCGCCAGGGCCTCCCGAGAGGCCGTCTCGGCGGCCTGGAGGCGGCGCAGGTCGAGCAGCAGCCACACGGCGGCGACGGCCAGCCCGGCCGCGAGGAGGGCCGTCAGCGACACCAGGATGCGCCTCACTGCACCAGCTCCGCGCGGGAGACCAGCCACAGGCCCGAGGCGTTCGTGACGTCCATGCGCCAGCGGAAGAAGCGCTCCTCGGGCGGGGCCTTCCTGCCGTCCTCCCAGTGGATCACCGCGTCGCCGACGATCAGCACCTGCGCCGTACGCCGGCCGTCGTCGAGGGAGGCGAGCGCGGAGGCCCGCAGGACCCCCGTCTGGACGGCCTTGTTCTTCAGCGTGGCATCCCTCAGCGCCGCCTGCCCGGCGGCGTACCGTGCCCGCTCGGGGCCCGTGGAGGTGGCCAGCGCGCGCTTGATGTCGTCGTCGATGCGGCGGTGGTCGATGGACATGAGACTCACGGCGTGCGCCGCGGCGGCCCTCACGGCCATCTCGCGGTCCTGTTCCGCCGCCAGGGCCTCCGTACGGGCCCGGACCAGGCGCAGAACCGCCAGGGCCGACACGGCCACCAGGAGAACGAGCCCGACGGTCAGCGCGCGCCGCATCCCCGCACCTCCTGAGCACCGGTGGTCTCGGCCCGATCATGTCGCGCGGAGCCTACGTCCGCACGATAGATCAACGGGTCCGACCTGCTCATAAGGGTCTGGATCGCACGCGACTTCCGGACACGCGAAAGGGGCGGTCCCATCCGGCACCTGGATGGACCCGCCCCTTCGGTGAAGCGTGTTGCGAGACCGTCTTACTTGACGGTGACGGTCGCGCCGGCGCCCTCGAGGGCAGCCTTCGCCTTCTCGGCCTGCTCCTTGTTGACCTTGCCGTCGAAGACCGGCTTCGGAGCGCCGTCCACGAGGTCCTTGGCCTCCTTGAGGCCCAGGCTCGTCAGGGCGCGGATCTCCTTGATGACCTGGATCTTCTTGTCGCCGGCGGCCTCGAGGATGACGTCGAACTCGTCCTGCTCCTCGGCCTCCTCGGCAGCGCCACCGGCGCCACCGGCGGCCGGGGCGGCGGCGACGGCGACCGGAGCGGCGGCCTTGACGTCGAAGGTCTCCTCGAAGACCTTCACGAACTCGGACAGCTCAAGGAGGGTCATCTCCTTGAAGGACTCGAGCAGCTCGTCGGTGCTGAGCTTCGCCATGATGTGTTCCTCCAGTGGGTCTAGCTAAAAGTGAAAAGGGACCGCGGTGCGCGCTTCCCCCCGTCCGCTACGCGGACCTACTCGCCGGCCTCTTCGCGCTTGGCGCGCAGAGCCTCGGCCAGTCGAGCCATGGTGGTGGGCAGCGCGGCGAAGGTGGCGGCAGCCTGGGACTGCTTGGCCTTCAGCGCACCGGCCAGCTTCGCGAGGAGCACCTCACGGGACTCAAGGTCGGCAAGCTTCGTGATCTCGTCGGGGGTCATCGACTTGCCGTCGACGACGCCGCCCTTGATCACCAGGAGGGGATTGGCCTTGGCGAAGTCACGCAGACCCTTGGCCGCCTCCACGACGTCGCCCTTGACGAACGCGATGGCGGTCGGGCCCTGGAACAGGTCGTCCAGGGCGGTGATCCCGGCGTTGTTGGCCGCGATCTTGGTGAGCGTGTTCTTCGCCACGGCGAACTTCGCATTCCCACCGAGAGAAACGCGCAGCTGCTTGAGCTGAGCGACGGTGAGACCGCGGTATTCGGTCAGAACGGCGGCGCTGGATCCCTCGAACTCACTCTTGAGCTCGGCGATCGCGACGCTCTTCTCCGCCTTCGCCATGGGCCTCCTTCCAGATGTGCCGCCGGCGAAGGCCCTCGGAAAACAGACAAGCCCCGGCGCAGGCGCACGGGGCTTGGACGGACGTCGAACGTCCTCAAGCGTCTCCACACCTACGCGGGCCGTCCACTCAACGTGGATCCTTCGGTACCGGGCTGTACGCCCGGCGACGACCGGCGGTCTTCGGCAGGAGACAGACTACGTTGTCAACCGTCTGGACGCCAAATCAGCCGCCGAGGCCGGACGGCTGCTGCAGCGTCTGCGGCAGTTCGCCCACCTGGTCGGCGGCCGGCGCCTCGATCGAGACCGGCTCGTTGAACGACTTGAACATCGCGGTGGCCTTGAACGTGCCGGCGTCCGGCTTGCCGCCGCTCAGCTCGACCTTGCGAGGCAGGCCCTGGGCGTCGATCCACGCGTCGAACCTGACGTCCTTGGCGCTCGCGAGCTCGCCCTGCAGGCGCCCGCGCTGCTCCTCGGGAAGCTGCTTGACCGCCTCGTCGACCGGGAACGTGCCCGAGTAGTGGGTCGTGTCCACCCCGCCGACCTGCTCGCCGCCGACGGACTTCACGTCCTTGGACGCCGTCAGCAGGGCGGCGCTCGTCTTCAGGTCGAACTGCTGGGCCTGGCCGAGGAACTGGTCGACGTTCACGCCGGCCTGCGAGCCGAGCTGCTTCAGGTCGAGCCTGATCCACGGCTTGGTGGCGCCCACCAGGGTCTTGAGCATGTCGAGCTTCACGTACGCCACGTCGCCCTGGAGGATCACCCGCACGCCGCCGGGCACGTTCTGCCCGTTGAACGACACCTGGCTGAGGTTGATGTCGGAGGCGATCTGCGGGGTCTTCTGGTAGAGCATCGTCCCCTGGACGACCCCACCCTGACCGCCCTTGGCGTCGGTCACGTTGACCACGAGGTCCGCGGCATAGGTGTTGACCTCGTCGGCCTTCTGCGCGGTCTGCTGGATGACCTCGGCCGCCGAGAGCTGCGCGTTCTGGAGAGACGGAGTCGCGGTCGTCCCGCATCCCGCGACCGTGATCGCGGCCACCGCCCCGGCGGCCACCAGTAGTCGTCGCATTGTGTCCATCCCTTCGGTTTCCCCCTTTACCTGCCCTTGACCCTATGCGCCTAACGCGCCGGGCGCGTCGCTCCGGACGAACCACCATGAGCCCTACACAATCCCTGCACAAACACGGTTAGTTTGCGGCTAGATAGTTAGCACCCGTACTATCTGACATCGAACGAGGAGCACAGACATGCGTACCCTGATTCGGGACGTGCGCGTCTTCGACGGCGAACGGACGATCCCCCGGGCGAACGTGCTCGTCGAGGACGACCTCATCGCCGAGTACGACGGACGACGGGTGGACGCCGAGATCGACGGAACGGCCAGGACGGTCCTCCCCGGCCTGATCGACGCGCACACCCACGTCTCCGACGGCATGCTCGCCCAGGCGCTGGCCTTCGGGGTGACGACAGAGCTCGACATGTTCTGCCTGCCGTCCAACCTCGCCAGGCAGCGGAGGCTCGCCGCCGAGCGGGACGACGTGGCCGACCTGCGCAGTGCCGGCGTCCTGGCCACCGCACCGAACGGCCACCCCAGCCAGATCATGGCCGCGGAGGCCGCGGCCGTCGCTCACCTCGGCGACGCCGTGGGCGCCTTCGACACGATCGCCGACGCCGGGCAGGCGAAGGCGTTCGTCGAGGCCCGGCTGGCGGAGGGCATCGACTATCTGAAAATCGTCGTGGACGACGGCTCAGCGGCGGGGCTCGACCTGCCGGTCCTCGGCCCGGATGTCGTCGCCGCGCTCGTCGAGACCGGGCACGCTGCGGGCCTGGCGACCATCGCCCACGTGGCGACCGTGCGAGACGCCACTGTCGCGATCGAGGCGGGAATCGACGGCCTGGCGCACGTCGTCCACGATGCCCCGCCCGGTGATCCCGCCGTCGAGATGCTGGCGGCGCGGGCCGCCGCCCGCGGAGTGTTCGTGGTCAGCACGCTGAGCTACATCGAGGCGATCACCGGCGGGACGGGCGGGGCGGAACTCGTCCGGGACGAGCGGGTCGCGTCGCGGCTGCCCGACCACGCGCGGGCGGCCGTCCGCGACGACCCCGGCGCCGTACCCGTGCACCCCCAGGGCGTGGTGAACGCCGCGCACGCGGCCTTGGCCCTGCACCGCGCGGGCGTGCCCCTGCTGGCAGGCACGGACGCGAACTTCTTCGCCCCGCTGCACGGCGCGAGCATGCATCGCGAACTGCCGCTCCTCACCGAGGCGGGTCTCACCCCCGAGGAGGCGCTCGCGGCGGCCACCAGCGTCCCCGCCCGGCACTTCGGGCTCCACGACCGAGGGCGGATCGCGCCGGGCATGCGCGCGGACCTGCTGCTGGTGGACGGCGACCCGACCCGCGACATCACCGCCACCCGTGCCATCGCGGGTGTCTGGCGCCGCGGCGTACGCCGATGAGCCGGCGAGCATGTCAGGCCAGCGACGTGAGCAGGTCGCGCAGCAACCGGTCGAGCGTGGCGGCGTCCCTCGGGGGCAGCCCCGACGCGAGCCGGGCGAGGTTCGCCGCGTGGTCGGTGAGGGTCGCGTCGATCACCTCGCGCCCCTTCTCCGACAACGTGATCTTGAAGCTGCGCCGGTCGGCCGGGTCGAGACTGCGCTCGACCAGCCCGGCGGCCTCCAGCCGGTCGAGCCGGCTCGTCATGCCGGCGCGCGACATCATCACCGTGTCCGACAACTCGGACGGAATCAGCGTGTACGGCGGGCCGGAACGGCGCAGCGCGGCCAGCACGTCGAAGTCCCCCGGGCGCAGGCCGTGCCGGTCGAGAACCTCCTCGACCCTTCCCTCGATCACCCGGGTCACCTGGGCGAGGCGACCGAAGATCCCCATGGCCGACAGATCCAGGTCGGGCCGCTCGCGCCGCCACTGGTCGAGGATGTGATCGACGGAATCCCTGCGCTCTACGGTCACGCGCCGAGTTTATTCGCCGTCTGATTATCGGAAGACGCACGAAAGCTCGTGATCTGCCCAAGACGCGCGGAAGCCCCCGCCCGGTAAGGGCGGGGGCTTCCGTCGTCGTGCGGTCCGGAGCGACGGCTCAGGCGTCGATCTCGGCGGTCATCGCCCGCGTCACGTTGGGGTCGACCGGGATGCCCGGGCCCATGGACGTGGTGAAGGTGACCTTCTTGAGGTAACGGCCCTTGGCCGCCGACGGCTTGAGACGCAGGACCTCGTCCAGCGCCGCGGCGTAGTTCTCCACGAGCTGACGGTCGTCGAAGGACGCCTTGCCGATGATGAAGTGCAGGTTCGCGTGCCGGTCGACCCGGAACTCGATCTTTCCGCCCTTGATGTCGGTGACGGCCTTGGCCACGTCGGGCGTGACGGTGCCGGTCTTCGGGTTCGGCATGAGGCCGCGGGGGCCGAGCACGCGGCCCAGGCGACCGACCTTGCCCATCAGGTCCGGGGTGGCGACGACCGCGTCGAAGTCGAGACGGCCCTTGGACACCTCGTCGATCAGCTCGTCGGAGCCGACGATGTCGGCGCCCGCCGCGCGGGCCTCCTCGGCACGGTCACCGGTCGCGAAGACCAGGACCCGGGCGGTCTTGCCGGTGCCGTGCGGGAGGTTGACGGTGCCGCGGACCATCTGGTCGGCCTTGCGGGGGTCGACGCCCAGCCGCAGGGCGACCTCGACGGTCGCGTCGAACTTCGTGGTCGCGGTCTTCTTGGCCAGCCGTACGCCGTCGAGCGGGTTGTACAGGGCCGCGCGGTCGACCTCGGCCGCCGCGTTCTTCCAGTTCTTGCTGCGCTTCACTTCATGCTCCTCATGGAGATCGTGGTCCGGGCCTGCGCTTCGGCCCTCCCACAGCGTTGGATTGCCGCGCCTCCGGCGCGGCGCCTCGGGCGCTTACGAGCCCTCGCGGAGATCGTCAGTCGGCGATGGTGATGCCCATGGAGCGGGCGGTGCCGGCGATGATCTTCTCGGCGGCCTCGACGTCGTTGGCGTTGAGGTCCTGCAGCTTGGTCTCGGCGATCTGGCGAAGCTGCTCGCGGGTCAGCTTGCCCACCTTGTCCTTGTGCGGGTTCGCGCTGCCCTTCTGCAGACCGGCGGCCTTCTTGATCAGCTCGGGCGCCGGCGGCGTCTTCGTGATGAAGGTGAAGCTGCGGTCTTCGAAGATGGTGATCTCGACGGGGATGATGTTGCCCCGCTGGGCCTCCGTCGCCGCGTTGTACTGCTTGACGAAGTCCATGATGTTGACGCCGTGCGGACCGAGCGCGGTACCGACCGGCGGCGCGGGGGTGGCCTGTCCAGCGGGAAGCTGGACCTTCACCAGGGCCGCGACTTTCTTCTTTGGAGGCATTTGTCCTTCTCCGGGTCCTTTGTCCTACAAAAGCCTCACAGGCACGCCGAAGCAGGGCGTGCGTGAGGACGGCTATCGAGTCTACGCGAGACGGTCAGATCTTCGAGACCTGGTTGAACGACAGCTCAACCGGGGTCTCTCGACCGAAGATCGAGACGAGGACCTTGAGCTTCTGCGACTCCGCGCTGATCTCGCTGACCGTGGCCGGCAGCGTGGCGAACGGTCCGTCCATGACCGTGACGGACTCACCGACCTCGAAGTCGACGGTCGCGGTGGTCGTCTTGGTCGTGGCCTTCTTGACTTCCTCGGAAGGCTCCGGCGCGAGCAGCTTGGCGACCTCGTCGAGGTTCAGCGGGCTCGGCTTGTTGGACAGGCCGACGAAGCCGGTCACACCGGGCGTGTTGCGCACCGCGGCCCAGGACTCGTCGGTCAGGTCCATCCGGACCAGGACGTAACCGGGAAGCACGCGCTCCTTGATCGGAGTCTTCTTGCCGCCCTTGAACTCCGTGATCGTGTGGGTCGGAACCTCGACCTGGAAGATGAAGTCCTCCATGTTGAGGGACCCGATGCGGCTCTCGATGTTCTGCTTCACCCGGTTCTCGTAACCGGCGTACGAGTGGATGACGTACCACTCGCCGAACTGACCGCGAAGCTGGCGCTTGAACTCCTCGACCGGGTCGACATCCGGGAGGACGTCACCGTCCTCGTCGACCTGCGGGGCGGCCTCAGCCGCGTCTTCGCCGCCGTCACCACCGTCTGAGTCGGCGACCGTGGTCTCCTCGGCCTCTGCTACGGCCTCGTCCTGCTCGGTGCCCCACTCGTCATCCTCGTCATGGGAGCGGTCGGCCGGCATCGGGGACTCGGACACGGGACTCTTCCTTCTTCGCTTGGTGTCTTGACGCGCTGCGACGTCTCGGGCGGGATCAGGATCCGCCGAAGAGCCAGAGCACACCCTTACCCAGCAGCGTATCGATCCCGAACACGAGCCCAACCATGATCACGACGAAGACCAGGACAACTACCGTGTAAGAGATCAGCTCAGTGCGCCTGGGCCAGATGACCTTGCGCAGCTCGGCGACGACCTGCCGATAGAAAAGAGCGGGCGAGGTGCGCTTTGCCTTCTTCTCACTGGTCGGCTTGCCTGGCTTGCCAGCGGTCTCGCCGCGGGTATCGATCGCCACAGTCCTCACCTGATCCGTCGTGTCCGTCGCAGTTGCGGCGCGCTTTCACGCCATTGTTGCGCGGACCGCACTCCGCAGGGCACGAGGGACTCGAACCCCCAACCGCCGGTTTTGGAGACCGGTGCGCTACCAATTGCGCTAGTGCCCTAAGCCGTGCACCACGATACCCGAGAAACGCGGAGAAGCGTCCGTCCCGTCGTTCACGTGGCCCACTAGTCGGTGAAGTGTACGCGGGATTCACCAGTCCGTCGAACCACGTGGTCGCCGCGCCGCCCGGAGAGGCGGCCCGAGTGCCGTTCGTGCGGTTCAAAGCTACCGCGAGAACCCGTCCGCATCCTGGATATGGAGACGAAACCGCGTGGCGCGTCTGGAACGATGGAGCCATGACCCGACCTCGCATCTCCGCGCGTATTTCCGCGATCTCCGAGTCCGCGACTCTGGCCGTGGACGCCAAGGCCAAGGCGATGAAGGCGGCCGGTCGCCCGGTCATCGGCTTCGGCGCCGGCGAGCCCGACTTCCCCACGCCCGACTACATCGTCGAGGCGGCCGTCGAGGCGTGCCGGAACCCCAGGTTCCACAAGTACACCCCGGCCGGAGGCCTGCCCGAGCTCAAGCAGGCGATCGCGGAAAAGACGCTGCGCGACAGCGGGTTCCAGGTCGAGGCCGCCCAGGTCCTGGTGACGAACGGCGGCAAGCAGGCGGTCTACGAGGCCTTCGCCACGCTGCTCGACCCGGGTGACGAGGTCCTGGTCGTGGCGCCGTACTGGACGACGTACCCGGAGGCGATCAAGCTCGCGGGCGGCGTCCAGGTCGACGTGGTCACCGACGAGACGACCGGTTATCTGGCCTCGGTCGAGCAGCTGGAGGAGAAGCTGACCGACCGCACCAAGGTGCTGCTGTTCGTCTCGCCGTCGAACCCCACGGGGGCGGTCTACTCCCCCGCCCAGGTCGAGGAGATCGGCCGCTGGGCGCTCGACAAGGGCCTGTGGGTCGTCACCGACGAGATCTACGAGCACCTGGTCTACGGCGAGGCGAAGTTCTCCAGCATCGCCACCGCCGTGCCCGAGCTGCGCGACCGGGTCGTCGTGCTGAACGGCGTGGCCAAGACGTACGCGATGACCGGCTGGCGGGTGGGCTGGCTGATCGGCCCCGCCGACGTGGTCAAGGCGGCGACGAACCTGCAGTCCCACGCCACCTCGAACGTCTCCAACGTCGCCCAGGCCGCCGCGCTCGCCGCCGTCTCCGGCGACCTGTCCGCCGTCGCCGAGATGCGGGCGGCCTTCGACCGGCGTCGCCAGACCATGGTCCGGATGCTCAACGAGATCCCCGGCGTGGTCTGCCCCGAGCCGTTCGGCGCGTTCTACGCGTACCCGTCGGTGAAGGCGCTGCTGGGCAAGGAGCTTCGCGGCAGGCGCCCGCAGACCTCGGCCGAGCTGGCCGAGCTGATCCTGGAGGAGGCCGAGGTCGCGCTGGTGCCCGGCGAGGCGTTCGGCACTCCGGGCTACTTCCGCCTGTCGTACGCGCTGGGCGACGACGACCTGGTCGAGGGCGTCAGCCGGGTGACCAAGCTCCTGGCCGAGGCGCACTGAAACCGAAGCGCTGGGCGACCGAAGCGCATCGCGGCAAACAGGCGCGCCGGCGTCACGAACCCGGCACGGAGGCCCGGTCCCCCACCACGCGGGGCCGGGCCTCCGCCACGCCTATGACCAGCCGAAACACGGCCACCGCCCGGCTCTCCCGCGCTGTGCGGGCCTCAGGACCACAGGACGCAGATGGGGGCGGCGACGATCCTCTCGTCCATCTCGTGGACGCGCGGGCCGGTGTGCAGGACGACACCGGCCACGAATCGGTCGCCCAGCTCGTCCCGCAGCCACCGCAGGTGCTTCGCGTCGTCATGGCGTGGGGTGGCCGCCGCCTTGACCTCGATGCCGATCACTCTCCCCATACCGAGCTCCAGGACGATGTCGACCTCGTGCCGTCCCTGGTCCTGACGCAGGTGGTAGATGCGGGGCCGGCTGTCGCACACCGGCACCTCCGCGCGTAGCTGCTGGACCACGAAGGTGTCCAGCAACCGGCCGAGCAGATCGCCGTCGCGGATGAGCGCGTGCCCGTCCACCCGCAGCAGGGCCGCGACCAGGGCCGGGTCGACGAGATACCGCTTCGGCCCGCGAATCAGCCGCTTCAGCCGGTTGCTGAACCAGGCGGGAACCTTGTCGGCGATGAGGAGATCACGCAGGAGGCGCTCGTACGCCTCTCCCGTGCGGGCGTTGACGGCCGCCGCGTCATAGAGCGTCTTGTCCGTGACCACACCCGCGGTATTGAGGGCCAGCGCCTCCAGATAGGCCCGAAGGCGGACGGGGTCGCGCCGTCCGTCCAAAGTCTCGATGTCCCGCGTGAGGGTCTGCTCGATGTAGCTGTCCAGCCACCGCATCCGGACCGGAGCGGGCATCCGCTGAGCCTCGGGAAAGCCGCTGCGCAACGCCAGGTCGATGTAGCCGGCCAGGTCGGGCGGCTGCGCCGGCGCGGCGAGTTCCCCGATCCGGCCCTGAGCGAGCAGGTCGGCGAACGGAGGCCTCTCGGTGCTGCCCGCGAGCTCCTTGACCGCCAGCCCCATCATGTCGATGCGGACGACCCGCCCAGTCCCGGGCCAGGTCCGGCCACCGAAGTCCGACCAGACGGAGCCGGTGAGGATGAAGCGACCTGGCCGGTGATCGTCGTCCACCGCTCGTTTGACCGCTCCGAGCACCTCGGGGACGACCTGCCACTCATCCAGCAGGACGGGCTCCTTGAGCCCGCGCAGGACCGCGTCCGGATCTGCGCGGAAGGCGGCGTTCTCACTGTCCCGATCGAGCCGCACCACCGTTTCGGCGTGTCGTTGCGCCGTGGTGGTCTTCCCGGTGGCCCGTGGACCGACCAACATGATCGCCGGCAGGGTCCCGAAGACACCGTCGATGATCGGATCCACGAGTCGCGGGATGTAGGAATCACGGCCCATCCAGGCAGACTACCAATCTCACCCAGCCGCGAGTACAAAGATGACCCAGCCGGCACTACAAAGACGACCCACCGCCTACCGGCCCCGGGCTGAGGTGTGGAGGCGGTGGACCGGCGGGGGTCACCTGGCGAGGGCGACCTCTGCGGCGATCTTCTTGAGCTCGCTATCGGCCGCGGCGCCGCCGAGCTCGGCCACGTAGTCGGGGCTCATCATGACCTCGACCCCGACTCCGGGCGCGAGGGTCCACGCGATCGTCCGGGTGCCCCCGTCGTTGACCTGGTCGCCGCCCTCCGACAGGCTGACCAGGTACGCCTTCCTCCCGCCCGCCTCGACCGGCTTCGCGCCCTGGGCGGCGAAGCCCTGGAGCCGCTTCGCGAACTGTTTGGCGGCATCCTTCCGGTAGACGACCATCTGGACGCTGTACATGCCGGGTTCCAGCCCCGGCTCCACCCAGCTGGTGGTGTAGCTCCGCGTGCCGAACCCGTCTTTCCCGGACCACTTGCCCCATTCGAGCCCCTCGGGCAGGTAGCCGACGTGCACACGGCCGAGCGTCCGGCCGTCGCCGAGGTCGCCGAGGTCCTGGGGCATCCCCGGGCTCTCCGTACCCGCCGTGGTGTCGGGGGTCGGCGCGGCCGTCGCGGCGACGATCAGCGTGACCGCCGCCCCGGGGGGAGCGCTCGTTCCGGGAGCCGGCGTCTGGCCGACGACCGTCCCCGCAGGATCCCTGTCGCTGACGACCTTCGTGACCCGCACCGTGTAGCCGGCCTCCTTCAGGACGGCGCCGCCCTCCTCGACGCTCTTGCCGACCATGTCAGGGACGAGGTTCGCCGGCACGGCGACCGTGTCACCCGAGCCTGTCGCGGACGCGGACGCGACCGGCGCCCCCTGGCCGGCGGCGCCGGTCCCCTGGCCGCCGCCCACGGCCGGGGCGGTGCCCGGCCCGCCGGTCAGCACCACGGGCACGGTCACCGCGACCGCCGCGGTGAGCAGGGCCGCTCCCGTCGTACGAAACCTCACCACGTGCCGCCGGTTGCGCCGCCGGACGGCCTGGCCCAGCGACGGCGGCGCCTGCACGCCGGCGACCTGAGCGGCCATGGCGTCTCTCAGCGCCTCTTCGACGTTCATGCGGACGCTCCTTCCAGGTTTTCCATACGTGCGCGCACCCGTGCCAGGCCGCGGGCGGCCTGGCTCTTGACGGTGCCGACCGAGCAGCCGAGCAGCGCCGCGGTCTCGGCCTCCGAGAGGTCCTCCCAGTAGCGGAGGACCAGTACGGCCCGCATCCGGGCCGGCAGCTTCCTGAGCTCGGTCACGAGCACGTCCCGCAGCCCGAGGTCGGGCGACTCCACGGGCGTCTCCGGCGGCTGGGCGAGGGTGATCTCCTGGAGCACCCTGCGCCGCCTGGCCCTGCTGATCGCGCCGTTCACCACGACCCGGCGCGCGTACGCCTCGGGGTTGTCGTGCCGGATGCGCGGCCAGTGCCGATAGACCTTCTCCAGCGCGCTCTGGACCATGTCCTCGGCGTCGGTCGCCGAGGCGCCGCAGACCAGGATCGCGGTGCGCAGAAGAGCGGTGCTGCGCGCGGCCAGGAACTCGTCGAAGGCCGCCTCGTCTTCTTCGGTCATGAGCTCCCCTTTCGCCCCTCCCCAACGCGCCAACCCGCCGACGGGTTGTCAACGGGATGCGGCAACATATGGAGATGGCACGTCCACTCGACACGCTCCCCAAAGCACATCTGCACCTGCACTTCACCGGCTCGATGCGGCATTCGACGCTGATCGAGCTCGCCCGGGAGCAGGGCGTCCATCTCCCCGACGCGCTGGTGGAGGACTGGCCGCCGAAACTGCGGGCGACCGACGAACGCGGCTGGTTCCGGTTCCAGCGGTTGTACGACATCGCGCGGTCGGTGCTGCGCCGGCCGGAGGACGTCTACCGGCTGCTGCGCGAGGCCGCCGAGGACGAGGCCCGGGAGGGGTCGCGCTGGCTGGAGATCCAGGTCGACCCGTCCGGCTACGCCCAGCGTTTCGGCGGGCTGACCGAGACCCTCGAACTCGTCCTCGACGCGACCGAGAAGGCTGCCAGGCAGGCCGGGATCGGCATGGCGGTGATCGTGGCCGCCAACCGCACCCGCCACATGCTCGACGCCAGGACGCTGGCCCGCCTGGCGGCGCGGTACGAGGGCAGGGGCGTGGTCGGTTTCGGCCTGTCCAACGACGAGCGGCGCGGCCGGGCCAGGGACTTCGAGCACGCCTTCCGGATCGCCAGGCGCGCCGGGCTGCTCGCGGTGCCGCACGGCGGCGAGCTGCTGGGCGCGGCGAGCGTCGCCGAGTGCCTCGACGACCTGGGCGCCGACCGGATCGGGCACGGGGTGCGCGCGGCCGAGTCGCCCCGTCTGATGGAGCGGCTGGCCGACCGGCAGATCACCTGCGAGGTGTGCCCGCTGTCCAACGTCGGTCTCGGGGTGGCGGAGCGGCCCGAGGACGTGCCGCTGCGGCGGCTGTTCGAGGCCGGGGTGCCGATCGCCCTCGGCGCCGACGACCCGCTGCTGTTCGGCGCCCGGCTGCTGCCGCAGTACGAGCTCGCCAGGGAGGTGTACGGCTTCACCGACGCCGAGGTCGCCGAGCTCGCCCGGCAGTCGATCCGGTCGTCCAGGGCGCCCGACGCGGTCAAGAAGGAGTTGCTGAGCGGGATCGACGGCTGGCTCGCCTCCCCCGAGTGAGTCTCCGGATCATCGGGCCGAGGAGGCGATCCGTACGGCCTCGGCGCGGTCCGGTCCCTCCAGCCGCATGCCGACCAGCCTGTGCTGCCAGATGAGCGTCGGCCCGGCCACCCGCTCCTCATGCGGCGCGCCGCCGCCGGACGGCACGTACGACACGCCGTGGGGCTGCGGGATCCACCATCCGCGGACGGCGTCCACCTGCTCGGGAAACGGCTCGCCGAGTTCCTTGTGCCAGACGACGCTCAGCGTCCCGTCGAACTCGTCGAGCCGGACACCCGGCCACAGCAGCGTCACCACCCTGCCGCTGTCGGCGAGCCGCACGTCGGCAGGATCGCCGAGCGCGGACGGCACGGCGAGGGGAAATCGCGCGGTCCGCCGCGCCTCCTCCAGCGTCACCCGGCGCTCGCCGGGCAGCGGGCTCGGCACTCCCGTGGGCAGCGGCCCGGCGCCGCCGACGTGGATCTCCACTCCCGCGAAGCGCAGCACCGACACCACCGCGGCCCGGCCCTGCGGGGTGGCCCCGAGCAGCACGGCCATCAGGACCGCCACCGACGCCGCCGCCACGCGCGGCGACGGCCGCCAACCGGCCCGCCGCCGATCCGGGCGCCGCGCCCGCTCGTCCTCGGCGCCGGCGTCCTCCAGCCGGGCACGCACGGCACGGGCCACGTCGGCGGGGGGCGGCGCGGGCACGGCCAGGTGGGCGCCGAGAGCCCGCAGGCGCGCCTCGAGCGACTCGGGCCGGTCGTCATCGCTCACGGCCCACCTCCTCCCGCAGGCGCCGCAGGGCCCGGAACGTCCGCGACTTCACCGTGCCGAGCCGTACGCCGAGGACCTCGGCCGTCTCCGCCTCGGACAACTGCAGGAAATACCGGCAGACCACGGCTTCGCGTTCCCCGTGGGGCAGCGCGCGTACGGCCTCCAGCAGGCGGGACCTGCCGTCGGCGTCCACGGCCGCGCTCTGCGGGTCCTCCGGTCCGTACGGCTCCCGCTCGCGGCCCAGCCGTACGGCGAGGTCGGAGCGGCGGCCACGTGACCGGGTGAGGTCGTGGGTCTCGTTGGCCACGATGCGCAGCAGCCAGGGGCGGAAGGACGAGCCCCGGCGGAAGCCCTTCAGGTGGCGGAAGGCCTTGACGAACGCCTCCTGGACGACGTCCTCCGCCTCGTCGGCCGCGCCCAGCAGGCTCGCCGTACGGTGGGCGACCGCGCTGTACCTGGCGACCAGCACCTCGTAGGCGTCAAGGTCACCGGCCAGGGCACGGGTCACTGCCTCGTCGTCGTCCATCTGAGGGGGAATCGGGGGCGTATCGGCGGACGGAGGTGAAGCCTACGAGCAGCCGGGCATTCAGTCCACACCGCCGTCGGTGGCCCGCGAGCGGCCCCTCCGGCGAAGCGGGCACCCGCCGATGGGGTGGGCACTACACTTTCCAAGTCCGTCAGCGTGTAGATCGAGGATCTTATGTCTGGGTATGACCGAGTAGTCCAGCCGGCGGCCGGAGACGAGGCTCTGGAGAACCACCTCGGCGGCGACGAGGCCAAGAACTACCGGCAGTACGAGTTCGACATGGTCGCACCGCACGTGGGGCGGTCGCTGCTGGAGATCGGCTCGGGTCTCGGGCACTTCGCCGAGCAGTTCCTGCCGCGCCTGGACAGGCTCGTGGTGAGCGACTTCGATCCCTACTGCGTCGAGCAACTGCGCACGAGATTCGCGGACCGCGACGACGTGTCGGTGCTCCAGTTCGGCCTGCCGACCGACATCCCCCTGGCCGAGCCGGTCGACACCGTCGTGATGATGAACGTCCTGGAGCACATCGAGGAGGACGCCGAGGCGCTGCGGTCGCTGGCCAGGGTGACCGCCCCCGGCGGCCGGATCGTTATCTGGGTGCCCGGCTACATGCAGCTTTACGGGGACTTCGACCGCAAGGTGGGGCACGTCACCCGCTACACCCCCGCCACGCTGCGCAGGACGGTCACCGCCGCCGGTCTCGACGTCCAGGTGCTCAAGCCGATCAACTTCCTGGGCGGAATCGCCTGGTGGGCGGCCGTGCGGCGGGGCGGCGTGGGCTACCCCGACCCCCGGCTCGTGAAGATCTACGACCGGACCGTCGTGCCGATGACCCGGCTCATCGAGCGGTTCGTCCGCCCGCCGTTCGGCCAGACCGTCTTCTGCGTCGCCAGGGTCCCCATGTAGCAGGGTCCCCAAGTAGCAGGGTCGCCAAGTAGCAGCGCGCAGGTAGCAGGGTGCCCAGGTAACCGTCCTCACGGACCACGGCGCCGCGGATCCGGATTGTGCGACAAATGCCTCCTGCCTGCACAATGGGTCCCGCATGAGTGAAACCAGGATCCTCGTCGTCGAGGACGAGCCGAACATCCGGGACATCGTGGAAGTCGCCCTCCGATTCCACGGCTTCCGGGTGACGGCCGTGGGCACGGGGGCCGCGGCGCTCGGCGAGGTCATGAAGGACCAGCCCGACCTCGTCGTCCTCGACGTCATGCTCCCCGACATCGACGGCTTCGAGGTGTGCCGGCGAATCCGGGCCGGCGGCGTGCATCCTCCTGTGATCTTCCTCACCGCCCGCGACGCGGTCGCCGACACCGTACGCGGGCTGACCCTCGGTGGCGACGACTACGTCACCAAGCCCTTCTCGGTCGAGGCGCTGGTCGCGCGGATCCGCGCCGTGCTGCGCCGTACGAGCGTGCCGGAGGCGGCCGAGCGGGCGCACGGGCCGATCCTCCGGGTCGCGGACCTGGAGCTCGACGAGGCGCGCTGGGAGGTGCGGCGCGGCGGCGTTCCGGTGGATCTGTCGCCGACCGAGTTCCGCCTGCTGGCCTTCCTGATGGCGAACGCCGGCCTGGTGCTCACCAAGCGGCGCCTGCTCGAGGAGGTCTGGGGCTACGGCGGCAGTTCCCAGGTGCTGGAGACCTACATCTCCTACCTGCGCCGCAAGCTCGACCCGCTCGGTCCGCCGCTGATCCACACCCAACGCGGCATCGGATACGCGCTGCGCCCGCCGCAGGACATGTGACGGACCCGTGATGTCGCTCAGGACGCGCCTGCTCGCCGGGCTGCTCGGGGTGAGCGCGGTCCTGCTCGTCGTGCTCTCCGTCGTCAGCGTCGTCGTCCTGCGCGGGCACCTGCGTACGCGCCTGGAGGGGCAGGTGGTGGCGGCGACCGTCACCGCCGCACGCCGGGTGGTCGTGGGAGACCCGCTCGCGCAGGCGCTGACCGGCTCCACCTACGCCGTCGCCGCCTACGACCTCACCGACGGCCGGGCCCATCTGGTGAGCGGCGACGCCGTCGACGCCGCGGCCGTGCCCGACCTGGCCGAGAGGCTCGGCGAGGACAACCTGCTGGCGTACGCGGCGCAGGGCCGCACCTTCGACCTCGACCCGAGCGGCGGCCACGACCTGATCGCGGCCGTGGCGATGTCGCCGAGCGGTCTGCGGCTGGTGGTCGTCGCGGTGCCTCTGGACGCGGTCGACGATCCGGTGCGCCACCTTCTGATCAGCGAACTGGCGACCGGCGGGGCGCTGATCCTGCTGCTGGCGGCGGGCGGCCGGCTGCTGATCGCCGGCGGCCTGGCGCCCCTCGGCAAGATGGCGCGAACCGCGCATCTCGTGGCCGAGCGAGGCGACCTGTCGGCCCGGATGCCGGAGGGTCCTTCCGAGGTCGGCAGGCTCGGCGCGGCGATCAACCTCATGCTCGACCGGATCGCCGGCGCCTTCCGCGACCGCCAGGCGTCGGAGGACCGCGTGCGCCGGTTCGCCGCCGACGCCTCCCATGAGCTGCGCACTCCGCTGTCGACCATCTCGGGCTACGCGGAGCTCTACCGGGCCGGGGCGATCCCGCCCGAGGACCTGCCCAAGATCATGGGACGGATCGAGGCCGAGGCCGACCGCATGGGCCGTCTGGTGGGCGAGATGCTGGAGCTCGCGCGGCTCGACCGCGGCGCCGCCCTCGCGCTGAGCGAGACCGACCTGGCCGAGATGGCCCGCGAGGTGGCCGCCGACTCGGCCGCCCTCGATCCCGCGTATCCCGTGACGGTGGAGGCCCCGATCTCCCTGATCGCGACCGTGGACGAGGCCAGGGTCCGCCAGGTGCTCGTCAACCTGCTCGGCAACGTGCGGGCGCACACCCCCGAGGGCACGAAGGCCACCGTACGGCTGACGCGCGTCCGGGACTCGGTGACGATCGAGGTGCGCGACACCGGCCCGGGTATGAGCCCGGAACAGGCGGAACGCGCCTTCGACCGGTTCCAGCGGGGGGAGGATCACCTGTCCGGCGGTGCGGGGCTCGGCCTGTCGATCGTGAAGGCCATCGTGGAGGCGCACGGCGGGCGGTGCCGGATCGACTCCTCTCCCGGCGGGGGCACCTCCGTACACATCGGGCTTCCGGCGGTGCAAGAGGCTACTGGCGGGTAGGTAACGAGTACAGCTCGTTCCACCACCGAGGAGGTCGAGGATGACGACCGATTACGCCAAGGCCAGGGAGGTGGCCGAGCAGGCGCGCGAGACGGAATGGACCCGCCCGAGCTTCGGCAGGCAGCTCTTCCTCGGGAACTTCCGGCTGGACCTCGTGCATCCCGCACCCCGCCTGACCGAAGAGGAGATCAAGAAGGGGGACGACTTCCTGCGCGCCCTGCGGGCGTTCCTGCAGGAGAAGGTCGACCCCGCGCTCATCGAGCGCACCGCCGTGATTCCCGACGAAGTGATCAAGGGCCTGGCGGCGATCGGCGCGTTCGGCATGACCACCGAGGAGGAGTACGGCGGGCTGGGTCTGAGCCACCTGTACTACTGCCGTGCGCTGGAACTCGTGACGTCCTGCTCCCCCGCGCTCAGCGCGCTGCTGTCGGCCCACCAGTCCATCGGGGTTCCGCAGCCGCTGCGGCTGTTCGGCACCCCCGAGCAGAAGCGCCGGTTCCTGCCCCGCTGCGCCCGCGGCGAGATCTCGGCGTTCCTGCTCACCGAGCCGGACGTCGGGTCCGACCCCGCCCGGCTGTCGACGATCGCCGTGCGCGACGGCGACGCGTACGTCATCAACGGCGTCAAGCTGTGGACGACCAACGGCGTGGTGGCCGATCTGCTGGTCGTGATGGCCAGGACCGGAGCCAAGATCTCGGCCTTCGTGGTCGAGGCCGACTCTCCCGGCATCACCGTCGAGCAGCGCAACCAGTTCATGGGACTGCGCGGGATCGAGAACGGCGTCACCCGCTTCCACCAGGTGCGCGTGCCGGTGGAGAACCTGATCGGCCGCGAGGGCCAGGGCCTGAAGATCGCCTTGACCACGCTCAACACCGGACGCCTCTCGCTGCCCGCCACCTGCGTCGGCGCGGCGAAGTGGGCGACGAAGATCGCCCGCGAGTGGGGACGCGAGCGGGTCCAGTGGGGCCGGCCGGTCGGTCAGCACGAGGCGGTGGCCCGCAAGGTCGCCTTCATCGCCGCCACCACGTACGCGCTGGAGTCGGTGGTGGACCTCGCCGGCCGGATGGCCGACGACGAGCGCAACGACATCCGCATCGAGGCCGCGCTGGCCAAGCTGTACGGCTCGGAGATGGCCTGGCGGCTGATGGACGAGCTCGTGCAGATGAGAGGCGGGCGCGGTTACGAGACCGCCGAGTCGCTGCACGCCCGCGGGGAGCGCGGCGTGCCGGTCGAGCAGATGCTGCGGGACATGCGGATCAACCGCATCTTCGAGGGCTCGACCGAGATCATGCACCTGCTCATCGCCCGCGAGGCGGTGGACGCGCACCTGTCGGTCGCGGGCGAGCTCGTCGATCCGAAGGCCGGCCTGCGGGCCAAGGGGCGGGCGGCCACCCGGGCCGGCGCCTTCTACGCCAGGTGGCTGCCGAGCCTGGTGACCGGGCCCGGCCAGGTGCCCACGTCGTACGCCGAGTTCGGCCCGCTGGCCCAGCACCTGCGGTACGTCGAGCGGACCAGCCGCAAGCTCGCCAGGTCGACGTTCTACGGCATGTCCCGCTGGCAGGCTCGGCTGGAGCACAAGCAGGGGTTCCTGTCGCGGATCGTCGACATCGGCGCCGAACTGTTCGCCATCACCGCGGTCTGCGTGCGCGCCCAGGAGGAGTCGGCCGAGTTCGGGCGCAAGCCGTACGAACTCGCGGACACCTTCTGCCACCAGGCCAGGCAGCGGGCCGAGGCGCTGTTCGACCGGCTGTGGGACAACACCGACGCCCGCGACGTACGGCTGGCCCGCCGGGTGCTCGACGGGCGGTACGAGTTCCTGGAGGAGGGCATCGTCGACCCGTCGATGGAGGGCCCGTGGATCGCCGCGCAGCGCACCGGGCCGTCGATGTTCGAGGACGTCCACCGGCGCATCGGCTGACGGGAACGGCACGGCCCCGCCCCCGGCATGCGGGGGCGGGGCCGTGGTCCGAGTTGGGGATCAGACGTCGTAGCAATACATCCAGCCGTAGCCCGAGATGTAGCAGCGGTACCAGCCCTCGGGAGCCTTCGCCTGGGCCGGGGCGGACAGAACGCCGAAGGTGGTGACGGCGACGGCGGTGGTGGCGAGGACGGCCGCGGCGCGCTTGAGCGACTTCACTGGTATCTCCTGTGCGGGGAACGTTTCTTTGACGTGTCCGAGTACACAGGAACCCACTTGGCGGGATCTGGTGGGCGACTTGGAGGCTACTTGCTCGGTTCAGAGGCGGGAAAACCCTTTGTCCCGCGATGCGGGGGCTTGTTACTGTCGCCCGCATGTGGATTCTCTACGGCGACCGCTGATCAGCCTCTGACCCGCTGATCCGCTCAGCTTTCCGGCCCTGTCCATCCGACGCGGCAGCTGAGTGACGGCACCTGGTGCCGCGTTCCCGACGTACAAGGAGATCCCGTATGCGTACCCGCGCGTCCAGCAAGGGCGGCAAGCAGCAGAACCCGCGCACGCCGCAGCCCCAGCGTTCCTTCCCGCCGCCGCCGCGTCAGATCCCGGCCCCGCCCATGCGGCCGGTACGGCAGCCGCGGCGGCTGCCGCGGGCCAAGTAACCCCGTCAGGACAGAGAAAGGGCACCCCGGCGCTCGACCGGGGTGCCCTTCGTCGTGAGCGTTAGAGGCGCTCGATGATCGTGACGTTGGCCTGGCCGCCGCCCTCGCACATCGTCTGCAGGCCGTACCGCCCACCGGTGCGCTCGAGCTCGTGCAGCAGCTTGGTCATGAGGATCGCGCCGGTGCCGCCCAGCGGGTGCCCCAGCGCGATCGCGCCGCCGTTGGGGTTGGTGCGGGCCGGGTCGGCCCCGATCTCCTTGAGCCAGGCCAGCGGAACCGGGGCGAACGCCTCGTTGATCTCGATGACGTCGATGTCCTCGATCGAGAGCCCGGCCTTGGCCAGCGCCTTACGGGTGGCCGGGATCGGCGCCGTCAGCATGTAGACGGGGTCGTCGCCGACCAGCGTCAGCGTGACAATCCGGGCGCGCGGGGTCAGGCCGTGGTCGCGCACCGCCTGCTCCGAGGCGATGAGCAGCGCGCCGGAGCCGTCGGAGATCTGCGAGGAGGTGGCCGCGGTGATCCGGCCGCCCTCACGCAGGGTCTTGAGCTCGGCCATCTTCTCGATCGTGGTGTCGGGCCGCGGGCCCTCGTCGTCGCTCACGCCGTTGACGGGGGCGATCTGCTCCTTGAAGTGGCCGTTGGCGATCGCCTTCGCGGCCCGCTGGTGGCTCTCGTAGGCGAAGACCTCCAGGTCCTGCCGGGTGAAGCCCCACTTCTCGCACATCAGCTCCGCGCCGCGGAACTGGGAGATCTCCTGCTTGCCGTACCGCTCGACCCACTTGTCGCCGAACGGGAACGGCATGCCCTTCTCCAGCGCCGCCGTGATGCTCGATCCCATCGGGACGATGGACATCGACTCGACGCCGGCCGCCACGACGAGGTCCTGCGTGCCCGACAGCACTCCCTGCGCGGCGAAGTGGATCGCCTGCTGCGACGAGCCGCACTGCCGGTCGATGGTGACTCCGGCCACGGTCTCCGGAAGGCCCGCACTGAGCCACGCGTTGCGCGCGATGTCCATGGACTGCGGGCCGAACTGCATCACGCAGCCCATGATCACGTCGTCCACGGCGGCGGGGTCGACGCCGGTGCGCTCCACGAGCGCGGAGAGAGTGTGGGCGGCCAGGTCGACCGGGTGGACCGTGGAGAGCCCGCCCTTCTTCTTGCCGACCGGCGAGCGGACCGCCCCGACGATGTACGCCTCTGCCACAGTGCCTCCATAAGAAACCGAGCATTGTTCGGTTAGTGAGAGGTTACATCAGAACTTTCGTCGGGGCGGGCGACGGTACGGGCGCGGCTTATGGGCAGGGCTGATAGGCAGGGCTCAGGCGTATCGTCCGGGTAGCACGTCGGCGGGCTCGCCGAGCTGGAATCCCCGGCTGTCGGCCGCGATCCCCCGGAGCCCGTTCGCGAGCGTCACCGCGACGGCCGCCCGCCCGACCAGATCCGCCCGCGCCTCGTCCTCACGCGTCGTTCCCCCGTCCACGGCACCCTCGGCGTGGGCGTCCTCAGCGTGGGCGTCCTCAGCGTGGGCGTCCTCAGCGTGGGCGTCCTCGGCGTGGGTGTCCTCGGCGTGGGTGTCCGCATCGCCCGCCGTCTCCGCCGCCGACTCCACGCTTCCGGCGTCCTCGGCCTTCGTCTCCCCCGTACGGTCGACCGGCGAGACCCGTGCGACGGCGATCTCCGTCAGGTACGGCCAGCGAGTGCGGGCGACGGGCGGGATACGGTGCCCCTGCTCGACGGTGAGGACGAGCGCGTCGCCCACGTAGACGTCGGCCACCCTGCCGCCGCGGACGGGGACGTGGACGACGCCGTCGACGAGTTCCCCCTCGGGCCACCGCTCGGCGTCCACGGCCTCGACGAGGCCCAGCAGCCCGCCCAGAACCGGCAGGATCTCCTCGGGCTCCGGCACGGCCGGCAGGAAGACCAGCGGGTCTCCGCCGTCCTCCGCGGGATCGAGTGGCTCGCCCTGGCAGAGCGACCAGCCGCCCAGGCGGTACGCGATGCCCTCGGCCAGGCTCTTGTCGAAGAAGTCGACGGGCAACGGGCCCTCTGCGGCGACCCGGCAGGCCCAGAGCGTGTCCTCGTCGGGCACGCCGAGCTTGGCGAGGATGTCTCCGGTCAGCTCGATGGGCGGCTGTATGCGCGATCCGCCCGCGATGATGTCGTCGCCGTCGGTCGTCGCCTCGGGATCGGCGAGTTGCGCGACGGCCAACAGTGTCTTCTGGTCCGGCCGAGCGGGCAGCAGCGCCGTGGGTCCCGTGCGCAGCCGGCCGGGGAGCAGGACTTTCGAGAACCAGCCCACAGGCCCTCCTCATGATCGGTCGAAGAGACCATAGCCCCGACGGCGCCGATTCACGAGTCTTCCGGCGAGGTGCCCCGGCTCAGGACCTCGACTTCGCCAGACGCGTACCGGTCATCGTGGCGTAGACGATGACATTGTCGACATAGTGACCGGTCGACCGGTTGTAGCTGCCGCCGCAGGTGATCAGTCTGAGCTCGGCGTTGTCGGCGTGGCCGTACACCCGGTCGGTGGGGAACGTCTGCTTGTTCGCCTGCTCGATGCCGCCCACGGTGAAGATGGCCACGGTTCCGTCGAGGCGGTACACCTCGATCTTGTCGCCGTACTCCAGCTCGTGCAGGCGGGTGAAGACGGCGCTGCGCGTGTTGGTGTCCTTGTGGCCGAGCATGACGGCCGGGCCCGCCTCACCCGCCGTCGGGCCGCCGCGATACCAGCCGACCAGGTTCGGGTTGCTGATCGGGGGCGTCTGGATCGCGCCGGCGCGATCCAGACCGAGCGACTTGATCGGCGCGTTCACGCCGAGCTTGGGGATGACCAGGCGCTTGGGCGTGGACGGCTGCATCGCCGGAACCGCCGGGATGTCCGGAACCGGCGGCGGCGCGTCGGCGACCGCCTGCGTCAGCGGTTGCCCGCCGCCCGGCCCCACAGAGGGGGCGAGCCCGTTCTGCGGGGCCGCGAGCTTCAGCGTCTGACGGGACGGCGCGGCGTAATCGTCGGGATTGTTCACCATGATCACGACACCCACGATCACGACGACCAGGCCCACGACGGCCGCCGTGATCAGCAACCGCCGGATGGCCTGCGCACCGTCGCCTGGAGGCTTCTCCTCCGGCGGCGGGGGCGCCGGCTGCGCGGGCTGCATCTGGGGCAGCATGACCGGCTGGAAGACCGGCTGGCCGTAAACCGGCTGCGGGTAGCCCTGCCCGCCCGGCCCGGGAGGCATGCCGTACGGCTGGCCCGGCGGGTACTGTCCAGGAGGCGGGGTGGTCATGGGCTCGTCCTAGTGCCGCACCGGTCGGCGCCGGGTCCTGAGCACGAGTCCGCCGGCCGCCGCCGCCAGCATCAGCGCGGTGCCGGTGAGGACGAAGAGACGGGCGTCGGGGCCCGCGTCGCCGCCGCCGCCGGTGGCCGCGCCGCCCCCGGGCGTGTTCTCGACCTGGACGGACTTCGTCGTCTTGGTCTTGGACGGCGTGGGCGACGCGAAGACCGTCTCGTACACCGTCCGGGTGCCGCGCGGCGAGGGCGAGGCGCTCGCGGAGGGGCTGGCGCTGGGGCTCGCACTGGCGCTCGCGCTGGGGGACGCCGAGGGGCTCGTCACCGCGATGGTCGCCGCCGCGGGCATCGTGTTGGCGCCCGTCGTCGCGATGACGCAGTTGTAGAGCGTGGTGGGCGTCGTCGTGGTCGTGCCCGTCCCGGCGGGCGCGATCATATTGATCTTGAAGTCCTTCGCGGTCAGCACGACGGAGGTGGCCCCGGCCGACGGCGTGACGGTCAGCGTGGCCGTCGGAAGCGGCGGCATGGTCGCCGCGGCCGCGACGGCCGAGGTCAAGGCCGCGCCCGTGGGCGAGGGCGTGGACACGCCCGCGTTCATGCCGGCCGGCAGCGCCGACGCCGAGACGGTCGGCTGCAGCTGGATCGACGCGCCGCTCGCGATCTCCACCGGCACGGGGAACGCCGAACCGGTGAGCGGCTGGATGTTCAGGGTCGCGGTGTACTGGGTGCCCGTTCCCGTCGAGGTGAGCGACACGGTGAAGTCGTGTGTGACAGGCGTGCCGCCGGTGGTCGACGGAGTGCAGGTGTACGTCACGGTCTTCGTGTCGGCTCGCGCGCCGAGCGCGGTCAGGCCCAGGAGAAGGCCCGCGCTGACCACTCCGGCCGCGGCGGCCCTCCCGGCGACACGGCCGCGCGCCTTTGACTTCAGCACTGACTTCTCTCCACTTCGATGCTCGCAGTCAACAGGCGTACCAGCATGCCATCATACGGTCACGGTCAGGTAGAGATCTTACGGACAAAAACCCCAAGACGCCTCCAATTGCCTCTCCATTCTCCCGTTCGGACCATGTCCGCGTCAGGCGGACGCTAATGCCTGCCGTACGAACCGGGGTTCGGGCCGAAGCGTCGCAGCAGCAGCCCTCCGGCCGCGGCGGCGGCCACCAGCGCCACACCGGTGAGCACCACGAGCCGGGCGTCGGGGCCCGCGTCGCCGCCCCCGCCGGTCTGCGCGCCGCCCAGCGGCGTCGTCCTGACCTGCTTCGTCGTCGTACGGGAGACAGTCGCGGTGACGGTGGCCGTCGCAGTGGTGGTCGTCCTGGCCGTCGCCGTGGTGGTGGCCGTCGCAGTTGTGGTCGCAGTGGTGGTCGCCGTGGCGGCGGCCGGGGACGTCGTCGTCCGGTCGGGAGTGGGCGAGGCGTTCGTGCCGTCGTCGGAGGGCGTCGTGCCCGGCTGATCGGATGAAGAGGCGGAGACCACGAACGCGAGCGACGCGCGGGTCGCGGGGTCCGGCAGCGTGCACGTGTAGAGCGCCTCACCGGCGCCGGTGGTGCTCCCCGCCGGCAGCAACCTCAGCGTGAAGTCGCCGGCCGCGACTCCCACCGTGCCCTCCGCCGTCGGGGTCAGCGTGACGAGCAGTTCAGGGATCGGCGACAGCGTGGCCGACGGCGCGAGGGACGTCTGCACGGCCGTGGACGCCGACGGGCTCAGCGTGATGGCCGAGGGGGACGGCGTCGCACTCGGAGACGGCGTCGCACTCGGAGACGGCGTCGCACTCGGAGACGGCGTCACGGAGGTGTCGGCCGCCGCCTGGAACTGCGCGTCGCCGCCGGACTCCGCGCCCCCGGGAGAAGGCGAGGGAGAAGGAGTAGGTGAGGCGGAGGGCGAGATGGAGGGCGACGGCGTGGCCGAAGGGGAGGGGCTGGGGGTCGGTGATTCGCCGGAAGCGCCGGACTCGCTCACCACGGGAGCGCCGGTCGCCTCCATCAGGCCTTCGGCGACCACGACGTCATTGGCCGCGATGCCCGTCGCGGGCGCCACCAGCGCGCTCTGTCCGTCCGACGGCGAGGCGGGAGCGATCCGCCAGGTCACGACCGCCGTGCTGTTCACCACCGGGTCGGCCGGCGCGACCAGGGCCACGCTCACGGGGTAGGTCGCGGGGGCGCCGCCCACGGGAGTGCAGGAATACAGCACGGTCGTGGGTTCGCTCGCCGCGAGCGCCGGCCAGGTCATCAGGGCCAGCGCGGCCGCCGCTCCCGCCGCCGATCGGGCCGCGATGCGACGCCGGCCACTCCTGCGCCGGGCACTGGGGTCGGGCACGACGTCTCTCCTGCCACCACAGTCGCGTACACGTGGCCAACAGTGTCCCAGTAGTTGACCATCGACATAACCGGCAGCTGCTTTATGTCAGGAAATTCTCAGGGAATGTTCATCGCCCTCCCACGGTAGGCGGGCCGTGAACCCGGCCCGGGGCGACCGTACGGCGCACGCCGCACGGTCTGCCCGGACGCGAGGCGCGGGAGGGGCGAAGAGGTGGCCGGCGTGAGCCGACCACCTCGCGGATCACTTGCCCTTGGTCTCCGTCAGCGTCGCGTAGACGATGATGTTGTCCGTGTAGTGGTGCTGCTTGGCGTTGTAGACCCCGCCGCAGGTGATCAGCCGCAGCGAGGACGAGATCGTGTTGCCGTAGACCCGCTTGGTCGGGAACGTCGACTTGCTGACCTGCTCGATCCCGTCCACCGTGAAGATCGCCATCTTGCCGTCCGCACGCATGACGGCGATCTTGTTGCCGCGCTTGAGCTCGCGCAGGCGGCTGAAGACGGCGGCGCCCTTGCGGGTGTTCACGTGCCCGAGGATGATCGCCGGGCCCTGGTCGCCGGGGGCCGGCCCGAGGCGGTACCAGCCGGTGAGGTTCGGCTTGCTCAGCGGAGGCGTCTGGATGACGCCGGACTTGTCCACGCCCACCGAGCCGACGGTGGCCTTCACGCCGATCGCCGGGATGCTGATCTTGAGCGGCCTGCCGGTGACCTTCTTGGTCGTCGTCGTCTTCGTGGCGGTCGACGACGAGGACGACAGCGGCGTCGAGGACGACGACGCCGCGCTCGTGAAGGTCAGCGGGGCGATCGGCTTGATCGCGGGAAGCGGCGGCGGCGCGGCCGGGTCCGCCGCCGTCAGCGGCACGCCCGGCCCGCCCGGGCCCACGGTCGGCGGCAGCAAGGCCACACTGCCCGCGTCCTGGACGTGCACCTGCCCCGGGATTGGCCCGCTCTCCTGCGGATCCGAGGGGCTGAGCGCGACGAGCACGCCGGCCATCACGGCCGCGATGCCGCCGAACGACCCGGCCACGAGCAGGGTCGCGAGGACCGGCTGGGGCAGCGGCTTACGCGTCTTCTTGGCGTCGCCCGCCGTCCCGTCCGGGACGGGAGCGGAACCGCCGTCGGGTGTCCCGTTCATCGTCATCCTCCTCAGCTCCGCTCGCCCGCGTGTGCCGCCCTGCGCCGGAGCATCGCCACGCCGCTGAGCATGCCGATCACCAGCAGCGCACCGCCCGAGCCGATCAGCAGCACTCCCGAGGCGGCCATCCGCTCCGGAGCCTCACCGGTCTGCGCGCCGCCCTGCGGCGTGACCGCCACCTGGGCCACGGTCGGCGTCGCGGTCAGCGTCACCGTCCTCGTCGCCGTCGGCGACGGGCTGCCCTGCGGGAGCACCGCCACGACGTAGTTCTGCGTCGCCGACAGGTTCGGGCTCCTGCTCGCCGAGGGCGACGGAGACGGAGACTGACCGCCCGGCGTCGCCGAAGCCGACGGGCTGCCCGAGGCGCTCGGCGAACCACTCGGCGACGCGCTTCCCGAAGGGCTGGCCGAGGTGTCCGGAGACGTGTCGGGAGACGCGTCGGGCGAACTGTCCGGCGACGGGCTGCTGCCCGTCCCGCCACCGATCGTCACCTGGACGGCGACCGGTGCGCTGATGAGCGTGCACTCGGCGCGGTACTGCGGCGGCGGACCGGGCAGCTCACCGGTGATCACGCGGAACGCGTCGAGCAGCGTCCGCTTGTCCTCGACGTTCTTGATGGTGATCGTGTGCTGCTTGTACTCGAGTCCGGTGAAGCTCCACAGCGTCTGGCCGCCGACGTTCGAGTCGTTCACCAGCGTGCCGTCGTCGTTCTTGGAGGGATCCACCCGCGGCGGGGTCGAGAGCTGGTTGTCGACCCAGATCTCCACCGGTCCGCCGCGCCGGTCCTTCTGCGCGACGTACTCGATGCCGGTGCCGGTGAAGGTGAGCTCCGCCCACGCGCCGGCCTTGTTCGTCTGGTGGAAGTCCAGGTGGTAGTCGTTGTCTCCGCTCGGCCGGTCGTTGACGTCCACCCAGTCGCCGGCGCTGTAGTTGATCTTCGGCTCGACCTGGTCGTCATTGACCATGACCTCGGAGGCGGGCGGCCGGAAGTCCACGTAGAGCTTGCCCGGCTTCACCGTGACCGTGCCGGCCCTCGTGGTGTACGCGAAGTCCGAGATGGTGGACGGCAGGTTGAGGGGAGTCCCCTTCTTCATCGGCCCGGCCTGGTCGACGTTCCCCACCGGCTGGAGCTGTCCCTGCCAGCCGTCGCTGAGGTTGACCTCACCGGTCACATAGATCCGGCCGCCGTTGGGCAGCAGGGTGGGCGCTCCGAAGCGCGTCGCGTCCCTGTAGGCCAGATTCCATGCGACGTTGAGGGGATCACCGACTTTCAGCGTCGTGGGAACGGTGAGGTTCGTCCGGAGGTAGACGGTCCCGGAGCCCGACGAGGCGATCCCCTGAGTGCAGGCGTAGTCGACGACGAGGTCGGCGGTATTGGCCTGTGCCGTTACCGATGGCACGACGATCGCCGCCGTACCTGCCAGGCCGAGGGCCAGGGCAGCCATGGTCCTAGGGAGACCAACTCTCCACCGTTTCACCGCATACTCCGATCACAGGTCCGTCCGTGCGGGCCTATAGCAAACCGAAGGTAGATCTTAGAGGGTACGGAAGTGGTCAAAGGGGCAGTTATCGCGATGGTTTCGGAGTTGTGACCAGCCGTACAAGAAGGCGCCGATGACCCGAGGAGCACCAGAATCGTATTCTGGTGCCGCCAACAGACCCTGAGCCGGAAGGCGTACCCGATGCGGCGAGACCTCTTCGACGAGGAGCACGACCTCTTCCGCGAGACCGTCCGTGAGTTCATGGCCCGCGAGGTCGTCCCCCACCACGCGCAGTGGGAGAAGGACGGCATCGTCCCCCGCGAGGTGTGGAAGAAGGCGGGCGAGCTGGGCATGTTCGGCTTCTCCGTCCCCGAGGAGTACGGCGGCTCGGGGATCACCGACTTCCGCTACAACGTCGTGATCGTCGAGGAGGTCATCCGTGTCGGCGCCAGCGGCCTCGGATTCGGCCTGCACAACGACATCATGGCGCCGTACATGGTCGACCTGACCGACGACGAGCAGAAGCAGCGCTGGCTGCCCGGCTTCGCGTCCGGCGAGCTGATCACGGCCATCGGCATGACCGAGCCGGGAGCCGGCAGCGACCTGCAGGGCATCCGCACCACCGCCGTCCGCGAGGGCGACCACTACGTGGTGAACGGGCAGAAGACCTTCATCACCAACGGCATCAACTCCGACCTCGTCGTGGTCGTGACCAAGACCGACCCCTCGGCGGGGGCGCGCGGCACCTCGCTGCTGGTGGTGGAGCGCGGCATGGAGGGCTTCACCCGCGGCCGGAACCTGGAGAAGGTCGGCATGCACGCGCAGGACACCGCCGAGCTGTTCTTCGAGAACGTCCGGGTGCCGGTGGCCAACCTCCTGGGCGGCGAGGAGGGCCAGGGCTTCTTCCAGCTCATGAACAACCTGCCGCAGGAGCGGCTGTCGATCGCGGTGGCGGCCGTGGCCGCCGCGGAGACGGTGCTGGAGCAGACGATCGAGTACTGCCGCAACCGCACGGCCTTCGGCCGGAGCATCGGCAAGTTCCAGAACACTCGGTTCCTGCTGGCCGAACTGGCCACCGAGGTGGAGATCGCCCGCCACTACGTGGACAAGTGCGTGCGCGCGCTCAACGCCAGGGAGCTGACGGCGGTGGACGCGGCCAAGGCCAAGTGGTGGACGACGGAGCTGCAGAACAAGGTCGTCGACCGGTGCGTCCAGCTCCACGGCGGCTACGGCTACATGCTGGAGTATCCGGTCGCCAAGGCCTGGCTCGACAGCCGCGTGCAGACGATCTACGGCGGCACCACCGAGATCATGAAGGAGATCATCGGGCGGTCCTTCGGCTTCTGACCCCGCCTCAGCCGCGCTGCTGCCCCCAGATCAGCAGCATGGCCACCACGAACACGACCATCACGCCCCCGTAGGCCACCGGGCTCAGCCGGAAGAACCGGCGCACCTTGTTCAGCAGCCACGCGAACAGGAGCGCCAGGAAGACCAGAAGGATGAGTCCGGTGTCCACACTGATCAGTATGCGTGGGTTTCCCCGCGGCCGCGTGCCGGTCAGCACAAGCGGCACCGGAAGACGACTCAGGGGGGATCGCCGCAGCGTTCGAGGATCACCCGGGCGACCAGTTCCGGGTCGTCGCTCATCGGCAGGTGGCCACAGCCCCGCAGCAGCAGCGCCCGCTGCCCCGCCCACCGCGCCGCCCGCACGGCCTGGCGGCGCGGCAGCAGCCGGTCGCGCTCGCCCCAGGCGATCGTGACCGGCACCTTGGGCGGCGCGGGTGGCGCGACCCACGCCAGCGAGTCCAGCGTCTCCTCGAATCCCGCGCAGTCGCGCAGTGCCTCGGCCGCCGCACGCACGGCCGCACCCGACAGCCGCCAGGGACGGGCCACGAGCAGGCCCATGGCCAGCGCCTTGCCCTCGTCCGTGCCGGCCACGAGCGCGGGCAGCCCGTCCGCCCGGACCGCCAGCCGCAGCAGGCGCAGCACCGCCCGCGCGTACGCGTACTCGGGCCGGGACCAGAACCCGGCGGGAGACAGCGCGACGGCCGTGCGGACGTCGGCGCTGGACGCCAGGTCGAGCGCGATGTAGCCGCCCAGCGAGTTGCCCGCGACGTGCGGCCGGCTCAGGCCGAGCCGGGTCCAGAACTCGCGCACCGCCCGCCCCAGCGTCTCCACGTTGTACGGCGTGCCGTACGGCAGCGGCGGGGAGTCGCCGAAGCCGGGCAGGTCCACCGTGATGACGTCGTGCCGCTCGGCGAGCAGGTCGAGGACCGGCAGCCAGCCGTGCCTGTGGTGGCCGATGCCGTGGAGGAGGACCAGCGGCGGCCCGCTGCCGCGGCGGTCGTGGGCGAGCTCCATACCGACGAGTCAAGCACCACGCACGGCCGGAAAGAAGCGCCGGAGCCCACGACGCGCATCCGCTGTCCCGTCCGGGCGGACCCGGTGCGTGGTCGTCGTCTCGGACTGCAATCATGTTCCGGCACAACGATCACAGGCGGGACGCACAGACACGATGACCATCACCAAGCCGGAGGAAGACACCGGCCACGCCGACCTGCCGGAGCCGGACGGGAAAGCCGGCGTCGTCGATCTGCTGGAACGCAGCGGATCGGTCGTGGTGCCGATCGCCATCGCCCTCTACGCGCTGCTCTATCTCGGCATCCAGCAGGTCTACGGCATCTTCGACATCAGCCCGGAGCAGGCGGGCATCGACCAGGCCACGATGTTCGGCCGCCTGGTGGGGACGCTGGTCCTGCTCATCATCGGCGGCGCACTGCTCGCGGGTGTCGTCGTGGCGGCCCTCTGGCTGCTCGACAAGGCCACCCTCGGCCGTCTGTTCCGCCTGGCCCAGGCCGTACGCGTGCGCCCGTGGGCCGCCGCGACCGCCGGCGCGCTGTGGTGCGGGGCGAGTTACTGGGGCTTCCTCGGCTACCTCGGGCTGGGCGAGGGCGCGTCGCTGGCCGGCATCGTGATCACCTCGGTGGTGATCGGCGCCCTGGCCTTCCTCGTGCCGTTCCGGCTGCTGCGGCGGCGTCCGGCCGGCCGCGCGGGCATGAAGATCGTCGTCGCCGCGTTCACCGGCATCGGGCTGGGCTTCGCGCTGATGGGGCAGATGGAGAGCGACGCGCTCGCCGTCGCCGAGAAGGGCAGGCCCGCCAGCCTGCTCCTGTCCATGGTGGGCTTCCAGGACCAGTGGGTGGTGCTCAACGACCGCGAAAGCGGCAAGGTGCTGCGCGGCGGTGTGCAGGTGCTGCTGCTCGGCGAACGCGAGGGCGCGTACGCGTTGTACGACTGCGCGCACCAGGAGACCTTCCGCATCTCCATGGAGGCGACCGTGCTGCGGCAGGTGACGCTCGAACCCGAACGCCCGGCCGGATACAGCTGCATGAAGCAGAAGAACTGACCGTGACGCGCCCCCCGCGCCGGGGGCGCGTCACGACCTAACGACCGCCGATGGGGATCTCGAACCAGACGGCCTTGCCCTCGCGGGTCGGGCGGGAGCCCCAGCGTCGTGCCAGCTGGTCGACGAGGTAGAGGCCGCGGCCGCCCTCGTCGTTCTCCCCCGCGCTGCGGATGCGAGGCAGGCGGAGGTCCTGGTCGAAGACCTCGACCCAGACCGACTCCGCGCCCCTGCGCAGCCGCAGGGTGAACTCCTTGTCGCCCGCGATCTCCTCTTCGAAGCCCGGCACGTCCCACGACTCGTCGAACGGCAGCGGCGGCCCGTCGAGCACCAGCTCGCGGCGCGGCACGCTGGCGCTTGCGGCGTGCAGGACCACGTTGGTCACGACCTCGGAGACGAGCAGGCAGGCCAGCTCCGCGCGTTCCTCGGGCACCTGCCATACGGCGAAGGCCTCGGACGCCATGCGCCGCGCCTCGCTCACCATGATCGGCTGGGCCGGGAACGTCCGCTCCTGGGACTGCAGCTCCGTGCCGGCCGCGCGGACGACGAGGATGGCCATGTCGTCGTCGATCTCGCCGGGGACGGCCACCGTGGCCAGGTCGGCGATGCGCTCGACGGACTCCCCCGACGCCTTGGCCAGCTTCTCGCACAGGATGCCCAGTGCCTCGTCGTCGTCGGGCGCACTCGAGGCGGAGTCGCGCGGCGGCCTGCGGTCGACCAGGCCGTCGGTGTAGAGGAGCAGGGTCGCGCCGGGGGGCAGGACCTTCGTCTCCTCCTTGTAGACCAGGTCGGCGTGCACGCCCTTGGCCCGCACCCCAAGGGGCTGGCCGACCTCGTTGATCTCCAGGTCCTCGACCTCGCCGTCCACCATCAGCAGCGGCGGCGCGTGCCCGGCGTTGGCGAACGACAGCTGCCTCGACCACGCGTCGTACACCATGTATTGGCAGGTGACGATCGGCGGGTTGGTGATGTCGGCGCCGAAGTCGTCGTGCTCCGGCGCGGCCACCACCCGGGTCCACTCGTCCAGTCGGGCGAGGATGTCGGCCGGCGGCTTGTCGTCCTGTGCGAAGGCCCGCAACGCGGCCCTGAGCTGGCCCATGACGGCCGCCGCCTTGGCCCCCCGGCCCTCGACGTCGCCGATCACGATGCCGACGCGACCGGCCGACAGCGGGATCACGTCGTACCAGTCGCCGCCCACCTGGGTCTGGATGCCCTGGCCGTGCGAGGCGAGCGGGGCGGCCGGGTAGTAGCGGACGGCGATCTCCAGGCCGTCCAGCGTGGGCAACTGGCGCGGGAGCAGGTGCTTCTGGAACGACTCCGCGGTGTGCCGCTCCTCTTCGAACAGCAGCGCGTTGTCGACGGCGAGCGCGACGCGGGTGGCGATGGCGCCGACGAAGTCGCGGTCGAAGGTGTCGTAGTGGGGCGAGCGCCGGTTCGTGAGGTTCGACATGCCGAGGTACATCAGGCCGAGCGTCTCGCCGCGCACGCACAGCGGGGCGACGATGGCCGAGGTCATCCCGATCTCACCGCACAGCCGGGCCGCGCCCTCGCTCGTCGCCGGGTAGCTGACCTGGGAGAAGTCCTCGACCAGGATCGTCTCCTGGCGGCGCAGCGCGCTCTCGGCGTAGTGCCCCAGCGGGTACCTGATCTCCGCGCCCACCGGCCGCCAGGTGTCCGGCGGCGGCGTCCAGCCGTTCACGTGGGTGGAGACCTTGCGCACCAGGCGGTCGCCCTCGACCAGTTCGATGAAGCAGTGGTCGGCGAACTGCGGGACGAGCATCTCGGCGACCCGGTCGAGCGTCTCCTCGACGTACAGGGAGCCGGCGAGCCGCTCGCCGATCCGCTCCAGCAGGCCGAAGCGGTCCTTCTCACGCTCGTTGCTGCGCATCGCCTCGCGCGCGGTGATCACGATGCCGCTCACCGAGCCGGAGGGGTGCCGCAGCGGCACCGCCTGCGCGCGCACGTAGATCATCGTGCCGTCGCCGCGGGCCACGTCGAACGTGCCCTCCCACACGTTGCCGCGCAGCACGTGCTTGGCCAGTTCGGCCGCGAGCGGGTGGTCCTTCTCCGTGATCCCGAGGGTGAGCAACGACTCCTTGCCCGGAGACGCGCCCACGCGGCCGAACAGCTGCTCGGCGAAGGGATTCCAGTACAGGACGTTGCTGAAGCGGTCGGTCACGACCACGGCCATCTCCGCGTGGTCGAGAACGGATCCGGCGGAAAGGTGGTCGTCGGCGTCCTGTGACAGATCTCCCCATCGCCTCATGCCACGACCGTCCCTTGACGAGGTGGGTTCGCTATGCCGGGCACGGGCGCTCCTGCGAAGGCTGGGTCGCGAGAAATGAAAGGACTCCCTAGGGGATTCAACCAGGCACAACTCATTCCGTCATCGTCTGGTGACAAAAACGTGTGAGGCGACGTCCCTCGGAAGTTCCGCGGTCGTGGTCCCCACCTCACCATCAGCTGTCACCGTTACACCGTTGTCGCTCGCCGCGAGCGTCACCTCGCGTCCGGGTTGTATCCCAACTTGCTTGAGTTTAAGCATCAGGGCCGGGTCGCTTTGCACTTGTTCGCTGATTCGGCGCACTACAACGGGCACGGGGGCCGGTCCCGCGAGGGTCACCATGGGTGACACCATCTCATCTCCGGTCGAACCGGGCTGCGGCACCCCCAGCTCGTCGAGACCCGGAATCGGGTTGCCGTGCGGGCACACCCGAGGGTTCTTCAGAAGGTTCACGAGCCGGGTCTCCACCGACTCCGACATGACGTGCTCCCACCGGCACGCCTCGATGTGGACCTCTTCCCACGGCATGCCGATCACCTGGGTCAGCAGGCACTCGGCGAGGCGGTGCTTGCGCATGACGCGGATGGCCAGCGTGCGCCCCAGTTCGGTCATGCTGAGGTGCCTGTCCCCCTCAACCTTCACCAGCCCGTCGCGCTCCATGCGCGCCACCGTCTGGCTGACAGTCGGGCCGCTCTGCTGCAGGCGCTCGGCGATGCGCGCGCGGAGCGGCACGATGCCTTCCTCTTCGAGCTCGAAGATCGTCCGGAGATACATCTCCGTCGTGTCGATCAGGCCGTGTGCGGTCAAGGCTCCTCCAGTCCTTGTTAATCGATGCTACGACCTCCCCCGCGTTCGCAGCCGACCCTATTGGGGAAGCGACCCAGGATGGGAAACATCGGGGCGCAGCGATTCCTTCCGGGCGAGATCAGCCTGCCCGCTCTCAGGGAGGCCGCGCGCCACTGCGAGGGCTGTGATCTCTACCGTGCCGCCACCCAGACGGTTTTCGGCGAGGGCGTTCCCGCTGCGCGTTTCATGCTGGTCGGCGAGCAGCCGGGCGACCAGGAGGACCGTGAGGGCGTGCCGTTCGTCGGGCCCGCGGGGCGCCTGCTCGACAAGGCGCTCGAGGAGGCCGGCATCGAGCGCGAGGCGGTGTACGTGACCAACGCGGTCAAGCACTTCAAGTACGAGCCGCGCGGCAAACGCCGGATCCACCAGAAGCCCACGGTGGGAGAGATCAACGCCTGCCGGCCCTGGCTGGAGGCCGAGATGAGCCTGGTGGACCCGGAGGTGACCGTGGTGCTGGGAGCCACCGCCGCCCGTGCCCTGCTGGGCCCGGGCTTCCGCGTCACCAGGCATCGGGGAGAGCCGGTCCCCCGGCGCGAGGGGGCCTACTACGTGGCGACGATCCACCCCTCGGCGATCCTGCGCTCGCCCGACCGGGACGAGGCCTACTCCGGCTTCCTCACCGATCTCAAGGTCGCGGCCGGGCTGCTCTGATCGGCCGGGGCGGGACCTCAGGGGGCGAGGCGCTCCAGCGTCCATGCCGCGCCGGTCCGCCGGTAGCGGAGCCGGTCGTGCATGCGGTCGGTCTGGCCCTGCCAGAACTCGACCTCCGCCGGCGCCACCCGGAAGCCGCCCCAGAAGTCCGGCAGCGGCGGGTCCTGCGGCCAGCGGGCGGCCAGCTCCCGGAACCTGGCGTCGAGTTGCTCCCTCGACTCCACGACCGCCGACTGGCGGGAGGCCCACGCGCCGATGCGGGAGCCGTACGGACGAGAGTGGAAGTAGGCGGCGCTGTCCTCGCGCGGGAGCCGTACGACGGGGCCCTCCACGCGGACCTGCCGCCTGATGGGATGCCACGGGAACAGCAGGCAGGCACGCGGGTTCTCACCGAGGTCGCGGCCCTTGCGAGACTCGTAGTTGGTGAAGAAGACGAAACCGCGCTCGTCGAACCCCTTGAGGAGGACGGTGCGGGCGGAGGGACGGCCACCGGCGGAGCTGGTGGCGACGACCATGGCGTTCGGTTCCGGCAGGCCCGCGGCGACGGCGTCCGCGAACCACAGCGCGAACTGCGTCACCGGGTCGGCGGCCATGCCGGACTCGATCAGGGGCTCACCTTCGTAACTGTGCCGGAGCCCGGGGAGGTGCGATGCGCTGTCCACGGAAAGGTATTCTCGCGTGTTCGGCATACGTCTCGAGCGGTGGCCCCCACCAGGGAGAACCCCGTTCGGTAGGGCCGGGGGCGCGACAGTCGGGCGCTGAGGGTTAAATTGACCCGCCGGTATCTCGACATCAAGGCTCTGGACTTCACAAGAGAGGGAGGCGGCCGAGAATGTCCGACTTCAAACCCGGGCTCGAAGGCGTGGTGGCGTTCGAGACCGAGATCGCGGAACCGGACAAAGAAGGGGGCGCCCTGCGATACCGGGGCGTCGACATCGAAGAGCTCGTAGGCAACGTCTCCTATGGACACGTCTGGGGCCTGCTCGTCGACAACTCGTTCCAGCCGGGGCTTCCCCCGGCGGAGCCGTACCCCGTTCCCGTCCATTCCGGCGACATCCGAGTAGACGTACAAAGTGCGCTGGCCATGCTGGCGCCCACCTACGGCTTCAAGCCGCTGCTCGACATCGACGACGACCGGGCCCGCGACGATCTCGCACGTGCCTCGGTGACCGCTCTGTCGTTCGTCGCGCAGTCGGCCCGCGGCCTGGGACTGCCCATGGTCCCGCAGAAGCGCGTGGACGAGGCCGAGAGCATCGTCGAACGTTTCATGGTCCGCTGGCGCGGTGAGCCCGATCCGAAGCACGTGAAGGCCATCGACGCGTACTGGACGTCGGCCGCGGAGCACGGCATGAACGCCTCGACGTTCACCGCCCGCGTGATCGCCTCCACCGGCGCCGACGTGGCGGCCGCCCTGTCGGGCGCGGTCGGCGCGATGTCGGGTCCGCTGCACGGCGGCGCTCCGGCGCGCGTGCTGCACATGATCGAGGGCGTCGAGAAGATGGGCGACGCCCGCAAGTACGTCCAGAGCGAGCTGGACAAGGGCCAGCGGCTCATGGGCTTCGGCCACCGGGTCTATCGGGCCGAGGACCCGCGCGCCCGCGTGCTGCGGCGTACGGCCAAGGAGCTGGGCGCGCCGCGCTACGAGGTCGCCGCCGCACTGGAGACCGCGGCGCTGGAGGAGCTGCACGCCCGCAAGCCGGACCGGGTCCTCGCGACCAACGTGGAGTACTGGGCCGCGGTCGTGCTCGACTTCGCCGAGGTGCCGTCGAACATGTTCACCTCGATGTTCACCTGCGCCCGGACCGCCGGCTGGGCCGCCCACATCCTGGAGCAGAAGCGCACGGGCAGGCTGGTCCGCCCCAGCGCGAACTACGTGGGCCCGAAGCAGCGCTCGATCAACGAGGTGCCCGGCGCCGCCGAGGTCGTCGGCAAGGTCTGAGCCCTCGCGCGGGTCCGGCCCGGCGGTGTGCCCAAAAAGCTCCGAGAGGCCGCCGGGCCCGGCCCGCGCGCCGTCGACGGTCCGCCCCTGCCCGGGGCGGGCCGTTTCCGTGTCACCGAGAGCGGGGTCGTCCGTCCTCGACGCGCCGCGTGGTCCCAAAACCGGATCATGGTGTCTCACCATCCGGACCATGGTCTAGAGCATCCGCAGGTCTCACTAGGCTGGAAGCCGTGGCTGACATCGTGATTCCCGCTGACATCAAGCCCGCCGACGGCCGCTTCGGCTGCGGGCCCTCGAAGGTACGCCCCGAGCAGCTCGCCGCTCTCGCCGACGCCGGGGCGAAGGTCATGGGCACCTCCCACCGGCAGAAGCCGGTGAAGAACCTCGTCGCCCGCGTCCGCGCCGGGCTCACCGACCTGTTCTCCCTCCCCGAGGGGTACGAGGTCGTGCTGGGCAACGGCGGCACCACGGCGTTCTGGGACATCGCGTCCTTCGGGCTGATCCGGGAGAAGTCGCAGCACCTGCACTTCGGAGAGTTCTCCTCGAAGTTCGCGACGGTCGCGAAGAAGGCCCCCTGGCTCGCCGATCCCTCGGTGATCAAGTCGGAGCCGGGCAGCCACCCGCTGCCGGTCGCCGAGGAGGGCGTGGACGTCTACGCGCTCACCCACAACGAGACCTCCACCGGCGTCGCCATGCCGATCAAGCGCGTCGGCGACGACGAGTCGCTCGTCCTGGTGGACGCCACCAGCGGCGCGGGCGGCCTGCCGGTCTCGGCCGACGAGTTCGACGTCTACTACTTCGCCCCGCAGAAGAGCTTCGCCTCCGACGGCGGCCTGTGGATCGCGCTGTTCTCGCCAAAGGCGCTGGCCCGGGTGACGGAGATCACCGAGAGCGGCCGGTTCGTCCCCGAGTTCTTCAGCCTGCCGACCGCCATCGACAACTCCGTCAAGGACCAGACGTACAACACCCCGGCGGTCGCCACGCTGTTCCTGCTGGCCGACCAGATCGACTGGATGAACGCCCAGGGCGGCCTCGCCTGGACCACCGCCCGTACGGCCGACTCCGCCTCGCGCCTGTACACCTGGGCCGACAAGACGTCGTACACCACCCCGTTCGTGGCCGACCCGGCGCAGCGCTCCAACGTCGTCGGGACCATCGACTTCGACGACGCGGTGGACGCGGCGGCGGTCGCGAAGGTGCTGCGGGCCAACGGCATCGTGGACACCGAGCCCTACCGCAAGCTCGGCCGCAACCAGCTGCGGATCGCGATGTTCCCGTCGATCGACCCCTCCGACGTCGAGGCGCTGACCTCCTGCGTCGACTACGTGGTCGAGCGTCTCTGACGTTTCACAGGCGGCCGCCTCTCCGGCGGCCGCACGTTCTCGCCGACGGTCCCCGGGCCGTCGGCTTTTCGTTTTTCCGGTCCTGTAACGGTGTGCGGCGCTCCGTCCAAGCAGGGATGTGTTCTGTCACACGACCGAGGGGGGCGCCACCGTCCGGACAGGAGCAGCGAGATCGCCTGGCTGTACGGCGTGGCGCGCAACACGGTGCTGGCACAGCGCCGCCGTGCGGCGCGGGAGTTACGCGGCGCCGACGGGCGGGCCCCGTTCGTGGCGGGCGACGACGCCTCTTTCACGAAGGAGGAGATGGAGAGCGACGATCCGGCGGTACGGGCGCGCGTCCGCCGGGTGATGGAGAACCTGGCGTCGAGCAAGGCGATCCGGCCGGAAAACGGCATCACCATCCACCCCGATTTCATCGGGCCGGGGCGGATCGTCATGATCGAGATCAACGAGAACCCGCTGCAACGGAACGTCAGGCGTCCCGGAGTCGCCTGGCAGTTCTCCGGCCGGCTGACCGACGGGCCCGTGAAGCCCTGCCGGGTCGTCGACGACCCCTCGGCGTTCGAGGTCGGGACCGCCACCCCGCCTCCGGGCTCCTGAGCCGTTCGCGGGTCAGGTCGTCACGGTCTTGCGGCGGCGCAGCAGCCAGGCGGCGATCACGCCGCCGATGAGGCCGAACAGGTGGCCCTGCCAGGAGACGCCCGGCTGGGTGGGCAGGGCGCCCCACAGGATCGAGTAGTAGAGCACGGCGACCACGACGCCGAGGACGATGTCGAGGGCCCGGCGGTCGAACAGCCCCCGGGCCACGACGTAGCCGAAATATCCGAAGACGAGGCCGCTCGCGCCGATCGTCAGCGTGTCCGGCGGGCTGGTGAACCACACGCCCAGCCCGCTGACCAGGATGATGACCAGGCTCGCCGCGAGGAACCTGCCGATCCCCCGGATGGCGGCCAGGAACCCCAGGATGAGCAGCGGCAGCGAGTTCGCCATCAGGTGCCCGAACCCGGCGTGCAGGAACGGTGCGAACAGGATCCCGGGCAGGCCGTCCGGCTCATGGGCGACGATGCCGTACCTGTCGAGCCGTCCGTTCTCCACGTAGTCCACGATCTCGATGGCCCACATCACCGAGACGAGCACGATCATCAGAATCGCACTGCCGAGGGCGCCGGTGAGCAGCGCGGACGTCCGCTCCCGCATCGACCTGCCCACCGGGGGCAGCCCGGGCCCGGAATCACTCATGGCTTCACCGTACGCAGTCCCGCTCACGAACGAGCGGACTGCCCGGATACGCGGGGATCATGCCGACGGGTTGCCGAGAGGGGCGAACGGGCTGTATTAATAAATGAACAGGCATTTATAAAAGAGGAGGGGCTGGTGGCGGGACGCCCGCGAGGAGTGGAGGATTCGGTGATTCTGCGCGCGGCCGCCGAGGTGATCGGCCGGGTGGGTCCCGCGGGACTGACCCTCGCCGCCGTCGCCGACGAGGTGGGGCTCGTCCCCGGCACTCTCGTGCAGCGGTTCGGGTCCAAGCGCGGTCTGCTGGTGGCGCTGGCGAGGCAGTCGGCGCATGAGTCCGAGGCGCACCACGAGCGGCTGCGGCAGGGGCGTCCCTCCCCGTTGGAGGCGCTGCTGGCGCTGGCCGAGGAGTCGATGGCCCTCATGGACACGCCGGAGCGTTTCGCCAACCACCTGGCGTTCCTCTGCATGGACCTCACCGATCCGCAACTGCACGAGCACGCCCTGGCCATGCACGAGGCGCAGCGAAGGGCGATCCTGGCCCTGCTGGACGAGGCGGTGGCCGAGGGAGAGCTCCGCGCCGGCGCCGACACCGCCGCGTTGGCCGAGTCCGTCCAGTCGCTGATCGCCGGCACCGGTCTGACCTGGGCCCTCGACCGGCGGGGCACGCTGCCGGAGCGGCTCCGGCGGGCGGTGACCGCGCTCCTTTCGCCCCACATCCCTTCCAAGGAGACGTCATGAACGACAGCCGGCCGCTCGCCGGAAAAGTCGCCCTCGTCGCGGGAGGCACGAGGGGCGGCGGGCGCGGCATCGCCGTCGAACTCGGGGTCGCGGGCGCGACGGTCTACGTCACCGGCCGCAGCAGCGCGGCCGGCCGTTCCGACCTGGACCGTCCCGAGACCATCGAGGAGAGCGCCGCCCGCGTCACCGCGGCCGGCGGCACCGGCATCGCCGTACGCACCGACCACAGCGACCCCGGGGAGGTCCGCGCCCTGGTCGAGCGGATCACCACCGAGCAGGACGGGCGGCTCGACGTCCTGGTCAACTCCGTGTGGGGCGGCGACGCGCTGACCGACTGGGCGCATCCCCTGTGGGAGCAGGACCTCGACTCCGGCCTGCGGCTGCTGCGCCGGGCGGTGGAGACGCACATCGTCACCAGCCGGTTCGCGCTTCCGCTGATGGTCGCCCGCCGGAGCGGACTGGTCGTGGAGGTCACCGACGGCAACACCGCCAGGTATCGCGGCTCGTTCTTCTACGACATCGCCAAGTCCACCGTGATCCGTCTGGCCGTGGCCCAGGCGGCGGAGCTGAAGCCGTACGGCGTGGCGGCCGTCGCCGTCACCCCGGGTTTCCTGCGGTCGGAGGCGATGCTGGAGCACTTCGGCGTGACCGAGGACAACTGGCGGGACGCGGTGGCGAAGGACCCGCACTTCGCCCACTCGGAGACGCCGGCCTACCTGGGCCGGGCGGTGGCCGCCCTGGCCGCCGACCCCGGCGTGATGGCCAAGACCGGACGCGCCCTGGCCACCTGGGGGCTGTACGAGGAGTACGGCTTCACCGACGCGGACGGCACCCAACCGGACTTCGCCGCGCACTGGGCGAACGTCCTGGAGGAGGAGTACGGCCCCCTCGGCGACCCGCTCTGACGCCTCGCTCGCGCCCGCGGGAGGCGAGAGCGAGGCCGCCCGTACGCCTCGTGACGGGCGCAGCCGTCCGCCGGCCTTGTCAGAGCCTCGGCGTGGCGGTCGGATTGGCGGACGGCGTAACGCTCGGCGTAGCGGTCGGATTGCCGGACGGCGTAACGGACGGCGTAGCGGTCGGATTCCCGGACGGCGTAACGCTCGGCGTAGCGGTCGGATTCCCGGACGGCGTAGCGGTCGGATTCCCGGACGGCGTAGCGGTCGGATTCCCGGACGGCGTAACGGACGGCGTAGCGGTCGGATTCCCGGACGGCCAGGCGACGACCTCGGGCACGCTGGTCGCCATCAGCCTGCCCTCGGCGCTGACCCGGATGATGCCGCCGTCAGTGAGGGCGTGGCACGTGAGAACCACCGGACCGGGCGCGTTCAGCTTCGCGGTGACGAAGTAGGCGATCGTGAGGGTCGATCCCGGCCCACCGTTACCGGCCTGCTGCGGCCTCGCGGACGTGACGCCCGTGGGCGTACTGACGTCACACTCGACGACGAAGCCCGTGGGAGTCGTCTGGAGGTCGTATGCGCTGACGCCGATCTGGATGGCGTAGTTTCCCGCGGGCACCTGCGGGATTCGTACGAGTTCTTGCAGCGTCCCGTCGCCGTAGAGGTGATTGCCGGAGGCGATGTAGGTCTGCCCGTACGCGGCGCCCGGCTCGCCCTTGTCCCCCTTGGGGCCCTGGGGTCCGGGCTGGCCCTGGGGCCCTTGCGGACCGGTCTCTCCCTCGGCCCCCTGGGGTCCGGTCGGCCCGATGGGGCCCTGAGGTCCGGCCGGTCCGACGGGGCCCTGGGGTCCGGCGGTGTTCCAGGAGACGGTCCGGTACTCGACGGGACACGTGCCGGCGGAGACCGGCGCGGCGACCTGCGCGTCCGCAGTACGGCCCTGGACCGACTCCTCCAGCGCCTGGGGCATCCGCATGACGCCGTCGGGGCCCACGCAGGCCACGATGGACGACGTCGTCGCCGTCGTAGCCACGGCGATTCCCCCGCCGCCCACGAGCAGCCCCGCCGCCGCCCCCACCGCCAGCCAGGCACTACGGCCAGTTCGCACCCTCATCACCGTTCCCTCAAGTTTGTGATCTTCCCGGGGGAACATAGATGAGCGGGACGGGAGGGCACGTCATCATCACGGCGGATAAGCCGTCCGCCATCCGGCTTAGGACGCGTCCCAGCCGGACAGAGACACTGTTCCGAGTCGGCACGGCGACGCTTACGACGCCCGGACACGACTTGGGGCGCCCCTGCGCGGAGCGCCCCAAGTAGGCACTGCGCGGAGCGCCCCGAGTGGTGACTTGGCGGGCCGGGGGCTACTCGCCCTTCCAGACGGGAGCGCGCTTCTCGGCGAAGGCCGCCGCACCCTCCATCGCGTCCTTCGAGACGAAGACCGGGCTCACGATCTCGCCCTGCTTGCGGAACATCTCGTCGAGCGACCAGTCGGCCGACTCGACGATGACCCGCTTGGTCGCGGCGAGCGCCAGCGGCGCGTTCGCGGCGATCGTGCGGGCCAGTTCGAGCGCGCCGTTGAGCGCCTCGCCCGGATACGTGATGCGGTTGACCAGCCCCAGCTCGTACAGCCGGGCCGCCGGGTAGTGGTCGCCGGTGAGGGCGATCTCCATGGCGATGTGGTACGGGATGCGGCGCGGCAGCCGCATGATCCCGCCCGCCCCGGCCACCAGCCCTCGCTTGGGCTCCGGCAGGCCGAACTTCGCCTCCTCGGACGCGACGATGATGTCGCAGGACAGCGCCAGCTCGAAGCCGCCGGCCAGCGCGTACCCCTCGACCGCGGCGAGGATCGGCTTCCTCGGCGGCGCCTCGGTGATGCCGCCGAAGCCCCGGCCCTCGACCACCGGCATGTCGCCGGTGAGGAAGCCCTTCAGGTCCATACCGGCCGAGAACGTGCCGCCGGCCCCGGTGAGGACGATCGCGGACACGTCAGGGCTTTCGTCCAGCTCGTCCAGGGCGGCCGCGATTCCGCGCGCCACGGCGCCGTTCACGGCGTTCCTGGCCCTGGGCCGGTTGATGGTGACGACGGCCACGCCGCCGTCGACGATCTCTACGAGTACCTCGTCCGGCTCAGCGGCCGGCCCGGAGTTGACCTCGGACACCTGACCTCACTCGGCTTACTTGGGCTGGAAGCGGATGCCGCCGTCGAAACGGATGACCTCGCCGTTCATGTAGTCGTTCTCGATCAGCGCGCGGACCAGGTGGCCGAACTCGGAGGCCTTGCCGAGCCGCTTCGGGAACGCCACCGGCCCGATGAGCTTGGCCTTGAACTCCTCGGCGTTCTTGTCCCCGATCTTCCCGTAGATGGGGGTGTCGATGATGCCCGGCGCGATGGTCAGCACGCGGACGCCGACGGCCGCGAGGTCGCGGGCCGCGGGCAGGGTCATGCCGATGATGCCGCCCTTCGACGCCGAGTACGCCACCTGGCCCGTCTGGCCCTCGATGCCGGCGACCGACGCGGTGTTGATGACGACGCCACGGGCGCCGTCCTCGTCAACCGGCTCGGTCTGGGCCATGGCCGCGGCGCCGATGCGCATGAGGTTGAAGGTGCCGATCAGGTTGACGTCGATCACCTTGCGGTAGGACGCCAGGTCGTGCGGGGAGCCGTCCCGGCCGACGGTGCGCTGCGCCCAGCCGATGCCGGCGCTGCTGATCACGGCGCGCAACGGCTTGCCGGTGGCGACCGCCGCCTCGACCGCGGCCTGCACCGACGCCTCGTCGGACACGTCGGTGTGGGCGAACACACCGCCGAGCTCGTCGGCCAGCGCCTTGCCGCGCTCCGCGTTGAGGTCGGCCACGACCACGGTCGCGCCGACGCGGGCCAACTCGCGGGCCGAGGCCTCGCCGAGGCCGCTCGCACCGCCCGAGATGATTGCTGCTGCTCCGTTCAGATCCATAGCCGGACCTTAACGCGCGAACCGAATGAAGTTCTACTCGGGGTGCTGCAAAATCGCGGTATCGACGTCGGGGTAGACCTTGATCCGCCGGTCCAGGCCGGTCGTGCGCAGGATGCGGGCCACCGGCGGCTGCGGCGAGGCGAGAGACACCGTGCCGCCCTCGCTGGTGGCCAGCCGCCATGCCTCGATGAGCACGCTCAGCCCGCTGGAATCCATGAACGACAGCTCGCCGAGGTCGAGCACGAGTGTCGGGCCGTCGTCGCGTATGGCGTCGCGGATCTCGTCACGCAGGAACGGAGCCGTGAACAGGTCGAGCTCCCCCTCCACAGCCACCACGACGGCATTGGAGAGCGATTGGCGCGCGAGCCGCAGCTTCATCGTCGGGACCTCCTCAGCTCCGGCCCACTTTACTTATCCATCACCCCGGCTGAGCAGGGACGGCGAACCCGTAAGGGAGTTCGAGCCGGTGCGCCGTGAGCAACCGCTCGTCGGAGAGCAGGACATTCGTCGCTCCATCGGCGGCGATCACCCCCTCGGACATGACGAGCGAACGCTCACATAGTTCCAGCGCGTACGGCAGGTCGTGGGTGACCATCAGCACGGTCACGTCCAGGCTCTTGAGGATCTCGGCCAGCTCGCGGCGGGACGCGGGGTCGAGGTTGGACGACGGCTCGTCGAGGACGAGGATCTCCGGTTCCATCGCCAGCACGGTGGCCACGGCCACCCGGCGGCGCTGGCCGAAGGACAGGTGGTGGGGCGGCCTGTCGATCGCGTCCAGCATGCCGACCCGCTCCAGCGCGTCCCGCACGCGGCGGTCGAGTGCCGCGCCGCGCAGCCCGAGGTTGGCAGGGCCGAACGCGACGTCCTCTCGCACGGTCGGCATGAAGAGCTGGTCGTCCGGATCCTGGAACACCAGCCCAACCCGGCGGCGGATCTCCCGCAGGGTGTCCGCACGCACCGGAAGCCCGGCCACCTCCACTGTCCCGTGCCCCGGCGTGAGGATGCCGTTGAGGTGCATGACGAGCGTCGTCTTGCCCGCGCCGTTCGGGCCGAGCAGGGCGACCCGCTCTCCCCGCTCGATCGTCAGGTCCACGCCGTACAACGCCTGTGTCCCGTCGGGATAGGCGTACGCGAGCCTGCTCACCGTGAGAGAAGGGCTGCCGGAGGTCACGTCGTGCTCCACGCCAGTAGGGCCGTCGCCGCGGCGAGACACGGAAGCATGCCCGCCATCGCCCAGTCTCGCCCAGTTGCCGATATATCCCTAATCGTCGGCATCTCGCCCGTGTATCCCCGGCTCAGCATGGCGAGATGGACCCGCTCCCCTCGCTCGTACGAGCGGATGAACAGGGCGCCCGCCGACTTCGCCAGCACGGGGGCCTGCCTGAGGTCCCGCGCGACGAACCCCCGCGACTCCCTGGCGATCCGCATGCGCCGCATCTGGTCGAGGATCACGTCGAGGTAGCGCAGCATGAACGTCGCGATCTGCACGAGCAGCCGGGGCAGCCGCAGCCGTTCGGCGCCGAGCAGCATCATCCGGGGCTCGGTCGTGGCCGCGAGCAGGATCGAGGCGACCACGCCCAGCGTTGCCTTGGCCAGGATGTTCCAGGCGGCCCACAGGCCCGGGGCGCTCAGCGACAGACCGAGCACCTGGACCCGCTCGCCCGTGCCGATCACCGGAATCGCCAGCGCGAACAGCACGAACGGCACCTCGATGACCATGCGCCGGGCGATCACGCCGGCCGGCACCCGGGCGGCTGCCGCGACGGCGGCCAGCAGCAGCGCGTCGACGGCGAACGCCCAGAAGCGCTCACGCGGGGTGGCGACCACGAATACCGCGAACGCGACGACCGCCGCCAGCTTGCACTGGGGCGGCAGGCGGTGGACGGGCGTGTCGGCGGGCCGGTAGATCGGGTGATGGTGCCCGGCGCTCACTTCGCACTCACAGAGCCATCATCGCCGACCCACGCCGCCCGTGCCCGCCCAGGGCGGGCACGGGCGCTCACGGGCGGCTCATCGGGCTCGCCGGGGGTGCCGGGCTCGGCGCTCACGCGGCGTCCTCACCCGGGCGCCGTGCGCTCACTGCGCGTTCGCGGGAGTCATCCCGTCGGTCAGGCGCCGCCGCCGGCGGATGACGTAGAACACGCCGCCCCCGGCCGCGACCGTCAGTGCGACGCCCGCCACCCCGGCCAGGCCGCCGGACAGCCGCTGGTCCTCCACGCCCTTGACGGCGTAGTCGGCCAGCGGACCGTTCTCCACAGCGTGCGGCTTCTCCTGCGCGCTCAGGCCCTTGTCGGCCGCCACCTTCTCCAGCCCGTCGGGGTCGCCGGAGGCGTAGAACGAGAAGACACCGGCCAGCAGCACGGCCACGAGCGCACCGCCCACCAGCACAGGACGCAGGCCGATCCCGGCCGGGGGAGCCTCCGGGGCCGCCTGGCCCACCTGGACCTCCCCCTCGGCGGTCCGCAGCGTCAGCGCCCTGGCCATTCCGCGCGCGCCGTACACGAGGTCGGGGCGGACGGCCAGCACGCTGCTCACGGTGAGCGCGGTGATGAAGCCCTCGCCGAGCCCGATGAGCAGGTGCACGCCGCCCATCGCGGCGGCCACCGAGCCCAGCTCGATCGGCGCGGTGCCGCCGAGCCAGAACAGGACCGTGAACACGAGCGCCGCCGCCGGGACGGAGACCAGCGCCGCCACGAACGACGCGGCCACCAGCGTCGCCCGCCCGCGCGGCGCGCCCCGGGTGATCAGCCGGAACACCGCCCAGCCGACGACCGCGGTCACGATCGCCATCAGCGTGATGTTGACGCCCAGCGCGGTCAGCCCGCCGTCGGCGAAGAAGAACGCCTGCACGAGCAGCACGACCGCGACGCACAACACGGCGGTGTACGGCCCGACGAGTATCGCCGCCAGCGCCCCGCCGAGCAGGTGGCCGCTGGTGCCCGCCGCGACGGGGAAGTTGAGCATCTGCGCCGCGAAGACGAACGCGGCCACCAGACCCGCCATGGGGGCGGTGCGGTCGTCGAGCTCCCGTTTGGCGCCCCGCAGGCACACGGCCACCCCGGCGGCCGCGAAGACCCCGGCGCCGACGGACACGGGGACGTCAAAGAACCCATCGGGCACGTGCACGGCTATAACCCCTTCGAAACGGGCGAATCCCCTCCCACTTTAGGGCACCGAGTTGTAGTTGCAAATGATTCGCAATTAGCCATGCCGCAGGGCCCTGACCATCCGTCTGGCCACCGTAAGCGGGGTGGCCACGCGCACCGACACGCTGAGCCGCCGGTTGACCGCCGTGGCGTACGGCCGGACCGTCCATTGCGCGGGGACCCACCCCAACGGACCCCGCGGGTCCCGGGACGCCGTGTCCCATGGCAGCGGGCCGCGCCACCACCGCAGCGGCCGGTCGAGCGTGTCCGCGTCGGCGACCTTGACCGGAAAACGCACCGAAGGGCCGCCGAGGTCGAGTTCGAGGTAGGCGTCCCACGTGCCGGGCGGCAGGCCGGCCGTCTCGGCCGTGAACTCCCCCGGCCCGGACGCCACAGCCCTCTCGCGGTGCTCCCGCCCCGTCGTCCGCTCGCGCCAGATCAGGTGACGTACGGCCCCGGCGGCGGCCTCGTCGCCCACCCTCGCCCGGCCCTCGACCCGCAGCCGCCTGCCCCGCCACCACGCCCGCGTCAGCCGTACGGCCGCGGGGACCCGCACGACGTGCCCCCCGACGTCGAGACCGAGGTGGCCCTGGGACCGGGTCAGGAAGGGCACCGCGACGACCCCGCCGACCAGGTGGGCGGCGGGAACGCCGGCTCCGTCGTCGCGGCGTGAGCCGAGCCGGGCCAGCCTGCGCGCGCCCTCGCACTCGACGGCGACGTGGACGTCCCACACTCCCGTCGGCAGTGCGGCCGCGTCGACCACGGCCGTGAAGGATCCGGCGGCTCCGGTTCCGCCGCGGGTCACGCGGGGCACGCGCTCCGCACGCGTCAGGCGTTCGCGCAGCACCAGGCCCACGGTGGTCTCCGGCGGGGATATGTCCAGACCGGCGAGGGCGGCCCACCCTTCGATCACCAGGTGGTCGCCCCGCCACTCGACGCCGGTCAGCCGGTGCCGCAGCGGCGCGGCCTCGACGCGCGCGAGCCGTACGAGCCGGTCGGGATCGTCGAGCGCGGCGACGCGGGCGGCGTCCACGCCGTCGAGATGGGCGCGTACCCCCGGCGTCAGCCACTGCCCGCAGATGTCGGCGACCTCGACGGCGATCTTCTCGCGATGGGCCTCGCACGCGGCCAGGAACGGCGCCCCGAGCTGGGCGAGCACGTCACGGCGCAGGTGCCGCAGGAGCAGGCGGTCGCGCAGCGCGCCGGGCGGCACGTGCCGCGCCATGACCTCGATGGGCGTGCGGACCACGCGCAGCCAGCCGAGCGGATCGCGCGCGGACGCCTCGTTCCCGCCCTCGGCGTGGTAGCAGTCCCGGTCCGCGACCACGGAGATCACCCGGGCATGGCAGTACGCGTGGACGGCGAAGGTCATGTCCTCGCCACGCCGGTGCGTCTCGTCGAAGCGGATGGCGTGCCGATCGAGAAAGTCCCGGCGGAAGAGCTTGAAACAGGACAAATCATCGTAGACGGCGGTTAAGGAGGCCTTGTCGGCGCTGTCCCGCAGCCCCTGACGCGCACCGGCGATCCTCCCCACGACGACGTCGGCGCCGGTCCGGTCGGCCGTGGCGACCAGGCGGGCCAGCGCGTCGGAGGCGAGGTGGTCCCCGGCGTCGCAGAAGAAGACGTACCGCCCGGCCGCCCGTTCGAGTCCGCGGTTGCGAGCGCCTCCGGGCGTGCCGGGCTGGGCGTCCCGCATCACGGTGATCAGCCGGGGATGGTGCGCGGCGTAGAGGTCGAGGAGTGCCGGGGTTCCGTCCCGTGAGCCGCCGTCGACCACGATGATCTCTTTGGCGACCCGCTGCACGAGCAGCGAGGTGAGGCAACGGTCGAGTGACGCCCGGCGGTTGTACGCCGGGACGACGACGCTGACGTCGATCCCCCGATCGGCGCGTTGGCCACTCCCCGTATCCATCGCGCTTCATTATGTGCCGACGACCCGCGCGAACCCCGCCTGCGCCGCGCCGGGCGCGTCACATCGCATCCGGTCCGCGTCACGCCGGCGTCCTCCGCGTACGGCTCCCGCGACCGGGCGGCCGCCTCGTCGGCCGTCCAGACTCGCGCCTCACGCGGCCGGGGCCCACGGCGGCCCTCTGAGTGGCGATTCCGGCACGCGAGGCGGCAGACTGAGCGCTCACCGAGTCACCGGGGGTTTCGCGTAGATGCGCACCGCGTTGTTCCCAGAGGGTTTCGTCTGGGGAGTGTCCACGTCCGCGTTCCAGATCGAGGGCGCCACCGACCGCGACGGCCGGGGCCCCTCGATCTGGGACGCCTTCGCGGGCGGGGGATACGGCGACCCGGCCTGCGACCACTACCTGCGCCACGCCGAGGACGTCCGGCTGATGCAGGACCTGGGCATCGCCGCCTACCGGTTCTCCGTCAGCTGGCCACGCGTGCTGCCCGAGGGGTACGGCCGCGTCAACGGCCCGGGGCTCGACTTCTACGACAGGCTCGTGGACGAGCTGCTGGAGGCGGGCATCGCGCCGTACGCCACGCTGTACCACTGGGACCTGCCGCGGGCGCTGCAGGACGCCGGGGGGTGGACCTCACGCGACACCGCCGGCCACTTCGCCGACTACGCCCGCGTCGTGTACGACAGGATCGGCGACCGGGTGGACACCTGGTTCACCTTCAACGAGCCGTGGGTGGCCGCCTTCCTCGGCCACGCCTCAGGGGTGCACGCCCCGGGCCTGCGGTCGGCGGCCGACGCCTTCGTGGGCGCCCACCACATGCTGCTCGCGCACGGGCTGAGCCTGGAGGCGCTGCGCGCGGGGGGCGCCGCCAGAGCCGGCATCGTGCTGAACCTCTCCCCCGTCCTCACTCCCGCTCAGCTCGGGGACATGTCCACCGACGTCCCCGAGGAGGACGCCGAGGCGGCGGCGAGGATCGACACCCTGCACAACCGGCAGTTCCTGGAGCCGGTGCTGCGTGGCCGCTACCCCGCCGAGCTGCTGCCTGTCATCGATAGGACCGCCGGGCTCGGCCACATCCGCGACGGGGACCTCGACCTCATCGGACGGCCCGTCGACTTGGTGGGGGTCAACTACTACACGCCCATCACGGTGCAGGCCCAGCCCAGCGCCGCGGCCGACCCGGCCTTCCCGGGCAGCGAGGGCGTTCTGTTCAGCAGTGTGCCCACGGCCGTCACCGCGATGGGCTGGCCCATCATGCCGAACGGCCTGTCCCTGGTCCTGCGGCGCCTGTCCGAGGACTACCCCGAGACCGAGCTGATGATCACGGAGAACGGCGCCGACTTCGAGGACGTCGTGACAAGCGACGGCATCCACGACGTCGACCGGATCAGCTTCGTCGAGGAGCACCTGCGGGCCCTGCGGACCTCGATCGACGAGGGCGCCCGGGTCCGCGGCTATCTGCTGTGGTCGCTGCTCGACTGCGTCGAATGGGCGGACGGCTACCGGCGCAAGTTCGGCATCGTCCACGTCGACTTCACCACGCAGCGGCGGCTGCTCAAGGACAGCGCGCTGTGGTATCGCGACGTCATCAAGCGCAACGGGCTCGGCGCGGAGCGGCCGAAGCGGCCCACGCTCGAGACCGTCGCCGCTCGCGCGGGCGTCTCCAGGGCCACGGTCTCGCGGGTCGTGAACGGGGACGCGCGGGTCAGCCCCGAGGTGCGCGCCGCGGTGCTGCGCGCCGTGCAGGAGCTGGGCTACGTGCCCAACGCCGCCGCCAGGAGCCTCGTCACCCGGCGGACCGACTCGGTCGCGCTCGTCCTGTCGGTCCCCCGGCACGGCGGCGAGGCGCTCACCTCCGCCGTCGTCCAGTACGTCACCAGCGTCCTCGAAGGAGCCGGCAAGCAGATCACCCTCATGCTCGCCGACACGGCCGAAAGCCATCGGCGCATCATCCGGCACGTCGAGGCGCGGCAGGTCGACGGGGTCGTGCTCGTCCCTCCGGACGGCCCGGACACGCTCACCGAGCGGCTCGCCCGCACCGGGGTGCCGGTCGTGCTGCTCGGCAAGCCCGTGATCGCCTCCCTCGTGCCGCACGTGGACGTGGACAACGCCGGCGGCGCGAAGGCGGCCACCCGGCACCTCCTCGACCGGGGTCGCCGCCGCATCGGCGTGATCTGCGGCCCCATGGACCTCGTCGCCGTACAGGACCGTCTCAACGGGCACCTGGCCACGCTCCACGAGGACGGACTGCGGCCGGTGATCGCGCTCGCCGGCCTGGACGGCGCGTCGGGCGCCGCCGCGGCCCGCGAGCTCCTGTCCGGTGACCAGGATCTCGACGCGGTGTTCGCCACCTCGGACGAGCTGGCGATCGGCGCCATGGAGGCGGCGCGCGAGAGGGGACTGCGGGTGCCGGAGGATCTGGCGGTCGTCGGCTTCGGCGACATCCACGCCGCCTCCTGCACGACCCCGCCGCTCACCACCGTCCGGGTGCCCGCCGCGGACCAGGCCCTGGCCCTGGCGCGGCTGCTCCTGTCCCGCCTCGACGGTCGTCACACCAGCCCCGTCGTCCTCCCCACGCGCCTGGTGGTCCGCGCTACGACGTGACCCTCGCGACCCTCCTGGGCGGAGGATCTACCAGGGGATCGCGCCCTCCGCCGAGCTGAACGTGCCGGTGGGGCCGCCGGACGGCAGGGTCGCCATCCGCACGGCCACCGCCGCGCCCTCGGCCGCCGTACGGGTGCCGGTGTGGCCGGTCAGGTCGGTGGCGCAGTGACCGGGGTCCACCGCGTTGACGAGGATGCCCGAGCCGGCCAGCTCGTTCGCGTAGAGCACGGTGAGCGCGTTGAGCGCGCTCTTCGCCGAGTTGTAGGCCAGCATCGCCCACCCCACGTTGAAGTCGTCCTTCGCCTGGGTGAGGGTGAGAGAGGCCAGCCGGGTGGTCATGTTGACGACCCTGGCCTCGCCGGCCGCCCGCAGCAGCGGGATCATCGCGCGGGTGACGGTGACGACCCCGAACACGCCCACCTCGTAGGTGGCGCGCATGTGGTCCGCCGTCGCGTCCGCCGGGCTGACGCCGTAGTCGCCGCAGATCGCGGCGTTGTTGACCAGCACGTCGAGCCGCCCGAACTCCTCTCCGACGAGCTTGGCCGCGTTCCCGACCATCGCGTCGTCAGTGACGTCGAGCAGCACGGGACGGGTGCCTTCGGGGGCGTGGCTCTCGTCGCGCACCCCGGCGAACACCGTCATGCCGTGCCCGGCGAGCTGCCGCGCGATTTCCCTGCCGATTCCGCGTCCCGATCCCGTGACCAGTGCGACTTTCATCTGACTGTCCTCCTTCTGCGTTCAGGTCGCACAGTCTCGGAGTGGTCACTTGGAGCCGTCTGAGAGGTCACTTGGACGGGTGGCGGGCGCCGAGGGGCCCGGCCGCCTCCGCCATGGTCTCCGGACGGGGGCCGGCGATCCCGGGGATCGGTGTTCCCGGGGATCGGTGTTCCCGGGGATCGGTGTTCCCGGGGATCGGTGTTCCCGGGGATCGGTGTTCCCGGGGATCGGTGTTCCCGGGGATCGGTGTTCCCGGGGCCGGCGCGGCGTCGCGATGAACCGCACACGGCGATCGGTTCCCTCCCGCAGGCCTGCCATCGATCTTTCGCGGCGTACGACATAGGTTGTCTGGTGTCGTCCCCCGTGTGAAGGCAGGTCGTTGTGACTCAGGAGCTCAGCCACGAGCGGTTCGAGGCCCTCAAGCGCGAATTCGACGCGATCGACGGCGACGGCGACGGCTTCATCACCGAGGCCGAGCTGCTGTCGCACTTCCCCGGCCTGCCGCCGGAGGCGATCGGCGCGCTCGACCGGGACGCCGACGTGGACGCCGACGGCCGGTTCTCGCTCGAGGAGTTCGTCCGCCTGGCCGGCGCCCGCGACTGACGCGCCGCCACCCGGCACCCGACAAAAGTGCGCCTCACGCAAATTTACGCCTCACGCATCTTTGCGTGACGCGCAAGTAGCTGTATGGTGGTCCATGTGAGCGGGGAAGGCGAGCGTCCGGGACTGCGCGAGCGCAAGAAGCACGAGACGCGCACCGCGCTGAGCTGGGCGGCGATCCGGCTCACAGTGGAGCGTGGGCTGGAGAACGTACGCGTGGAGGACATCGCGGCGGCGGCGGGCGTCGCGCCGCGAACCTTCAACAACTACTTCTCCAGCAAGGGCGAGGCGATCGCCGCCAGACACCTCGACCGCGCCCGGCTGATCGCGCAGGAGCTGCGCCGCCGCCCGGCGTCGGAGCCCCTGTGGGAGGCCATCAAGGTCTCCGTGCTGACCCAGCTCGCCTTGGGTGAGAGCTACGGCACCGGGCAGCCGGACCAGCAGTGGCAGACCGGCATCCGGCTCATGATCAGTGAGCCCTCGCTGCAGGGCGAGATGCTCAAGGCCGACGCCATCGCCGAGGACGAACTGGCCGGGGCCATCGCCGAACGGACCGGCACCGACGTCGCCCGCGACCTCTACCCGCGCCTGGTGGCGGGCGCGGCCGGGGCCGCGATCAGGGTGGCGATGGACCACTACCTGCGATCCGATCCTCCGGTTCCCATCCGGCCGCTCATCGAGGACGCCCTCGGCCGGCTCGCCGCCGGACTGCCCGAGCCCTGACAGACGGACATCCCCTCGGGGGAGCCCGACGACTCGTCGTGTGACGTGCCGCGCCGGCACGCCGCGCGGCCTCGCACACCCTGACGCCGTCGCCACGGCAGCCCGGCGCCGGCCCTTGCACTCGCCATGCCGAGAATCCGGCCTGCCGCGAGTCCGCCACATCGAGGGTTCGGCGTGCCGCGAGTTCACCCTGCCATCTCTCATTCGCAAGTGCCCTGCTCGAACCGCCAAGGAGGAGCACCATGACCGAAGACGTCGTGATCGCCGGAGCCGGACCGAACGGGCTGATGCTCGCCTGCGAGCTGAGGCTCGCCGGAGTGCGGCCGATCGTGCTGGAACGCCTGCCCGGGCGTACCGAGGTGAACCGGGCCAACGGACTGGTGGGCCAGGTCGTCCGGGCCCTCGACCGCCGCGGCCTGTACGAACGCCTGAGCGGCAGCGCCGAGCCGCCCCGGCCGAGCGCGGCCTTCGTGTTCGGCGCCATGCCCCTCGACCTGAGCCGGCTCGACGACAACCCGATGTACGGCCTGCCGGTGCCGCAGCGGCGGATCGAGCAGGCGCTGGAGGAGCGCGCGCGCGAACTCGGCGTGGAGATCCGCCGGGGTCACGAGCTGACCGGGCTCTCCCAGGACGCCGACGGCGTCACCGCGGAGATCGCCGGGCCGGAAGGCGGCTATCGGCTGCGCACCCGCTACCTCGTGGGCGCGGACGGCGGGCACAGCGTCACCCGCAAGCTGTGCGGCATCGGCTTTCCGGGAGTGACCAGGGACGACTCCGTCTCGCGCGGCGCGCACGTCACCGTGCCCGCCGAGCTGATCGATCCCGTCACCGGCGGGCTGAACGTGCCCGGCTACGGACCGATCCCCCCGTTCATGCACCACCGCACCGACCACGGTCTGTTCGTGTACGCGCCGTTCCCCACGGGGACGCTCGTCAACACCACCGAGTGGCACCAGGACGGCGGCGACCAGCCGATGAGCCTGGACGAGCTACGCCAGAGCATCCGCCGCGTGCTCGGCGCCGACCTGCCGTTCGGCCCGCCCGAGGGCGAGGGCCCGCACCAGCTGCGCCGTCTGACCGGCGGAAACACCCGCCTGGCCGAACGCTTCCGGGACAACAGGGTGCTGCTGCTGGGCGACGCCGCGCACGTGCACAGCGCGATCGGCGGCCCCGGCCTCAACCTGGGCCTCCAGGACGCGATCAACCTGGGCTGGAAGCTCGCCGCCGAGATCCACGGCTGGGCTCCGCCCGACCTGCTCGACAGCTACGAGACCGAGCGGCGCCCGGCCGCGGAACGCGTCGTCATGCATACGCAGGCGCAGTCCGCGCTGATCGCTCCCGGGCCGGAGGTGACCGCGCTGCGCGCCCTGTTCGGCGAGCTGCTGCGCGACGAGCGCACCGTCAAGCACATCGCGGACATGATGTCCGGCGCCGACATCAGGTATGACCTCGACGGGACCCACCCCCTCATCGGGCGCCCCGCCCCCGACCTCGTACTGGAGACGGAGACCGGCTCCGTACGGCTCGCCGAGCTGACCAGGACCGCCCGGCCGCTGCTCCTCGACCTGACGCCCGGCGCCGCGCTGGCCGGGGCACTTCACGGCCGGCACGACCGCGTGGACCTCGTCACCGCGAAGCCGAGCCGGGAAGGCCTCCTCACCGCGCTGCTGCTGCGCCCGGACTGCTACGTGGCCTGGGCGTCCGACTCCCCCAACCCGGATGTGAAGGAGCTCGACACCCTGCGTGCGGCGCTGGCCTCCGCCTTCGGCCCGGCCCGCTGACAGGTCAGGCGAAAGCGGCGAGGATGGCCTCGGTCGTGTCGATCTGCGCGATTCGCGGCAAGATCACCCTGAGGGCGTTCTCGTGGGCCGAGGCGACCAGATCGGTGACCGCGTCGGAGGCCACCGCGATCTCGTAGCCCCGCTCCCGGGCGCCGCGCGCGGTGGACTCCACACCGATGCTGGTGGAGATCCCCGCCAGCACGATCCCCGTGATCTTCCTTCGGCGCAGTTGCAGATCGAGTTCGGTGCCGTGGAAGGCGTCCCAGCCCCGTTTGGTGATCAGGATGTCCGTCGGCCCGCCTGGGACACGTTCGTCGTACTCGGCGAAGTCCGGCGCGGGTGTGATCGCGGGCCCGGGCGCGTCCGTCCGGGCCCGCACCACGTCACCGCCATCGGCGGAGAACGCCACCCGCACCCGGACGACGGGAAGGCCCCGCTCACGGGCGGCTCCTGCCAGGCGTGCGGCGTTGGCGGCCACCCCGGCCGCCGGATGCACGGTGGGCAGGGCGGTAATCCCCTTCTGCAGGTCGATCAGGACGACGGCCGTACGGTCGTCGAGCAATGTCACGGGCATATGAGCTCCTTCGCAGATAGACAGCCAAACTGTACAGCCATGCTTCAAGACAATGCGCAGCAGGGCTGTGCATCTCGGTTACGCTGAGCCCATGAGTGACGCCTCCGAGGTCGCCGCCGAGCTGAGGCTCGTGGTCGGGCAGCTGGTCAGACGGGTGCGTGAGGACGACCCGATGCCACCGGGGGTCACCGCGGTGATCGGCCTGCTCGGCCGGCAGGGCCCGATGACCACCAGTGAGCTCGCCGCCGCCCGGCGGGTGCGCCCGCAGTCGATGGCCCGCACTGTCGGCCAGCTCATCGAACAGGGGCTCGCCGAACGCGGCACGCATCCCGTCGACGGCCGCAAGGCCCCCGTCTCGCTGACCGCGGCAGGGCTCGCCACCCTGGAGCAGATACGCGACCGGCGGGCCGACTGGCTCGCCGAGGCGATCGAGGACAGGCTGTCCTCCTCCGAGCGGGAGACGCTGGCGAGCGCGGTGGCCCTGGTCCGCCGCCTGGTCGACTGGGTGCCGCCCGCGCCGCGCCGCGGGACCTGACGCGTCAGCCGGCGGCGCCGGACAGCTCGGGGTTCTGCCGGCGGATGGGCGTGAAGAACGCGGCGACCGCGATCAGCAGGCAGGCCACCCCGGCCAGCAGGCACACCACCGCGACGCCGTGGTGCTGCGCGCCCCAGGTCAGCACGGCCGCCCCCGCGGGGCCCAGCGAGAAGTGAATCGTCCAGAAGGCTGCGGTGACCCTGCCCAGCAGGTGGTCGGGCGTGACCTGCTGGCGCAGCGACATCGAGCAGATCCCGGCCACGCTGACACAGGCGAGATAGACGGCGGCCGTCGCCGCGGCCGCCGGGACCCGGGTGGACAGGCCGAGTCCCGCGACGGCGAGCCCGGCGAGCGAGATCGCCCCGATCCATGACGCGCCGAACCCCAGCCTCCTGCGTACGAAACCGACGAGGAGCGAACCGGCGACGGTGCCCAGCGCGCCGATCGCGAGCACCGCTCCCACCGCGCCGTCGGCCTGGCCGAGGTCGTGCTTGAGGTGGTAGATCAGCACGTCGGTCAGCCCGAGGGTCAGGAAGATGAAGAACGACAGCAGGACGGTCAGAGCGCGCAGCACCGGCTGCCGCCACAGGAAGCGCGCTCCGGCGAGCAGTTCGCGCCAGGACCCGCGCTCCTCGTCCGGCACGGACGACGGCTGCCGCCTGAGCCGGATCGACAGGACGCCCAGCGCGGAGACCCCGAAGCTGGCCGCGTTGATCGCGATCGCGGCCGTGGGGCCGAACCAGCCCGCGACCACCCCGGCCAGCAGCGGGCCACCGATCCCCGCCGCGGCGGCGGTGGCACCGAGCCGCCCGTTGGCCTCGGTGATCTGGTCCGCGTCGACCAGCCCCCGCACCGCCGTGACGTACGCGACCTGGAAGACCATGCCGATCGCCTCGCAGAGCGGCAGGACCACGTAGAGCAGCCAGATCTTCGGCCCGAAGGCCCAGGCGACCGGGACGATCCCGTACAGCGCCATCCTCGCCACGTCGCACCAGATCAGCAGGCGCCTGCGGTCGAGCCGGTCGACCAGGACCCCGGCGAAGACCCCCGCCACCACCGAGGCGGCGCTCGCCAGGCCCGTCAGCAGGCCCATCTGCGCGACCGACCCGGTCACGTGCAGTACGAGCAGCGGGACGGCGATCAGGGCGAACGAGTCCCCCGCGACCGACAGCGTCTGGGATCCCCAGAAGACGGCGAAGTTCCGGTCACGCCACAGCTGTGATCCTTTGCCCACCCCGCCATGCTGCCGCACCGGCGTGTGGAGGGCGCCCGGGGCGTTCGGGTCATGACGGTGAACCGGTTCGGGCCGTCAGTGGTCTTCCGACGCACCGGGCGGGGCCGCCTGGCGTTCGAGCACCACGACCGGGATGGTGCGGGCCGTACGAGCCTGGTAGTCGGCGTACCCGGGCGCCGCGCGGACGACGTGTTCGAACAGCCGCTCGCGCCGTGCGCCCTCGGCCGGCACGGCGACGGCGTCGAACACCTCCTCGCCCACCTCGACCCGTACGGCCGGGTGCGCCAGCAGATTGTGATACCAGGCGGGGTGGCGGGGCGCGCCGCCCGCGGACGCGACGACGAGCAGGGAGTCGCCGTCGCGGACGTAGCCGAGGGGAACGGTGCGCTCCCGTCCCGACCTCGCGCCGACCGTGGTGAGCAGGAGCAGGTCGCCGCCCTCGAAGGGGCCGCCGACCTTCCCTCCGTTGGCGCGGAACTCGTCGATGACGGACTGGTTGAATGACACGCGGAAACTCCAAGAACGATGAGGATTGCGGGCCTGCGAGAGGTTGCGCAGGCGAAGTGCGGTGCCGCCACGCCGCTCCGAACCGGACGGCCGAGCGGGAACGGCACGGCAAGGGCGCGATACGCGGAAGCGCTCGCCACGGGGATACGATCACCCGGCGGCGCGGCGTCAGGCGGGAGATGCGGAGTGGGTACTCACGGCGTCGGTCCCTTCACGAAGGTGCGGCCCGGCCACCGATCGGACCATCGCCGCCTCCCTGGGACGGCGTTCACATGATCGGCGCCACGCGGCACGCCGATCATTAGAGCCGGGCCGGTCCGCACCTGTCAATGCCGGTACACACGCCGAGGAGAGGGCCGCATGGCGGACCAGGACACCACGATCCGGCTCATCCGGGTGGACGACGCCGACGTCGTCGCGGCGCATCGCGCCCGCGACAGGCATGCGTACGCCGCCTGGGAACCGGCCCAGCCGGACGAGTTCTACACGGCGGCCGGGCAGCGCCGGCGCATCGAGACGCTGCTCGACGAGCACGACCGGGGCGAGCGCTGGCCGGCGGTCATCCTCGCGGGCGACGAGGTCGTCGGCCAGGTGACCGTGAGCACGATCCTGCGCGGCCCCTTTCGCAAGGGCTTCCTGGGCTACTGGGTCGCCTCGGCCTTCGACGGCCGCGGGCACGCGACCCGGGCGGTGGGCCTGATACTCACCGTGATGGCCGAGGAGCTCGGGCTGCGCCGTGCCGAGGCGCACACGCGCATGGACAACCTGGCCTCGCAGCGGGTGCTGCGTGCCAACGGCTTCCACCCCTGGGGCATCGCCCACTCCCACATCTTCCTGGACGGCGCATGGCATGACGAGGTGTTCTGGGAGCGCCTGCTGGACGACGTTTCGTCTTGACCATCGCCTGGTACACCAGTTGAACATTCCCGGCGCGTCGCGTGCCGCTCCATGACCATGACGTCGAAACTCACCCTCCGTAACCGTCTCGCGGAGGAGGAGTTCGTGGTCACAATCGACCGTCGGGGATTCGCCAAACTGGCCGGGCTGGGCGCGGTGGGATCGGTCATGAGTCCGGCCCTGGGCGCGGCCCCCGCCTCGGCGGCGCGCGCGCCGTACGCGGGAGAACGCTGGCAGGCCTGTCTTCGGGTGGCGCGCGACCACCTGCTCGTCGACAAGGACGGCGACGACCTCAAGCACCGCTACCTGAAGGTGCTCATCGACGAGGGCCTGCCCAGGACCCGTACGCCCAAGAGGGTGCTGATCGTGGGGGCGGGCATCTCCGGCCTCGTGGCCGCCACGCTGCTGAAGCGGGCCGGGCACCACGTCACCGTCATCGAGGCCAACGGCAACCGGATCGGCGGCCGGATCAAGACCTTCCGGACGGGGTTCCAGGACCGGCGGCAGTACGCCGAGGCGGGGGCGATGCGCATCCCCGACTTCCACCCGCTGACGCTGGCGCTCATCGACAAGCTCGGCATCACGCGCAGGCCCTTCTACAACGTCGACGTGCCGCCCGGCGCGCAGCCCCGCGGACCGGTGCCGCCGGTCGTCTACACCTCCTACCAGGGGCGGGAGTGGCGTTCCGGCCCGCCCAAGGGGGCCTTCACCGCCCCCGCGCGGATGAACCACACCCTCATCCACGTCAACGGCCTCACCCAGCGGCGCGACGAGTACGCCAAGGACCCTCGCCGGATCAACGCCTCGTTCGGCCTCAGGGACGGCCGCACCGCGGCCCAGATCCTCGACGCGGCACTGGACCCGGCGAGGGACTACTACTCCGTGCGGAGGGGTGACAAGCGGATCGACAAGCCGCTGCCGGATCTGATCGACGGCTGGGCCCGGCTGCTGCACGACTTCGACGGCTACTCGATGTACGCCTATCTGAAGGAGCACGCGAAGCTGAGCGACGAGGCGATCGACGCCATCGGCACGCTGGAGAACCTCACCTCCCGGCTGCCGCTGTCGTTCATGCACACGTTCCTCACCCGCAGCCTCGTCAACCCGGACGCGACCTACTGGGAGATGGCCGGCGGCAGCAGGGAACTGCCGTACGCGCTGGAGCCGGGCCTGCGCGAGGAGATCCGGATGGACCGCAGGGCCGTACGGATCGAGACCTCGCGTCGTGGCGTCCGCATCTCGACGGTCAGCGAGGCGGGCAGCACCGAGTCGGAGTTCACGCGGCAGACTCCGCGGGAGACGTTCGAGGGCGACGTGGCGATCATCACGGTCCCGTTCTCCGCGCTGCGCCACGTCGAGATCGCGCCGGCCATGTCCTACGCCAAGCGCCGGTCGATCATGGAGCTGCACTACGACTCCGCCACGAAGGTGCTGCTGGAGTTCCGCAGGCGCTGGTGGGAGTTCACCGAGGAGGACTGGAAGCGTGAGCTCGGCTCCCGTTACCGGCCCGGGCGGGCGGCGCACGTGACGGGCGGCGGCTCGGTCTGCGACAACGCCAACCGGTTCATCTACTTCCCCTCGCACCCCGTGCCCGGCAGCGAGGGCGGCGTCGTGCTGGCCAGCTACTCGTGGGCCGACGACGCGACCCGGTGGGACTCGATGGACGACGAGGAGCGGTACGGCTACGCGCTGCGAGGGCTCCAGGAGGTGCACGGAGACCGCGTCGCGGAGTTCTACACCGGCCGGGGCCAGACCCAGAGCTGGATGCGCAACCGCTACGCCTTCGGCGAGGCCGCGGTCTTCACGCCCGGTCAGATGACCGAGATCCACCCCGCCATCGCCGTCCCCGAGGGCCCGCTGCACTTCGCCGGGGAGCACACCTCGCTCAAGCACTCCTGGATCGAGGGCGCGCTGGAATCGGCCGTACGCGCGGCCCTGGAGGTCAACGGCTGACTCGTGCTCCCGCGGGGTCCTCGTGCCCGGGACCCCGCGGGTCTCCCCGCAGCCGGTGACGGGACCTTCGGGGCGCGACCGGTCGCCGACCCTACTGTTCCCGGTTTCCCGGATCCGGCTCGATCTCGGCTCTCATCGGCTGCCAGGGCGAGGCGTCGAACACCAGCGTGATCGAGACGATCTTGCCGTCCTCCAGGCGGAAGTGCTCGGCCGTGCGCTGGGTGCCGGCGGGCGTCGCGGTGTGCACGTCGTATACCAGCGTCGCCTCGGCGTCGCCGTACAGCTCGCTGATGAGGTCGACCCCGGTCACGATCGACACGAAGCCGGGCAACGTCGCCAGATGTCCCTCCCGGTCGGTGGAGCTGAAAAACGGGCTCTGGAACCGGAAGGGCTCTCCCAGGTGTGCGGCGGCCGTCGGCACGTCCCCGCGGAAACGCGCCTCGTGATACCCGCGTACGGCGCGGCGCGTCTGTTCCTGCGTCTGTGTCTGTGTCTGTGTCTGTTTCTGGGCGGACACGGTCATGAGTGGGACCCCATCTGACGAAGGTGGGCGGCGAGGCGTTGCTGGTTGGCGGCCAGGCGCAGGCACAGATCGCGGAGCACGGCCAGTTCCTCGGGTGCGAACCCTTGGAACAGCGCCTTCATGGCCAGCTGCGACGGCTTGCGGAAGGCCTCGACCCAGTCCCGACCGGCCGGGGTGATCTCGGCGAGGACGGAACGCCGGTCCCCCGGGTCGGGGACCCGGCGGACCAGCCCGTCGCGTTCCAGCGTGTCGACCAGTCCGGTGACGTTGCGGGAGCTCACCCCGGCCGCCCGGGCGAGCTCGCCGATGCTGATCCCCCGGTCGCTCCCCACGAGCCGGATCAGCAGGTCGAGAGCGCCCGCGCTGACCCCTCTGCCCTCGGAGCCGTGGGCCCGCAGGCGCTCGACGGCGTGACAGGCGGTCCGGACCGCCGCGCTCGCCTCGAAGGCGCGCAGATCGCCGTCGTCACCGGCCAACCTCGCCATCGCCGTCCTGGCTCGAGGGTCGTAAAGCAGGCCGTCCGGGTCACGCTCGTATGTATGTACATCCTTCATAGTAGAAAGAGAGATTAGTACGTACTTCCCGATCGCGCTACCGCGTTAACGCTCCCTGTCGGGTCGAATGAGAACTATCGTGACCAACATGGAAAACGCCCCTCAGCGCCGCGACTCCCCGACGTCTCACCTGCGCGCCTCCGACAGCAACAGGGAGCAGATCGCCGCCATACTCGGTGAAGCCCTGAGCACTGGTCAGCTGAGCCACGAGGAGTACTCCGAGCGCCTCGACACCCTCTACCAGGCCAAGACGGTCGGGGAGCTCGAAGTCCTCACCCAGGACCTGCAGGTCGAGGGGCACCGTCCGGCCGCGAGCCCGGTGTCCTACGCACCCAGCGCGAGCACCGATCCGGACAACATCATCGCCGTCTTCGGCGGCGCCGACCGCAGGGGCCGCTGGCGGGTACGGCGCCAGACCAGGGCGCTGGCCGTCTTCGGCGGCGTGCGGTTCGACCTGACCGAAGCCGAGTTCGAGGCCAAAGAGGTCGAGCTCACGATCAACGCGGTCTTCGGCGGGGCCGAGATCATCCTGCCCGAGGGGGTCGAGGTGCGCTGCAAGGGCGTCGGCATCTTCGGCGGCTTCGACGTGGCCAACAGCCCGACCGTCGACCCGTCCGCGCCGGTCATCGTGATCAAGGGCCTGGCGTTGTTCGGCGGAGTGGCCGGCAAGGTCCGGCGCCGGCGCGACCGCTGAGCGCCCCTTCCCGTCGGGCCTCCCCGAGTCGCCGGGGTCCTGCGCAGCGTGGTCTCGCGCCGTTCCGCGCCTCATCTGTCGCCAGCTGACGCCAGGACCGGCGGTGGCATCGGTTGAAGCCGTCGGCGCCGGTCCACCGGCCGGGATCAGCACGGCGGCTTCGAAGCAGCGAGTGGATGGGGGTGATCTGTCGTGGCCGAGCCGGACTTCCTGCTCTCCACACGAGCGTCGTACGACGCGGTCGCCTCGGCGTACGCGGGACGCTTCCACGACGAGCTGGCGGCCAGGCCCGTCGAACGAGCGATGCTCAGGGCGTTCGCGGAGCTGGTGCCGCCCGCCGAGCCGGTCGCCGACATCGGTTGCGGCACCGGTCACGTGACCGCGCATCTGCACGACCTGGGACTGTCCGTGTTCGGGATCGATCTGTCGCCTCAGATGGTCGCGCTGGCACGGCGGCGGCATCCCGGGCTGCGGTTCTACGAGGGATCCATGACGGCGCTGGATCTGCCGGACCGGACCCTCGGCGGCATCCTGGCCATGTATTCGATCATCCACATCCCGCGAGAGCGTCTGCCGCAGGTGTTCGCCGAGTTTCACCGGGTCCTGGCGCCGGGCGGCCGTGCGCTGCTCGTGTTCCAGGTCGGCGACGCCCACGAGCGTCGCACGGAGGCGTTCGGTCAGCCGATCTCGCTCGACTGCTACTGGCGGTCCCTGGAGCACATCGCCGAGTTGCTGGGCCAGGCCGGGTTCGCCGAGGACGCCCGCCTGCTGCGCGAGCCCGACGAGCACGAGAAGCTCCAGCGCGGCTGTCTCCTCGTCCGCAGACCGGCAGACGTCGTCTGATCGGTATCTGGAGAACCGTCGACGATCCCTCGTGACGTTGCCGTCACCGCTCACCAGGCGGCTTGCGCCAGATCATGATCTCGGTCGCGGGAGGACGCTCCGCGAAGCGGTCGTCGGGCGACGCCTGCCGCAGCACCGCGCGCAGGTCACGCTCGAAGTCCCCCAGTCTGTCGCCGAACAGGTGCGGGGCGGAATCGGATCGGGAGAACACCCACGCCACGATGTCGTCCGCGGTGCGGTCGGCCACTTCCCCGGCCGGCACGACATGTCGTTCGAAGTTCTCGAACCCGGCCCGTGCCAGGACGAGGTCCTCCCGGTCCGGCGTGCCGTTCGCGAGCGTTCCCTGTCCCGCGCGGCGTACCGGGCCGAGGTACCGGCGCACCAGGTCGCCGATCCGCGCGTACGGAGGAGCGGGCAGCGGTGGTGGCGCCGGTTCGGCGGGCGGCTTCTGCAGATCGCTCATGTGGACGAACGCGCCTCCCGGCTCCAGCATCTCCAGCACTGTCGCAGCGACGCGATCCCGATCCGTCCAGTGGAAGGACTGAGCGAACAGAACGGTCCGGAACGTCCCCAGACCGGCCGGTAAATCCTCGGCGCGGGCGGCCAGCCAGCGCGCGTTGGTCACCCCGCGACGCTCAGCCTGTCGCCCGGCCTCGGCCAGCATGTCCTGGTCCGGGTCGATGCCGACCACCTCGGTGAAGAACCGCGCGAGGGCGAGTATCACGGTGCCCGGTCCGCAGCCGACGTCGAGGAGCCGGCCCCGGCCGTCCAGGCCGAGGGCCGCGGCCAGTGTTTCCGCGAACCCCGGAGCGTACGGCAGCCTGCCGCGCTCATAGAAGGGCGCGCATCCCCGAAACAGGGTGTCGTCCCACTGCCACCCGTCAGGCATATCGATTCCCCCATAAGTCACAGGACGTCGGGCGCTCACCCGGCACGAGCCGGAGTCCACCCGTCAAGGTACCCCTTACTTCTGCAGAAAGGAAAAAGGAGCCGACAGCCGTTTGCGACCACCCGCCGAACGGAAAGCAAGCCCAAGAAGAAGGGTCCGCCTGGCGTTTCCACAAAAAACGCCGGAAGTCTGGACTGCTGTACGCTCGATGGGGAGAAAATGGCCAAGTGTCCTAATGTTGTCAGATTCGTTGCGATGTTCTCCGCGCTCGCCGGCGGAGCCGCACCCTTGGGCATCCCCGCCGTCGCCGAATCCGCTGCCGGCGCCGTCCTGAGCGGCCCAGACGTCGACCACCCGGCAGCCCATCAGCGTCAACGCGACAAGCAGCGGCAGTCGGAACGCGAGCGGCAGCGCCAACGTCAGAACCTGATCCGCGACGTCACGCTTGCCCTCACACCGGCACAGAAAGGCGACACGGATTCGCGGGCTCTGCCGTACAACTGGCAGAAAGCGGACGCGGTCGCGAATTCTCACAACAATCAGGAAAGCCTGTCGGAAATCACGAACCGGCCCGTTCAGAAGGCGGATTCGTCACCGGCAGCGCCGGATGGTTCCACCGGCGCGAAGATGCTGTCATACCTGCGGGATCTGGCCGCGGACAAGCAGTTCACCGGCTCGGCGCTGGTGGTGCGGCGCGGAGAGGTGCTGGCGCGGTTCGCCGGCGGCTTGGCCGACGAAGAGAAGCGCATCCCCAACCGGCCGGACACGGTCTACCGAGTCATGTCGGTCACCAAGCAGTTCACCTCGATGCTCGTGCTGAAACTGCGCGACCGCGGGCTGCTCAAGCTGGACGACCGGATCTGCCCGTATCTCGTCCCGGCGTACATCAAGGCCTGCCCGACAGCGTGGCGGCCAATCACGATCCGTGAGTCGCTCACACACACCTCGGGCATCCCCAACATCGAGAAACTGCCCAGCTACCTTGCCAATGTCACGCGACCGACCACGACCCGGGAACTCATCCAGCAGTTCGTGAACCTGCCACTGGACTTCAAGCCCGGCACCAGCTGGAAGTACACCAACTCCGGATACGTCCTGGCCGGCGCGATCATCCAGGCGGTGACGCACAAGCCGTACGGCGACGTACTGCACGAGCTGATCACCGGCCCGCTGAACCTCCGGCACACCGGTTACAGCAGGGGATATCCGCCCGACGGATACGCGAAGGGTTACTTCACGCTCGGGTCACCGGCCCCGCTCCTCAACGGCTCCGAGCTGTTCGCCGCGACCGGCATCTACTCCACCATCGACGACATCGCCCGCTGGGACCGGGCGTTCGGCTCATACCGGGTCGCACCACCCGCCACCGTCAAGCAGGCGTTCACGCCACAGGCGCCGTGCCCCTCCACCGGCTGCCTCAACCTGCCGTCGACCGCGTACGCCTTCGGCTGGCTCGTCGACCGGCTCCAGGGACACCGGCTCCGCTACCACCCGGGTCTTTCCCAGGGCTACACGGCGAGCAACATGTATCTGCCCGACGACGACATCGAGGTCGTCGTGCTCAGCAACGTGCAGGACACCGACACCGCCGGCATCGCCCGACGGCTCGCCACGATGGCCCTCGACGGTTGAGTGCGGGCTGCCTTGGAGTGCGTCACCCGGTACCGGCGAGTGCGGGTGACGCCGGGCCGATAAGGGCCGACATACGGGCCAGGACGGCGGGGTTGATCCAGTAGTACACCCAGGTGCCCCGGCGTTCGGAGTCGATGAGCCCGGCCTGCTTGAGCACCTTGAGATGGTGGCTGATCGT
>NZ_JABBWU010000035.1:0-58440 GCF_012999525.1 Microbispora sp. H10836
ACGTCCGGTGAGTGCGACGAGCACCTCCCGGCCGAAGCCGACAGATCCCGTTGAGGACCCTAAGTCAGTCAGTCGATGGGTCAGACCCCGGCGGGAGGTGCTCACCTACATCATCTCTGTCAGTCGATGAGGTCGCACAGGCCGGGCCCGAGGTCGTCGTCCACCATGCGCAGCGCGGTCTCCGCCCTCGACGCGAGCGCGAGCGGGGGCACCCCGGCCACCAGATGGGAGTGCGCGATGCGGTCGAGCGCGGCGCCGACCAGCGGCGCCGTGACCCGGAGGGCGGCGGGAAGCGCGACGCCGCCGGTGGAACCGCCGTGGAGCACGATGTTGCGGCACCGGTACAACCGCCGCAGCGACACCTCCAGGTAACCGCGCACCCGCCCCAGCACGGGCCGGCGGTCGGCGAGCAGCGCCTTCATCCGGAAGACCGACGCCACGTCGCTGCCGGTCCGCCAGGACCGCACCAGCGGGAGCCCGTCCCGGCTCTCCAGCTCGGCGGCGACGAGTGTGGAACGTTCCCGGTTGGACGCGCAGGCCGCCAGCTTGTCCGCGAGAGCGTCACCGGGCACCTCCCGTATCCGGTAGGAGAGCGCGGTGAGCTCGGCACGCGGCCAGGAGCAGGCGACGAGCGCGGCGGCGCGGGAGGCGGCCACCACCTTCTCCCGCTCGTCGGGATCCCTGGCCTCGGTCAGCAGGGACTCCAGAGCCGCCCAGCCTCCCGCGATGGCGGGCGCGAGCGGCCCCTGGTTGAGCCCGGAGGCGATCTCCAGGGCCTCGTCGACCGTGCTCCTGGCCTGCTCGCCGAACCGCTGCACGTCCTGGCCGACCACGTACAGCTGCCGCTCGGCGGCCAGTGAGAGCACCTGCGCGCCGCGCGAAGGCAGCAGGAGGGGGAGCGGCCGGTCCTCACCTCCGATGTACGCCTCGCCCAGGGGGACGACCATCCCCGCGGCCGTGAAGCGCGCCCGCGCCTGAAGCCGTTCGACGAGGTCGGAGACGATCTCCACGGCGCGCTCGGCATCCCTGGCCTCGACCGAGTAGCTGAGCCCGCCGACCACCTCCCGGTGCCGCTCGGCGCTCGCGCCCGCCATCAGGGGCAGCGTCTGCTCGGCCGTCAGCCAGTTGGGCAGCCAACCGGCCAGCTCCTCGTGCCGGCTCAGCGCGCGGAAGGGGACGACGACCCGCCACTGGCGTGGCGGCCGGGCCAGCAGGGCGGACGCCTCGGCGATCAGGTCCGTAGCCGACAGATTCAGATGGCCGGCCCGGAGCCAGCGCTGCACACCCGCCAGGCTGTGCCCGCTGTCGAGCAGGTGCGCGGCGACGGCCCGGGCCACGCGTTCGGCCCGGGGCGGCTCCTGCGCCGCGGCGCAGGACGACCAGCGGCCGAGGTAGCCGGGCCGCCCGATGTCGATGAGGTGGCGCAGCTTGCGGCGGCCGTCGCTGGCCAGAGTGAGGGTGGTGCACAGGACCTCGCGCAGCTCACGACGATAGGCCGCGGTGCCCAGGGCGGGATCGTCGCCGAGCAGGCGCTCCAGCGCGTGGCGCTGCCAATCCACCGCCGCCTGCGACAGCACCCGCCGGTCGACCCACACCCCGGCCTCGTACAGCTCCTCCAGGGCGAGGAACGATCCGACATCCCACAACCGGATCGGCCAGGGGGCTCCTTGGCGGGTGAAATCGAGCAGCCGGGTGGTGACGTGCCGGGAGTAGGAGGACCGGGGGTCACGACCGGCGGGAATCGCATGCATGCTGACGCAACCTCGGGGGGTGTGCAGGACATCGGGGGAAATAAAGAGGGCGCGGCCCAGAAAGACCGCGCCCTCGGGGGCGACTGCCCCGGTGAAGCCTGTGCTCGCTTGCGCGATGCTCAGAAGATACCCCGTGTCGCGCCCGCCGCACCGGGATTTCGGGAGAACCTTGACGCGTGTCGTGGCGCCCCTGTCGGTGCGGCTGTCAATTCGACAGTGTCTGCCCGTTATGGCGCATCGGGCCCTCAGACCTGGGGTTCCACCACGACCTTGAGCCCGCGCCGGGTGACGGCGGCGGCGAAGGCGTCCGCCGCAGCCGCGAGCGGGAAGCGGTCGGTGACCAGCGACGAGACGTCCACCGCGCCGCCGGCGACGAGGCGGATCGCCCGGGGATAGGTGAGGTTCATCCGCCGGACGAGCGCGAGCGTGAGGCCCTTGCGCCGGGCCAGCGAGGCGGGGAACGAGGTGCGGTCGTCGTCGGGAATGCCGGCCAGCACGACCCGGCCGCCGGGACGTACGGCGGTCATGGCGATACGTACCGCGTCGTCGACGCCCGCCACCTCGAAGGCCACCCGTACGCCGAGGCCGTCCAGCCCGTCGATCCCGGCCCACGCGGCCGGTCCCGCGTCCTCGGGGGACAGGGCGTGGTCGGCGCCGAACCGCAGGGCGGCGGCGCGGCGGTGCGGCAGGGGGTCGACGGCCACGACCGCCGAGGCGCCGGCGAGCCGGGCGAGGCGGACGACCAGCAGCCCGATCGGCCCGCACCCGACGACGGCCACGGGCGACCCCAGGCTCACATGTCCCAGGTCCACGGTGTGGAGCGCCACACCGAGCGGTTCGAGCATGGCCCCGTCGCTGTCGGAGAGCGCGTCGGGCAGCGGGTGCAGCAACTCGTCGGGCCAGGCGAGAAACTCGCGCAGGCCGCCGTCGAGCGTGCCGTGCCCGGCGAAGCGGACGTCCGGGCACAGGTTGCCGTATCCCGTCGCGCAGACCGCGCAGCGGCCGCAGGGGATGGCGGGGTCCACCGCGACCCGGGTGCCGTGCCGGGGACCGCCCTCGACGACTCCGGCGATCTCGTGTCCCACGACGAGCGGCTCGTCCAGCACCGCGTCGCCGATGCCGCCCTCCGAGTACCAGTGCAGGTCGGAGCCGCACAGGCCGACGGCGGTGACGCGCACCAGGCTCTCGCCGGGCCCCGGGACGGGCGGCGGCTCGTCGGCCAGCCGGATGTCGCCCGCCTTCTGCAGCCGCGCCGCCCTCACGCCCCCGTCCCCCGCGTCATCGCCGCCTCCTCGATGAGTCCTTCACCTTGATCGTATCCCGGCGTACGCCGAGGGCCGGGCCCTCGCTGCTGCCGGCCCGGCCCTCGGAACGTTCCCACGGCCCCCGCTATGACCGGGCCTGCCCGGTCATCTGCCGTGCTTGGTCGCGGGTCTGCTCGGTGACCTGCCGTGCCTGGTCGCGGGCCTCCTCGCCGGTGGTCCTGGTCGCCTCGGCGGCCGTCTCGCGCACCTGCTGGACCGCCTCCCTGGCATCCTCGCCCACCCGCTGGGCGGTCTCCTGGACGGCCTGCTTGACCGGCTCGACCATGTCCTCGGCCCGGTCCTTGACCTGGAGGGCCGCATGCTCCTCCGCGGAGGTCTTCGGCAGCAGGCTCGCGGCCAGCAGCCCCGCGCCGAAGGCGATCAGCCCCGCGGCGAGCGGGTTGCCCTGCGTGCTCCGCATCGCCTGGCGCGGCGCCTCGCGCACGGTATGGGCGGCCTGCTGCGCGCCGTGCCTGACCATCTCGCCGGCCTCCGCCGCGGTCCCGCGCACCGTCTCGCCCGCCTGCGCCGCCGCGTCGCGGACCGTCTCGCCGGCGTGCGCCGCGGCGTCGCGCATCGTCCCCGCGGTCTCACCGGCCTGGTCGCGTACCGTGTGGGTGGCGTGTGCCGGCACTCCCATCACCTTCTCCTTCACCGAGTGCGCCATCCCGCGCATCCTGTCCGTACGGCGCCGCACGATGCGCGCCGGGCTCGTCCGGTCGGCGAGCCGGTCCACGTCGGCGGCGAGTTCCGCCCGCGTGACCTCGATCTCGGCCCTTATCTCCTCTGGGCTCGCGCCCATTGCACGTCCTCCTTCAGCGTCTCGATGGTCTGCTCGGGCGTGGGGTTCACCTCGCGCATGCGCTCCCTGCCGCGCGCGAACAGGACCCCGCCGATCACCGCCCACACGACCGCGACGATGAGCGCGGCCCAGGCCAGGTCCATGACGTTGCCGAGCCCGAACATCACGGCCAGCGTGACGAGAAGCGCCACCATGTATCCGGCGAAACCGGCCCCGCCGAGCATCCCGGCCGCCTTGCCGGCCTTCGTGGCCTCCTGCCGGATCTCGGCCTTCGCGAGCTCCACCTCCTGGCGGAACAGCTTGGACAGGTCCTCACCGATCTCCCCGACCAGCTTGCCCAGCGAGGGCTCGGCGGGCGGGCTGGGGTAGCTCATCGCGGCTCACCTCCGGCGCCCGGCGCGCCGGGGAAGCCGTCCGAGCCGCCGCGTCCGTCGTCGGCACGGCTGTCCCGGATCTCGTCGGACGGGTAGCGCGCGCCGGTGGTGTAGCCGGTCCCGGTGCCGTTCCGCGTCACGTCGCCGGTCCGGTGCCCGTCACCGGCCCGGTATCCGTCGCCGGTCCCGTTGCCGTTACCGGTGCCGTACGACGGTGAGGGGGTCACGCCGGTCCCCGGGCCGCCGGTGCCCGTGCTCCCGCTCACCGGCTCTCCGGCCACGGTGTGCCGGGTGCCCGTGCCGTACGTCGTGACCGGGCGCGTGCCGTACGGGGCGGACGAGGGCGACCCGGAACCGTACGCGGCGCCGCTCCCGTCGCCGGAGGCGGAGCCGTACCCAGAGCCGTATGCGGTGCCGGAGCCGGACCACCTGGCGTCACGGTCCGCGGTGCCGACCGCCGGGCCGTTCACCGGGCCGTTCGCGTGCGGATCCTCGGCCGAGGCGACGGCCTTGACGGCCCGCCCCACGAGGAATCCCGCGACCACGGCGCCGGCGAGGAACAGCCCGGGGCGGCGCCGCGCGAAGTCCTGCACGTCGCGCACCGCGCCCTGGAGACCCTCGGTCTCCAGGTAGTCGGCGGCGCGGTGGCCCCGCTCGGCGACCTGCTGGACCACGCTCCGCATGGGGGAGTCGGGCTGGGCGTTGTCGCCGATGGCCTCCAGTTCGCCGGTCCACTGCCGGATCGTGCCGGCGGCGCGCCTGCTCTGGTGCCGGGCCTGCTCGTCGGTGTGCCTGCGCAGCTGGTGGAGAACGTGCCGCGTCTGCTCCCTGGCCTCGTGGGCCACCGTCCGCGCCTGGTCCTTCGCGGTCAGCGCCACCTCGCCGGCGGCCGACCTGGACTCGTGGGCCGTCTCCTGCGCCGCCTGCCGGACCTGCTGCGCGGTGCCTGCTTGAGTGGTGCCCGCTTGAGTGGTGCCCGCTTGAATGGTGCCCGCCTGCGTGGTGCCCTGCGGTCCGGCCTGCTCGCGGCCGGCGTCCTGCGGCAGCTCGCTTCCCCCGGCGTATGTTCGCGGCTCGGTATGGAAGTCGCTCACTGAAGCCTCCTTGGGTCGAAATCGTCCCTGGAGCGGCGAGCTACCCCCGAAGTTCGAACGGACGCACAAATTGCCCAAAAAAGTCAAGAATGCGTATTGACACGGTAAACGGCGGCCGGGGTGGGACCGCCGACGGGGGCCGGGACGTGCCCGGCGTGCGGCTGGGGAGTGACGACCTCTCTTGGCGGCGAGGGAACAGGAAATGGGAGAGCGCTTTCCCAGAGCCTGGACTCCAACGGCCGCCCTGTCAAGGCGGGCTCGCGTCGTCGCCGAAACTCCCAGTTCATGCCGACAGGACTGGCGTAGCGCTGGCCGGGCGTCCCGGGCCGGGGGGTGAGGGGAAGGGCCGCCTCTTGACACGTCCGGCCTTCCGCGACACTCTCCTGCTTGGAGAGCGCTCTCCAAGCCGTGGCGGCGAGGAGAGCCCGTGCTCGCGAGGCGCGCGCCACAACGTGGGGCGGCTTTCGCGCAGGCGGGGGCCCGTCCGCGCCCCGCTGTCGCAGGACATGGACTGTTCACCCCCCCCAGGCCCCCGCCCCCGCGGGCGGGCGGTCGCACCCCGCAAGAGTGAGGACAACACCCGTGCGCAGACGCAAGCCATATCTCCTCGCCGTCGCCGGAGCCCTCGTGCTCGCCGCGACGGCCTGCGGCGCCGACGACTCGCCGTCCACGGCCGGATCGGCCGGCGGGAGCGCGGCCCAGACGATCACCTACTGGGCGTCCAACCAGGGCACGAGCCTGGAGAACGACAAGGAGGTGCTGAGGCCCGAGCTCGACAGGTTCACCAAGGAGACCGGGATCACGGTGAACCTGGAGGTCGTCCCCTGGGCCGACCTGCTCAACCGGATCCTCGCCGCGACCACGTCGGGCAAGGGCCCTGACGTCGTCAACATCGGCAACACCTGGTCGGCCTCGCTGCAGGCGACCGGGGCGTTCGTGCCGTGGGACGACGCGCTGCTCAAGACGCTCGGCGGCAAGGAGCGCTTCCTCGGCCCCAGCCTCGCCGCGACCGGCGCCCCCGGCCAGCCGCCCACCGCCGTGCCGATCTACGGCATGACGTACGGCCTCTTCTACAACAAGAAGATGTTCGAGGAGGCCGGCATCGACAAGCCGCCGGCCACGTGGGACGAGCTGATCGCGGACGGCAAGAAGCTGACCAAGGACGGCAGGTGGGGGCTCGCCGTGGAGGGCGCGAGCGTCAGCGAGAACGCCCACCACGCCTTCATCTTCGGCCGGCAGCACGGCGCCGAGCTGTTCGACGCCTCCGGCAAGCCGCACTTCGACTCCGACCAGGAGACCAGGGCCATCAAGCAGTACCTCGACCTGATGGCCGTCCACAAGATCGTCAACCCGAGCAACGCGGAGTACGCCAACGGCACCGAGGCGGTGCAGGACTTCGTCTCCGGCAAGGCCGGCATGCTCATGTGGCAGTCGATCGCCACGCAGCTCAAGCAGGCCGACTGGTCCGAGGACGACTACGGCCTGGCCCCGATCCCGCTGCCCGACCCGTCGCAGGGCGGCGAGCAGGTCAACGCCATGGTCGCCGGCATCAACCTCGCCGTGTTCAAGACGGCCGCCAACACGGACGGGGCACTGAAGTTCGCCCAGTTCATGACGTCCAGGCAGACCCAGCAGAACCTCAACAAGGCGTACGGCTCGCTGCCGACCGTCACGGACGCCTACGACGACCCGGCGTTCGAGAGCGAGACCGTCAAGACCTTCCAGCAGATCCTCTCCACCACGGCCGCGCCGCTGCCGCAGGTGGCGCAGGAGAGCCAGTTCGAGACGCTCGTGGGCAACGCCATGAACCAGTTGTTCGCGGACGTCGCGAGCGGCAAGCCGGTCACCGAGGAGGCCGTCAAGGCCAAGCTGACCGAGGCCAACCAGCAGATGGGCGGCTGAGCGGCCCAGGCACCCTCCGGCGCCGGGCGGCGGCCCCGCCCGGCGCCCGCGTGCCTCCCGCCCACCGCACGGAAGTCCCCGGAAAATTCGTCGCCCCCCGGGCGCTTCCTGCTTGTTTCCTCGCCCACTCCGGGCGCCGTCTGCCTGACACCGAGAGGAAGTCCATGGTCGTGTCCACCACGTCCCGGCCCGGCGCGGGACGGAGACCCGCGTCTCCAGGTGGTCCTCCGCCTCCGGGCGGCCTGCGGCGCGGGATCGCCGACCGCGTCCCGGCGCGGCTGCGCCGTCTCGCCCTGCCGTACCTGCTGATCCTTCCGGCCGTGCTGCTCGAACTGCTCGTCCACCTGGTGCCGATGGTGATCGGCATCGGCATGAGCTTCCTCAAGCTCACCCAGTTCTTCCTGCGCAACTGGTCGGCCGCGCCGTTGGCGGGGCTCGGCAACTACCGCGTCGCCGTCGACTTCGACGGTGCGGTCGGCCGCTCGCTGCTGCACTCGTTCCTCGTCACCGTCGCGTTCACCGTGCTCACCGTCGGGCTGTCGTGGCTGCTCGGCATCTGCGGCGCGGTGCTCATGCAGGGCTCGTTCCGGGGCCGGGCCGTGCTGCGCGCGCTGTTCCTCGTGCCGTACGCCCTTCCGGTCTACGCCGGGGTGATCACCTGGAGCTTCCTGCTCCAGCGCGACTCGGGACTGGTCAACCACGTGCTGGTGGACCAGCTGCACCTGTTCGGCGAGCGGCCGTTCTGGCTGATCGGCTCCAACAGCTTCGTGTCCCTCATCGTGGTCTGCGTGTGGCGGTCGTGGCCGTTCGCCTTCCTCGTGCTGATGGCCGGGCTGCAGAACATCTCCGACGACCTGTACGAGGCGGCGGCCATCGACGGCGCGGGCTGGGGCCGGCGGCTGCGCGCGGTCACGCTGCCCATGCTGCGCCCCGTCAACCAGGTGCTCGTCCTGGTGCTGTTCCTGTGGACGTTCAACGACTTCAACACGCCGTACGTGCTGTTCGGCAAGTCGGCCCCGCACGAGGCGGACCTGATCTCGATCCACATCTACCAGAGCTCGTTCGTCACCTGGAACTTCGGCTCGGGCTCGGCCATGTCGGTGCTGCTCCTGCTGTTCCTGCTGCTGGTGACGGCCGTGTATCTGGTCGCGACGTCCAGGAGGAGGAGCGATGCGTGAGCCCCGCTGGCTGCCGTGGGCGCGGTGGGCCGGCCTCGGCCTGCTCGGCCTGTTCACCCTGACCCCGCTGTACGTGATGCTGACCTCGGCGATGAAGCCGTTGCGGGACGTGCAGGGGGACTTCCAGTGGATCCCCACGACGATCACCCTGCGCCCGTTCGCCGACATGTGGCGGACGGTCCCGCTGGCCCGCTACTTCGCCAACAGCCTGATCGTGGCGTCGGTGGCCGCGCTGGTGTCGGTGCTCATCGCGATCTTCGCGGCGTACGCGATCAGCCGCTTCCGCTTCCCCGGACGCCGGATCTTCTCGGTCACGGTGCTGTCCACGCAGATGTTCCCCGGCATCCTCTTCCTGCTCCCGCTGTTCATGATCTACGTGAACCTCGGGACCGCGCTCGGGGTCGAGCTGTACGCCAGCCGCACCGGGCTGATCATCACGTACCTGACCTTCTCGCTGCCGTTCTCGATCTGGATGCTGGCCGGCTACTTCGACTCGATCCCGACGGCCCTGGACGAGGCCGCCCAAGTCGATGGCAGCGGCCCGGTCGGGGCCCTGCTGCGTGTCGTGCTCCCCGCCGCCACCCCCGGTATCGTGGCCGTCGCGATCTACGCGTTCATGACCGCGTGGGGGGAGGTGCTGTTCGCCTCGGTCATGACCGACGAGACGAGCCGCACCCTCGCCGTCGGCCTGCAGGGGTACGCCACCGAGAACGACGTCTACTGGAACCAGATCATGGCGGCCTCCCTGGTCGTCAGCGTCCCCGTGGTGGCGGGGTTCCTGCTGCTGCAGCGCTATCTCGTGCAGGGCCTCACCGCGGGCGCCGTGAAGTGAACGCCCACCATCACCACCATCGAACCAAGGAGAACCAGCGAATGGAGCCGCAGCGCGGCCACGCCCCCGATGTAACCGCTTTCGACGACTTCGTCTGGGGCGTCGCCACCTCGGCCTACCAGATCGAGGGCGCGGCCCTCGAGGACGGCAGGCTGCCCTCGATCTGGGACACCTTCTGCGGGGTGCCCGGCGCGATCGACGGCGGCGACACCGGAGACGTGGCCTGCGACCACTACCACCGGTGGCGCGAGGACGTCGGCCTGCTCGGACAACTCGGCGTGGACGCCTACCGCTTCTCGGTGGCCTGGCCGCGCGTGGTGCCCGACGGCGCCGGCCCGGTGAACCCGCGCGGGCTGGCCTTCTACGACCGCCTCGTGGACGCCCTGCTCGACGTCGGCATCCGGCCGTTCGTGACCCTCTACCACTGGGACCTGCCGCAGGCGTTGCAGGACCGCGGCGGGTGGCCCGAGCGCGACACCGCGCAGCGCTTCGCCGAGTACGCCGCCGTCGTGGCCGAACGGCTCGGCGACCGCGTCGCCGACTGGACGACGATCAACGAGCCGCTGTGCTGCTCCTGGCACGGGCACCTTGAGGGCTCCATGGCCCCCGGGGTGCGGAACCTGGAGGCGGCCGTGCGCACCTCCTATCACCTCCACCTCGGGCACGGCCTCGCCGTGGAGGCCGTACGGGCCGGCGCGCGGCTGACGCCGTCGATCGGGATCGTCAACAACCTCAGCCCGATCGACCCCGCGACCGACAGCGAGGAGGACCACGCCGCCGCGCGGCGTCTCGACGGGCACGTCAACCGGTGGTGGCTCGACCCGGTGACCGGCCGCGGCTACCCCGAGGACATGCTCGCGGTGTACGGCGTCGACCTGCCGATCCGGCCGGGCGACCTGGAGACGATCGCGACGCCGCTCGACTACCTGGGCGTGAACTATTACTTCCGTCAGGTCGTGGCGGCCGACCCCGGAGGGCCCGTGCCGTACGCGCGGCAGCTTGAGGTGCCGGGGGCGACGACCACGGCCATGGGCTGGGAGGTCGACGCCGGCGGCCTGGAGCGCCTGCTGGTGCGCCTCACGCGGGAGTACGCCGCACCCCGCCTGTACGTCACCGAGAGCGGGTCGGCCTGGCCCGACACCGTCGGCCCGGACGGCACGGTCGACGACCCGGAGCGCCTGGCCTACCTGGAGGACCACATCGCGGCCTGCGGCCGGGCGATCGAGCAGGGGGCGCCGGTCGCGGGCTATTTCGCGTGGTCGCTGCTGGACAACTTCGAGTGGGCCTACGGCTACGACAAGCGGTTCGGCCTGGTGCACGTCGACTACGAGACCCAGGCGCGGACGGTGAAGGCGAGCGGCCGCCGCTACGCCGAGATCATCGCGGCCGGCAAGCGGCTGCGGGTGGCCTGACAGACGCGGCGCCGGTGGTCCGTCAGGCCGACTCGCGGACCACCAGCGCCGGCTGCACGATGACCGAAGTGACCCGGAAGCCCGGGTCCGCGACGTGCGCGAGCAGCAGGCGGGCCATCTCGGCGGCCATGTCCTCCATCGGCTGGCGCACGGTCGTCAGCGGCGGGCGGCAGACGGCCGCCGCGCTGTCGTCGAAGCCGACCACCGCGACGTCCTCGGGCACCCGGCGCCCGAGGTCGCGCAGCGCGAGCAGCGCGCCCTGCGCCATCAGGTCGTTGGCGACGAAGACGCCGTCGATGTCCGGGTGCTCCTTCATGAGCCGGTGCATGCCGGCCTCCCCGCTCGCGGGCATGAAGTCGCCCTCCACGGCCGGCACGTACGGGTGGCCGTGACCGGCCATGGCCTCCTGGAATCCCGACAGCCGGTCCTGCGCCGCGGGGACGTCGAAGGGGCCGCTGATCGTGGCGACCCGGCGGCAGCCGCGCGCCACCAGGTGGTCGGCCGCCAGCGCCGCGCCGGCCCGGTGGGCGAGGTCCACGTAGCTGATCGGGATCGGCCGGGCGGGCCGCGCCCACAGCACGGCGGGCAGCCCGGCGTCCACCAGCAGCTTCGGCAGCGGGTCCTCGCCGTGCGTCGAGACGACCAGCGCGCCGTCGGCGCTGCCCTGCCGGAGGAAGGAAACGACGTCGTGGCGGGTCTGCGCCGAGTCCGCCAGCATCAGCACCGGGTGGATGCCCCGCGGCCGTAGATATCCCACCACGCCGCTGGCCACCCGGCCGAAGAACGGGTCGGCGAACACGCGGGACTCGAACGGCTCTCCGCCCTTCGCGTCGCCCGCGCCGGAGACGACCAGTGCCACCGCTCCCGTACGGCGGGTGACGAGGGACCGGGCGGCCCGGTTCGGCACGTACCCGGTCGTCGCGATGGCCCGGTGCACGGCCTCCTGGATTTCGGGCGCCACATTGCGGATACCGTTGATCACGCGCGAGACGGTCGCCCGGGACACCCCCGCCACGCGGGCCACGTCCTCAAGTGTGGGAGTTCCCGAGAGCGGCGGAAGGTCGCTGGTCATGCAGCCATTTATAGCACGGAGGGGGAGAGCGCTCTCCGGTGTCGCCCGGCCGTCCCGCAGCCGACCGACACGTGAGGAGGAGCGACGGGAATGCCCGGCCTACTGGCACTTCGACCCGTCACGGAAGCCGACCTGGACGCCTTCGACGCGGCCTTCCAGAGCGAGAGCGGTGCGACGCCGTACCAGTGGTTCGGCTTCACCCCGACGGCGGGGCTGCGGGAGGCCCTGCGCGCCCGCGGACTGCTGGCGGGAGCCGACAACATGCTCGCCGTGACGGTGGACGGCGAGCTCGCCGGGCGGGTCGAGTGGACGCGTCCAGGCGACCACCGATCCGGAGAACAGGGCCGAGATCAGGTGCCTGGAGAAGATCGGATTCCGCCTGGAGGGCGTCGTACGGCGTGCTCAGTGGCGCGGCGGGCGCTGGCACGACCAGCTCCTCTACTCCATCCTCCGGGACGAGTTCCCGCTAGCGGGCCGTCCCTAGTGGTCCCTCCTTGACCAGGGTGGCGAAACGGGAGGCCACCTCGCCCCAGGAGGCCCGCGAGAGCGGGTCGTCGGCCACAGCGGCGGCATACAGTTCGTCGAGGTCGAGACCTCGCCGCCGGGTGTGGTCGACGTCCCACTGCCGGATGCGTTCGGGCCGCACCTCGGGGTGGAACTGCACGCCCCAGGCCCGGTCGCCCAGCCGGAAGGCCTGGTAGGGGCAGCGTTCGGTCTCCGCCAGCCACACCGCGCCCGGCGGCAGGGCCGTGATGGCGTCGATGTGGTTCTCGATCGCCGGGACGACGGCGGGCAGCCCGCCGAAGACCGGATCGTCCGCCGCCTCGGCCCGGATGGTGATGGACGTGCTGCCGTGCTCGGGCGCCCCGGCGTCGCCCTGGACCTTCCCGCCGCCGACCGAGGCCAGCATCTGCCCGCCGAGGCAGATGCCGAAGAACGGCACCGACTCGGCGAGGGCCTGCTCGACGAGGGCGCGGGTGGCCGGCAGCCAAGGCGCCGTGTCGTCGTCGTCCGGGAGGTAACCGCCGCCGAGCACGAGCAGGCCGTCGTGCTCCAGCCGCGGCGGGAGGGCGGACCCGTCGAAGGCGGTGACCACGTCGACGGCGACCCCGGCGGCGTCCAGCCATTCCCCGAACCGCCCGGGACCCCCGTTCGTTCCGTTCTGTACGGCGAGCACACGCGGCGTTTCCGGCATGAGGCCCGACTCTAGCGCCCCCGTCCGCGCGCACGATTCCGCTTCTCCCATGGCGCGACGGCAGGCGGGATCACGGCGTTCCCGTCATTCACGTGATCTTGACGCGGTGGCGGAGGCACAATGGGGCATGCCCACGACTCGTCTCACCGGCGCGATCCGCCTTCCCGACGGCGCCTGGGTCCGCGGACGCGGCCTGCGGCGTCCCGCTCCCGCGGGCGAGCCGCCCGAGTACGGCCTCTACCTCGGCGGCCCGCGGCTCAGGCGCAGGCACGACCAGGGCCTCACCTGGACGCACGAGTGGATCGACTGGCCCGATTTCCTGCTGCCCCGCGACCGGGAGCAGGCGATCGACCGCATCCGCGCGCTGCACGAGCACGCCCGGGCGGGCAAGGCGGTGGAGGTCGCCTGCGGCGGGGGAGTGGGACGCACCGGCACCGTCATCTCGTGCCTGGCCGTCCTGTCGGGCCTGCCCGCCGACCGGGCCGTCGCGTGGGCGCGGGCCGAATATCACCCGCGGGCCGTCGAGACGCCCTGGCAGCGCCGCTGGGTGCTGCGGTTCCCCGCCTCCTGACGGACACGGCGCCCATCCGGCGTTCACCCGCACCGGGGGCGGCGGAGCCGGGCACGGACCGTTTCGGGCCGACCGGTAGGCCGGTTTTTGCGGTCCAAAACCCATATGGTTGGGTTCCCTTGTGCTTGTCGACGTGCTCGGGTTGGCCGGGATCGGCCTTATCGCCGGGGTCGTCAGCACGGTCGTGAGTCTGGCTTCGATCGTGTCGTACCCCGCGCTGCTGGCCTTCGGCCTGCCGCCGCTCACCGCGAACGTCACCAACACGGTCGCGCTGCTGTTCACCGGTGTGGGTGCGGCGGCCGGCTCGCGGCCGGAACTGGCGGGCCAGGGGCGTCTCCTCGCCCGGCTCGGCCTCGCCACCGCGCTGGGCGGGGCGACGGGCGCGGCGCTGCTGCTGGTCACGCCGTCGCGGACGTTCGAGGCGGCCGCCCCATGGCTGATCGCGGGCGCCTCGCTGCTGCTGTTGCTGCGCCCGCCCCGCCAGGGACGGGTGCACCTCGGCGGGGAGAAGGGCCTGGCCCTGCGCGTGGGCGCCTTCTGCGTCGCCGTCTACACCGGCTACTTCGGCGCGGCCGGCGGCATCATGATGTTCGCCGTGCTCGCCGCGGCGCTCGACCGCCCGGCGGCCGGGGTCAACGCGGTCAAGAACGTCGTGGGAGCGTTCGCCAACGCCGTCGCGGCCGTCTGGTTCGCTTTGTTCGGGCCGGTCGACTGGGCGGCGGTCGGACCCCTGGCGGCGGGGTTCCTCGTGGGCGGCTGGCTGGGCCCGGCGGTCGCCCGCCGCCTGCCCGGCGACACGCTGCGCCTCGCCGCGGCCCTCTGCGGACTCGCGGTCGCGGTCAAGCTCGGCGTCGACGCGTACGGCGGCTGAGCGGGTGGGGCCTTGCGCCGGACAGGCCGGCGCCTTCTCCGGACGTCCGCGCTGCCACGTCACCCCGTCGCCACGTCACTCCGTCGCCACGTCACTCCGTCGCCACGTCACTCCGCCGCCACGTCACTCCGCCGCCTCGCCCCGGCGGCGGTGCGTGCTCACCGAGCGGTTGTGCCGGGGGACGCGTCCGCCGCGACGGCCTCGGCGTGCCGGGCGCGCAGGCGATCCCGGATCTCCTCCGGCGTGTACGCGCGCCTGCGGCGCTCGGCCCGGGCGATCACCACACCTGTCGCCGCGACACCCGTGAAGGCCGCCAGACCGAGTATCTTCCACCACCGCATGTGCCTAGGCTACTGCCGTGGCTCATACGCGGATAAGCCTCGACAAGGCACTCGAACTGGCCCGTACCGGTGACGTCTGGGTGTTCCGGGGACGCAGCGTCCCGGACCGCGCCATCCAGGTCACCACCAACAGTCCGGTCAACCACGTGGGCATGGCCGTGGTCATCGAGGACCTGCCGCCGCTCATGTGGCACGCCGAACTCGGCCGGTCGCTGCCCGACATGTGGTCGGGCACCCACCAGCGCGGCGTCCAGCTGCACGACATGCGCGACGCGGTCTGCGTCTGGGCCGCGAGGTACGGCCAGCGTGCCTGGCTGCGCCAGCTGGAGCCGGGCGTGAGCAGGGAGATGGAGGACGCCGTCCTGCGGACGATCGCGCGGCTGGACGGCACGCCGTTCCCGTCCACGGCCCGCCTGGCGGGACGCTGGCTCCGCGGGCGGCTCCCCGCACTCCGGCCCGCGGCGTGGCGCGGGCTCCGGAACGCGGAGCGGCGGACCGCCCGCGACAGGGCTCTGGAGACCGCCTACTGCGCGGAGGTCGTCGCGGTGACCTACGAGGCGATGGGCCTGCTGCCCGAGGGCCGCCGCCCGAACTGGTACGACCCCGGCAGGTTCTGGAGCGGCGACAACCTCGTCCTCGGCGAGGGGCACCGGCTGGGCGGCGAGATCGCGGTCGACGTCCCCGGCGGCGAGGCGCCCTGACCGCGCGTCCGGCGTCTTGATAACGCCCCGGCGAATATTTTCCCGGGGCCGTCAACCTCCGGTGCCGGAGGCGCGTCAGGTGTAGGCACCGTTCGTCCAGACCCGGAGGGCAGAGCCCCATGCCTACTCCTGAGATGAGACGCGAGGATCTCGCCGGAACCACCGACCGAGAGCGGCGGGCGCGTCTCGCGCTCGACGCGATACGCCGCCAGGGTCCAGAGGCGGTGCAGGAGGAGACGTTGCGCCTGAAGTCCGAGCTGTTCCGGCAGTACGGATGGGAGGGATACCAGCGGGTCATCGCCAAGATGGAGAGCGACCTGGCGCGGCTGCACGAGTCGCGCTGACCGCTCAGGCGGACGACGGGCAGGTCAGGTGCCGGCCGAGCCACTCGGTGACGCGCCGCACGAACGTGACCCGGTTGACCCGCCGCCGGATCTCGTGCCCCTCGTCCTCGAACAGCAGCAGCTCGCAGGGCACCCCGCGGGCCCGGGCCGCGCCGACGACCTGTTCGGCCTCGTACACCGGGACGTTGGAGTCCCGCGCGCCGTGCACCACCAGCAGGGGAGCGGCCAGGCGGTCGAAGGCGTGCAGGGGCGACAGCGCGTGCAGCAGGTCGCGGTCGGCCTCCGGATGTCCGTACTCGCTCACCGCGGCCGCGGCGATCCACGGCTCGGTGCGCTCGTAGAAGGTGGCGAAGTCGGCCATCCCGCACACGTCCACCCCGGTCCGGAAGAGCCCCGGATAGGTGACGAGCGCGGCCAGCGTGAGATAGCCGCCGTACGACCAGCCCATGCAGGCCAGCCGGACGGGGTCGGCGAGGCCGGCCCGCACCAGGAAGGCGGCGCAGTCGGCCACGTCGTCGATGGCGCGGAACCGCAGCGCGTGGTTGTCGGCCTCACGGAAGGCCCGGCCGAATCCGGCCGAGCCGCGCACGTTCGGCGCGAAGACGCCGATCCCGGCGGCCACCAGGCACTGGTACAGCGGGGTGAACGCGGGCCGCTCCTGGTCCTCCGGCCCGCCGTGCAGGAAGAGGGCGTACGGCGCCGGGCCCCGCGCGCCGGGCGGGCGGTAGAGCCACCCGCCGATCTCCAGCCCGTCGCGGGCCGGCAGCCGCACGAGTTCGGCGTCCACGGCCCCGGCGACGCGTCCCGCCCCGGCGAGCGTCCGATACCGGCCCGTGTCCAGGTCGCACGACACCACCTGTGCGGGCTGGGCGGGCCCTTCCACGGCGAGCACGGCCACCCTGTCGTCGAGCGACACGCTGATCGAGGTCACCAGCTCACCCGGAGGAGGGGGCAGCGGGCGCCGTACCGGGTTCTCGGCGGCAGCACCGCCGGTGACGAGGGCGGTGTCGGCGACGCCGCCGGCGTGCCCCCAGCCGTGACCGCCGTCGCCCGGCTCCAGCACCTCCAGCTCCGAGCGGCCCCCGACGTTCCACACCAGCACGAGACGGCGGCCGTCCGCGCTCAGCGCGAAGCGGTCCAGCTCGGCGTCCGGGCGCTCGGCCAGCACCACCGGGCCGCCGCCCCGGCTCACCGCCACCAGCGCGGCGCGGTCCCGGCCCGCGTCGGACAGCAGGTAGGCGGTCTCGCCGTCGGGGGACAGGACGCCGTGGCCGGTCGAGCCGGGCAGGTCCGCCAGCAGCGGCTGCTCCGTGCCGCCCAGGGTCAGGTCCCTGAGATACATGCGCCGCATCCCTCTCGGGCCGCGGCGCAGCAGCACCCGCGCGTGGTCGCGGCTCACCGACTCCGGATGCACGAGTGGCCCGGCCGCGACGGTCTCCCGGCTCCCGGTGCCCGCGTCGACCAGCAGGGCCTCGGCCGGCCCGGCCGCCGAGACCTCGGCCACCAGAAGCAGATCGCCCCGGCCGGTCCACCGGACGAACCAGGCGGACCCGCCCTCGGGCGCGGCCAGCGGCCGCAGGTCGCCGCCGTCCGGGCGGACCGTCCAGACCTGGGTGTGCTCGCCGCCGCCGGGCACCACGAGCACGGCCAGCCGCTCGCCGGTCGGCGACCAGCTCACCTCGGCGACCGGCTCGGGCCCGGTGTCGACGGCCCGCGCCCCCGCGCCGGGCCGCGTCGGCTGGACCCAGACCCGCGGCGTGCCGTCCCGGTCGCTGACGTACGCGACGGCGCCGCGGTCCGGGGCCAGGGCCGGCGTCCGGCACTCCCAGGTCTCCAGGAACGCGGCCCCCAGGAACGCGGCCCCCAGGAACGCGGCGCCGTGGGACGCGGCGTCGGCGAGCTCGGTGCCGGGGACGTGCTCCGCCATCAGATCCCTTGCGACTGCAGCCACATCTCCAGCAGCCCGAGCTGCCACAGCGTGTTGACCCCCGTCCTGGCGCGGTCGGCCCCCGGGTCGTCCAGCAGCCTCGCGACGTACGCCGGGTCGAACAGGCCGCGGGAGCGGGCGGCGGGCGCGGTGAGCGCGTCGCGCACCAGGTCGAGGAACGGCCCGTCGATGTGCCGGATGGCGGGCACCGGGAAGTAACCCTTCGGCCGGTCGACGATCTCGCGCGGCAGCAGCGCCCGCGAGGCCTCCTTCAGGATGCCCTTGCCGCCCCCGGCGAGCTTCAGCTCGGGTGGGCACGCCGCCGCCAGTTCGACCAGCTCGTGGTCGAGGAACGGGGTGCGGGCCTCCAGGCCGTGGGCCATCGTCATGTTGTCCACCCGCTTGACCGGGTCGTCGGCGAGCATCAGCCGCGTCTCCAGGCGCAGGACGGCGTCGAGCGCGGTCTCGGCGCCCGGCCGGTCGAGGTGGCGGCGGACGACGCGGGCGCTCTCGTCCTCCTCGGCGAGGTAGGCGGGCGCGACGATGCCGGCGAGGTCCTCGTGCGGCCGGTCGAAGAACTCCCTGGCGTACGCCGCGAAGGCGTCCTCGCGTGGCACAGCGGCCACGGGAGGGAACCAGCGGTACCCGGCGAACACCTCGTCGGCGCCCTGCCCGGACTGCACCACCTTGACGTGCCTGGCCACCTCCCCGGACAGCAGGTGGAAGGCGACGCAGTCGTGGCTGACCATCGGCTCGCTCATCGCCCGCACCGCCTCCGGCAGGCCCGACAGCAGCCGGGAGTCCTCGATGAGGATGCGGTGGTGGGTGGTGCCGAAGCGCTCGGCGACCATGTCGGAGTAGCGGAACTCGTCGCCCGCGTCGCCGCCGGCCGCGTGGAATCCGATGCTGAACGTCGACAGGTCCCGCTGGCCCTCCTCGGCCAGCAGCGCCGCGATGACGCTGGAGTCCAGGCCGCCCGACAGCAGCACGCCCACGGGCACGTCCGCGACCATCCGCCGGCGGACGGCGGCGCGCAGCCGGTCGAGTACGGCCTCGCGCCAGTCGTGCGCGTCCATCCCCTCGTACCGCGGCAGCCGGGTGAAGGGCGGGTCCCAATAGACCGTGTCGCGGTACGTCCCGTCGGCCTCGACCGTGCGCACGGTCGCCGGCGGCAGCCTGCGCACGCCGGTGAGGATCGTGCGCTCGCCGGGCACCAGCGAGTGGAAGGTCATGTAGTGGTGCAGCGCGACCGGGTCGATGTCGGTGCTCACCTCGCCCCCGGCGAGCAGCGCGGGCAGGGTGGAGGCGAAGCGCAGCCGCCGCCCGTCCCCGGACACGTACATCGGCTTGATCCCGAGGCGGTCGCGGGCGAGCGTCAGCCGGCCCGTCGCCGGTTCGAAGACGGCGAAGGCGAACATCCCCGCGAAGCGGCGCACGCAGTCGGGCCCCCAGTGGTGGAACGCCTTGACCAGGACCTCGGTGTCGGAGCCGGAGAAGAAGTGGTATCCCTCGGTTCGCAGTTCCTCGCGCAGCTCGCGGTAGTTGTAGAGGCAGCCGTTGAAGACCGCGGCCAGGCCGAGCGAGGGGTCGGCCATCGGCTGGGCCGCCTTGTCCGACAGATCGATGATCTTCAGGCGCCGGTGGCCGAGGGCGACCGGGCCCCGCGACCACAGGCCCGACCCGTCCGGGCCGCGATCGTGCATCGCGTCGGTCATCCTGCCCACCGCGCCGATGTCGGCGCGCCGCCCGTCGAACCGGATCTCGCCGCTCAGTCCACACATGTCGTCCTACCTCCCGGCCCCCGCGAGCCGACGGTCCCCGGACCTCGTCTCGCCGAGGAGGAGGTCCACGACGTCGGTCAGGCGGCCGCCGCGCCGGAAGGCCTCACGCTGCCGCGCGGCCGAGCCGCCGTCGGCCAGCGCCCGCTCCGCCAGGGACGAGACGAGCGCCCAGTCGCCGGACTCCTCGAGCTGTGGCCGCAGCCCCTCCAGCATCCGGCCGATCACCTCACGGGCCGGCCTCGGCACGCCCTCGACCGGGTCGACCAGCTCGCCGTCCAGTCCCGAACGCGCGGCCCGCCAGGAGGCGGCCCGCACCAGTTCCGTACGCACGGACTCCTCGGCCGCGGAGGGCGAACGGCCGGTGGCGAGGGCGTCCAGCTCCCGCGCGACCAGCGCGCGGAACAGCCCGGCGATCAGCACGATGTCGTCCACCCGGGGGCAGGCGTCGCACACCCGCAGCTCGACCGTGGGCACGTGCGCCGACGGCCGGACGTCGAAGTAGAGCATGCCGGGATCGCTGATCACCCCCGACCGCACCAGTTCGTCCACCATCGCGTCGTACTCCTCGGCCGACTCGAACCGCGCCGCCGGCCCGGCGGTGGGCCACCGCTGCCACACCATCGACCGGAAGCTCGCGTATCCGGTGTCGGCGCCCATCCAGTACGGCGAGCTGCAGCTCAGGGCCAGCAGCGGCGGCAGCCAGGGAGCCAGCCGGTGCGTCACGGCCACCGCCAGGTCGCGGTCGCGCACCTCCGCGTGCACCTGCGTGCCGCAGATGAGCTGCTCGCGGGCGAGCGCCTGGTAGTCGGCCAGCATCTGCTCGTAGCGCGGATCAGGGGAGATCTTCATCGTCTCGGGGTCGACCAGCGGGACCGTCCCCGCCGCGACGATGCCCAGGCCGAGGCCGTCCGCCGCCGCGACCACGTCGGCCCGCAGTCCGGCCAGCTCCCGCGACAGGTCCTCCAGGCGGGTGCACGGGCGCGTGTTGGCCTCCACGACCGAGCGGTGCAGCTCCTGGGTGAACCGGTCGGGGGGCAACTGCTGGAGGAGCAGGCCGGCGCGCGGGACGGGCTGCCGTGTTGCCAGGTCCACGACGTGGAACTCCTCTTCGACGCCGACCGCCATGTCCCGCGCGAAATCCGTCATATGGTCGCTCCCCAGGCTGATGAGTGCTTTCGTGTCCTCTGCCCCGAAAGTCGGCTTACGCACGTCTCTGGTTTGCCATGGTGATGAAAGTTACAGGTCCTCACCAGAGGATCGCCCAGCTCACCGGCTCGCCGGCGGGGCCGCCTCGGCCGGGGCCCTTGACGGGAAGGGGTTACGCGGCCACGATCGCCGCGTTCCGAGCCGACCGTGAGCGCAGGGAGCCCGATGAACGGCCGCGCATCTTCCTTCCGACGCCGCGTGTGGGCGGCCGCCGTCGCCGCGGTCCTGCTGACCGCCTGGCCCGCCGCCACGCCGGCCGGGGCGGTCGACGACCCGCCCGCGCCGGTGACCGGGAACGCGACCTACTTCGACGCCCTCGGCTCGCCGTACGGCGGCTGCGGCATCCCGCAGTCGGAGCTGGACTCGCAGGACTTCGTCGCGCTGAACGTGTACGACACGCCCGGGGACTACGCCTTCTACCCGCGGCCCCTGACCGGGGCGAACGCGTCCAAGGCCGGGCTGTGGAACAACGGCCTGAACTGTGGCAGGTACGTCAAGGTGACGATCTCCGACTACTGCACGGGCGTCAACGACGGCGGGGCCGGCCAGGCGTTCTGCCGCAACGGCTCGTGGGTCTCCGACGCCTACAGCGGCGCCACGCTGACCATGATCGTCGCCGACAGCTGCGGCGATCCCAACGGCTGGTGCCGCGACGACCGCTACCACCTCGACCTGTCCAAGCCCTCGCTCAACAGGTTCGTCAAGAACGGGGCGCCCGTCGGGGACATGTACCCCAACCACTGGAACAACCGCCACGTGACCTGGTCGTTCGTCCCGGCGCCCGGCTACAGCGGCGACATCCGCATCGGGTTCATGAAGGGCGCGCAGGCGTGGTGGCCCGCCATCGCGGTCTCCCACCTGCCCAACGGCATCCACGGGGTGGAGTACTACGCCGACGGCGCCTGGAAGCAGGCCCAGATGAACTCCGACATGGGCCAGTCGTACATCATCGGCGGGGTCACGCAGGGCGCCACCCGGTTCCAGATCCGGGTGCGCGACGTGTCTGACGCGCTGGTGAACGGCGGCCGGGTCTACAGCTTCGCCCTGCCTGCGTCCTGCGGATCGCAGTGCGGCGCCGACTACACGGAGGTGAGCTACACCACGACGACGCCCAGTGGGTCGCCCTCGCCCTCGCCCTCGGTGTCCGTCTCGCCCTCCGCCTCACCGTCGGTCTCGCCGTCGGTCTCGCCGTCTGCGTCCCCGTCCGTTTCCCCGTCCGCCTCGCCCAGCCCGTCTCCCTCGGCGAAGCCCGGGAACTGCCAGGTGACCTACCAGGTGGCCAGCTCGTGGCAGGGCGGGTTCACGGCGGACGTCACGGTCAAGAACACCGGCGCAGCGGCCTGGACGGACTGGACGGTCACCTGGGACATGCCGTCCGGGGTGAGCCTCGTCAACGCCTGGAGCGCGACCGTGACGACCGGCGGCGCCCGCTGGACGGCGAAGGCGCCCTCGTGGGCGAGGAGCCTCGCGCCCGGCGCGTCGGCGAGCTTCGGCTTCCAGGCGTCCGGCCCCTCCACGCCCGGGGCGAGCGGCATCACCTGCTCCTGACCTCCGGCCGGCTCGCCGCCCCCGGACAGCGGTGAGCGGGCCGGCCTCGCTCCGGATTCCCAGCCCTTGTCCCGGGCACCGTACCCGTGGGAGGAGAAAGGTCCCGCGGCGCGGGGACCAGCGGCCCTGCCCCTGACGGGGCGCAGGGGGTCGGATGGGGGCAGGAGCAGAAGGAGGAGCCATGACCCAACCCGTCATCGTGGGCACCGACGGATCGCGCGCCGCGACCGCCGCGGTGGAGTGGGCCGCGGGCGACGCGGCGCGAAAGGGCCTGCCGCTGCGGATCGTCCACGCGGTGGACCGCCTGCCGTACGAGATCGCGCGCTATCCGATCCCGGTGGAGGACCAGCTCGACCGGGCAGGCCGGCGGATCCTGGAGGAGGCCGAGCAGACCGTGCGGGAGACCCATCCGGTCGTCCGCGTCACCACCGCCCTGATCGAGGGCGACCCGTCCCGGGTGCTGCGTCAGGAGGCCGGGAACGCGGCGCAGATCGTGGTCGGCAGCAGGGGACACGGCGGGTTCGCCGGCATGCTGCTCGGATCGGTCAGCATGCACGTCGCCGGCCAGGTCGACGTCCCCGTCGTCGTGGTGCGTCCCGGGGTGTCGGCGCCCAACGGGCTGATCGTCGTCGGCGTCGACGGCTCCGACGAGGCCGGCACCGCGCTGACCTACGCCTTCGAGGAGGCGCGGCTGCGCGACTGCCGTCTGCTCGCCCTGTACGCCTGGCAGCTTCCGGTGCACGCCTTCGCGCCCGAGATCGCCTACGACGTCGACGAGGTGCGCAAGGCCCAGGAGGAGTACGTGGCGGACGTGCTGCGGGCCCACCGGGACCGGTACCCCGGCGTCCGCGCCGAGATGCGGGCCGTGTGCGCCCACCCCGTCGCCGCGCTGGTGGAGGCGGGAGACAAGGCCGACCTGCTCGTCGTGGGGTCGCGGGGACGCGGAGCCGTCGGCGCGGCGGTGCTCGGCTCGGTGAGCCGGGCGGTCCTGCACCACGCGCACTGCGCCGTCGCGGTGGTGCGGCCTCCCCGGGGCTGAGCCCGGCGCGGCCAAGGTCTCATCCGCGAGTTGAGAGTCGGTGACGGCCCAGCAGTGGATTCCCCGGAAAAGTCTCATAAAGGACTTGAATGGGACACTTGAAGGAGGAATCCCAGCGAGAAAAGGACCTCGTGTGACCGAGAACGACGTCATCGAATTCACGACCGGCCTCCCGGGCGTCGTCGCCTTCACCGCCGGCGAGGACAACGGCGCCCCGCGGGCCGCGTGGGGGGACACCTTCTTCTACTACGACCCCGACGACGTTCCGGCCAACCGGAAGATGCCCTTCGCCACGATCGTCGTCAAGGATTACGAGGGGTTCGACACCGCCTCCGACCTGAACCGGCCGGGCGTTTTCCGGGTCAACATCGGCGTCGGCCGCGCCGTGTTCGAGGAACTGCTCGGTTACCCGCCGGCCGCGCACCCCGCCCACCACGAGGCGGTGGACTACCGCGTACCGGACCGGATCCTGCCGCACCCGGTCTACGCCGCCCAGTCCTGGATCTGCGTGCTCAACCCCGGCGACGCCACGGCCGAGCGGGTGCGTACCCTCCTGACCGGCGCGCACGCCCGCGCGGCCGCCCGCCACGGGACCGGTGAGCAGGCCACCCGCGCGTGACCCGGCGGGTGTTAGCGTGACTCCGGAGATGCGATCTTCGAGGAGGTCTCGTGTCGGTTCTCGTCGCGTTCAGCGTCACGCCGATCGGCGCCGGTGAGGATGTCGGCGAAGCGGTGGCGGAGGCCGTGCGCGTGGTCCGCGCGTCCGGGCTGCCCAACCGCACCGACGCCATGTTCACCACAGTCGAGGGCGAGACGTGGGACGAGGTGCTCGGCGTCGTCAAGGACGCCGTCGCCGCCGTCGAGGCCCGCTGCTCCCGCGTCAGCCTGGTGCTCAAGGCCGACGCCCGAGCAGGTCAGGGCAGGCTCGACGCCAAGGTCGCCACGGTGGAGCGCCACCTCGCCGAACGCCCGTCCTGATCACGGCCGGCCAGGCCTGCGCGCCGCACCGCCGCGTACGGCGGGTCGTCGTCAGGGGGAGGCCGCCATGGCGGTCTTCAGCGCCGCGCGCGACAGGCGGTCGGCGGCGCGCGTCGTCTCGGGGAGCCGGTGCCGCGGGGTCAGGGCGAGCACGTGCCGGCAGGCGGTCTCCAAATCGATCCGATGGCCGACGGAGACGAAGACCGGCTTGACGCCGTCCCGGGTGCGCAGCACCCGGCCGGTCACCTGGCCGTCCAGGAGCAGGTCGCTCCACGCGCCGCGTTCCCGGCCGGGCTGGTCGAAGGAGCCGACGAAGGCCGTCTTGCCGACACCGATCGTGGGCAGCCCGGTGAGCACGCCGAGGTGGCAGGCGAGGCCGAACCGCCGGGGATGCGCCAGGCCGTACCCGTCGCAGACGATCAGGCCGGGCGTGACGGTGAGCCGCTCCAGCGCCTCGACCAGGCTGGGCAGCTCGCGGAAGGCGAGCAGGCCGGGCACGTAGTCGAAGGCGGGCCGTCCCGGCACCGTCACCTGCTCGACCACGTCCAGGCTCGCCGCGTCGAGCACGACGACCGCGGCGGCCAGCAGGTCGTCGGCGTAGGCCACGTCCACCCCCGCGACCAGGGCGGGGTCACGGGGACCGGGGCCGGCCAGGTCGAGCCGGGACCGCAGGGCGTCCTGGATCGCCTCCGCCTCCTCGACGGTGGCCGGGGCGGTGACGGAACAGACCTCCATGCGGCGACCATAACGCCCCGGCGACCCGGCGGGCGCAGGGGTGCGCGTGGCGCGGGTCGCCGGGCACGACCCCCGGACGATCGGGCTGGTGAACCCGTCCGGTCCGCGGCGGCGCCCGTGCCCGCGGGCCGGACCGGGCCGGACCGGGCCGAGGCGCGGTCCGGTAGACGTCATCGTGAGCGGTGGTGCTCGACCACGCGGTCGCCCTCACCGGGGAACACCATGATCAGAAGGTGCTGGGGTGCTCGCGTCTCCCAGTCCGGCTTCCGGTAGTGGACGCGGATCCGGTAATGCCCCTTGCCGCGGAACGCCAGATTCGGCAGGGACGCTCCTCCCATCGGGTCCATGAGCTCGATGTGGCCCGCCGGGCTCCGGTAGCCGATCTCCACCACCCGATGCCACCCTTTCACCTCAACCGGGGGCCTCGTGCGGTAGGTCTCGGTGGTCACACAGATGTCGTAGTCGGAGTGGCTGAGGGTGATCAGGTGTCCCGGAACGGCGGCGACCAGGTCGTCGTCCTGCGCCGTTTCCAGCAGGCCGTCGTCGAACGGGTCCGACGGCGTGTTCTCGTCGTACTCGAAGGATTCCAGGACGCCGTAGTCGGTCCACGTCCGCTCGCGGGCGACGCGTACGGGTCTGATCAGCGGCCGGTGGCGGGAGCGGTCGCACGCCTTCTGGCTGGCGGCCTCCTGCGCCCGATACTCTGCCTCCTCGGCGTCGATCGCCGCCTGGAATCTCGCGGCGGCCGGGGGACAGATGGGGGCGATCAACCCCTCGTCGGCGTGCGGGCCGGGGTAGACCTCACACATCGCCCGCCCGTACGCCAGCAGGTCCCGGTCGGAGACGGTGGCGAACCGCCCGCCCGCTCGCGCCCCGCAGATGAACGACCGTTCGCCGGTCGGCACCCTCGCCGCCTCGCCGTACCGGGGCGCGCACTGGTCGTGGGTGGTGATGCGGCTGTACGCGAGGTCGGTGGCCGGCAGCGTGGCCAGCAGCGCGAGCACCGCGAGCGGCGGCCCGGCTCGCCGGACGGCGCCGGCGATCGCGGAGGTTGGCCGGCCGGCGGCCCGGTCCGGGCTCGTCTGATCGCCGTCGTCCGTCGCGTCGTCGTCGTCCAATCCGGCGGCGTCGCCCACCGTTGACCGCCGGGCCCACAGCAGCGGGACGGCGGCGGCGAGCGCGGCGGCGGTGGCGAGCGCCGGCGGCGCGGCGCCGCCCAGATCGGCCAGCCGCCCCGCGGGCCCCTCCAGGAGTTCTCCCGCCTCCTCGGCGACGGTGGCGAGCAGGAGCAGCAGGCCGCCCGTCCGGCCGAGCAGCCGGTTGGGCGTGACGGCCTGCCGGTGGCTGAGCAGGGCGACGGTGGCGATCACCGCGCCGGTCGCCGGGACGCCGCTTCCGAGGACGTACCAGATCCGTTCCGCCCCGGGCCCGGAAAGGGCGAGCAGCAAAGTGAACGGCGCGCTCACGAGGAGGGCCCACCAGGCCAGCCGGAACGCGCCGAGCCTGCGGTGCATCAGCACCGCCAGCAGCGCCCCGAGGACGACAGGGCCGTAGGCCGACGCGATCGCCAGCCGCCAGGGGTACTCGATCGGTGTCGCGCTCGGGCCGTGGAACGCCGTCGCCCGCGCCTCGTCGGTCACCTCGTCGCCAAGTTCGAAAAGCAAGGACGACAGCAGCACATAGAGGGCGATGGCCCGCAGCGCCGGATGCCGGGCCGTGAACCGGATCCCCTCCGCCGCCTCCCGCCACAGCCCCGCCCTCGGCGGCGGTGGCGTCTCGGCGGCGGAGACGCCGCGGAACAGCGCCGCCGCCGCGGCCAGCGCCAGGCCGACGGCGAACAGGAACGCGGACCCCTGCCAGACGGTCCCCGTCAGCGTCATCGGCACGACGACGATGCACGGCAGCAGGGTCAGCAGAGCATTCGCCGGAAGCAGGCGCGCACGCCGTACGACGGACGGCAGGTACGCGTCCTGGGCGACCACCGTCACCGACGCCAGGACGCCGCTCGCCGGGATGGTGGCGAGGAGAAGCGGCCAGGTGGGCGCCCCGAGAGCCCCGGCCGCCGCGACGGCCGTGAGGGCCGCGCCCAGCAGCGCGGACACCACCAGGACCGACCGGCGCCGCGCGCGGTCGATCAGCACGCCCAGCGGCAGCGCCAGCACGAGGATCGCGACCGGCTCCACGGTCCGGTCGAACACGTTGAGAAGGTTCGACGAGATCCTCCGGTCAGCGATCCACAGAGCCGGTTCGATCAGCGGGTGGGAGACGCCGACGACGACGGCGGCGAGCGCGAAGAGCGCGAAGCGCAGACGTGCACGGCGGGGGGATGCCACCGGGTGATCTTCGCCGCGACCGCCCGGTCCACGCAAACCGCCTCCGGCCCGCCCGGCCGATCCAGCTCGACGAGGGAGCCGGGAGGCCACGCGCCCGGCCCATCCACACGCGGGGCCGCCCTATCCGGCGACGGGGCCGTTTCCCATGCCGATCAGGTCCGGCCGGCAGCCTCAGTAGCCCCGCGCGGGGTCGATCAGGCCCAGCAGCGGCTCCCCGCGCAGGTAGCGGGCGACGTTCTCGCGCACCCGCTCGGCGAGGCTTTCGGTGAGGCGGGTCTGCGGGTTGGCGCTGTGCGAGGTGATCAGCACGTTCGGCTCGGCCCACAGGCCGTGCCCGTCCGGCAGCGGCTCCGGGTCGGTGACGTCGAGGGCCGCGCCGCCGATCTCGCCGGCGCGCAGCGCGGCGAGCAGGGCGTCGGTGTCGACGAGCTCACCCCGCGCCACGTTGACCAGCCACCCGTGCGGGCCCAGGGCCCGCAGCTCGTCCCGTCCGACCATCCGGTACGTCTGCGAGGTGGCGGGCGCGGCCAGGATGACGTGATCGGCCCGTGGCCAGACGGCGGCCAGGCCCTCGAACGGCACGGTCTCGGCCGCGCCCTCGACCGGCTTGCCTGAGCGGTTGACCGCGAGAACGCCCGCCCCGAGGGCGCGCAGCCCGGGGACGACGGCCCTGCCGATCCCGCCCGCGCCGACGACGGCCACCGTGCTCCCGCGCAGCGTTCCCGGCTGGTCGCGCCGCCACGTACGGCTCCGGGCGGCGGCGGGCAGCCGGTGCACCCCGGCCAGCAGCAGGGCGAGGGCGTGCTCGGCGACCTGCGGGGCGTAGGCTCCCGCCGCCGAGCACCACACGCGCGTGGAGTCGACGAGACCCTCCCGGGTCCAGCGTTCGACGCCCGCGGAGGGCAGCTGGACCCAGCGCACGCTCGGCGTCAGGTACTCCCGCACGCCCTCGGGCCGCGAGTCGGTCCAGACCAGCGCCTCCGCCCGGCGCGGATCCGCGACGACCTCACCGCCGGCGGCGCGGACCGACTCGACGATCAGCGGCGGGTCCGCCGGGGCCACGCAGACGGTGAGCACGCGCCCGTCCCTTCCTGGTCGCGCCGGGCGCCCGCGCGCCCGCGGCTTTCCCCCCACATTACGGTCTGCCCGCCTCGGCCGATCACCGGCCCGGTTCGCCGCGATGGGGGCCGCGCCGTCAGTCGATCTTGTTCGGGTGCAGGACCACCTTGGTCCAGCCCGCTTCCCGCGCGTCGAAGTGCTCGTACGCCTCGGGCGCGTCGTCGAGGTCGAGCTCGTGGGAGACGATCCAGGACGGCCGGGCGCCGGCCTCGTGGATGAGGGAGCACAGCTGGCGGTTGTAGTTCTTGACGTTGCACTGGCCGGTGCTCATCGTCTGGCCCTTCGACCAGAAGGTGCCGTAGTCGATGGCCACCTCTCCCCGCTGGTAGAGGTTGTCCCCGCCGCCGGGGTCGCGGGGGACGAACAGGCCGACGACGGCGATGTTCCCGGTGAACTTCACGGATCTGACCAGGTCGTTGAGCGTCATGTTGGGACGCTCGGCGCCCTTCGGATCGTGTGCCTGGAAGCCCACGCACTCGCAGCCCCGGTCGGCGCCCATCCCCTGGGTGAGCTCCAGGACCTGCTCGACCGGGGATGCCTGGGAGTCGTCGATCGTGATCGCGCCGATCTCCTCGGCCTTGCTCAGCCGGTCCGGATGGTGGTCGATGACCATCACGCCGCTCGCGTTCCTGAGCAGGGCCGAGTAGGCGGCCATCAGGCCGACCGGGCCCGCGCCGTAGACCACGACGGTGTCGCCCGGCTGGACGCAGGCGAGCGTGGTCGCGTGCCATCCGGTGGGCCACACGTCGGCCAGCATGACGTAGTCGGTCTGCCTCTCATAGGCGTCCTCCGGCAGGACGAGGCAGTTGAAGTCCCCGTACGGCACGCGCAGCAGCTCGGCCTGGCCGCCGTTGTACGGGCCCATGTCGGCGTAGCCGTACGCGGCGCCGGCCAGGCCGGATGTGGGGTTGGTGGTCAGGCAGAAGGCCGTCAGGCCCTGCTCGCAGTTGGCGCAGAAGCCGCACGAGATGTTGAACGGCAGGCACACCATGTCGCCGACCTTGACCCGGTCGACGGCGTCCCCGACCTCGACGACCTCGCCGAGGTTCTCGTGGCCGAGGACCCGGCCCGGCTCGAAGTTGGTCCTGCCCTCGTACATGTGCAGGTCGGAGCCGCAGATGTTGGACGTGGTGACGCGGACGAGGACGTCGGTGTGCCGCTCGATCCGGGCGTCCGGCACGGTGGTGACGCTGACCTGTCGGGGGCCTTCGTAGACCACGGCTTTCATGGCTACCCTCACAGGCGATCGTTACGGGCAGACGCGTGCGACAGGCGCGGCGCGCCGCCTCCCGCGACGGCGGCCCGGGCCGTTGTGCGCTGTATCGGTGTGAGAGGCCCGTACCCCGCCGGGCGGGGCGGAAACCGGCGCGCCCGCGTGGCCGCCCGGCGTCCGGCCGCGGCCGGTCACGCGGGAGGGTCCGGGCGACCCGTGATCGGTGGGCCAGCCGCCCGGCCCCCTCGGAGGGGGATGCGGGCGGCGAGCACGAAGCCGCCCTCGGGGGTCGGCCCGGAGAAGAACCGGCCTTGGGCGAGGCAGACGCGCTCCCGGATTCCGGCCAGGCCGTATCCCCCGCCGAGGGAGGGCGCGGCCCTGACCTTCCTCCCGCCGGGCCGGGGGTGCGCCGGCGTGTCGACCACGGAGACCGCCACCTGGTCGCCGCTGACCTCGCAGCTGACCCGCACGCGGGAGTCCGGCGCGTGTTTGCGTACGTTGCTCAGTCCCTCCTGCACCAGGCGGTAGCACGCGTGTGAGACCTGTCTCGGCAGCGTCCCCGGGGGAGCGTCGAGGTGCAGGTCGACCTGGAGCCCGCTCGCTCGCGCCTCGCCGACCAGCCGGGTGATCGCCTCGGTGTCCTCGGCGAGGTCTCCGTTCTCGCGGCGGAGCACGGTGAGCAGCTGCCGCAGCTCGTCGAGCGCCTGCACGCCCTTGTCCTCGATGACCGCCGTCAGCTCGTCGACCTCGCCGGGATCGGTGGCGTCGCGGGCCATGCCGGCGTTGAGCACCATGGCGGTGACCGCGTGGGTGACGGTGTCGTGCATCTCCCTGGCGATCTTGCGGCGTTCCTCGGAGGCGGCGATCTCCTCGCGTTCGCGTACGCCGAGACGCAGCTCCCGGATGAGTCTCCGGTAGGCGTACACCCATGTGCCGACCATCGCGGGCAGGTAGATGAGGGTCAGCGCGCGCACGGCGTTGAGGTAGACCGAGTGGTCGGTGTGGGGGTTGCGGTAGTCGACGGCGAAGTAGACCACCGTCAGGACCAGGGCGACGTACTGCCACCGGCGCACCCGGTGCTCGGCCGTCATCGAGTAGACGGCGAGGATCATCGGCACGACCTGCCCGGTGACGCAGGCGCACGCGGCCGAGGCGAGGACCGCGGGCCAGGGGGTGCGGCGCCGCACCAGCATGGCCGCCGCGGTGACGATCCCCGTGACGATCTCGACCCCGCCCGGGGCGCCGTCCCAGAGGGAGAAGCTATAGCCGGTGAGCGTGGTGGGGATGGTGAAGGCGAGAACGGCCGCCGCCAGCGCCGCGTCGACGAGTCGATCACGATGCCTTATGCCCCATTTTCTCCACATTCTGCTAGTTTGCGTCGTTTACCTGGCGGTCGTCACGCCGGGCATCGCGACGGGCTCCGGCAGGACGAGTACGCGGTCTTGACGCAATCAAATGAACAATCATTAAATTCCGTCATGGGGCGGATCGCGGGTGTCACCGCCGCCGAGACGCGGGAGAGGCTGCTGCGCGCGGCCGCCGACGTGTTCGCCCGGCGCGGGTACGAGGGCACACGCGTGGCCGACATCGCCGCCGCCGCCGGCGTGAGCAACGGCGCGCTCTACGCGCACTTCGGCTCGAAGGCCGAGCTGCTGGTCGCCGCGCTGCGCACCCACGGGCCGCGGCTGCTGGCCGACCTGCTGGCCGCCGACCCGGACCGGCCCGTCGCGGACCTGCTGATCGCCGTCGGGCGCAGGCTGCAGCGCCGCCGGGACGCCGGCGGTCACCTCATCGTCGAGGCCATGGTCGCGGCCCGTCGCGACGAGGACGTCGCCCGGCCGATGCGCGGCTACGTCGGCGACCGGGCCGACCGGCTCGCCGGGCTCGTGCGCGCCGCCCAGGACGGCGGCGAACTGGACCCCGCGCTGTCGCCCGCCGCGATCGCCCATTTCTGTCTCCTGCTCGCACTGGGCAGCGCACTCGTCCCGCCGGACGAGCACGCGGTCGACGAGGAGGACTGGAGCGCGCTGCTCACCCGCCTGGTGGCCGCGCTCGCCCCCATCCGGCCGGACTCCACCAAGGGGAGCACGCGGTGAAAGTGACCATCGATCCGCAGCGATGCCAGGGACACGGCCGCTGCTACGACCTCGCCCCGGAGTTGTTCGGCGAGGACGACGAGGGCTACGGGCGGGTCCTCGGCGACGGCGTCGTGCCGCCGGGCGAGGAGCGGGCGGCGCGCGTCGCGGCCGCCAACTGCCCCGAACGGGCGATCGTCCTCGCCGAGGAGGCCTGACATGACCGTCGACGACCGTTTCACCCGCGACTTCCGCCAGGAGCCGCCCGCAGGCACACGCAACGAGGTCATCGCCGGTCCGGTGTCGGACTGGGCGAGCGACTTCTCCCATTTGGAGCCCGAGTGGGCCGCCGATCCGTACCCGATCCAGGACGACCTGCGGGCGCGCTGCCCGATCGCGCACACCGACAGGTTCGGCGGCGGGTGGCTGCCGACGCGGTACGAGGACATCGCGGCGATCGCGTACGACACCGAGCGCTTCTCCTCGCGGTCGATCATCATGAGCAACTACCGGCCGCCGGCGGAGATCGCGCCGGTGGGGGCGGTGCCGCCGATCTCCTCCGACCCGCCGTTCCACCACGACGCGCGCAAGCTGCTGCTCCCGGCGTTCACCAAGAAGGAGGTGGCGAGGCGGGAGGAGGCGACACGCGCCTTCTGCCACTCGCTGATCGACTCGTTCGAGGGCGCCGAGGTCGTCGACGCCGCCCGTGACTACGCGCAGCACATCCCCATGCGGGTCATCGCCGACATGCTGGGTTTCCCGCCCGAGGACGGCCCACGGTTCCGCAGGTTCGTGGAGAGCGCTCTGGAAGGTGTCAACCTGCCGCCGGAGGAGCGGCTGGCGCGCATGGACGAGCTGTTCGACTACCTGTACGCCCAGATCCGCGACCACGTCGCCGACCCGCGCGACGACCTCACGACCTACCTGATCGACGTGGAGCTGTACGGCCGCAAGCTCGAACCCGCGCACGTCGCGGGCACGATCGCCTTGCTGCTCATCGCCGGCATCGACACGACGTGGAGCGCGATCGGCGCCTCGCTGTGGCACCTGGCGAAGACCCCGGCCGACCGGGAGCGCCTGGTCGCCGAGCCCGGGCTGCTGCCGACCGCGCTGGAGGAGTTCCTCCGGGCGTACGCCCCGGTCACGATGGCGCGGCTGGTCAAGGAGGACATGCACTGGCGCGGCGTCGACATGAAGGCCGACGACTGGGTCCTGCTGTCGTTCCCCGCCGCCAACCGCGACCCCGGCCAGTTCGACCGGGCCGACGAGGTGATCATCGATCGCGAGATCAACCGGCACGCGGCGTTCGGGCTCGGCATCCACCGCTGCGTGGGTTCCCACCTGGCCCGCATGGAGCTCCGGGTCGCGCTGGAGGTCTGGCTGGAGCGGGTTCCCGTGTTCGGCCTCGCCGACCCCTCGGCGGTGACCTGGGCCCCCGGCCAGGTGCGGGGCCCGCGTACGCTCCCGGTCCGCATCGGCTGACCGGGCCGCCGCGCGGCCTGTCAGCGCGCGAGCTGCCGGCGTGGCCGCGCCGCCTCGGCGTACGCCGCCAGGGTACGCGCGGCGGTGCGCGCCCAGCTGTAGCGCTCCCGCACGTATGCGGCGCCCCGCAGAGCGAGCCGGTCCGCCTCCGCGGCGTCGCCGAGGAGGCGCAGCAGAGCGCCGGCCAGCTCGGCGGGGTCGTCGCGCGCGCAGCGCAGCGCCCCGTCGCCGACGACCTCCGGCGAGTAGCCGGGCCCGGCCACCACCGGCCGGGCGAGCGCCATCGCCTCGACGGCGACCAGGCCGAACGGCTCGTAGACGGACGGGAAGACGCAGACGTCGGCGGCCAGGAAGTGCGCGAACACCTCGCCGGGCGGGATGAAGCGGTTGCCCGCGACGACGTGCGCGGTCGCCCCCGCCCGCTCGATCAGCCGGGCCACCGCCGCGGCGTCGTCGGTCTGCGGCGCCGCGGCGCCGACGAGCACGAACCGCGCGTCATCGTGCTCGGCGACGACCCGTGGCACCGCCCGGATCAGCGTGTGCACCCCCTTGTGCGGCGACGGGCGCCCGGCGAACACGACGAGCCGGCCCTGCCCGCCGGGCAGGTAGCGCCGCCGCACCTCCGCCCGGATCCGGTCGCGCTCGTGGCCCGGGAGCCCGGCCAGCCGCAGCAGGCCGGGGTCCTCGTAGCCGTGCGGCACGACGACCAGCCGCCCGGCCGGCCAGCCGCGGGCCGCGAGGTCGTCGCGCATGCGGGCGCTCGGCACCACGATCAGGCGTGCCGTCCGGGCCTGGGCCGTCTCCAGCACATCGAGGAGGACGGCGTACGCCGAGCGGCGCCGCTCTCCGGGCGCGTTCAGCTCGCGGGTGTGGACGTGGAACACGACCGGCAGCCGCCCCAGCGCCATGCACAGGAGCCCGGCGAGGCAGCCCATCCAGTCGTGCACGGCGACGACCGCCCCCGTCCGCCCCGCCTCCGCTCGCAGGATCCGGACGGCCGCCCGCACGTTGAACGCGAGCAGCCCGGCGACCCTGGCCAGGCGGCGCACCGGCGCGGGAACGCGGGAGCCGCCCCCGAGGCCGTACCCGGGGGTGGGCAGCCGGTGCAGTGTGACGTCGCCCCGGCGCTCCGCCCGGCAGGCCGAGCCCCGGCGGGCGGCCCCGAAGACCACGACCGGGGTGCCGCCGTCACGCAGGGCGTCCATGATCCGCTCGGCGTACCGGCCGAGCCCGCCGACCACGTCGGGCGGGACCTCCGAGCAGACGGCGTACACCCGGAGGCCGGGGGATGGGTGATCGTCGGTGGGCACGGCGCGAACCTAGTCCCTCACGCGGCGCGCGGCCAACACGCGCCCGGCCGGCGACCGGCGGGCCCGCGACGGCGGCCGCGAACGGCTGTAGTCTCGGCGCGTGCGGCACGAGTCACCGGACGCCGGCGGGGGCCTGCGCCGGCATCTGCCGGACGGCGGGACCCGGCCGGGCCATCGGCTGAGGTTCGGCTCCGGCGCGGCGGGCATCGAGCGGCTGGAGGCGTCGCTCGTCGGCGAGGGATTCGCCACCCACCGCCACGACACGTACGCGATCGGGATGACGCTGCGGGGCGTGCAGACGTTCCGCTACCGCGGCGAGCTGCGGCACTGTCTGCCGGGGGAGTGGCACGTCCTGCACCCCGACGAACCACACGACGGTGTGGCGGGCACCGACGAGGGGTTCGGCTACCGGATCATCTACCTCGATCCCTGCCTTGTGCAGGAGGCGCTGGGCGGGGGGCCGCTGCCGTTCGTCGCCGACCCCGTGATCGGGCGGCGTGAGGCCGACCCCGCGCTCGCCGCGTGCCTGCGGGACATCGACGAGCCGCTGGACGACGCCGAACGGCTGACGCTCACGCTGCGGGTCGTCCGCACGCTCGTGCGCCACTCCTCAGCGCGGCCGGGCGGGCGGCCCCGGCTGGCGCTGGAGGCGCTGACCCGCGTGCGCGACCTGATCGCCGACGACCCGGCGGTCAGGCATACGCTCGCCGAGTTCGAGCGGGTCTCGGGCCTGGACAGGTGGACGGTGGCGCGGCAGTTCCGCGTCGCGTTCGGCACCAGCCCGACCCGCTTCCGCACGATGCGGCAACTCGACCGGGCCCGCAGGCTGCTGCGCGACGGCGTGCCCCTGGCCGAGGCGGCCCAGCTCGCCGGCTTCGCCGACCAGGCGCACATGTCGCGCATGTTCAAGCGGGCCTACGGTCTCACGCCGGCCCGATGGACGGCCGCGCTCATGTGACCCGCGGGTCGCGTCCGCCCAGCTCGGCGAGGTCGTCGGCGGTGAGGCGGAGACCGGCGGCGCCGACGTTCTCGGTCAGGTGGCCGAGCGAGCCGGTTCCGGGGATGGGCAGTGTCACCGGTGAGGCGGCCAGCAGCCAGGCCAGGGCGACCTGCGCGGTGGTCGCCCGATGCCGGGCGGCGACGCTCGTGAGACGAGCGTGGTCGATCCGTTGCCCGCCTCCGCCGAGCGGAAAATACGGGACGTAGGCGATGCCCTCCCGCTCGCACGTCGCCAGGACGCCGGAGTCGCTCGTGTGGTGGACGTGGAAGTGGTTCTGCACCGCGGCGACCGGGGCGATGGACCGTGCCTCGGCGAGTTGGGCGGCGTCGACATTGCTGACGCCGAGGTGCCGGATCAGCCCTTCGCGGCGGAGCTCCGCGAGCGCGGCGAAGCGTTCGCCGATCGATTCGCCACCGGCCGGGCCCATACCGCCCACCCGCAGGTAGACCAGATCGAGGCGGTCCCGGCCGAGGCGGCGCAGGTCGTCCTCCACCAGAGCGCGCAGCCGATCGGGGCCGGCTTGGCCGGCGGGCGACATGTCGCCGGCGAAGAGCGGACCCACCTTGGTGGCGATCACCAGGTCGTCCGGATAGGGCGACAGCGCCTCCCGGATCAGTTCGTGCGCGTGCAGGTCGCCGAACCCGTAGAAGCCCGCTGTGTCGATGTGGTTCACGCCGAGCTCCACGGCGCGGCGCAGCACCGCGACGCCTGCCTCGGGGGAGCGCGCGGAGCCGCCGAGGGCGAGCCTCATCGCGCCGAAGCCGAGGCGGTTGACGCGCAGGTCGCCGCCCAGGAGGAAGTCGCCGCCGGCGGCGGCCGCAGTGATGCCCATGTTTCGCTCCTTGTCGTGAGACGCGCGGCCGAGGACCGCGTGATGCCGTCACTCCGATCGCAGGCGGGCCTTCCCGCCGGATCGGGGGCCTCAGACTATACAAAAAGTGCGCGCACGCAAGTTTGCGTGAACGCAACCAGTCTGCGACAGTAGGACTGTGACGGCAGGACGGACGGGGCTGCGCGAGCAGAAGAAGCAGGCCACCCGGCAGGCGTTGCGCGAGGCGGCGTTGCGGCTGGCTCTCGAACGCGGGCCGGACAACGTGCGGGTCGACGACATAGCCGACGCCGCCGGAGTCTCCCCGAGGACCTACAACAACTACTTCTCCAGCCGTGAACAGGCGATCGTCGCCGCTGTCACCGCCGAACGCGAGTCCCGGGTGGCGGCGGCGATCGCCGCCCGCCCGGACGGCGTCCGCCTGGCCGACGCCGTCGTCGACGCGATCGTGGAGCAGTACACCGACCCCGACGCACAGGACGGCGACGCGCTGCTGTTGATCACCACCCGTCCCGCGCTGCGCGAGGCGTTCGTCGATGCCGCCGCCGCGATCGAACACCCCCTCACCGACGCGATCGCCGGCCGCCTCGGCGACGCCGATCGGGACACCGCCCGCGTGCTCGCGGCGAGCGTCGCCGCCGCGGTCCGGGTCGCGGTCGACCGGTGGGTGGGAAGGACGGCCGCCGCGTCCCCCGTCGCCGGCGGGCTCGTCGTACCGTCCGGCTCGCTCCCCGACCTGCTCCGCGCTGCGCTCGCCCCGCTCGCCCCCGCCCTCGACGCGGCCGAACGGCGGGCGGCCCCCGCCCGGCACGACCCGGGGCGAATCCAGCCGGAGACTTTCGCCTAGAAGGCTCCCGCCAGCGAGATCCGCCGCCTTTCCGCGTTACTGACTCGGCCACCCATGGAGGTTGATCACGTCCAGGGCTGGTCCAGACGGCGACGCCGCCGTCGAACCCGAGCCCGGCGATGCCACTACCAGCCTGTACAGGTGGCGCCGCCCCGAGCCCGCCGGCCGCCGACGGGCGATGGCAAGGCCGTGTCAAGCCGGCGTGCCGATGCTCCCGAGTATGAGACACCCCCGGCGGTTGCTCCTCATCGGCGCCACGATCGCCGCCAGTCTGGCCACCCTGCTCACCCCTGCGACCCCCGCGCTGGCCGAGCCGCCCGCGCCCTCCCCGACCCCACCGCCGCAGCATTTCGAACCGTCGTCCGTCCAGCCGGAGAAACGCGACCGCGTGCTCGGCGCGAACTGGCAGAATTCGCGCGACCTTGCCGTCACCACGGCCGGTGACGCGACCGGGTTCCACGTGCTCACGGCGACGGCCGCCTCGGGCTACCAGTGGCGGACCGCCGCCACCCTCACCGAGCCCGGTATGGACACCGACCAGTGGATCGGCAACGCCTGCCTCACCGGGTCCGGCACCAGGATCGTGGCCGTCTACGCGCCGCGCCACTTCACCAACCGCGACTGGCTCTTCAGCCGGGGCGCCTTCGCCGCGATCATCGACGTCAAGACCGGCGCCGTCACCAAGCTCCGGGACCAGGTGACGCTCGCCTACTTCAACCCGGGCTGCGGCGCCGGCGACACGGTCACGCTCACCCAGGGCGTCAGCGAGCAGCGCGGCACCACCCGCCTGCTCACCGTCGACACCGCCGCCAAACGCGTGACCCGGGCCGTCGTGGTCAGCGGCCAGCTCACCTCGGCCGTCCCCGTCGGGGACACCGTGGTGGCGGCCGACGGCGCCCGGCTCGTCGAGGTGCGGGCCGGCGGCGAGCTCACCAAGCTCGCGGCCACCGACTCGGTGCCGTTCGACCTACGGGCGACCGCCGACGGCGGCGTGGCCTTCGCCACCCGCGACGGCGCGTCGGTCAAGGTCCGCCAGTATCTGGGCGGGACGACCCGCGAACTGGCGTCGGGCCGCCTGGGCGAGCTGACGGTCAAGTCGGGCACGAACGGCCGCGTCTTCCTCGTCGGCCGGGCCGACCGGAAGGCCGCCCTGCCGCAGGGCGTGTCGCTCCTGGACGCCCCGGCGGCGGCCGACGTCTCCTCCGAGGGCGGCCTCGCCGTCACGGCGGCGGCCCGGCGCGGCCTGCGCGCGGGCCCCGGCGCCCCGCCGCCCGCGGGACCGCCGGCCGCGACGATCCTGGGCGATGACAAACCCGGTGTCAGCCCCGACGTGCCCGACGCCGAGCCCGTCGACATCACCGCACAGGTCGTCACGACCAAGGCCGACGTCGGCTTCGAGGTGCAGCCGGGCGAGGATCTGCTCCCGGCGGCGGCCTCGGGACGCGCCACCAACCCCAAGCTGGCGCTGGCCCTCAAACTAGTGGGCCCCGCCGCGACCACCGCCGTCAACGGGACCGTCGACACCGGCTACCGGTGCGCCATCCCGCGTAACGACCCGTCGATCCAGGTGTACCAGCCGCACTGGCGGCAGGTGGAGTGGGCGGTCGACCAGCTCGTCTTCAAGAACCGGCTGACCGTGACCCGGCCGACCGGCTGGAAGGGCTCCGGGCTGCCCGCGTGGAACCCGCAGACCGAGTTCCCGGTCCCGGACCTGGAGGGCGGCGGGCGCATCCCGGTGTCGATCATGTTCGGCATCCTCGCGCAGGAGTCGAACCTCTGGCAGGCCCAGCGCAGCGTGCTGGAGGGCGAGACCGGCAACCCGCTGGTCGGCAACTTCTACGGCGTCAACATCTACGACTCCAACCCCGCCAACGACTGGGACGTCGACTTCACCAAGGCCGACTGCGGCTACGGCATCTCCCAGCAGACCGACAACATGCGCGGCGACGCGACCCTGTGGAGCGCGAACAAGCAGAAGCGGGTGGCGATCGACTACGTCACCAACATCGCGGCCGGCATGTCGACCCTGGCCGAGAAGTGGAACCAGATCCGGACCGACACCGACGGGCTGGCGAAGGTCAACGACGGTGACCCGGCGAAGATCGAGAACTGGTACCTGGCGGTGTGGGCGTACAACTCCGGCTGGCACGCCAAGGCCGAGGCCTGGAAGATCGACAACAACGGCACGCCGAACAACGGCGCCTGGGGGGTGGGCTGGCTGAACAACCCCGCCAACCCGTCCTACCGGCAGGACCGCCGTCCCTTCCTCGACAACAACAGCTACGCCGACGCGGCGCACCCGCAGGACTGGCCCTACCAGGAGAAGGTGCTGGGCTGGGCGGCGTGGCCGATCACCAAGACCTACTTCGACGCCGCCCAGAACAAGAACGTCTCCGAGGGCGGCTACAACTACGCGTGGTGGACCACCGAGGGCTACCGCACCATGATCGTGCCGACGGTCTCCAACACGGGGATCGTCGACAACAACGCCTTCTGCGCGCCCGGCAACGAGTGCCAGCCGCCGTCGTCGGGGAACGGGCGCGGCACCTGCCTGCGGTCCGACTCCAAGTGCTGGTGGCACTTCTCCAAGGAATGGAAGGATTGCGCGTCGGCGTGCGGGCATGAGGCGGCTCTCCGGTACGACTCGACCTGGGCCTCGACCGAGCGCGCCGAACCCACCGACCAATGGACGCCCTGCAAGACGCCCGGGCTGCCCGCCGTCGGCGGAGACACGACGAAGGTCCTCATCGTCGACGACGTGACAGTCCCGGCGGTGCGCGGCAACTGCGACAACAGCCAGTGGACCAACCGCGGCACCCTGTCCTTCACATTCGCCCAGGACTCCGCGGGCAGGGTCCCCGCCAGGGCCGACTTCCAGCAGCTCGGCAACGGGTTCGGCGGTCACGAGTGGTTCGGGTACACCCGCACCAGCGCCAGGAACGGCGGCGTCATGCAGGTGACCGGCACCTGGGAGCCGGAGGAGGACATCAACGGGTGGGCCCGTGTCCTGGTCCACATCCCGAAACGGCGCGCGGAGACCCAGCAGGCCCCCTACACCGTCGATCTGGGCAACGGCGCCACGGAGACCCGCTACCTGAACCAGAGCCGGGAGCAGAACCAGTGGTACAACCTCGGCGTCTTCCAGTTCGGCGGGAGACCGAAGGTGTCGCTCACCAACCTGAACGACGAGGGCGACGGCTCGGCCGCCATCGCCTGGGACGCGATCGCCTTCCAGGTGCTCGCGAAACGGCCCAAGCATTTCGTCGTCGCCATGGGCGACTCCATCACCTCGGGTGAAGGAGTCGGAAGCTACACCGCCGAGACCGACTTCGGCTACAAGACGCCGCGCTGGAACGCCTGCCGGCGCAGCAACGACGCCTGGATCAGGCAGACCGTCCTCCCGGGCGAGACCCAGACCGTCGGCCAGCTCGCCGACTCCTTCGACCCTCGGCTGGACTTCGCGTTCGTGGCGTGTTCCGGTGCCGAGTCGCGGGACGTGTTCGTGCCGCGGTACGCGTACATGGACGAGCCGATCGGCGACTGGTCTGACTATCGCGGTCGTGCGGAGGGCAGGTTCCGGGAGGCGGCCCAGATCGAGAGCGGCTTCCTGACCAAGAACACGACCCTGGTCGCCCTGTCGCTCGGAGCCAACGACGCCGACTGGTCCGGCGTCCTGACCGGCTGCTACCTGATCATCTGCAAAGCCGGCGGCAGCCCCTACGAGGACCAGCTCAGGGCTCGCATCACCGACGTGCTGAACACCAAGACGGAGTACAACCTCCCGGCCAACGTCGCCGACATCCTTCAGCAGATCGAGAGCAGGACGCACAACAAGGACGGCAACCGGGGGAAGAAGGCGAAGATCGTCCTCATGGGCTATCCGAACGTGGTCGGCGGCACCGTCTGCCAGCGCTTCGACCAGGACGAGATCGGAATGCTGCAACGGCTCGCCGACCATTTCGTCACCGAGGCGAAGAACACGGTGCGGGTGCTGCGGGACGCCGGGAACGAGGTGTCCTTCGCGGACTCCCTGCCGGCCTTCGCCGGTCACGGAGCGTGCGACGCCGACCCATGGGTCAACAAAGTGATCTTCACCAAGACCGGCCCCGGCGACTTCACCGACATCTGGGACGGCTGCATCGCCGACGGGGGCCGGTGCGCGAGCCGCTCTTCCCTGCACCCCACCAGGAGAGGCGCCCAGGAGTTCGCCACCGTGTTCAAGAACCACCTCGGCAGCCCTGAGGTGAACTACACCGGCTGGTAGCGGCTTGTCAGCCGGTCGCCGGCCACGACCAGCGCCGCGCGGACGCCCTCGACGGCTTGAAGTCGAGCGAGGGGTCCGCGCGGGCCATCCGGTCGTGCAGCTCGTGGAGCTCCCTGGTCGGTTCCAGGCCGAGTTCCCGCACGAAGTCGCCGCGAGCCCGGCGATACCCCGCCAGCGCGTCGGGCCTGCGGCCGTCGCGATAGAGAGCGATCATGTACGCCCGGATCAGCCGCTCCCTGAGCGGATGCAGCCGCACCAGATCGGCGAGGTCGGGCAGCAGCTCCCGGTGCCGCCCACACTCCAGCTCGGCCTCCGCGCGGGCCTCGATCGCGCCCAGCCGCAGCTCCTCCAGCCCGACCCCCAGCCGGTCACGCAGCCGATCGCTCGCGGCGTCGGCCAGCAGCGGACCCCGCCAGCAGGCCAGGGCGTCTTTCAGCAGCCGCGACCGGACCCCCGGCGCGGCCGACCGGCGGGCCTGCCCGACCAGGTCCCGGAACCGGTGGACGTCGACCGCGCCGACATCGGTCTGGGCCAGATAGCCGTCACCCTGGCGCAACAGCCGGAACCCCCGTGACCCCGTCCGCTTGGGGTCCAGCGTGCCGCGCAGCCGGGTGACGTGGCTGTGCAGGATGCCGCGGGCGTTGGCCGGCGGGCGGTCGTCCCACAGCAGCTCCAGCAACCGGCCCACCGGGACGACCCGTCCCGCGTCGAGCAGCAGCAGGCCGAGCAGGCAGCGCTGGGCGCGCCTGGCGACCGTGATCGTCGTGTCCCCGTGCCCCACTTCGACCGGCCCCAGAAGCCGGAACTCCCAACCCCGATTCGACATGACCACGAGCATCCGACGCCCCGGTATAGACGAGGTATACATGCAGGTGAGACCCCTTCCGCCGGTCACGATCGGCAGCGGCAAGGCCGTGTCAAGAAGGGCTGCCGAAGCTCTGTGTCGTGCTGCGAATTCATTTCACCGCCGACGACATCGCACGAACCCGCCTGGCGACCGCCCCGCGCGCAGACCACCACGATGACCTGATTCGCGCCAGCGTCGAGGCCGACGTCGCGGCCCGCGTCGGCGCGCTGCTCGCCGGGGGTGTCGAGGCGCTGCTAGGTAGCTTCGAACCGCTGATGCGCTGGCGTGCACCGGCGCTGGAAGTGCGCCACCCCGTCGATCACGACCTGCGCCTCCAGGGCCGGGGCCTGTGGCTGGTGCCGTCGTTCTTCAGGGGCGCGACGCCCCTGCCGCTCGCCGACCAGGACCTGCCACCGGTCCTGGTCTACCCGATCGCGCCCGAACACCGCCGGAACACGATCACCGACCCGGCGGACTCCCTCGCCGACCTCATGGGCGGCACCCGCGCCGCCGTCCTCGCCGCCCTCCGCGACAGTGCCTCCACGACGCAACTCGCCACCAGGCTCCACACCTCACTCGCCGCGATGAGCAGGCACACCAAGACCCTCAGGCAGGCGGGCCTCATCACTAGCACCCGGTGTGGTCCGGCCGTCCTGCACGGCCTCACGCCGCTGGGCCGCAGGCTCCTCGACGGACCCCTTTGCGTTACCGCGCAAAGGTCTTCTCCGAGGTAGGGCGCTGATCGACTCTTGCGGCTATGCGACTCACACGACCAATGATCTCGACGGCGATCGCGCTCCTCATCGGCATCTCCATCCCGCTGGTCGCCAGCCAGCCCGCGAACGCGGCGTGCGGAACCGTGAACAGCGCCAGCAGCTACTGGGGCTGGAACGGCACCTGGAGCACGCACGTGGTCGGCACCAACTGTTCCACCCGGTATGGACGCTTGGTCTGGGACACGAGCGACAGCTGCTGCAATCCGTGGTGGGTGAAGATCGAGCGGCAGCTGTGGGGCAGCTATGGCTGGCTGACCACGCACACGCAGACCAAGCGGGTGGAGTTCGGCAACTTCGGCACGCACAACACCGGGACCGTTCCGTCGGATCCCTCGCAGGGCAGCGAGCGGTTCCACGCCTGCTGGGGCATCGGCTCGACCACGCCCAGTTCCTGGACGTGCGGCGGCTGGGTCAGCTAGCGGGACGTCTCAGGTCAAGGCTCGGCCGCCGGTCGCGGCCGAGCCTTCTGCCTCTGTCTGAGGTACGGGGACAGGCGCTTCTCGGAAGGAGGCGTACTAGAGCCCGCCGTCGACGTTCAGCACGGCCCCGGTGACGTAGGACGCCCGGTCCGACAGCAGCCACGCGACCGCCTCGGCGATCTCCTCCGGCCTGCCGGGGCGTCCCATCGGGATCCGCGCCGCGACCCGCTGCGCCCGTCCCGGCTCACCCGCCCGGGCGTGGATCGTGGTGTCGACCGTCCCCGGAGAGACGGCGTTCACCCGGATGCCCGCCGGGGCGAGCTCCCGGGCCAGGCCCACGGTCAGCGTCTCGACCGCGGCCTTGGTCGCGGCGTAGGCGACGTACTCGTGCGGGGAACCGGTGCGCGCCGCGACGGAGGAGACGTTGACGATCACCGGGCCGGTCTCGGGCGCGGCCGTCCGGCTGGTCCAGCGCCGCGCCGCCTCCCGGCACAGCCGCACCGGCGCCATGAGGTTCACCTCGACGACCCTCCGCAGGTCGGCGTCGGTCAGCTCGGCGAACGGCCCGAGCCTGCCGGTCACCCCCGCGTTGTTCACCAGACCCGCGACGTCACCGGCGGACTCGGCCAGCTCGAACAGCCGCTCCGGCGCGTCCTCCTCGGTCACGTCGAGCCGTACGCCGTGGACGAGGGCGCCGCGACGGCCGAGGTCGTCCTCCAGCGCCTTGGCGTCGGCGTCGGAGTTCGAGTGCGTGAAGACGACACCGAAACCGTCCGCGCACAGCCGCTCGACCGTGCACCGGCCGATCCCGCGCGTCCCTCCGGTGACGACGACGATCGGTCGAGAGGTCATCCGCATGTCCTTTCTCCGTGTGCCCTGGCCTCGACGTGTGTCCTGGCCTCGATCGCGTGGACGACGGCGGCCATGTCCAGGTCGGCGTGGCCCAGCGCGACGGTCTCGCCGAACAGGGTGTGGCAGACGTCCAGCAGCGGCGAGGCGATGCCGGCCTCCCGCGCGGCCTCGGCGATGAGCCGGTTGTTCTTCAGCACGTCGGCGATGGCGGCCTGGGCGGCGAAGTCGCGCCCGGCCAGCTTGACCGCCTTCACCCGCGACACGTCGCTGGCCATCTGGCCCGAGTTGAGCACGTCCACGAGCAGCCCGAGGTCGAGCCCGTGGCGTTCGCCGAAATGCAGCGACTCCGCCAGGCCGGTGACCGTCGTGATCAGGAAGATGTTGACCGCGAGCTTCGTCAGCAGAGCCCTGGGCGCAGGCCCGCACGCCACCGTCTTGGCGCACATCGGCTTCAGCAGCGGGCGGACCTCCTCAACCGTCCCGGGCCGGCCGGCCAGCATCGCCACCAGCCGCCCCTGCTCGGCGGGCACCCGGGAGCCGGAGATCGGCGCCTCGGCGTAGCGGCCCCCGGCCGCGAGCACGTCGGCCTCCAGCCCGGCCGAGTAGCCGGGGGAGGTGGTGCCCATGTGGACCACGACCCGGTCCGCGACGTTGCGGGCGAAGCCGGGCGTGCCGCGCTCCAGCACCGCGTCGGCCGCGGCCTCGTCGGCCAGCATGAGGAGCACCACCCGCGACCGCCGGAACACCTCGGCCGCGCTGCCCGCCACGTCCGCGCCCGCGGCGCGCAGCGGCTCGCTCCTGGCGGCCGTGCGGTTCCACACCACGAGGGGGGTTCCCGCGCGGGCCAGGTTGAGGGCCATGGGCTGCCCCATGATCCCGAGACCGACGAAACCCACGTCCATCCGTTCGCCTCCCCGCACACGTCCCCGTGCCGACCCGGCGGCACGCCGGGGACCGTTGTAGCCCATGGCGTGGTGGCGGTCTTGAACGATTGTGCCCGTCCCGGCGCCCGCCCTGGAGTCGCCGTCCGGCGTCCGCGCCCGCGTACGTCGTCTCCGGCCGGCCCGAGCTGAGCCACGGCGTGCAGAGCGGCGACGCGACGGTGGACTCGGCGGTCGTCTGGGGCCGCGCGGACCGGCCGGGGCGGCTCGTCGTCGAGTACGGCACCCGTCCGGACCTGCGGAACGCGGAGACCGTCCGGGGACCCTGGCTCACTCCGGACACCGATCTGACCGGACGGGTGCGCCTGCGTGGACTGCCCGCGGGCCGGCGAATCCACTACCGCGTGCGAGTCGAGAACGAGCGCGGCGCGGCCGGCGAGGCCGTGAGCGGGTCGCTGGTCACCGCGCCGAGGGACGACCAGCGCCCCGACGTGCGATTCGTCTGGTCCGGAGACATCGTCGGGCAGGGCTGGGGGATCAACCCGGACATCGGCGGCATGACCATCTTCGAGGAGATGCGCCGCCTGGGCCCGGACTTCTTCCTGTGCAGCGGCGACACCGTCTACTCCGACGGGCCGCTCACCGCGACCGTGACGCTGCCGGACGGCCGGGTCTGGCGCAACGTCACGACCCCGGAGAAGTCGAAGCCGAGACGCTCGCCGAGTATCGCGGGCAGTTCGCGTACAACCTGCTCGACGCCAACTATCGTGCGTTCGCCGCCGAGGTGGCGCAGATCAACCAGTGGGACGACCACGAGGTCCGCAACAACTGGTACCCCGGCCAGATCCTCGACGACGCCCGTTACACCGAGAAGAACGTCGACGTGCTCGCCGCCCGTGCCCGGCAGGCGTTCCACGAGTGGGTGCCGATCGGCGACGACCGGGTCTACCGCACGCTGTCCTACGGCCGCCACCTCGACGTCTTCGTCCTGGACATGCGGACCTACAAGGACCTCAACGACGACAACCGCTACGCCGACCCGCGCCGCGGCCTGCTCGGCGACCGGCAGCGGCGCTGGCTGATCGACGGCCTGAGCAGGAGCCGCGCGACCTGGAAGGTCATCGCGGCCGACCTGCCGCTCGGCCTCGTGGTCCCCGACGGGGCCACGGCGCAGGAGGGAGTGGCCCAGGGCGACGCGGGCGCGCCGCTCGGGCGTGAGCTGGAGTTCGCCGAGGTGCTCCGCACGGCCCAGCGGCGCGGCGTGCGCGGGATCGTGTTCGTCACCGCCGACGTCCATTACACCGCCGCGCACAGCTACGACCCCGCCCGCGCGGCTTTCAAGGACTTCGACCCGTTCTGGGAGTTCGTCTCCGGTCCCCTCAACGCCGGCGCGTTCGGGCCCAACGTGCTCGACGGCACGTTCGGACCCCGCGCCGAGTTCGTGCACGCGCCGCCGCAGGCGAACGCATCCCCGATGGAGGGCTTCCAGCACTTCGGCGAGATCGAGATCGACGGCCCGAGCGGCGACTTGACGGTACGCCTGCGCGACGCCCGATCCGCGGTGCTGTGGAGTACGACGCTACGCCCCGAGCGCGGACCGAAGCAGAGCCTCGGCGCCGGCTCGCCGCACCGCTGACCGTCGCGCACGCCCGGAAGTCCTGCGCGAGGGCCGCTCCGGCACCGGCCGGAGCGGCCCTCGCACACGCTCCGCCGGCTCCGGAGGAGGGCGCGACCCTCAGGAAAGCAGCTCGTTGATCTTGTCGCGGGCCACCGTGGCGAGGACGCCGGCCTTGTGTGGCTGTCCGCGCAGGAACGCCTCGGTGAAGTGCTTGGCCTGCTCGTACTTGACCCTGCCCGGCATGGGCGGCTCGTTGGGATTGACGTCGCAGTCGACCAGTGCCGGGCCGTCGTGCGCCAGCGCCTCGCGGATCGCGCCCGGCAGGTCCACCGGATCCTTGATCTTCGCGCCGTACGCCCCACAGGCGCGGGCCCAGGCGGAGAAGTCGGCCTCCGGCTGCCGGTGCCGCACGGCGTACTCGGGATAGCCGAGGATGATCTGCTCCCACAGGATCTGCCCGTAGCTGTTGTTGTTGTTGACCACGACCTTGATGGGCAGCTCGTGCCGTACGGCGGTGAGGAAGTCGGCCATGAGCATGGCGAAGCCCCCGTCGCCCACGAAGGCGATCACCTGCCGGCCGGGGAAGGCGTGCTGCATCCCGACGGCGTACGGCAGGCCCGGGGCCATCGTGGCGAGGTTGCCCGACAGGTAGAACTCCCGCCCGCCGCGGATCGTCCAGTGCCGCGCGGCCCACGTCGCGATGGTCCCGGAGTCGCAGGTCAGGATGGCGTCGTCGGCGGCGGCGTCGTCGACGCAGCCCATGAGGTACTGCGGCGCGATGGGGTGGCGTGAGGGGTCCTGCAGCGCCTTCATGTCCTCGCGCCAGGCGTCCATCTTGCGCTGGTACTTCTCCAGGAACGACCGGTCCTTCGACGGTTCGAGCAGGGGCAGCAGCGCCTGGAGGGCGAGCCTGGCATCGGCGGTGACCGGCGCCTGGGTCGGCCGGCGGATGCCGAGCAGGGTGGGGTCGGCGTCGATCTGCACCACCCGGGCCTGCCCGTCGGGCGGCAGGTACTTCCCGTAGGGGAAGGACGTGCCGACCATGAGCAGCGTGTCGCACTCCTCCATGAGCTCCTCGCTCGGCGCGGTGCCGAGCAGCCCGAGCCCGCCCGTGGTGAGCGGGTGGTCGTCGGGCACCACGAACTTGCCGGGCAGGCTCTTGACGATCGGGCTCGCCAGCCTGTCCGCGACCGCCAGCACCTCCTCGCGGGCGTGCCGGGCTCCGACGCCGACGAGCATGGCGATCCGCTCGCCCTGCCGCAGCACCTCGGCCGCCCTGGTCAGGTCCTCCTCGACGGGGCGCAGGGGCAGGCTGGAGCAGGTCGGCAGGCTCGCGGGCGGGTTGCCCGGCCCGATGTGGCGGTACGGGTCCTCGCTCGCGGGCGCCACCTGGATGTCGTTGGGGAAGGTCAGATGCGACACCGTCCGCCTGGTCAGCGCGTTGCGCACCGCGAGGTCGACCACCCCGGGCATCTGCTGCGGATTGGTGACCATCAGGTTGTAGGCGGCGAGGTCCTGGTAGAGACGGTCGAGATGGACCTCCTGCTGGTAGTGGGTGCCCAGCACCGAGGTCTCCTGCATGCCGGTCAGGGCCAGCACGGGCACGTGGTCGAGCTTGGCGTCGTACAACCCGTTGAGCAGGTGGATCGCGCCCGGCCCGGAGGTCGCGGCGCACACGCCGAGACGGCCGGTCGCCTTCGCGTAGCCGGTCGCCATGAACGCGGCCGCCTCCTCGTGGTGCACCAGGATGAACCGCAGCCTGTCCCGGTGCCGGCGGAAGCCCTCCATCAGGCCGTTGATCCCGTCTCCCGGGAGCCCGAAGATCGTGTCGACCCCCCACTCCACCAGCCGCCGGGCCAGGCTCTCACCCACGATCTCGGTCATGTCCGCCTCCGGATAGCAAATGAGCCGTACGGGAACGCGGCGTCCGCGACCCTCAGCGCGTCGCGGCCCGGTGACCGTGCCGCCAGCCAAGGGCGTAGGCGGCGGCGAGGCAGGCGGCGACGGCGAGCGGCTTCGGAGACGACACGGCCGACTTCGCCTGCTTCAGGGCGCCCTTCGGGTCGGCCACGGCGCCCGCGACGCTGCCGATCGCCGACGCCACGGTGTCACCCGCGTTCTTCACCGCGTTGCTCTGCACGTTCATGATCGACTCCGGCATCGAACGGCTCGCCCGGGGTGCCCTTCCCGCCCCCCGTACGCGTAAACGAAACGGCAGGTCATGGGGGCTTTGTCCGCGGCAGACCCGAACATCGCACGGCCCGCATGGGCGAATCCCCGCCGTGCTGTTACCCACCCCCGTGGTCCTGCCCGCGCTCGGCGGGAAGGGTCGCGCGAGAGGCCGCCGCAGACGCCGCTGTCAGCCATACGCGTCCGGCGGGCCGGCGAGATCCGCGAGGAGGCGGACATGACCCGTGTCTTCCCGAGACCGGAGCCGCCGGCGCCGCCCCGCGCGGGGCCGGGGGCGGCAGAGGCCAGGAACCCGCCGCTGCCCCCGTACGCCGAGGAGTTGCGCGACCGGCTCGCCGAGGCCGTCGCGGGCGAGGTGAGGTTCGGCGGCGGCGACCGGGCCATGTACGCCTATGACGCGTCCGTCTACCGGCAGGTGCCGGTCGGCGTGGTGACGCCCAGGGACGCCGCGGACGTCGAGGCCGCGCTGGAGGTGTGCCGTCGTTTCGGCGCTCCCGTGCTCGCCCGCGGCTGCGGCACCTCGCTGACCGGGCAGACCGTCAACGGGGCCGTGGTGTTCGACTTCACCCGCCACATGGACCGCATCGCCGAGCTCACCCCCATGCGCCGTACGGCGCGGGTGCAGCCCGGCGTCATCTGCGACCGGCTCAGGGACGCCGCCGCGCCGTACGGCCTGACCTTCGGCCCGGACCCCGCGACCCACGACCACGCGACGATCGGCGGCATGGCCGGCAACAACTCCTGCGGCACCCACTCGGTGACGGCGGGCAAAACGGTCGACAACATCGAGGACCTGGAGGTCGTCACCTACGACGGCACCCGCATGCGGGTCGGCGCCACCGGCGAGGACGAGCTGGAGTGCGTCATCGCGGCCGGTGGGCGGCGCGGCGCGATCTACGCCGGGCTGCGCCACATCCGCGACACCTACGCCGACGTGATCCGCCGGGGCCTGCCCGACATCCCCCGCCGGGTGTCCGGCTACAACCTCGACGCGCTGCTTCCCGAGAACGGCTTCCACGTCGCGCGGGCGCTCGTGGGCTCGGAGGGCACGCTGGCGCTGACCCTCGACGCGACCTGCCGGCTGGTGCGGCTGCCGCCCCGCCGCGCGCTCGTCGTGCTCGGCTACCCCGACATCCCCTCCTCCGGAGACGACGTGCCCTGGCTGCTGCGGTTCGGGGCGATCGGGCTGGAGTTCACCAGCCGCCACGTCGTGACCAACCTCCAGGCCAAGGGCTTCCGCTTCGGCGGGGAGAACCTGCTGCCTTCCGGCCGGGCGTGGCTGCTCGTGGAGTTCGGTGGCGAGACGCAGCGCGAGGCCGACGCGCGGGCCGCGCGGCTGGTCCGCGCCGTCCGGATGCGCCCGCACGGTCCGAGCTGCAGGTTCTACGACGACCCGGCCGACGAGAGCGCGGTGTGGGAGATCCGGCGCCACTCGGCGGGCACCGCTCGCATGCCCGTCGGGCTCGGTGGCCACGGCGGCTGGCCCAACTGGGAGGACGCCGCCGTCCACCCCGACGTCCTCGGGCCCTACCTGCGCGACTTCCTGCGCCTGCTCGACCGGTACGGCTACGACGCCGTCTTCTACGGCCACTGGGGCCAGGGATGCGTGCACAGCCGCATCGACTTCGACCTGCGCAGCCTCGACGGCGTCCGGGCCTTCCGGAGGTTCATGGAGGAGGCCGCCGACCTCGTCGTCGCGTACGGCGGATCGCTGTCGGGGGAGCACGGCGACGGGCACGGGCGGGCCGAGCTGTGGCCGCGCATGTTCCCGCCCGAGCTGATGCGGGCCTTCGAGGAGTTCAAGCGCGTCTGGGACCCCGACGGCCGGATGAACCCCCACAAGCTGATCGACCCCTACCCGCTGGACGCGCACCTGCGTGAGGGGCCGGCGTACCGTCCGCTCGACCTGGAGCACGTCTTCGGCTACCCGCTCGACGGCGGCAGCTTCACCGAGGCGGCCGGCCGCTGCTTCGGCGTGGGCAAGTGCCGTCACCTGTCCGGCGGGGTGATGTGCCCGAGCTTCATGGTCACCCGCGAGGAGAAGCACTCCACCCGGGGCCGGGCCCGGCTGCTGCAGGAGATGGCCGAGAGCGCGGGGCCGGTCGGAGACCGCTGGCGCAGCGAGGCCGTGCACGAGGCCCTCGACCTCTGCCTGGCCTGCAAGGGGTGCAAGAGCGACTGCCCCGTGAAGGTGGACATGGCCACCTACAAGGCCGAGTTCCTCCACCACTACTACGCCGGCAGGCCGCGGCCCCGGCAGGCGTACGCGCTGGGGCTCGTCGACGTGTGGGCCCGGCTGGCCTCGCGCGTCCCGCGCCTGGCCAACGCCGTCACCCACGCGCCGGCGCTCGGGCGGCTGGTCAAGCTGGCCGCCGGGATCGCCGTGGAGCGCGACACGCCGCGCTTCGCGCCCCGCACGTTCCGCCGCGTCATGGCCACGCACGTGCCGCGCAACCCGGGAGGGCCGCCGGTCCTGCTGTGGCCGGACACCTTCACCGAGCACTTCCAGCCGGAGGTGGGGGTCGCGGCCGTGGACGTCCTGGAGGCCGCCGGGTTCCGCGTCATCTTGCCCGAGGGCCCGCTGTGCTGCGGTCGCCCGCTGTACGACTACGGGATGCTCACGCTCGCGCGGCGCTACCTGCGCCGGGTGCTGGACGCGGTCGGCCCGCACGTCGAGGCGGGGATCCCGGTGGTCGGCCTGGAGCCGAGCTGCCTGGCCGTCTTCCGCGACGAGCTGACCAACCTGCTGCCCGACGACCTCGACGCGGGGCGGCTGCGCGCCAACAGCTACCTGTTGTCGGAGTTCCTCACCCGGCACGCGCCGGGCTGGCCGCGGCCCCGGCTGCGGCGCGAGGCGCTCGTCCAGGTGCACTGTCACCACCACGCGGTGATGGGATTCGAGGCCGAGCGGGCGCTGCTGCGCGACATGGGGCTGGACGTGGAGATCCCGGACTCCGGCTGCTGCGGCATGGCCGGCGGCTTCGGGTACGAGGCCGGCGAGCACTACGCGGTGTCGATGGCGGCGGGGGAGCGGGTGCTGCTTCCGAAGGTGCGCGCCGCCGGCCCCGGCACGCTGATCGTCGCCGACGGGTTCAGCTGCCGCGGGCAGATCACCGCCGGGACCGGCCGCAGGCCTCTGCACCTGGCTCAGGTGCTCGCGCTCGCGATCCGCGAGGGCGAGTCCGGGCCGGCCGGCCACGCCGTCGACAGCGCCGCCGACAGCGCCCTCGACAGCGCCATCGTGCAGGCCGGAGACGGAGCCGGCGGACGTGGGGGCCCGCGCGCGGCAGCCGCCGTCGGCGTGGGGGCCGCCGTCGCCGTCGCGGCGGCACTCGCCGCCAGACGGCGCGTACGCTTCTCACCGAGGGAGACCCATCATGAGCGATGAGTTCACCGCCGCGGACGTCCTCGTCGACCGGCTGATCCAGTGGGGGGTGGACGTCGTCTTCGGCCTGCCGGGCGACGGCATCAACGGCTTCATGGACGCCCTGCACAACCGCAGGCGGGACCTGCGCTACATCCACTGCCGCCACGAGGAGGTGGCCGCGATGGCGGCGGTCGGCTACGCCAAGTTCACCGGGCGGCTCGGCGTGTGCTTCGCGACCTCGGGTCCCGGCGCGGCGCACCTGCTCAACGGGCTGCTCGACGCGCGGACCGACCAGGCGCCGCTCCTGGCCATCAGCGGCATGACCTACCACGACCTCGTCGGGACCAGCTACCTCCAGGACGTCAACACCGACTACATGTTCGACGACGTGGCGCTGTACAACCAGCGCATCATGGGACCACGCACGTGGTCAACGTCACCGACTACGCCGTGCGCACGGCGCTGACCCAGCGCGGCCCGGTCCACCTCACTTTCCCGATCGACTACCAGGCGGCCCCGGCCGGCTCGGGCAGCCGCTTCCGGCGCAACGTCGAGGGCCACACCTCCACCGCGTACCGGCCGCCGATCCGGGTGCCGCGCCGGCAGGACCTCGACGCGGCCGCGCAGGCGCTGTCGGGGCGCAGCAGGCCGCTCATCCTCGCCGGGGCGGGCGCCCGCGGCGCGGTGGACGAACTCGAGGCGGTCGCGGAGAAGCTCGGCGCGCCGATCGTCAAGGCCCAGCTCGGCAAGGACTGCGTGCCCGACGACAGCCCCTACACCACGGGGCCCATCGGCCTGGTCGGCAGCCGCCCGAGCGAGGAAGCGATGGAGGAGTGCGACGCGCTGCTGATCGTCGGCTCCACCATGCCGTACATCGAGTACTACCCCGCGCCCGGGCAGGCCGTGGGCGTGCAGATCGACGACAGGCCGGAACGGCTCGGCCTGCGCTACCCGGTGGACGTGCCGCTGGCCGGCGACGCGTGGGCCACCCTCGCCGAGCTCCTGCCACTGCTGACCCGCAACGAGGACAGGTCGTTCCTGACCAGAGCCCAGCAGGGGATGCGCGAGTGGTGGCGGCTCATGGAGGAGCGCGGCACGCGCACCGACATGCCGATGAAGCCACAGGTGCCCGCCTGGGCGCTCAACGGCGCGCTCACGCCGGACGCCATCGTGTGCGGCGACTCGGGCACGGTCACGAGCTGGGCGGCCCGGCAAATCAAGATCCGCCGGGGGCAGATGTTCAGCTTCTCCGGCACGAACCGCTCGATGGCGGCGGCCCTGCCGTACGCCATCGGCGCGCAGGTCGCCTACCCGGGACGGCAGGTCGTCGCCTTCACCGGGGACGGGTCGCTGACGATGCAACTCGGCGACTTCCTCACCGCCGTGCAGCACGACCTGCCCATCAAGATCGTGGTGGCGAAGAACAACTCTCTCGGACTGATCAAGTGGGAGCAGATGGTGTTCCTCGGCAATCCCGAGTACGGCGTCAACCTCGCCCCCATCGACTTCGTCCAGTTCGCCGAAGCGTGCGGAGCCCGGGGGATGTGCATCACGGACCCGAGAACCTGCGCCGACCAGATGTACGAGGCGCTCTCCTGGGACGGGCCGGTCATCGTCGAATGCCTGGTCGACCAGCACGAGCCGCCGCTGCCGGCGAAGGTGAAGAGCCACCAGGTGCAGAAGCTGACCGAGGCGCTGGTCCAGGGCACGCCGAACCGCAACCGCATCGCCCTGCAGATGGTCAAGGACATGCTGGACGAGTCGAGCTTCGCGGCCAGTCCGGCGCACGCCGTGCCCCGCAGGGTCGGGCAGGCCGCGGCCACGCTGGTGGGCAGGCTCCGCGACCGCGCCAGAGGCGAGCATCCCTAGTAGGGGCCGCGGCCCGGCCGGGTGCCGGGCTCATCGGGGAGGCCGGGCTTATCCAGGGTGCCGGGCTTATCCAGGGTGCCGGGCTTATCCAGGGTGCCGGGCTTATCCAGGGTGCCGGGCTCATCCAGGGTGGCGGTGCAGCAGGAGCATGGCGGCGTCGTCGGGGACCGGGCCGCCGACGTGGCGCAGCAGGTCGGCGCGCAGTCCGTCGAGGGCCGCCTGGGGATCGGCGCCGCGCAGCAGGTGCGCCCGCTCCTTGAGGGGGTAGAAGCGGCCCTCCCGGTTCCGGGCCTCGACCACGCCGTCGGTGTAGAACAAGATCTGGTCGCCCTCCCCGAAGGGCACCCGGTGGGGCTTCGGGCGCGGCGAGCCGAGCATGCCGAGCCCGAGCGGGAGGGCCTCCTCCTGCGGCTCCGCGAATTGGACACCGCCGTCGTGCCGCAGCACGAGGGGAGCCGGGTGGCCGCAGTTCAGCAGCGAGATCTCCCCGTCGTGGACCTGCGCGACGATGGCGGTGACGAACTTCTCGCCGCTCAGGTGCCGGGCCAGGCTGGTCTCCACGCGCTCGACCACGCCGGCGAGTTCGGACTGGTCGTAGGCCGCCTCGCGGAAGGCGCCGAGCACCCACGCCGCGGTCTCCACCGCCTCCAGGCCCTTGCCCTGCACGTCGCCGACGAGGATGCGTACGCCGTCGGGGGTGGTGACGACCTCGTAGAGGTCCCCGCCGATCTGGGCCTCGGCGGCGGCGGAGGTGTAGGAGAGCGCGACCCGGAGGTCGCCGGCGCGGCGGGGGACGGGGCGCAGCAGCACTCGCTGGGCCGCCTCGGCGACCAGGCGGACGTCGGCCAGCTCGCGCTCCCGCCGGTTCCTGAGCCTGCTGGCGAGCATGCTCGCGGCGGTGACGCCGATGATGGCCGCGATGGTGAGGTTGTTCTGCGGTCTGCCGAGGAGACCGTCGTAGACGGCGAGGGGGAGGCAGATGCCCAGGGCCAGCACCCCCACCAGGACGGTGCGCCGCACGCCGCCCGCGACCGAGGCGAAGGCCGGACCGAGGGTGAGGAGCGGCAGGAAGCCCACACCGGGGCCCGTTATCAGGTCGACGACGACGACCAGGAGAATCGCGATGAACGGCAACGCGCGCAGGATGCTCTGGGAACTCATCGCGACTCCATTGCCGGCCCCCACGTCAGCACATGATTCCTTTCCTGATGGGTTTACTCCTTCCCGTCTTGCGATCGGGGCACTCCCCGTCGTCCGCGACGGATGGCACGATTTGGGGCCGGTCCGGTCAAGTCGCGGCGCGCCCCACCTGATCACAACGAGTAGTGACGTTACTCGAATTCGTGACGTGATGGCCGGTGAAGCCGGATATTCGGCCTTCCCGTCACCCCGTCACGGCAGTTCCGCGAAACGTTCGACCTGGTCCGTACGCCCGGACACGATGATCACGTCACCGTAGCCGAGTTCGGTCTCCGCGGTGGCGTAGGTGAACTCCTCGCCCGGCCGCTTGACCGCCACCACCGTCACGCCGTACTTGCGGCGCAGGCTCGACTCGCCGAGGGGGACCCCGACGTACTCCTTGGGCGGAAGGGTCTTGACCAGGGCGAAGTTCTCGTCGACCTCCATGTAGTCGAGCATGCGGCCGCTCACCAGGTGGGCCACGCGCTCGCCCATGTCGTGCTCGGGGAAGACCACGTGCTGGACGCCGATCCGGCTGAGGATGCGGCCGTGCTGACGGCTGACGGCCTTGGCCCAGATGTCGTCGATCTCCATCTCCACCAGCAGTGACGAGGTGAGGATGCTCGCCTCCAGGTCGCTGCCGATGGCGCACACCGCCCGGTAGAAGTCCGGCAGGCCGAGCTGACGCAGCGCCTCGGGATCGGTGGCGTCGGCGGTGGCGATGTGGGTGATCTGGCCCGCGAGACTCTGCACCACCTTCGGGCGATGGTCGATGGCCAGCACTTCGGTGCCGCGCCGCACCAGCTCCAGGGCGAGCGAGGTGCCGAAGCGGCCGAGACCGATCACCGCGACGGGGTCGTTTCTCATGTCAGCCAACGATGACGTCCTCCTCAGGTAATTCATAGCGGCGGCCGCGCTCCTTGAGCGCCAGTGCGGAACCCAGTGTGAGCGGGCCGATCCGGCCGACGAACATCAGCAGGGTGAGCAGCACCTGCGCGGCGGGAGAGGCTTCGGGGGCGACGCTGACGGACAGTCCGGTCGTGCTGAAGGCGGAGACGACCTCGAACAGTACCCGGTCGAGGGAGTGCGGTGTCAGCACCAGCAGGACGTAGGTGAAGAGCGCGACCAGGCTCACGCTCAGCACGGTGAGCGAGACCGCCTGCCGCTGCGCCGCCTCGGTGAGGCGGCGGTGACCGATGTTCACCCGGCTCTCGCCGCGCAGTTCCGCCCAGACGATGAACGCGAGCAGGCCCAGGGTGGTGACCTTGATACCGCCCGCGGTGCCCGCGCTGCCGCCGCCGACGAACATCAGCAGCTCGGTGACCAGCCAGCTGGAGGGGTGCATCTGTGCGATGTCGATGCTGTTGAACCCGGCGCTGCGCGGCATGACGGCGGTGAAGAAGGAGGCGAGCAGCTTGCCGTTGCCGTCCATGCCGCCGAGCGTGCTGGGATTGGTCCATTCCGTGACGAGGAAGACCAGCGTGCCCCCGGCCAGCAGGACGGTGGTGACCGCGAGCGTGATGCGGGTGAGCAGCGACCAGCGTCCTGGGCGGCGCCAGGACCGGCGCAGCTCGAACACCACCGGGTAGCCGAGCCCGCCCACGATCACCGCCGTCGCGACGGTCAGGCAGATCCACGGATCCGCGGTGAACCTGACCAGGCTGTCGGGCCAGAGCGCGAAACCGGCGTTGTTGAACGACGAGACCGCGTGGAACATGCCCAGGTACAGGCCGCGCCCGACGGGCTCGCCGTATCCGAGCACGAACCTGAGCGTGAGGACGGTCCCCACGACGGCCTCGCAGAGCAGGTTGAACACGACGACCTTGCCCACCACGCGCCGCAGGTCGCCGGCGTTGAGCACCTTGGCCTCGGCCTGTGCGGACAGCCGGGCGCGCAGGCCCAGCTTCCGGGAGACGAGCAGGGTGAAGACGGTCGCGAGGGTCATGATGCCGAGACCGCCCACCTGGATCAGGACGGCGATGACCACCTCGCCGAACGCCGACCAGTGCGTGGCCGTGTCGACGACCGTGAGCCCGTTCACGCACACCGCCGAGGTCGCGGTGAACAGGGCGGTGATCCAGCCCGCGGGCTCGCCCGAGGCCGTGGCCATCGGACTGGACAGCAGGGTGGTCCCCAGGAGGATCGTCACCCCGAACACCGTCGTGATGACCTGCGCAGGATGGTGGAAGCGCCCCAGCGCGGCCCAGAACAGTCTCATGGCCGTCGCTCCGCGCTCTCGCGGCCGTCCCCGCGGCCACGAGCGCGTTCGTCGCCGGCGCAGTGCCGGACTGCTGTCCTGCGAATCACCGGAAACCTCCGTACGGGCGATGCGACGACGTCGCCGACCCGACTTCCCGGCACACCGCGGCCTACCGTAACAGCACATTACGGGTCAGGCACATCAGGGTTCGCCACCCCGACGATGCTCGGAGCGCGCCAATATCATGCCTCCCGATATATAGTGGCAACGTGACAGCAGCACGGACGATGACGGAGCCCGCCTTTCTCGTTCTCACCGCACTGGTCGACGAGCCGCGGCACGGCTACGGCATCGCGCAGGAGGTCGAGCGGCTCTCCGGGGGACGCGTCCAGCTCAAGATCGGCACCCTGTACGGCGTGCTGGACCGGCTCGCGGCCGACGGATTCGTGGAGGCGGACCGCGAGGAGGTGCGGCAGGGACGGCTGCGCCGCTACTACCGCCTGACCGACGAGGGGGCGCGGGCGCTGGAGGAGGAAGCCGTACGGCTGGCCGACAACGCGCGCCGCGCCGTCGAGCGGCTGCGGCTCAGGCAGGCGGGAGGTCTGGCATGAGCGAGCGAAGCGAGCGAATCAGCGGGCACGGTGCGTTGCGATCAGGCGACCCCGAGCCGCGAGGCGAGGGGGGTGGCATGAGTAGCCCTGTGTCAAGCCGCCGCCTGTTGATCTTGTCTGAGCAGGGCCTGGAGGGCTCCGTGCTTGGCGGGGTCGTAGGCGACGCCGTCCTGCCAGCAGTGCCAGATCACATACAGCCAG
>NZ_JABBWU010000036.1:0-47945 GCF_012999525.1 Microbispora sp. H10836
CATCCAAGACGGCCTGTCGAAGAAAGAGATCATCCGCTGCCTCAAACGCTACATCGCCCGCGAGATCTACCAGGTGATCATCAAAAACGATCATGAACGTTTCGCTTGACATCTATAGGAGCATCCCGCGCATGACGAGCGGGTGGCGTGAAAGATTCACCGCCGTCCCGACCGACAGTCTTTCGCATGCTTTTCGAAGCGCCTGTTCACCAGGGGTTTCCCATCGTGCTGTCAGAACGGCGAACACCCTCGTGCCGTTGACGCGTCATTGCGTGCCGGTTTGACTCCCGACAGCGACAGAAGCGATGTCCGCGTACATCGGCACCTTGATTGTTAGCGCTAACGCGAATACTCGGGAGACTCGGGAGAAGCCCGTGCGTATTGAGAGCTCTTTTCGCCGGCGGTTGACGCTGTCGGCCGCCGCCGTGCTGCTGACGGCCGGCGCCGGAGTGGCCGCGACGCACGCCGCGTCGGCCGCCGCGGCCGGGTGCCAGGTCGGCTACACGGTCACCAGCCAGTGGCAAGGCGGCTTCGGCGCGAGCGTCAGCGTCCGCAACCTCGGTGACCCGATCAACGGCTGGAAGCTGACCTGGTCGTTCCCGGCCGGGCAGACCATCACCCAGCTGTGGAACGGCACCCACACCCAGTCCGGCTCCCAGGTCACGGTGACCAACGTCTCCTACAACGGCGGCATCCCCACCGGAGGCAGCACGGAATTCGGGTTCAACGGCAGCTGGAACGGCTCCAACCCGGTCCCGTCCGGGTTCGCCCTGAACGGCGTGACCTGCACCGGCGGCGTCACCTCTCCCAGCCCCAGTCCCACGCCGAGCCCCAGTGCCAGTCCCAGTGCCAGTCCCAGCGCGTCCCCCAGTGCCAGTCCCAGCGCCTCCCCCAGTGCCAGTCCCAGCGCCTCGCCGAGTGCCAGTCCCACCCCGCCGAGCAGGCCTGCCATCGAGAACAACTTCCCGGTCACCAGGGAGGGGGCGTACGGCACCAACCGCTACACCGTGTTCCGGCCGTCGAACCCCGCGGCCGTGGGGCGTCCCATGCCCGTGCTGGTCTTCGGCAACGGGGCCTGCGCACACACCAACGGGAGCGAGGTCGTCCAGGCGCTGACGTTCGTCGCCGCCCGCGGGTTCGTCGTGGTCGACACCGCGTCGGTCGACGGCTCGCCGAACGGCGTGCAGAGCGGGTCCCCGATCCCGTCGCTGCTGACCGACGGGATCAGCTGGGCCGAGCGGGAGAACGCCCGCGCCGGCTCGCCGCTCTACCAGCGCATCGACCTGTCCAGGGTCGCCACGGCCGGGCACTCCTGCGGCGGGCTGGAGGCGCTGATCGCCGGCCAGGACCGGCGGGTCAAGAGCGTCGTCTCGCTGGACAGCGGGCTGTTCGCCGACGGTTCGTTCGGATACTCACGCGCGGAACTGTCCAAGCTGCACACCCCGGTGATGTTCCTGGACGGCGGGCCCTCCGACATCGCCTACGACAACACCCGGGCCAACTACGATCTCACCCAGGTGCCGGCGGTGCTGGCCGAGCATCCGCAGGCCGGTCACGTCGGGTTCATCACCGGCAGCCAGATGACCGACGGCATGACCGCGGTGGTCCAGTTCCTGGACATGACCCTCAACGGCAACGCCACGGCACGCGCGTACATCCTCGGCCCCTCGGGTCTGGCGGCCAGAGCCCCCTGGACGGTCCGGAGCAAGAACTTCTGACCCGGACACCGGTGCCGTGCGAATGAGCGCGTCAGGGACGAGCGTGCCGGCCCGCGCCGACGAGTTCGGGCCCCGCCGGCCCGGCCGGCTCGCCGTCCTCCTCATGGCCCTCGATGGACAGGTTCGGCAGGATCCGGTCGAGCCACCGCGGGATCCACCAGTTGAGCCTGCCGAGCAGCACCATCGTGGCGGGCACGAGGAAGCCCCGGATCAGGGTCGCGTCGACGGTGATGGCCACGGCCAGCCCGACGCCGAACACCTTGACCAACGGGTCGGGGTAGGCGATGAAGGCGGTGAACACCGCCACCATGATCAGCGCGGCCGAGGTGATGACGCGGCCGGTCGACCCCAGTCCCTCGGCCACCGCGCTCCGGTTGTCCCCGCTGCGGGCGTAGGCCTGCCGTACGGAGGTGAGCAGGAAGACCTCGTAGTCCATCGACAGGCCGAACAGCACGGCGAACAGGATGAGCGGCACGTACGTGTCGATGGGCACCGAGAAGAACAGCGTGGCGAGGTAGGACCCGTCGGCCGAGGGCGGGGGGTCCATGCCGACCAGGCGGCTGCCCAGGCCGTGGGAGAACACCACGGCGAGGGCGCCGAAGGCTGCGCCGAGCGAGACGAGGTTCATCACCGCCGCCTTGACCGCGACCAGGGGCGCGCGGAAGGCCAGCAGCAGGAGCAGGGCGCTGAGCAGCACGACGATGCCGACGACCAGCGGCGTCCTGCCCATGATGCGGTCGCCCGCGTCCGCCAGCCCGGCCACCTCGCCGCCGACGTGGACGTGCGCCCCGGGCACCTCGATGGCCCGCACCCGCTTAACCACGTCGAGGGCCCGCGGGTCGCTCGGCGCGTAGTCGGGCACGGCCTGGATGAGCACCGAGCGGCCGTCCTCGTTGACCTTCGGCGGGGCGACGAACGCGACGCCCTCGGTGTGCTCGACCCGCTGCCGCAGCACCTGCACGACCGGGTCGGGCGGCGTCGAGTCGGCGATCTTCTGGTCCAGTTCGGCCACGACGACGAGCCCGCCGTTGGCCCCCGGGCCGAAGCCCGCCTCGATCAGCTCGTACGCCCGGCGGGCGGAGGTGCCCTTGTCGCCGTACCCGTTGTCGAGCGGACCGAGCTTGATCGTGGCGGCCGGGGCGGCCAGCGCCGCCAGCACGACCACGGTGACGGCGAGCACCCTCCAGGGACGGCGCGCCACCCAGGCGCCCAGCTTGGCCCAGCCCGTGGCCGGGCCGTCGCGGCGGGCGGTGCGCCCGGAGAACGGCAACCGCAGCGCGTTGATCCGGTGCCCCAGGATGCCGAGCAGCGCCGGCACCAGCGTGATCGAGGTGAGCACGGCGCACACGACCGAGACGCCGGTGATCCAGCCGAGCGTGCGCAGCAGCGGGAAGCCGGTGAGCATCAGCGCGCTCAGCGCGATCACGACCGTGCCGCCGGCGAACAGCACGGCCCCGCCCGAGGAGGCCGCGGTGCGCCGCACCGCCTCCCGCACCGGCACGCCGGCGGCCAGCAGCGACCGGTGCCGCGACAGCAGGAACAACGCGTAGTCGATGCCGACGCCGAGGCCGATCATCGTGGCCAGGATCGACGCCGTCGAGGGCACGTCCACGACGTGCCCGAGCAGCGCGATCACGCCGAGCCCCACGCCGATGCTGATCAGCGCGGTGAAGATCGGCACGAGCGCGGCGACCAGCGTCCCGAAGGCGAACAGCAGCACCAGCAGCGCGACGACCACGCCCGCGACCTCGCTGGCGCCGGTCTTGATCTGCTTGTCGGCGGGAGTGGAGCTGTCGGACGGGACGACCTCGATGCCCGCCCGCGCAGCCGGCGCGGCGGCGGCGACGAGCTGCTCGGAGGTCTGCGCGATCTTGGTGGTGTCCTGCCCCTTCAGCCGTACGGTGATCATGCCGATCCGCAGGTTGGACGACATGCCGCCGATCCGGTACGGCGTCTCCACCTGGGTGACGTGCGGCGCGCGCCGCAGGGCGTCCATCGACTCCTCGACGGCCTGTTTGCGGGACTTGTCGATCAGTGTGCCGTTCGCCGTGTAGAGAACGAGCTGCACCGTCCCGCCCGGGTCGAATCCCGGGCCGAAGCCCTCGTGCATGAGTTCGTGCGCCCGCTGCGCGTCCGTGCCGGGGATCGCGACGTCGTTGTTCACCGGCCGGCCCCACACCAGCGTGCCCGCCGTGAGCAGTCCCGCCGCCAGCACCCACAGCGTCAGCACGATCCAGCCGTGGCGCGCGCACCATCCGCCGAGCCGCCCCAGAAGCCCGCTCATCGTCGTCCGTCCCGGGTAGCATGTCCTGACGGCCGTCCTGTACGGCCGTACAAAACGAGGGTAAACGGAACTTGTCGGCGGGCGAGGGGCACGCCGGAAAATGAGACGATGACCACACTCGACCAGGGGAACGCGACCCGGTCCCGGATCCTGGCCGCGGCCCGCGACCTGTTCGCCGAACGCGGGTACGCCGCCGTGTCGCTCGCCGACATCGCGGCGGCGGTCGGTCTGACCAAGACGGCGGTCGCCTACCACTTCCACCCCAAGGACAGGCTGGCGGCCGAGATCATCGCCCCGGCGGCCGACGACCTGCTCACGCTGCTCGGCGCCCGGTTCCCCGGGCACCGGGAGTTCCTGCGGGCGTTCACCGCGTTCGCCGTACGGCACCGCGCGGTGGTCCGGCTGCTCACCGAGGACATCGGCGCCGCCGACAGCGCCCCTCCCGGATCGCCCGGCGAGGCGATCCGGGAGTTCGGCCGGGAGCTGTTCGCCCGCCTGGCCGGGCCGGACCCCTCCCCGAGCACGCGCGTACGCGCCTGGGCCGCCCTCGGTGCGGTGCAGTCCGGGGTGGTGAAAACGATGGACGTGCCCGCGGAGGTGGTCGAGGAGAGACTGACCGCCGCCGCCGTCGCCGTGTTCGAATCTTGATATATCGATCCCCTTGCGATCACTTGCGGAGCGCGTCACATTCCGTGTGAACGTTCAACCTTTCCGCCGCGTCCTAGGAGACACCAGCGGGACGGATGCGAAGGGAGTGACGGCCAGCCTTGGACGTATCGGCCGCCGGCGAGGGCCGCGCGGGCACGCTCGGTCAGGTGGTGTCGGCCCTGTCGAAGACGCCGCGGACCGTCCTCGTCCTCGGCGAGCCCGGCATCGGGAAGACGCACCTGCTGAACGAGGTCGCGGCGCGGCTCAAGGGCTACCACGTGCTGCGCGGCCAGGCCCGCGAACTGGACGGCGGGCGCGCCTACGCTCCCCTCGTCGATGCGCTCGGCGCGCTGCGCGGTGAGGCGGCCGACGTACTGTCCGACCTGCTCGACGCGATCGACCAGGCCGCGTTCGGGCACCCTGCGGCGGCGCCCGGCGCGATGGCCGCCCGCCTGCTGGAGTCGCTGCCCGGCCCGACCCTCCTCGCCATCGACGATCTGCACCTGGCCGACGCCGACACCCTGAGCGTGCTGCGGGCCCTGCCGCGCCGCCACGACGCCGTCGCCATCCTCGGCACCGCCCGCCACCCTCCCCCGCTCGACGTGGACCTGTCCGTCCGGCTCCAGCCGCTGACCATGGCCGAGATCGCGGACCTGGTCGGCACGCTGCTCGGCCGTACGCCGAGCGACACCGTCCTGCGGCGGATCCACGTCGCGAGCCGGGGCAACCCGTGGTTCGTGCAGGAGGCCGTGCTGGCCCTGGTGCAGGGCGGTGCCGTGCGCTCTGCGGATCCGGGGGCGCGGCGTGGCGCGATCCTGAGCCGCCTGTTCCAGCGCGACCGGGGCGGACGCGACCTCGCCCGCGTGCTGGCCACGTTGTCGCGGACGAGGGAGAGCGCCGATCTCACGGCCCTCGCCGAACTCGCCGGGCTCGACCCGCCCCGGGCGGAACGCGCCTTCGATGCGCTGGTCAGGGATGGCGTGGTGACCGAGAACGGCGACGGCTACGCGCTGGCGCACCCGCTCGTGGCCGAGGCGCTCTACGACGACCTCGGCGCCTCCGGCCGGCGCGAGGTGCACCGCCGCATCGCCGCCATGCTCGAACGGGAGGGGCTGACCGGGACCAGACGGGTCCTGGAGTGGGCCACCCACATGGCCGAGGCGGGGCCGGCCGCCGAGGCCCTGCCCGCGGTGCTGCGCGCGGCCGAACTGACCCGCTGGACCGCGCCGCTGTCGGCCGCGCACTGGTACGGCAAGGCCGCCGAGCTGTCCCCGGAGCCCGGCGAGCTGCTGGCCAGGCAGGCTCTCGCGTACTGGAAGGGGTCGCGGCCCGCACTGGCGCTGAACTCCGCGCAGCGTGGGCTCGCCGTGCTGCCCGCCGGGCGGCGGCGCACCCGCGCCGCGTACACCGCGGTCGGCGCGGCCCACGTGATGGGCTGGTACGAGGTGGCCCTCGACGTGGCCCGCCGCCAGATCCCGAAGGCCGACGACGCCTCGGCGCTGCTCGCGCAGCAGGCGCTGATCAGCGCGGAGATGGGCCGTCCCAGCCGGGAGTCCGCCCGGCGGGCCTGGGAGGGCCTGGCCGACTGCCCGCCGCAGGACCGCGCGATCACGGTCGGCTACCTGGCCCTTCACGCGCTCGTCCAGGGCGACTGGACCGAGACGCGGCGGGCGGTCGACGACCTGCTCACCTTCGCCGCCGCGCTGCCCCCGGGCGCCCGGCTCGCATCGCTGGAGTCGGCGGCGCACGTGCTGGCGATCGCCGGGCAGCGCTCGCGCGCCGTCGAGGTGCTCGACCAGGCCGAGCAGATCCACCGCGGCCTCGGCTGGCACGACATCGCCGGGCAGCACGTACGGACCATGGCCGTGATCCGGCGGATGAGCGGCGAATGGGCGCGGGCGCTGGAGGAGATCGCGGTCGCGGCCCGGGCGCTGGCCGAGGCGGGCCTGCTGGAGAACCTGGCCCTCCTGCGCAACATGGAACTGGACATCCTGCTCGACCAGGGCAGGCTGGACGAGGCCGCCCGGGTCCTCGCCGAGCCGCCGCCCGGCTCGGCCCTGCAGCAGGGCATGCGATGCGTGTTCCGCGCGCGCCTGGCGGCCGGCCGCGGCGACATCGCCGCCGCGCGGCGCGAACTCGACGACGCCCTCGCGTACGAGGTGCCCGAGGTGGTGCACCGGGCGCTGGCGATCAAGGTGCTGGTGACGGCAGGGGCGGGCGACGACGCGGGCTGCCGGGCGGCGGCCTCCCGGCTGGAGGAGCGGTCGGCGAACGGCACCCCTCGGGCCCGGCTCGCGGCCGACCTGGCGGTGGGCTGGGCGTTCCGCGACCGCGTGCGGGCGGGCGCGGCGCTGGAGCAGGCCCGCGCGGACGGCCTGCCGTTCGAGGAGGCCCGGGCCCGGCTGGTCCTCGGCGCGCTCGGCGACACCGCGCAGCTCCCCCGCGCACACGCGATCTTCACCCGGCTCGGCGCCGCGCCCTGGGCGGCCCTGTCGGAGCGCCGCCTGCGTGCGGCCGGGCTGGTCCCCGAGCCGGCGGGCCGCCTCACCCCCGGGGAGCGCCGTGTCATCGAACTGGTCGCCGACGGGCTGAGTAACCCCCAGATCGCCGAGGAGCTGCACTACAGCCGCAAGACCGTCGAGGTCTATCTCACCCGCGTCTACGCGAAGACCGGCCTGCGGTCGCGCGTCGAGCTCGCCCTGGCCGTCGAACGCGGCGAGCTGTGACAAGTCCGCCTGTCCACGAGAGGCGGCGGGGCGTCAGGCGGCGGGGAAGTCGGTGGCCGGGGCGGTGAGAGCGGCGGCGTCGACGTTCGCCCGCAGGGCCTCGACCTTGGCCACGGCGTAGGAGTGGGCGTCCGACCCGAGCAACTGCCGCAGCGGGCCTTCCCCGGTCAGGACCCGGCCGATGATCGCGCGGGCGCCCCTGACCGGGTCGCCGAGCTGGCTGCCCTGAAGCTTGAGGTGGTCGAGGGTCATCTCGCGGATGGCCGGGTAGTGCGCGGTCGTCTCGGCGGGCAGGGCGAGGGCGTCCGCGGTGAGGAACTCGGTGCGGAAGTAGCCGGGCTCGACGATGGTGACCGTGACGCCGAAGTCCGCCACCTCGGCGGCGAGCGCCTCGCTCAACCCCTCCAGCGCGAACTTACCGGCGCAGTAGAGGGCCCAGCCCGGGACGGCGGTCAGGCCGAGGATCGAGGACACGTTGACGATGTGGCCGCCGCGTTGCTCGCGGAGGATCGGCAGAGCGGCGCGCAGCACGTTCCACACGCCCACGACCTGGACGTCGAGCATGTCGCGGACCTCGCGGTCGCCGGTCTCCTCCACCGCGGCCAGGAAACCGTAGCCCGCGTTGTTGACGACGACGTCCAGGCCGCCGAAGCGTTCGGTGGTCTCCCGGACCGCACCCTTGACCGCCGCCTCGTCACGCAGATCGACGGTGAGCGGGAGAAGGCGCGCCGTCTCGACCCCGTCACCGAGTGCGGCGAGCAGCCGCTCCGGCGACCGCGTCGTCGCGGCGACCTGGTCGCCGCGCTCCAGGATCTGCCTGACCAGTTCGAGGCCGAGGCCGCGGGAGGTGCCGGTCACGAACCAGGTGGCCGGACGATCTGCTGGGAAGCTCATGGTGATCCTCTCGAATGTCGCGAGTGGCGCCGGCCGGGGAGCCCCGGGACCGGCACGGCTCCAGCTTCATCCACCGCGACCCGCTGCGGACGTCCATATCGCGCCCTGCGCGAGCGCGCACCGGGGAACCTAGGACGCACAGGACCAGTCAGGAACGCACGCCAGGCGAGAGACTGGATTCGTGGCCGGAACCAACCGTGAACTCGCCGACTTCCTGAGACGCGCCCGCAGCCAGGTCGACCCGTCACGGGCCGGCCTGCCCTCCGACGGCCGCGTGCGACGGGTCCCGGGCCTGCGCCGCGAGGAGGTCGCCTTCTTGGCCGGAGTCTCGACCGACTACTACGCACGCCTCGAACAGGGCCGGCGCATCACCCCCTCGCCGACCGTGGTCGAGGCCGTCGGCCGTGCCCTCGGGCTCGACGACGCCGGGCGTGCGCATCTGCGCGACCTCATCGGGATAACCGCGGCCCCCGTCCTGCGCCGGACTCGCGGCGTCCAGCGCGTGCGCCCCGGGCTCTACCAGCTCCTCGACGCCCTCGACGGCGAGCCCGCCCTCGTCCTCGGCCGCCGCACCGACGTACTCGCCGCCAACACGATGGCGAAAGCACTGTTCACGGACTTCGACCGGCTACCGCCCCGCCGGCGCAACTACGCGCGGTGGATGTTCCTCGACGACGAGGCCCGATCGCTGTTCGTGGACTGGGACGTCCAGGCACGCGCCGCGGTCGAGAGCCTGCGGCTCGACGCGGGCCGCGACCCGGACGACCAGGCCACCGTCGCACTCATCGCCGACCTGCGCGAGCACAGCCGTGAGTTCGCCCACTGGTGGGAGCAGCACCGCGTCCACCAGCGCACCCACGGCTCCAAGCGCCTGCGGCACCCTCTCGTCGGTGAGCTGACCGTCGAGTACGAGACCCTCTCCCTGCCCGGCGACCCGGATACGACGCTCTTCGTCTACACCGCCGAAGCCGGCTCGTCCTCCAAACGCGCCCTGGACCTTCTCGCGAGCTGGACCGCCGAGTCCCTCACGGGCCGGCGCGGACACTAGGGATCTCCCTACTGGGCACCGTCCGCCCGGAGGATCAGGCTCTTGACCATGGAATCACCGATCCTCTCGTACGCCGACGAGGTCTGGCGTGGTTCGGTGCGCCCGGAGGACGTGCCCTATTCAGAGCTCCGCCGAGACGGGGTGCAGGAGATCGCCTACGGCGTGGCGATGTGGCCGGCGTGCGGCAACGTGTACGTGGTCCGAGGCGAGGAAGGGCTCGGCCTCTTCGACACCGGCGACGCCCACGAGGCCTCCCAGTCGTACCGCGCGATCAGGAAGTGGTCGGTCGAGCCGCTCAAATACGCCATCTTCTCGCGCAGCCGCGCCGAGAGGCTGACCGGCATGGAGGAGTTCGACGCCGAACCGGGCACCCGCCCGCTGGTCGTGGCGCAGGAGGGACTGGCCCGCAGGCTCACCCGGCAGGCCAGGACGGCCGGCTACAACGCGGTCGTCGACCTGCGCGAGCGGGGCTTCCCCCGGCTGGTCTGGCCGCCGCCGCAGCGGCTGCCCGACCTGACCTACCGCGACCGGCTGTCGCTTTCGCTGGGAGACGTCACCTTCGAGCTCATGCACGCCCGCGGTGACAGCGAGGACGCCACCTGGGCGTTCCTGCCCGAGCGTGGCGTGCTGCTGACCGGCGACCTGTTCGCCTGGACGGTTCCCGGAGCGGGCGACCCGCAGCGGGTGCAGCGTTATCCGGACGACTGGGCGGTGGCGCTGCGGACCATGGCGGCGCTCGACGCCGACCTGCTGCTCCCCGGGCGTGGGCTGCCCGTCCGCGGGTCGGCCCGGGTGCGCCGGGCGCTCGCCGACACCGCCGACTATCTCGACAGCCTGGTGGAGCAGACGCTCGACCTGATGAACGCGGGGGCCCGCCTGGACGAGATCCTGCACTCGGTCAAGCCGCCCGCCGCGCTCGCCGGACGGCCCTACCTGCGAGAACGTCACGACGAGCCCGAGTTCATCGTGCGCAACATCTGGCGGCTGCACGGCGGCTGGCATGACGGCAACCCCGCCAACCTCAAGCCGGCCCCGGACGCCGTGTTCGCCCGCGCGGTCGCCGAGCTGTCCGCGGGAGCGGCGTCGGTCGCGGGCCGGGCCGTCGCCGCGGCCGCCGACGGCGACCTGCGCCTGGCCTGCCAGCTCGCCGAGCTCGCCGCGCAGGCCGAGCCGGAGGACCGGAAGGTGCACGAGATCAGGGCCCTCGTCTACGCGATGCGGGTCCAGCAGGAGCCCGGCGCGATCGCCCGGGGCGTGTACGCGTGGGCCGCGGCCGAATCACGCAGCAAGACCACCGGCATGGACCTGCTCGACGTCTACCACGACGTCGCCGAGGGCCGCATGTGGTGGATGCCGAGCAAGGCCAACTGAGGAGCTTGTCCGTCACGACGGCCGGCGGGCGCGGGGAGGGGAGCGACCGCCGGCCCTGACGGTAACCTTCCTCTCGTGCTCGAACAGATCACGGCGACGCGGTACGTCGCGCCCCTGCGCGAGGGCGGGTCTCTGCCCGGTGTCGTCGAAGCCGACGACCTCGGCACGTACGTCGTGAAGTTCCGCGGCGCAGGGCAGGGCAGGCGGGTGCTCGTCGCCGAGATCGTCTGCGCCGAGATCGCCAGGCGGCTCGGCTTCGCCACACCGGAGCTCAAGGTCATCGACCTCGACCCGCAGCTCGGCCTCCGCGAGCCCGACGAGGAGATCCAGGACCTGCTCACGGCGAGCGCCGGGCACAACCTCGCGATCGACTTCCTGCCCGGAGCGCTCGGCTTCGACCCGCTCGCCTGGGAGCCCGACGCCGAGTTCGCCTCCCGGGTGCTGTGGTTCGACGCGCTCGTCCACAACGTCGACCGGAGCTGGCGCAACCCGAACCTGCTCGTCTGGCACGGCGGGGTGTGGCTGATCGACCACGGCGCGGCTCTGTGGTTCCACCACAACTGGCCGACGGCGGACCCGCGACGCCGGTTCGACGGCCGCGACCACGTGCTCGCGCCGTTCGCGACGAAGCTGGAGCAGGCCGACGCGGACCTGGCCGCGCTCGTCACCCGCCCGCTGCTCGACGAGGTGACCGCGCTCGTGCCGGACGAGTGGCTGGAGGGCGAGCCGGGCTTCGCGGACGCGCGGGCCGTACGGCAGGCCTACACCGAACACCTGCTCGCCCGGGTCGCGGGGCCGCGCGACTGGCTGCCGGACCCCGCTACCAGCACCGCCACCAGCACCGCCACCGCCTCCGCCTCGCAGCTCCGCGGCGAGCGGGGCGCGACGATCGGCGGCTTCTGGCGCGCCACCCGGGAGGGCGGCCGATGAGCGACCTGGACGTCTACGAGTACGCGGTGATCCGCGTGGTGCCCAGCGTGGAGCGGGGCGAGCTGGTCAACGCCGGGGTCATCCTCTACTGCCAGCCGCGCGGCTACCTGTGCGCACGGGTCGAGCTGGACGAGGCCCGGCTGCTGGCGCTGGGCACGCCGGTGGACCTGCCCGGCGTACGACTGGCCCTGGCCGCCTACGAGAGGGCGTGCGGCGAGGACGCGGGGCCCCTGGGCGGGGAGCCGCTGGGCGCCCGGTTCCGCTGGCTCACCGCGCCGCGCAGCACGGTCGTCCAGACCGGGCCGGTGCACGCCGGGCTGACCGGCGACCCCGCGGCCGAGCTGGACCACCTGCTGACCCGGCTGGTCCGTGCGACGCCGGCCGCACCCGGCGGTCACAGCAGCACGGTCAGAACAGCACGGACATGAACGTGTCGACCTCCTGGAAGCCCACCTTGCGGTAGACCGCCCTGGCCGGGAGGTTGAAGTCGTTCACGTAGAGGGTGACGACCGGGGCGAAGTACTTCAGCGCCTGCTCGACCACGGCGGCCATGCCGGCCGCCGCGTGGCCGCGTCCGCGCAGTTCGGGATGGACCCACACGCCCTGGATCTGGCACGCCTGCGGCGTCACCGCGCCGATCTCGGCCTTGAAGACCACCTGGCCGTCGTCGATGCGCGCGTACGACCGCCCGATGCGGATGAGTTCGGCGACCCTGGACCGGTAGAGCGCTCCGCCGTCGCCGTTGTCCGGCGAGACGCCCACCTCTTCGGTGAACATGGCCACGCAGGCGGGCAGCAAGGTGCCGAACTCCTCGGGCCGGACCCTGCGTACGAGCGGGTCCGGTTCGACCGCGGGCGCGGAGCTCGTGGCCATGACCGGCTGGGCCCACCGGATCGCGCGGGCGCCGCCCCAGTGTGGCTCCAGCCGCTCCCAGAACTGCTCCACGGCGCCGGCCGGACCCACGATGGACGAGCAGCGGCGGCCCTGCTTGCGCGCCCTGTCGGCGAAGGCGTGTACCGCCTCGCGGGTGGCGTTCACGGGCACCAGGTTGGCGCCCGCGTAACACAGGGACACGAGCCCGCCGCGCGGGCCGTAGCCCCACATCTGACCGCCGAGCCGTGCAGGGCTGAGGCCGACGGCCCTGACCCGGGCCGCTACGAACACATTGGCGACCGGATCGGTGTCGAGGAGCGCCAGAACCTCGTCACGATCGCTGTCGTCGAGCACGCGCGACGCCGATGTTCGCAGCATCACGGGGCCAGCCTACGCGAACGATTCCCGTTTGGGAGGTATCGGCCCGGCTGCGCTCACCGTCGTACGGCCGAGACGTGGGCGGGCGTCCCCTGCGCGCCCTCCGTGACCTTCATCAGCGTGGCCCGCGGCTCCGGCCCGGCCGGGCAGGTCGCGTCGGCGCCCCGCTTGCCCCTGCGCTGCGGCAGCAGCGTCGCGTCGCGCAGGTAGGCCGCCAGGTGCCGGTCCACGCACGCGTTCCCCGCGAGCGACACGCCGTGGTTGCCGCCGCCCGCGGTCAGCAGGCGCGCGGTCGGGAACAGGCGGCGCATGCGCAGCGCGCCCTCGTACGGCGTGGCGGCGTCCCGCTCGGCCTGGATGAGCAAGATGGGCGGCAGGTGTGGTGTGCCCACCTTGACCGGCGTGCCGCCCTTCTCCGGCCAGAAGGCGCAGGGCGCGTTGTAGACGGCGTTGGGCCAGGCCATGAACGGCGCCTCGGCGTGCGCCCGGCGCGTGTCGGCGCGCCAGCGCTCCCACGACCGGGGCCAGGCGGCGTCCCGGCATTCCACCCCCAGGTAGACCGCGTAGGAGTTCTCCTCCTTCGCGTCGATCTCGGCCTCCAGGTGGAACAGTTTCACCAGGATCGAGGGGTCGCCGTCGCGGACGTAGGCCGAGAAGGCGGCGCCCAGATACGGCCAGAGGCGGTCGCTGTAGGCGCCGTTGGAGAAGACGTCGTCCAGTTCGCTCGGGCCCACGATCCCGCCCGCGGGCCTGTCGCGCAGTCGTGAGCGCATGGAGTACCACGCGAAGGACACCGCCGCCTGCGTCGTGCCCAGCTTGTAGACGTCGCCGTGCTCGGCCACCCAGGCGAGGAAGTCGCGGTGCCGCCGGTCGAAGCTGTGGTCCTGGGCGATGTTGGCCTCGTACCAGACCCCGTCGGGGTCGACCACGCTGTCGAGCACGAGCCGGCGCACCCGCTGCGGGAACAGGGTGGCGTAGACCGCCCCCAGGTAGGTGCCGTACGAGTAGCCGAGGTAGCTGATCTTCTCCTCGCCGAGCGCCGCGCGCACGGCGTCCATGTCCCGCGCGGTGTTCTCCGTGGTCAGGTACGGCAGGAACCAGGACCCGCGGTTGCCGCAGCCCTCGGCGTACTGCTTGGCCCGGCCGATCAGCGCCTGCTCCTCGGCGTCGTTCCTCGGCACGTTGTCCGGCCGGGGCGGCGCGTAGAAGCGGGCCACGTCGACACACGACAGCGCGGGCTTGCTGGGGGCGACGCCGCGCGGCGCGAAGCCGATGACGTCGAACCGTGCGGCGACGTCCTGGGGCAGCCGGGCCGCGACGAACCGGGCCAGGCTGAGCCCCTCGCCGCCCGGCCCGCCGGGGTTCACCAGCAACGCGCCGAGGTGGTTGCCGTCACGCGAGGCCGTGCCCTTGATCCGGTTGAGCGCCAGCGAGATCTGCTGGCCGTACGGCTCGCGGTAGTCGAGCGGGACGCGCAGCTCCGCGCACTCCTGGGCGGGCTCCCGGCGGGCGGACCGGGCCGGGCCGAGGGCGCCGCCGGAGGCCGACGCGGGTTCCGGCGGACACGGCTTCCATTCCAGCGGACGCTGCGGCGGCCCCCAGTGCCCGGCATGGTCGGATCCAGCCGCCGCTTCAGGTCCGACCAGCCCGGCGACCAGCGCCGCCACGCCCACGACCACACCCACGACCCGCTTCACCGGCACGCTCCTCTGCTCCCTTTACGGCAGAGGACAGCTTCGCGGCGTGATCGGCGGGGTACGGGCCGTACTACCCGATCATTGCCATTGTGTAGTCAGAGCATTGCTTGATGTAACACGCCCGAGGTCAGCGGACGACGACCTCCGGGCCGGCGGCCTCGTCCTCGTCGAGGTCCACGTCGACGCCCATCTCCTCGGCGAGGCGCAGGGCCTCCTCGATGAGGGTCTCGACGATCTGCGACTCGGGGACCGTCTTGATGACCTCGCCCTTCACGAAGATCTGGCCCTTGCCGTTGCCGGAGGCGACGCCGAGGTCGGCCTCCCGGGCCTCCCCGGGGCCGTTGACGACACAGCCCATGACGGCCACGCGCAGCGGGACCTTGAGACCGGTCAGCCCGGCCTGCACCTGCTCGGCCAGGGTGTACACATCCACCTGGGCCCGGCCGCAGGAGGGGCAGGAGACGATCTCCAGGCCGCGCTCGCGCAGGCCCAGCGACTCGAGGATCTGATTGCCGACCTTGACCTCCTCGACCGGAGGCGCCGACAGCGACACCCGGATGGTGTCGCCGATGCCCTCGGCCAGCAGCGCGCCGAACGCCACCGCGGACTTGATCGTGCCCTGGAACGCCGGCCCCGCCTCGGTCACGCCGAGGTGCAGGGGGTAGTCGCAGCGCTGGGCGAGCAGCCGGTAGGCCTGGATCATGACGACCGGGTCGTTGTGCTTGACCGAGATCTTGATGTCGCGGAAGCCGTGCTCCTCGAACAGGGAGCACTCCCACAGCGCCGACTCCACCAGCGCCTCGGGGGTGGCCTTGCCGTACTTCTGCAGCAGGCGCGGGTCGAGGGAGCCTGCGTTGACGCCGATCCTGATCGGCACGCCGGCGTCGGAGGCGGCGCGGGCGATCTCGCCGACCTTGTCGTCGAACTTCTTGATGTTCCCCGGGTTCACCCGGACCGCGGCGCATCCGGCGTCGATCGCCGCGAACACGTATTTGGGCTGGAAATGGATGTCGGCGATGACGGGGATCTTGGATTTCCTCGCGATGGCCGGCAGCGCGTCGGCGTCGTCCTGCGACGGGACCGCGACACGGACGATCTGGCAGCCCGACGCGGTGAGCTCCGCGATCTGCTGGAGGGTGGCGTTGACGTCGGCGGTCAGCGTGGTGGTCATGGACTGCACCGAGACCGGCGCGTCCCCGCCGACGGGGACCGAACCGACCATGATCTGACGCGACACCCGCCGCTTGGCGATCGGCTGGGTCCGTACGGCGGGAATCCCGAGATCAACAGACATTTCTGCACCTTGTTGTGATAGGCGACGCCCGGTGGGGGGCCCTCCCAGTCTAAGGAGTGCCGTGAGGCCGGACGGCCCGAAACCTTTCACGAGGAATGAAGGTTTCATGACCCGTCACGGAAGAAACCGGCTCGACCTGCGCCTATCGGCACCGTGCTCGCGGGCGGGGTGGGCAGACGGCTGGGGCCGACCTACAGTCCGAACAGCGTGAGCGCTCTCGCACCATCTGGCCGGTTTGTGTCAAAGGCTGTCCCCCGGGCCGACGAGCTCGCGCCGTCGGCGGTGCCGTGCTGCACCACGAGTGCGGCAGCCATGACCACGCGAAAGGGTAGCCCGTGGGTAGACCACGTAGAAGAGTAACGAAGACGACGATCGGGCTGATCGTCGCCGCACTGTCCGCCCTCGTGTCCGCCGTCGTGCTCGCCTCCCCGGCGTCCGCGCACGGCGCCCCGATGGTGCCCGGCAGCCGCACCTACCTGTGCTGGAAGGACGGCACTACTTCGAGCGGTGCCATCCAGCCGAAGAACCCCGCCTGCGCGGCCGCGGTCGCCAAGGGCGGGACCAACGCGCTGTACAACTGGTTCGCCGTGCTCCGCTCGGACGGCGCGGGCCGGATGTCCGGCTTCATCCCGGACGGGCAGCTGTGCAGCGGCGGCGCGATCGTCTACGACTTCAGCGGTTTCGACCTCGCCCGCAACGACTGGCCGGTCACCCACCTGACGTCCGGGGCGAGCATCCAGTTCAAGTACAACATGTGGGCCGCGCACCCCGGCACGTTCCGGTCGTACGTCACCAAGGACTCCTGGAGCCCGACCCGCCCGCTGGCCTGGAGCGACCTGGAGTCGACGCCGTTCGACAGCGTCACCAACCCGCCGAGCCTCGGCTCGGTGGGCACCGAGGACGGCCACTACTACTGGAACGCCCGCCTGCCTTCCGGTAAGAGCGGCCGCCACATCATCTACACCGTGTGGCAGCGCTCGGACAGCAACGAGACGTTCTACAGCTGCTCCGACGTCGTCTTCGACGGCGGCAACGGCGAGGTGACCGGCGTCGGCATCCCGAACACCAGCCCGAGCCCCACCCCGCCCGTCTCCCCGTCCCCCGGCACCTCGCCCAACACCTCGCCGAGCCCGAGGGTCAGCCCCTCGGCCAGCCCGACCTCCGGCGGCCCCGGCGGCTGCTCGGCCACCTACAAGGTCACCAACTCCTGGGGCGGCGGCTTCCAGGGTGAGGTGACGGTGAAGGCCGGGTCCTCGTCCATCGGCGGCTGGACGGTGAGCTGGTCCCAGCCGAGCGGCGGCACCATCACACAGGTCTGGAACGGCACGCTCAGCCAGTCCGGCAGCAACGTCAGTGTGAAGAACGTGAACTACAACGGCAGCCTGGGCGCCGGCGCCTCCACCACGTTCGGCTTCCTGGCCAACGGTTCGAGCAGCGGCACCCCGTCGCTGTCCTGCTCGGCGGCCTGACCCGCCCACCCGTGGCGCGGCCCGCCTGACCCGGGTCGCGCCAGGGGTGACCTAGCGCGTCAGCTCGGCCGCCCGCACCCTCGCCCAGGCGTCCGCCGCGAGGACCTCCTCGACGGACGCCGCCGGCCCGGGGGTGTGGGCGGCCACCACGCGTTCCACCGTGTCCACGATGCCGAGGAACGGCAGGGCGCCCTTCAGGAACGCCTCCACGCACACCTCGTTCGCCGCGTTGTAGACCGCCGGCGCCGTGCCGCCCAGGGCGCCCACGTGACGGGCCAGCGCGACCGACGGGAACGCCTCGTCGTCGAGCGGTTCGAAGGTCCAGGTGTGGGCGGTGGTCCAGTCGACCGGCCGGGCCGCGCCGGGTACCCGCTCGGGATAGGCCAGCGCGAGCGAGATCGGCAGCCGCATGTCGGGCGGGCTCGCCTGCGCGACCGTCGAGCCGTCGGCGAACTCCACCATCGAGTGGATGATCGACTGCGGGTGGACCACCACCTCGATCCGGTCGAAGCCGATGTCGAACAGCAGATGGGCCTCGATCACCTCCAGGCCCTTGTTGACGAGCGTCGCCGAGTTCACCGTGATGACCGGGCCCATGCTCCAGGTCGGGTGGTTCAGCGCCATCTCCGGCGTGACGTCCGTCAGCTCGGCCCGCTTCCTGCCGCGGAACGGGCCGCCGCTCGCCGTCACCACCAGCCGCCGTACGGCCGCCGGGTCGGCCCCCTCGGGCCCGGCCGCCCACAGGCACTGGGCGAGCGCGGAGTGCTCGGAGTCCACCGGGATCATCCGCCCCGGCCCGGCCAGGCGCTTGACCAGCGGGCCGCCCACGATCAGCGACTCCTTGTTGGCCAGCGCGAGCACCCGGCCCGCCTCCAGCGCCGCCAGCGTGGAGGTCAGCCCCAGGGCCCCGGTGATGCCGTTGAGCACGACTTCGCAGGGCGACGCCGCGACCTCCGCCACCCCCTCCGGGCCCGCCAGCACCCTCGGCCGCGCGCCGGCCGCCGTGAGTGCCTCGCGCAGCGCCGGCACGGCCGCCGGGTCGGCGACCGCCACCGCCTCGGCCCCGAAGTCGGCGGCCTGCCTCGCCAGCAGGTCGACCCGGCCGCCGCCGGCGGCGAGCGCGGTCACGCGGAACCGTCCGGGAGCGTTGGCGACGACGTCGAGAGCCTGGGTGCCGATGGACCCGGTGGACCCCAGCACGACGACGGACCGGGGCTGCGGCAGTGATTCGGAGCTCATCCCCCCATTGTCCCCAAGTCACACCCCGGGCTCGCATCAGCACGGGCCCCCGAAACGTCCTGACGCGACCCCTGGTACGAGACGGCCGATACTCAGGAGAAAACAGCACATATAAGACCGAATTTGCCCATAACCGTATAGATGGATTGTGAGAAATCCGGGTGAAGGCGTCGCTACTTTCCCGCGTCAGGACATCCCGACCCGGAGGTAGGCATGCACCCCACCACACGACGTCTCGCGGTTCTCGCCGTCCCCGCCCTCGCGGCCGCGGGGGCGATGCTCCCCGCCGCACACGGCGCCGCGGCGACCGTGACCCGGGCCGCCGCCGGCCCCCGGCCCGCCGTTCACGAGGCCGCCGACACGACGACGGAGCAGCGTACGGTCAAGAAGTTCTGGACCGCCGCGAGGATGGAGGCCGCCGAGCCGCTGGACGCGCCCGGCACCGGCGACCGGCACTTCGCCGCGGCCGCCTCCGCCGCCGCCGACGGCACCGGGACACGGCCCGTCGTCGTCTCCCCCACCGCGCCCGACTCCTCCACCGCGCCCGGCTCCTCCACCGCGCCCACCTCCTCCACCATGTCCGGCGCCACGACGTCCACGGCCAGGACCATGGCGGCCGACGCCGCCGCGAACGTCTCGTCGCGGACCTCGGGCTCGCCCTGGACGGCGGGCGGGACGGTCGCGAGGACGACGGGCAGGGTGTTCTTCACGGTCACGGCCGGGTCGGACGCCGGGCGGAACGCCTCCTGCTCGGGCACCGCCGTCACCAGCGCCAACAAAAGCGTGGTCATCACCGCGGGCCACTGCGTGAAGCTGAACGGCGCCTTCCACGCCAACTGGGTCTTCGTCCCCGGCTATGACCGGGGCGACCGGCCCAACGGCACCTGGCCGGCGACCACCCTGCTCACCACCTCGCAGTGGAACTCCGGCGAGAACATGAACTACGACCTCGCCGCCGCCGTCGTCGCTCCGCAGGGCGGCAAGAGCCTCACCGACGTCGTCGGCGGCCAGGGCGTCGCGTTCAACCAGCCGCGCGGGCGGCAGACGTACGCGTTCGGCTACCCCGCGGGCGCGCCGTACGACGGGTCGACGCTGGTCTACTGCGGCGGGCGCACGTTCGACGACTACCTCAGCTCCCAGGACCAGGGACTGAGCTGCGGCATGACCGGCGGATCGAGCGGTGGCCCGTGGTTCGTGAGGTTCGACCCGAGCACCGGCGGCGGCCTGCTCAACTCGGTGAACAGCTTCAAGTACAACTTCGCGTCCTACTGGATGTTCGGGCCCTACTTCGGCCCCGAGGCCGAGGCGGTCTACAACGCGGCCCAGAAGACGGCCCTGACCTGATTCACGGAAAGTAGCGACAAGACCACGAACGGTGGTCCACACTCGGGAGCCATGACTCCGAGCCTCCCCTTGCTTGCCGTCACCGCCCTCGTCGCCGGACTCCTGGGAGCCCCCAGCCCGGAGGTCCCGCCCCTCGGAGACGTCGTGGAGCACGTCGCCGGGCACGCGTCCGGGATCTACTGGACGCCGCAGCGGATGGCGCGGGCGGTCCCGGTCGGGCTGCTGGGCGGCACCCCGCCGGTCCTGCCGCCCGTCGTCGGGGCCGCCCTGCCGCCGGCCGCCAGGTCGGCTCTCGCCCCCGGCCACGCGGCCCAGCCGGCCACGAGGACCGGGACGACCCGGACGACCGGGACGACCCAGACGACCCGGACGACCGGGACCAGCAGGACACGGCAGGCGGCGGCGATGCCCCCCGTCACCACCAGCGGCACGCGCTGGGCGGCGGGCGGTTCGGTGACGAGGACCACCGGCAGGGTGTTCCTGACGCTGAACGGGGTGGACTTCTCCTGCTCCGCCAGTGCCGTCCGCAGCGCGAACAGGGATCTGGTCGTCACCGCCGGGCACTGCGTCAAGGACGGCGCCGGGGCCTGGGCGGAGAACTGGACCTTCGTTCCCGGATACGACGAGGGGCGGCAGCCGTACGGCGGCTTCCCCGCGCGGCGCATGTTCGTCGCCGGGCCCTGGTCGCGCTCCGGCAACGACGACTACGACGTGGGCATGGTCGCCGTGGACGACCTGGACGGGCAGCACCTGACCGACGCCGTGGGCGGGCAGCCCATCGGCTTCGACCCGCCGCGGGGCCGCCGGACCTACGGCTTCGGGTTCCCCGCCGATCCTCCGTACGACGGCGAGCGACTGCTGTACTGCGCGGGTGTCCCGCACGGCGACCCGCAGGGGCAGACCCGCGACCAGGGCCTGCGGTGCAACCTCACGGCGGGGGCCAGCGGCGGGCCCTGGCTCAGCGGCTTCGACCCCGCCTCGGGCCGGGGCACGCTGACGTCCGTCAGCAGCTTCAAGTACAGCAACGACCACCGCACGATGTACGGCCCCTACTTCGGCAACGCCGTACGCGACCTGTACCGCACCGCCGAGCGGGCGTGAGGGGTCAGAACGGCGACAGCGGCTCGGCGTTGTCCTCGTCCACGATGTCGGCGGCGGACCGGACGATCAGGGGATCCGGCTCGCCCACCACCGAGCCGTCCTTGTCGTCGTAGTCGTACAGCGACAGGACGTAGCGCATCGCCTCCAGCCTGCCGCGCTTCTTGTCGTTGCTCTTGATGATCGTCCAGGGGGCGTCCTCGGTGTCGGTGTTGAGGAACATGTCCTCCTTGGCCCGGGTGTACTCGTCCCACAGGTCCAGCGAGGCGATGTCCATGGGCGACAGCTTCCACTGCCGCACGGGGTCCACCTGGCGGATGACGAACCGGGTGCGCTGTTCGGCCCGCGACACCGAGAACCACAGTTTGACCAGGCGGATGCCGTCGCGCACGAGCATCCGCTCGAACAGCGGAGCCTGGTACATGAACTCCATGTACTCCTCCGGAGTGCAGAAGCCCATGACCCGCTCGACCCCGGCCCGGTTGTACCAGGACCGGTCGAGCAGCACGATCTCCCCCGCCGCCGGGAGGTGCTCGACGTACCGCTGGAAGTACCACTGGCCGCGCTCACGTTCGCTGGGCTTCTCCAGCGCCACCACCGTGGCGCCGCGGGGGTTGAGGTGCTCCATGAAGCGCTTGATGGTGCCGCCCTTGCCGGCCGCGTCCCGTCCCTCGAACAGGATCACCAGGCGCCCGCCGGTGTCCTTCAGCCAGTACTGCAGCTTCAGCAGCTCGATCTGCAGCAGCCGCTTCTGCCGGTCGTACTCCTGCCGGGCGATGCGGTGGTCGTACGGGTAGTGCTCGCGCCAGGTGTCCACCGGACCGCCGTCGGCGCGTACGAGGACGGGATCGTCGTCATCGTCGTCCAGCACCTTCAACCCCGGCGTACGGCGCAGCAACTCGACGCCGTCCGGGTGCTCCCGCGCACTCTGCGACGCTTCCGGCATTTCCATCAGAGTCTCCCGTGGGGACCGTCGTCTTCCGGCGACGGGGGAATCGGAAGCGGGAGGGCCGCCAGGGCCCGGGCGTGCCCTGGCCTGCGTGGTCTGCTCATCACAGATTTCCTTCCGGGTTTTGTCGGTGCCAGGCGATACCGTGACGTTCTTGTTTCCGAGCGTGGGAGGTGGGCGTGCGCAGGTCGTTCACGTTCCTGCTGCGCCCCACCCGTAAGCAGGCCGCCGCGCTCACTCAGTGCCTGCGCGACCACCGGGAGCTTTACAACGCCGCCTTGGAGCGGTTGGACAAGGCGTTCGCGGCATTCTTCGCCCGTGTGAAGGCGGGGAGCACGCCGGGGTTTCCCCGGTTCAAGGGGCGGGGCTGGTTCGACACCGTGACCTGGCCCAAGGATGGCGACGGCTGCCGGTGGGACTGTCAGCCCGAGCACCCGGCCGCGACCTACGTCCGGTTGCAGGGCATCGGCCACGTGCGGGTGCATCAGCACCGCCCGGTCCACGGCCGGGTGAAGACGATCAGCCAGGCGCTCGCGCTGGTCCGCGACGATGACGTGATCGTGCATGAGGACCTGCGGATCGCGAACATGACCCGCAGCGCGTCCGGCACGATCGAGGCCCCCGGGCGGAACGTCGCGGCCAAGCCGGGGCTGAACCGGAGCATCCTGGACGCGGGTTGGGGGGTGTTCCTGCGTGTGCTCGCGCACAAGGCTGAAAGCGCCGGTCGCGAACTGATCGCAGTCGAGCCCCGCAACACCTCCCGCACCTGCTCGCGTTGCGGGCACTGCGCGAAGGACAACCGCCTCACCCAAGCCCGGTTCCGATGCCAGGCGTGCGGCCACGAGGCGCACGCCGACGTGAACGCGGCCACCAACATTCTCAGGGCAGGGCTTGCCCTTCGCGACGCTGCGGAAGCGGCCTAGCGAGAAGCCGCTCCCTCCAGGGAACGGAGGAGTCACGACCCCCTACTGCACCTGTCGGGCGATCCCAATCCCCGTCGGCCGCACTGTTCGCGGGAAATTCATCCGGTCGGGAACGTCACGGCGACTTCGAGGCCGCCGCCGGGGTTGGGACGTGCCCGTACGGCGGCTCCGTGCGCCGTCGCGATCGACGCGACGATCGACAACCCGAGCCCCGCGCCCTGGCGGCGACTGGTATGCAGTCGCCTGAAGGGCGCGAAGATGTCGCCCAGGCGCTCGGCCGGCACCTCGGGACCGGTGTTGCGGACCGTCAGCACGCCCCCGGCGAGCGTCACCTCGACGGCGCCGCCGGGGTGGTTGTACCGCACGGCGTTGTCGACGAGGTTGGTGACGAGCCGGTTCAGCAGGATCGGGTCGCCGGGGACGACGAACCATTCCATCCGCGCCGTGACGGTCACCGCACCGCGGTCCGCTTCCGCCAGAACCAGCCGTACGACCTCGTCGAGCGCCACCGGGCTCCGCCTCTCCAGCCCGTGCTCGGCCTGGGAGAGGACCAGCAGGGCGTCGATGAGACTTTCGATGCGGTGGTTGTGGAGCAGCAGCGTGTCGCGGATCTCCCCGACGTCCTCGGGCAGGCCGACCTCGATCGCCGTCCGCTGCACGGCGAGCGGGGTCCGCAGCTCGTGGGAGGCGTTCGCGATGAACCGCCGCTGACTCACGACCGAGCGCTCCAGCCGGTCGAGCATGGCGTCGAACGTGTCGGCCAGCTCCTTCAGCTCGTCCCGCGGCCCGGACAGGGCGATCCGCTCGTGCAGGGTGGACAGGGACAGCCGCTGCGCGGTGGAGGTGATCCGGTGGAGGGGCCGCAGGACACGCCCCGAGATCACCCATCCCACGACCACCGACACCACCGTCAGGACGCCGATCGCCAGCACGCTCACGTCCCACTGATAGTGGATCACGTCCCGCACCAGCGCGGACAGCGGCGACGGTGCGTCCGGCGGCCTGTCCATCGGTGCGGCCGGGGCCGGCGGTGCCCCTCCCGGCAACGGCGCGGGAAGCCGCGCGATCCGCGAGGCCAGCGCCTGCCGCAACAACGTGTTGACGATGACCAGCAGCACCACGGAGGTGAGCAGGAAGATCCCCGAGTAGATCAGCGTGAGACGTACCCGGACCGTCGTCACAGCACGTAACCCGCGCCGGGAACGGTCCGGATGCACGGCGGGTCGCCCAGCTTCGCGCGCAGGCGGCTGACCACGACCCGCACCACGGTCGTGAAGGGGTCGGCGTTCTCGTCCCAGGCCTCCTCGAGGAGCCGCTCGGTGCTCACCACCGCGCCCTCCGCCCGCATCAGCACCTCAAGGACGGCGAACTCCTTGAGCGACAGATGCAGGTGGCGGCCGTCCCTGGACGCCTGGAGCCGGTGCGTGTCGAGCACGATCCCGTGCCGGGCCAGCACCGGGGGCACCTGTTCCCGGCTGCGCCGGCCCAGCGCCCGGACCCGGGCGACGAGTTCGGTGAAGTCGAAGGGCTTGGGCAGGTAGTCGTCGGCTCCCATGCCGAGCCCGGCGACGCGCTCCGGCACCGACGCGGCCGCCGTCATCATGAGGATCCGCGTACGGCTGCCGCGCGCCACCAGCTCGCGGCAGACCAGGTCGCCGTGCAGCTCCGGCAGATCGCGGTCGAGCACGAGGACGTCGTAGTCGCTCACCGCCAGCCGCTCGGCCGCGGCGGCCCCGTCGTAGACCACGTCGACCGCCATGGCGTGACGGCGCAGCCCCATCGCCACGAGATCGGCCAGATCGCGTTCGTCTTCGGCCACGAGAACCCGCATACCCGGGTTCCTAACCGACGGGGGGTAACAGCGGCGTTAACGATGTCGTTCACGGCCGCGCAACCCGCCGGCGGCCACGCTGACGGGCATGATCAGAACTGTCTGCTCCGCCGTCCTGGCGACGGCCTGCGCGCTGACCGCCACCGTTCCCGCTCCCACCGCGGCGACGACCACCACGACACCTGCCGCGACGGCCGCGGCGTCTCCGGACGGCGCGTGCGCCCGGCTGACCGCGCCGCCGCCCGAGTCCGCGCCGCCGACGACGGTGGACACGCTCCGGCAGGCGTACGAGTGCGTGCTGGACAACTACTACAGCGGGCCCGCGCTGGATCCGAAGGTCCTGCTGCGGGACGCTCTCGCCGCGTACACGCAGGAGCTGATGCGACGCGGCGCCGACGCGGCCGGCCTCGGTCTGCCCGCGCTGACGGGGAACCGCGACGCCGACTGGGCCGCGTTCGCCGGTGTGATCGGCGCCGGCCACCCGGACGCGCTGCGCGCCGCGATCACCGGCATGGTCGCCGGGCTGCACGACAACCACGCCCGGGTGATGAGGCCGACTCCCCCGCCCGAGGGCGGGCCGACCGGAACGGGCATCGCGGGGCTGTCGGCCGCGCAGGGGCCACAGCTGGATCCGGCGGCCCGGCCACCCCTGTTCATCACCCGCGTCCTGCCTCGCAGCCCGGCGGACCGCGCCGGCGTCCGGCCCGGCGACATCGTCGTCGAGGTGGACGGCATGCCGGCGTTCTTCGGGGACAAGGTGAACCAGAGCCTCGTCGAGGCGTTCACCTCCGACACCGTGCGGCTCACGCTGAAGCGGCCCACGACGGGACGTGTCAGAACCGTGAAGCTCACGGCGGGGCCCGTCGGGGAGCAGGAGCGGTCGGTGACGTCGAAGACGCTGCCCGGCGGCGTCACCTACGTCAAGGTGCCCGGGTTCTTCGAGGGCGCGGCCGACCAGGTGATCGCCAAGCTGAAGGGCGCCACGAAGGCCGCGGTCATCGACCTGCGCGGCAACGGCGGCGGGTCGCCGCGTGAGGTGACCCGGCTGCTCGGCGCGTTCGCGCACGGCAAGGTCACCAGCTACTTCTGTCCCCTCAAGGGCGAGTGCGCGCCGAACCGCACCGACGACACCGTGCCCCTGCTCGGGCTGCGCCTGGTCGTGCTCACCGACCGCGCGTGCGCCTCGGCCTGCGAGGACTTCAGCGCGGCCGTGAAGGACAACGGCCTGGGCACCCTCGTCGGGACCCGCACCGCGGGCGCGATCTCCGGCCCGAGCGAGCCGTACCTCCTCGACGACGGGAGCGTGCTGCTCCTGCCCAAGGTCCGGCACCTCGGTCCCGCCCGGGAGACCATCGACACCATCGGCGTCCCCGTCGACCACTACGCCCCCATGACGGCGCTCGACCTGGCCAAGGGCAGCGACCCCGGCCTCGCCAAGGCGCTCGGTCTCCTCTGACCGTGGACAGGACCCGTGGCCGTCTGTCACCATCGAAGACATGATCGTTGGAAAGGACGACGCCACCCGCATCCGGTGAGCGTTCTCGCGCAGCGGGAAGCTGCCGCACTCCGCGAAAAATGGCTGGGCCGCATCCTGTCGACGCGGCCCGCCGACCGTCCGGCCGCAGAGGCCGCCATCACCGGGCTGTACGGGCTGATCGGGCTCGCTCCGCCCCGGTTCCACTGGGTCCCGTCACCACTCACGGCCCTGACGACCCTCCCGCCCGGTCTGCGTCCACGTTCCGTCGAGGACGCGAGCCGGGTATCCGACTGGCCTCTCACCCGCCGGTTCCAGGCCGTGGTGACGGGGCTCTGCCTGGACCTCGATCCGCGGGTCCGCCGCGCGCATCGAGGCCTGGACGACTGGATCCGCCGCGACGTCCACGTCTCGCTCGAGCGCTCGATGGACGGCGCGTTCGTCAGGCCGGTTCTGGCCGCGCACGCACCACACCTCCCCAGGCCGGCCTGGTACCGCACCCAGAGCGCCTTCTGGGTCGCCCACTACGACGCCCTGCGGCGGGCGGGGGCGGTCTTCACGGCCGAGCAGGCGCGACAACTCGACCTGTGGGCCACCGCGGCCGCCTCCTGCGGCCCGTGGTGGCCCCGCCAGGACGTCTGCGTCGTGTCCGAACGGCCCACCGTCCTCCGTACGGAGGTGTGGGGCGACGACGGTGAGGTGCGGCCGCACTGCCCGGACGGCCCGGCCGTGCGGTACGCCGACGGCTGGGAGGTGCACGCCTGGCACGGCACACTCGTGCCCCCGTGGGTGATCACCGATCCATCCGTCGAACGCATCGAGCGGGAGGAGAACGTCGAGGTCAGGCGGTGCGCGATCGAGCGCATCGGCTGGGACGCCTACATCGAGCGGGCCGGGCTGCGCCCGGTCGCCTCCGCGCCCGACCCCGGCAACCCCGGCCACTTCCTGCGGCTCTACGACCTGCGCCGGGAGACCAGGGTGCTCCTCGCGGTGAACGGCTCCGTCGAACGCGACGGGACCCGCCGGCGGTACGGGCTGACCGTGCCGGGCTACTTCCGTGACCCGATCGCCGCCGCCGGCTGGACCTACGGGCTGTCCGCCGAGCAGTACTCCCTACTCGTCCGCCGAACCTGAGGTGACTCCCATGACTGTGACTCTGGCATCCCTGTCCCACCGGACCGGACTCGCCGTGCTCGACCATCTCGAACGGTCGGCGCGCATCCCCGTCGTCGACGGGCTTCACGCCCAGGGCGACCTCATCGTCGTCCCGCTCCCGCTCATCGCGTCCTCCGTGCGGGCCCGGCCGCGGGCCCGGTGGACGGACGTGCCGCCCGAGGGGATCGAGCTGCTGCGCGGCGCCGCCGGCGGCAACCCGCACACGCTCGTCGCCGACGCGGGCACCTGCCGCTGGACGGCGGACGTCGCCGACGCCGAGGGCCTGGCGCTCGGCGTCTTCGAGGCCTCGGCCGTCGTCTACCTGCTGCATCCCGAGCACGGCGGGACGGGCTGCGCCCCCGGCGCCTACGCCGTACGGCGGCAGCGCGAGCAGTGGTCCCGCGGATCGGCCCTCGGGGCACGGCTCGTGGCGGACTGACGCCCTGAAGAAGAAGCCAGGCTCGGGGACGTGGTCCCCGAGCCCGGCCTCCGCTTAGTCCGCGGCGTCTCAAAGCGCTCAGAGCGTGAGGCCCGTGAGCACCATGACCTTCTCGTAGGTGAAGTCCTCCATCGCCGAGCGCAGCCCCTCGCGGCCCACGCCCGACTCCTTGACCCCGCCGTACGGCATCTGGTCGGCCCGGTAGGACGGCACGTCGCCGATGATGACGCCGCCGACCTCGAGCTCCCGGTTGGCCCGGAAGGCGACGTCCAGGCTGCGGGTGAAGACCCCGGCCTGCAGGCCGTACCGGGAGTCGTTGACCGCGGCGAACGCCTCGTCGACCGAGGCGACCCGCTGCACGATCACGACGGGCCCGAAGACCTCCTCGCAGGCCACCTTGGCGTCGGCGGGCACGTCGGCCAGCACGGTGGGGGCGACGGTCGCGCCGTCCCTGGTGCCGCCCGCCAGCAGGCGCGCACCGGCGGCGACGGCCTCGTTGACCCAGCTCTCGACGCGGATCGCGGCGTCCTCGCTGACGAGGGGGCCGACCTGCGTCTTGTCGTCCGCGGGGTCGCCGGTCACGAGCGAGCCGACGGCGGCGACGAGCTTGTCGGTGAACGCGCCGGCGACCGTGTCCTCCACGAGCACCCGCTGCACCGCGATGCAGCTCTGGCCCGCCTGGTAGTTGGAGAAGAGCGCCACGCGGCTCGCCGCCCAGTCGAGGTCGGCGTCGGCCAGCACGACCGCGGCGGCGTTGCCGCCGAGTTCGAGCGTGACGTGCTTGCGCGGCACACTGTCGAGGATCGAGTAGCCGACCGGGCCGGAGCCGGTGAAGGAGATGACCGGCAGCCGCGGGTCCTCCACCAGCGCGGCCGCCCGGTCGTTCGGCACGGGCAGCACCGAGAACATGCCCTCGGGCAGATCGGTCTCGGCCAGGATCTCGCCGAGCACGAGCGCCGAAAGCGGAGTCGCGGGCGCGGGCTTGACCACGATCGGCGCGCCGACGGCGATGGCGGGGGCGACCTTGTGCGCCACCAGGTTGAGCGGAAAGTTGAACGGCGTGATCGCCAGCACCGGGCCGTGCGGCACTCGGGAGACGTAGGCGAGCCGTCCCTGCGCCGCGGGCTCGGTGTCGAGCCGCTGCACCTCGCCGCTGAACCGGCGGGCCTCCTCGGCGCCGAAGCGGAACGTCGAGATCGCGCGGCCCACCTCGCCCCGCGCCCAGAAGATCGGCTTGCCGTTCTCGGCGCTGATGAGCTGGGCGATCTCCTCGGCGCGCTCGGTCAGCCGCCGGGCCACGTGGGCCAGCGCCTCGGCGCGTACGTGGATGGGCAGCGCGGCGGCCTGCTTGCGCACGGCGTCGGCGGCGGCCACCGCCTGCTCGACCTGCTCGGGGGTCGGCACCGAGTGGACGCCGACGACCCTGCCGTCGTGGGGGTTGGTCACGGCCTGCTCGGCGTTTCCGGTGACGGGGCGACCGGCGAGCCAGAAGGGGCGGGGATCGGAAGTGCGGCCTACGTCCATGTCTTCACGCTATGCCACCTGGCGGGAGGCGGTCCCTACGCCGGACGGGCCAATCGCCGCCCTCCATCGCGCCATCGTGGACAACTTCTCAGATGTCACAGATGCGCGGCAATTTCATGATGTTTTCTGTTTCACTGCGGTTTGAAGGCGGAGCGGCATGGTTAAGTCATCATCCGGGTCTGTCGCGGGACCCCCAATATGAGAAGGGCTCGTCGCTGATGGGTACGCCGGCGCCGCTCGGTCTTCAGGGTGCCTACGCACGTGGCCATCGCAGCAACTACGACGAGTTGCGCACCCGTCTCCTCGACGTCGCCAACGGGCTGCTCGCCAAAGCCGGGCCGGAAAGCCTGACCGTACGCAGGATCGCCGCCGAGGCCGGCTGCTCGACCCAGGTCATCTACACGATGTTCGGCAGCAAGGAGGGACTGGCCGAGGCGCTCTACCTGGAGGGCTTCGAGCGGTTCCGCCGCCGGCTGGAGGCAGTGCCGAAGCGCGACGACCCGCTGGAGCACCTGAGCCTGCTCGGCCCCGCGTACCGGGAGGCGGCGCTGGCCGAGCCCGGTTACTACAGCCTGATGTTCGAGCGGGCCATCCCCGGCTTCGTGCCGAGCGAGCGCGCCCGCACGCTCGCGAGGGCCGCGCTCAACATCGTGGACCGGGTGATCGCCGACTGCATCTCCGCCGGGCACCTGGTGCCCACGCAGCCCCGGAAGATCGCCGATGCGCTGTGGGCCGCGGCTCAGGGTGCGCTCGGCCTGGAACGTGCCGGACATCTGCCTGACGGCAAGACGTACGAGATCGTCACGAACGCCACCATCCGCTCTTTCCTCGCCCGCCCCTCGGCCTGAGCCCGGTCTGAGCCCGGTCTGAGCCCGGTCTGAGCTACAGGCACAGCGCGATCCACAGCTCGGCCCGGACGGCGGGATCGTCCAGATCACGGCCGAGCAGCTCGCTCACCCGCTTCATGCGGTACCGGAGGGTGTGCCGATGCACACCCAGGCGTTGGGCCGCCGCGTCCCAGTGGCCGTTGCTGGCCAGGTAGGCGCGCAGCGATTCGACCAGATCGGCGCGCGAGCCGTACTCGCGGAGCGGCGCGAGGATCGCCGCGGCGAACGACGCGGCGGCGGCCGGGTCGATCAGCGACAGCAGCCCGCGCCCGGCCAGTTCGCTGAAGCGCGCCACCGGCGAGGCCGAGACGAGCGCCCGTCTCGCCTGGTCGAGAGCACGGTCCAGAGCACGGTCCAAAACACGGTGCAGGGCGCGGTCCGGGGCATGGTCGGGAGCGCGGTCCGGGGCACGGTCAGCGGCGCGGTCTGCGGCGCGGTCGTCCCAGGCCTCCGCGCGCATCTCCGCAAGGCTCTCCAACCGGCTTTCCGGCCGGCTCTCCACCCGGTTGTCCACCCGCGCGGAGGCTGCGATCTCCACGCCGGGCGCGCTGACGCCCACCCGGCCGTGCCGCGCGGCCAGCGCGACGACCTCGTCGGCGCAGGAATCCGGGGCCAGCACGACGAGCAGCCCCTCCCAGTGGGCGGTGAAGCACGGGGGAACCGCCCGCGACGTCGTCCCGGCGGCCGGCGCGCCCTTCGCCTCATGGGCGCCCGCCGCGGCTGTCCGGCGCCCGCCGGTGGAGTGCGGTGCCGCGCCGGTCAGGGCCTCGGTCAGCGCCTCGGGGTCGGGGGTGTCGCAGGCGAGGACCGTGACCGGCTCCCGGGGCAGCCGCATGCCCAGGGCCGACAGGGTCTCCGCGGCGGCCCGCGCCTCACCGGCCAGCAGCAGCCGGAGCACCGCCGAGCGCACGTGCGCCGCCGCCGACCGCTGCTCCCTGCCCTGTTCCAGCGCGAGCGTCAGCAGGGACCCGGCCGCGTTGACGACCGTGTGCGCGATGGGCGCGAACGGCCGCGGCGAGCCCACCGCGAAGAAGCCCCTGCGGCCCAGTGGCTGGACGACGACATGCTCGTCCGGGGTGGCCAGCGCGAGGCTCGACAGCGACGGCGCGTTCCGCAGCCGGGCGATCTCGGGCTCGAGCGACCGGGCCGTCTCCCCCGCCCAGTCCGCCGCCGCGCCGCGCGTGCCGGCCGGACCGGCGCGGCGGCCGGTCGCGTCGGCGGCGTGCCGTACGGCGCCCGAGGGGTCCAGCAGCAGCGCCCAGCCGCCGATCTCCCGCGCCAGCCGGTCCACCACGGCCACCGGCCCCTCGCGCTGCAGCGCGGCGCGGGTGAGCCTGCCCTGAGCCGCGAAGGCGCGGCTGATCTCCTCGTACTGCTCTCCGGCGAGCAGGTCGCTGACGGCCTTGCCGATCGCGATGAAGGGGGTGTCCCTCGGCACCTCGACCAGCGGCAGCCCGGCGGCCTCGGCCGCCTCCGCGAACCCGGGCGGCACGGCCTCGTGGCTCAGCCCCACCCCGAACCCCAGCCCGGTGACGCCCCGGGCCACGAGCCGGGAGACGTACGGCACGGCGTCGCCGGCGGACAGGCGCATGCCGGTCGTGAGCACCAGTTCGCCGCCCTCGAGGAACGGCGTCGGATCCTCCAGCTCGCTCACCGCGACCCAGCGGACCTGCCGGTCGAGGCCGTTGCGCCCCGCGAGTACCGCGAGGTGGAGCGGTACGATCGCGGTGATCCGGCGCAGCGTGGGTGCCACTGCTCTTCCCCCCGAACAGCCGGCTTGTCCTTACCGGCCAAAAGTACGCCTATATTCTGACATAGCGGCATATCGGCAGGTGGCAGCGGCGGTCGTACGGTCTCAGGTATGAGCACTGCCACCACGCACGGCGGCCCGCAGCTCCCCCAGGAGCGCCGCCTCGTCACCGAGATCCCCGGCCCGCGGTCCCGCGAGCTGTTCGCGCGCAAGCAGTCCGCCGTGCCTCCGGGCATCGGCACCACGCTGCCCGTCTTCGTGACCCACGCGGGCGGCGGTGTGATCGTCGACGCGGACGGCAACTCGCTGATCGACTTCGGCTCCGGCATCGCCGTGACCAACGTCGGCAACGCCGCCCCCCGGGTCGTCGAGCGTGTGCAGAAGCAGGTCGCCGACTTCACCCACACCTGTTTCATGGTCGCCCCGTACGAGTCGTACGTCGCGGTCTGCGAGAAGCTCAACGAGCTCACGCCCGGCGACCACGAGAAGCGGACGTTCCTCGTCAACAGCGGTGCGGAGGCCGTCGAGAACGCGGTCAAGGTCGCCCGGCACGCCACCGGGCGGCAGGCGGTCGTCGTCTTCGACCACGGCTACCACGGCCGCACGCTGCTGACGATGACGCTGACGGCCAAGAGCATGCCGTACAAGCACGGTTTCGGGCCGTTCGCGCCCGAGGTGTACCGGGTGCCGCTCGCCTACCCGTTCCGCTGGCCGACCGGCCCGGACAACTGCGCCGAGGAGGCCGCGGCGCAGGCGATCGACATGATCAACAAGCAGATCGGCGCGGAGAACGTCGCGGCGGTGGTCATCGAGCCGATCGCGGGCGAGGGCGGCTTCATCGAGCCGGCCCGCGGCTTCCTGCCGAAGATCGTGGAGTTCTGCCGCGCCAACGGCATCGTGTTCATCGCCGACGAGGTGCAGACGGGCTTCGCCCGCACCGGCCACATGTTCGCCTGCGAGGACGAGGGCATCGTCCCGGACATCATCACCACCGCCAAGGGCATCGCCGGCGGCCTTCCGCTGGCGGCGGTGACCGGCAGGGCCGACCTGCTCGACCACGTCCACAGCGGCGGCCTCGGCGGCACGTACGGCGGCAACCCGCTCGCCTGCGAGGCGGCCCTGGGTGTGCTGGAGACCATCGAGCAGGACAAGCTCGTCGAGCGGGCCCGGCACATCGGCGAGGTCATGCTGCCCCGCCTGCGCGCCATCCAGGAGCGCAACCCGATCATCGGGGACGTGCGCGGACGCGGCGCGATGATCGCCGTGGAGCTCGTGGTGCCCGGCACCAAGGAGCCCTACCCGGCCGCCGAGATCGCGCGCAGGTGCCACGAGCAGGGCCTGCTCGCGCTCACCGCCGGGACGTACGGCAACGTGCTGCGCTTCCTGCCGCCGCTCGTCATCCCGGACCACCTGCTCGAGGAGGGCCTCGCCATTCTGGAGAAGGCACTCAACGTGGAGTAGACCGTTTAAACAACATCAAAAGGGGCACCCGGTCTGTTCCGAGGTGTCCCTTTTGTTGTTGTACGGCTTGCGTTATGCCTCGATTTAACCATCGCTTGGCCCGACTCGCGCCGATCACGAAGGGTAACCGCGTTATAACGGTTCCGATAGGCGATCGAGGGGGGACTTTGATGGGCTGGAACCCGAACGGCGCCGAGCGGCTCATGCTGACGTTCGACCCTGCCGGCCTCACCACCACGCAGCGCGACGGCGACGCCTGCGTGGTCTGCCACAAGAAGTGGCCCCGCCCCCGGGTCAAGGTCGGGATGCTGCCCGACAACGCCCCCGTCCACGCCTGCGACGACTGCGCCGAGGCCCTGCTGCCCGCCCCCGAGGGCAAGGTGCCGCTGCCCCGCCGCTCCCGGGCGGCCATGTCCTGACCCAGGGCTGCCCCTGTTCCCGAGACCTCCCACCTTCGAGATCACCGCACCCTGCGGGCGGACGGATTACGCGGCGCGCCGCCGCCGGCTCCGGCCGCGCGCACCGGGCCGCGCTCGCCTGTCTCCCCCCGCCCTTGACGGAGCCCGATCTCAGGTCGCCAGATCCTCCAGGTGGGCGGCCAGCACCGCGCTGACGCGCTCGGGCGGCATCGACTCCGGCCTGGCCAGGACGTGCACGGTCAGGCCGTCGATGAGGGCACGCAGCCGCACCGCCTCGAACTCGGCGTCCCGATGCCCGGCGAGCTCCCCCTCCGCGGCGAGCGCGCGGACGGCCGAGGTCGTCGCCTCCACCAGACCGTCGTCCGCGTGGCGCAACCAGTCGGCGGCGACCGGGTCGCCCTGGGCCCGCGCGGTCAGCTGCAGCCAGACCTCGGCCTCCGCGCGCCGTTCCGGGTCCATCGGCAGCAGTTCCTCGAGCAGGCGGCGTACGGCGACGCGGACGGGTCCGTCGAAGACGGTGCTCGCGATGCGCGCGCGGACCCGCGCGATGACGTGCTCCATCGCGAAGGCGAGCAGCTCCGCCTGGGTCGAGAAGTAGTGCCGCAGCGCGCTCGGGGACCAGCCGGCCTCCGCGGCGATGCTGCGGACGGTGGCGGCGCCGACGCCGTCCCTGCGCACGACCCGCCACAGCGCCTCGGCGATCTCCTCACGCCGCACCCGGCGATCCACGATCTTCGGCACAGCTCCTCCAGCCACGCGACCCGCCATTTTTTATAGCACAATGTGTGAGAAACCTTCGTAGCACACGGTGCGAAAAAAGGAGCCGGCATGCTGTTCGGACTGATCGTCGCCTGCGAGGTGGCGTTCTGGGTACTCCTGGTCGCGGGCCTCGCCGTCCGATACCTCCTGCGCCGGCAGCGGCTCGGCGGCCTGCTGCTGCTCGCCGTTCCCGTCGTCGACCTGGTCCTCCTCGTGGCGAGCGTCGTCGACCTCCGCGACGGCGGCCGGGCGGAGCTCACGCACGGGCTGGCCGCGGCCTACCTGGGGTTCAGCGTCGCCTTCGGGCACGACATGGTGCGGTGGGCCGACGCCAGGTTCGCCCACCGCTTCGCCGGAGGGCCGCCGCCCGACCGGCGCAAGCGTTACGGCAGGGAGCGGGCCCGGTACGAATGGCGCGCCTGGGGCAAGGGCGCGATCGGCTGGGCCGTCGCCTGCGGGCTGCTGCTGGCCGGCGTCGCGCTCGTCGGCGACCTCGACCGCTCGGCCGCGCTGCTGGAGTGGGCCGGCCGCCTGACGTTCGTCATGGTGGTCTGGCTGGTGTTCTGGCCGGTCGCCTACACCCTCTTCCCCAAGCGCGCGCCCCGGGACGCCGGGACGCACGAATCCCTCAGCGGCGGGGCCGGGCGCTGACCTGCGTCAACGTGCACCGGTCCGGCCGGGCGCCGCCCGTCAGGACACGACGCGCGACCAGCGCTCCACCCACTTGTCGTACGCCTCGGGCCGCACCGCGAAGTAGACGCCCCGGAACGCGCGGGCGGTGCCGACGCGGTAGTCCAGGCAGATCCGGCGGGCCGCGCCGGTGCACGCCCCCGGGTTGGCCGGGGCGAGGCCCGTCCAGGCGGACACCTTGCGCTGCACGTCCGCCGACATGGTGAAGTCCAGCCACTTGTACGCGCACGACGGATGCGGGGCCCGGGCCGACATCATCCACGCGTCGGCCCAGCCGGTCACCGGCCGGTCCGTCAGGGCCCTGACCGGCTTGTGCCCCCGCCTGAGCACGTCCAGGTGGTACGGCGTGGCCTGCGCGAGCCGTGCGGACCCGGTCGCGAAGGCCTGGACGACCTCGACGGGATCACGCCAGAAGACGCGGCGGCCGGCCGCGCCGGAAGAGACCAGCTCGGCGGCGGCGTCGAGTTGGGCGTCGGTGAGGTCGAACGGGTCCTTGATGTCCGCGCCGACGTCCCCGCCTCCGGCCTTGAGCACCAGCGCGGCGTCGGCGAGCGACAGCGGGCGGTCCCGCAGCAGCACCGGGCCCTTGTCCGCGAAGAGCGACTCCGGGCCGTCGGGACTGACCTTGCCGGTGTCGTAGAGGACCTCGTTGGTCGCCCAGACGTACGGCACGCCGTACACCCGCTCGTCCCGGGTGACCGACGGCAGCGTCCGCAGCCGCTTGGGGATCTTGTCGTAGCCCTGCAGCAGAGCGGTGTTGAGCGGGGCGGCCCTGCCCTCGTTCATCAGCCGGCCGCCCACCTCGGGCGTCGCCGAGATCACGTCGAACGACGACGGCGGGAAGTCGCCCGGTTTCTCCTCCTGGCGGGGGTCGTAGTAGCGCAGGCTGACCTTGCAGCCCGTCTCCTTCTCGAACGTGCCGACCCACTTGACCTTGGGATCGACGCCGCCCCACTCGGCGTACCCGTCGATCGCGACCACGCTGAGCGTCCCCTCGCCCGGCCCGAGGGACGCGGCGGGGGTGGGCGTGGGGCCGGCGGAGGACGGACCGGCGCTGCGGGACGCGGTCGCCGCGACCGCCGAGGTGCCCGGCGTCGCCACCTCCGTCTCGGGCACGGGCCCGCCGCCGCAGGCGGCCGCGAGCAGGCCCGCGGCCGCGACCGTCCCGGCCAGATGTGTACGGCGCACGCACGACCCCCGTGAGAGAAGACGGACGCCCCGAGCCTACTAAGCCCTGCCGGTCCGGGGCGCCGCCCGCCGCGTCAGGCGTTGGTGGGGAAGCCCAGGTTCACGCCGCCATGGGAGGGATCGAGCCACCGCGAGGTGACGACCTTGCCCCTGGTGTAGAAGTGGACCCCCTCGGTGCCGTGCACGTGCGTGTCGCCGAACAGCGAGGCCTTCCAGCCGCCGAAGCTGTAGAAGGCCATCGGCACCGGGATCGGCACGTTGACGCCGATCATGCCGACCTCGACCTCGTTCTGGAAGCGCCGGGCCGCGCCGCCGTCGTTGGTGAAGATCGCCGTGCCGTTGCCGTACTCACCGGTGTTGATCAGCTCCAGGCCCTCCTCGTACGAGCGGACGCGCACGATCGACAGCACCGGGCCGAAGATCTCCTCACGGTGGACGCGGGAGTTCGGCGGCACGTGGTCGAGGACGGTGGGACCGAGCCAGAAGCCGTCTTCCCGTCCGCCGCGCACCGGCGTCTCCCGGCCGTCGACCACGAGCTTGGCCCCCTCCTCGACGCCGAGGTCGAGGTAGGACGCCACCTTGTCGCGGTGGGCGGCGGTGACGAGCGGGCCCATCTGCGACTCGGGGTCGTTCCCCGGGCCGATCTCGAGGTCGCGCACCCGCGACACGATCTTCTCGACCAGCTCGTCGCCGATCGGGTCGACCGCCAGCACCACGGAGATCGCCATGCACCGCTCCCCCGCCGAGCCGAAGCCCGCCGAGACGGCCGAGTCGGCGACCAGGTCGAGGTCGGCGTCGGGCAGCACGAGCATGTGGTTCTTGGCCCCGCCGAGCGCCTGCACCCGCTTGCCGTGGGCCGTGCCGGTCTCGTACACGTACCGCGCGATCGGCGTGGAGCCGACGAACGACACGGCCCGTACGGCCGGGTGCTCCAGCAGCCGGTCCACCGCCACCTTGTCACCCTGGACGACGTTGAACACGCCGTCCGGCAGGCCCGCCCGCCGCCACAGCTCCGCGAGCAGCAGGGACGCGGAGGGGTCGCGCTCGGAGGGCTTGAGCACGAAGGTGTTCCCGCAGGCGATGGCCACGGGGAACATCCACATCGGGACCATCGCCGGGAAGTTGAACGGCGTGATGCCCGCCACCACGCCGAGCGGCTGGCGGATCGAGTAGGAGTCGACCCGGGTCGAGACGTTCTCCGAGTAGCCGCCCTTGAGCAGGTGGGGGATGCCGCAGGCGAACTCCACGACCTCCAGTCCGCGGGCCACCTCGCCGAGCGCGTCGGAGTGCACCTTGCCGTGCTCGGCGGTGATCAGCGCGGCCAGGTCGTCGCGGTGCGCGTCGAGCAGCTCGCGGAACCGGAACAGGATCTGGGTGCGCTTGATGAGTGAGGCGTCGCGCCAGGCGGGGAAGGCCCGCGCGGCCGCCTCGACCGCCGCGTCGACCTCCTCGGCCGAGGCGAGCGCCACCTGCCCGCTCACCTCGCCGGTGGCGGGGTCGAACACCTCCGCCGTAGGGCCGGCGCCCTCGACGACCTCGCCGCCGATCCAGTGGTTAACGCGCTTCATCGTTGACGGCCTCCAGAGCGGTGACGAGGATGCCCAGGCCCTCGCGGGCCTCGTCCTCGGTGAGGGTGAGCGGCGGCGCCATCCGCAGCGTGTTGCCGTACAACCCGCCCTTGCCGACGAGCAGGCCGAGCTTCCTGGTCTCCTCCAGGAAGCGGGCGGCGAGCGCCGGGGCGGGCGCCTTGGTGGCGGGGTCGACCAGTTCGACGGCGAACATCAGCCCCTTGCCGCGTACGTCGCCGACGACGGGCAGCCGGCCGGCCGCCTCGCGCAGCCCGCCGATGATGATCTCGCCGGTCCTCGCGGCGTTGGCCTGCAGGTCGTGGTCGAGCACGTAGTCGAGGGTGGCGTTGGCCGCCGCCATCGAGATCGGGTTGCCGCCGAACGTGGCCACACCGGCGGCGTGCGGGCCGTCCATGAGGTCGCCGCGCGCCACGACGCCGCCGACCGCGAAGCCGTTGCCGAGCCCCTTGGCGAAGGTCATCATGTCCGGCGTCACGCCGTGGTTCTGGATCCCGAAGAACGCCGAGCCCGTACGGCCCCAGCCGGTCTGCACCTCGTCGGAGATGAGCAGGATGCCCTCCTCGTCGAGGACCTCCTTGTACGCCGCGAACAGCCCGTCGGGGGCCATCGTGAAGCCGCCCACGCCCTGGATCGGCTCGGCGATGAGGGCGGCGACGTCCTTGGTGACGGCGGTGGCGAGCACGTGACGCAGGTCGTCCACGCAGGCGGCGATGTAGTCGGCGTCCGACATGCCGCGGAACTGCGCCAGGTGCTTGTCGGCGCCGTGCAGGAAGTGCACGTTGAGCGGCGACAGCGAGTTGTTCTTCCACGACCGGTTGGAGGTCACGCTGACCGCGCCGAAGGATCGGCCGTGGTAGCTCTGCCGCATGGCGAGCACCTGGTCGGACCCGCGGGCGTAGGTGGCCAGCAGCAGGGCCGTCTCGTTGGCCTCGGTGCCGGAGTTGGTGAAGAAGACCTTCGCGTCCGGGATGCCGGACAGCCGGGCGATCTTCTCGGCCAGCTCGACCTGGCCGCGGATGAGATACAACGTCGAGGTGTGGACGACGCCGGTGGCGAGCTGGCGCTCGACGGCCTCCCGCACCTCGGGCACGTCGTACCCGATCATGTTGGTCAGGATCCCGGCGAAGAAGTCGAGATAGCTCTTACCGTTCGCGTCGACGACGCGATTCCCCTTGCCGCCGACGATCTCGATGGGCTCGTTGTAGTACAGGGCCATCCAGTTCGGCATGACCGCGCGATGGCGTGCGAGAAGGTCCGACATGCTCTGAAGTATCCCGGCTGACGGGTGACCGGCTCACCCGTCAGCCTGTCTGGGATCTTGCGAAGTTCGCTTACACAGTGGTGGGTGCCGCGGTCTCCGTCGCGGGAGCCGCGCCGGCGGCCTTCCGGCGCAGGACCAGCAGCGCGACCAGGGCCGCCGCGAGCGAGCAGCCCGCGCCCAGCCACGAGCCGACGGACATCGCCGACACGAACGCCTCGCGTCCGGCGGCGGCCACGGCGGCGTCGCCGAGGTTCACCGCGACGCCGATCGACTCGCGCGCCGCCGGCGGCGCCGACTCCGGCATGGCCGCGGTGTACGCGCCGGCGAGCACGCTGCCGAGGACGGCCACGCTGAGCGCCATGCCGACCTGCTGCACCGTGTCGTTGAGCGCGGAGCCGACCCCGGCGCGCTCGGGCGGCACCGCCCCCATCAGCGTGGCGTACGACGCGGGACCGGCCAGGCCGCCGCCCACTCCCATGACCATCAGGCCGGCGATCAGCGTGCCGTATCCGCCGGTGAGCGTGGACAGCAGCACGAACCCGGCGGCCATGACGACCAGGCCGGTGACGATCAGCGTCCGGTTGCTCACCTTCTTGCCGAGCGCCGCGCCGAGGCCGTTGAACACCATCGCGGCCACCACGTACGGCAGCAGGGCGAAACCGGCCTTCACCGGGTCGTAGCCGAGGACGAACTGCAGATACTGCGTGATGGCCAGCATCAGCGCGCCCGCGCCGAACGACAGCAGCACGATGGAAAAACACGCGCCGCTGAACGAGCGGTCGCGGAACAGGCCGAGCGGCAGCATGGGGTGGGCGTTGCGGCGCTCCCACAGCACGAACGCCAGCAGCGCGGCCGCCGAGACCGCCACGGTCAGGGGGTTGAAGTGCCCGCCGGGCGCCGAGATGACGGCCCAGACCAGCCCGCCCATCCCGGCCGTGGACAGGATCACGCCGAGCGGGTCGGCCCGCCGCGCCTCGCCGTACGTCTCGGGCATGAGCGCGAAGGCCGCGAAGATCGCCAGCACCGCGATCGGCACGTTGATCAGGAAGACCGACCCCCAGTAGTAGTGCCGGAGCAGGAACCCGCCGATCGTCGGACCGGCGATGACACCGACCATGGCGACCGAACTCCAGGCGGCGATGGCCTTGCGCCGCTCGCTCTCGTCGAACACGGTGATCAGGATCGACAGCGTCGACGGCATCACGCAGGAGCCGCCGACGCCCATCAGCGCGCGGGCGGCGATGAGCTGCCAGGGTTCGGTGGCGAGCGTGGCCGCCAGGGAGGCCCCGCCGAAGAACGCCAGGCCGATCACGAGCATCCGCCGCCTGCCGTACCGGTCGGACAGGCTGCCCGCGGTGAGCAGCAGGCCCGCGAACACCAGCACGTACGCGTCGATGATCCACTGCACGTCGGACGGCGTGGCGCCGAGGTCGCGCATGAGCGACGGGATCGCCAGGTTGAGGACGGTGTTGTCCACGACCAGGGTCAGCAGGCTCAGGCAGAGGACGCCGAGGATCCACCAGCGTCGGGGATGAGACATGAGAGTCACCTCGAACAGTGTGCGAGTACTGTCGGACACTGTACGACTGAGTCGAACACTGTGCGAGCGAATATTGTGAGGCCGTGTCAGCGAAGCCGTTCTCCTCGGTCTGGACCCGCGAGCGCAAGGGAGCGCGTGAGCAGGGCCTCAGCCGTGACCAGATCGTCCGGGCGGCCGTGGAGCTGCTCGACGCCGAGGGCCTCGACGCCCTCAGCATGCGCAAGCTCGGCGCCCGGCTCGGGGCGGGTGCGACCAGCCTCTACTGGCACGTGGCGAACAAGGACGAGCTGATCGAGCTCGTGATGGACGAGGTCTACGCGACCGTCGTGCTGCCCGAGGGCGCCGACTGGCGGGAGACGGCACGGGTGTTCGCCTACAGCATGCGCCAGGCGGTCCTCGGGCATCCCTGGAGCGCGGGCCTCATCGGCGTGGTCCCCGCGCTCGGGCCGAACGCGCTCACCGCGTCCGACCGGCTGATGGGGGCGTTCGCCCGCGCCGGTTTCGAGGGGATCGACGTGGATTACGCCATGACGGCCGTGGTGTCGTACACGCTGGGCGGCACGATTCCCGAGGTCGCCTTCCTCAGTGCGGTGGAGGCCACGGGCCAGAGCCTCGCGGAGATGCAGGCCGCCGTGGACCCGATCGTGATGAAGGTGGCGGCCGACCGGCCCAACCTGCTGGAGCGCTACCGGTCCTACGCGAGCGAGAACTTCGACCCCCTCGTGGCCCGGCGGCTCGCCTTCGAATTCGGGCTGACGGCTCTTCTGGAGGGCCTCGGCACGCGCCTGCGCTGAGATCAGGCCCTCAATGTGTCAGCTACTGGGGGGTCATCCTTACATAATGATCAGGTAGCCTCTGAGCATGCTCCCCACGGTCGCCGACGTGCTCGCGCTGGACACCGTCCGGCGCGGCAGCCCCCGGGTGGTGGCGGGCGGCGACCGGCTCGACACCAGGGTCCGGTGGGTCCACGTGGGCGAGGTGCACGACATCGCCCACCTTTTACGCGGCGGCGAGCTGGTCCTCACGACGGGTGTGGCGCTGCCGAGCGAACCCGACAAGCTGGCCGACTACATCTGCGAGCTGGCCGCGGTCGGCGCCTCGGGCCTGATCGTGGAGCTCGGCCGCAGGTTCGTCCGCGAGCTGCCGAGGCCAGTGGTGAAGGCGGCGGAGGAGCATGGGCTGCCCCTGATCACGCTGGCCCGCGAGACGCCCTTCGTGCAGATCACCGAGTCGGTCCACGCGCGGATCATCGACATCCAGCTCCAGGAGCTGCGGGCCTCCGAGCAACTGCACGAGGTGTTCACCGAGCTGTCGGTCGAGGGCGCGTCCCCGGCGGAGGTGCTCAACCAGGTCACCCGGTTCTCCGGCCGCCCGGCGCTGCTGGAGAACCTCGCCCACCAGGTCCTGGCGTGCGACGCCGCCGGAGGCGACACCGGAACCGTGCTGGCCAACTGGGAGACCAGGTCGCGCGCGGTGATGCCGGCCGAGCGGACCGCCTACGACGCCGCCTCCGGGTGGCTGGTGACCATGGTCGGCGCCCGTGGCCAGGACTGGGGACGGCTCATCCTGCTGTGCGACGGCCCGCCCAGCCCCCGTGACATCGTGCTGGCCGAACGCGCGGCGACCACGCTCGCGCTCAGCCGCCTGCTGGAGCGGCACCAGGAGTCCCTGGAGCGGCAGGCGCACGGGACCATACTGAACGGCATCCTCACCCACGCGTACGCCGACCCCGACGAGGCCGCCGCCCGCGCCCGCGCCGTCGGCGTCCCGCTCACCGGCCGCAGGCTCGTGAGCGCCGTCATCCGGCTGACCGCGCCCGCCGGCACCGCGCTGGGCGAGCAGGCCAGGCTGGGCGAGCTCGCTGAGGCCTGCGCCGCCGCCTGCCGCGAGGCCAAACTGCCCGCACTGATCGGGGCGCTGGACCAGAGCCGCGTCGGAGTGCTGCTGCCGCTGCCGCCCCGCATGGCCGCGGAGACGGCGCTCGACGCGCTGGCCGAGCGCCTGCGGGCGAACTTCGCCACGCCGTTCGTGCTCGCGGCCGGCTCGGTCGTCGAGTCCATCAAGGACGTACGGCGGAGCTTCCTGGAGGCCGAGCAGGTGGCGGAGGTGGCCGTGCGCCAGCCCGACGGCCGGCCGTTCTACCGGCTCCCCGACCTGCGGCTGCGCGGCCTGCTGCACCTGCTGCGCGACGACGCCCGGCTGCAGACCTTCGCCGAGCGCGAGCTGGGGTCCCTGCTGGCCTACGACGCCCAGCGGCACGGCGACCTGACCAGGATCCTGCGCATCTATCTCGACGCGGGACGCAACAAGGCGGTGGCCGCACAGAAGGCCCATCTGTCCCGCCCCGCCTTCTACGACCGCCTGCGGCGGCTCGAACGCGTCCTCGACACCGACCTCGACGACGTCGAGTCGTGCCTGTCGCTGCACGTCGCGCTGCTGGCTCTGGAGACCTTCCGCCGCGAGACCACCTGAACGAGCTCTCCGCATAGCCGAGTCGATGGCCGGGGCAGACGATTTGACCCGTTAAGGCGCTCGCTGGGCGGCTCCTCGCGGACTTGCCGACACCCAGAAGGTAGGTATGTCGTCCCGGGTGTAAGGTCTACCGCACCCGACTACTCTTCGTATGCTCGCACTCACGGGCTGAATCGTGCTTACCTCGAAACGTGCCCACGATGAGCGAACCCAAAATCAGCCCGACGGTCGTGGTCCGGGCCCTGTCCGCGCGTTTCCCCAAATGGACCATCTGGTGGGGCGAGGCCACCACGCACTACTGGGGCATGTCCCGGCGGCGCGATGGGCTGCTCGTTCACATCGAGGCCCGGTCCGCGCAGGAGTTCGTGCAGCGAGCGCGGGAAATCGACGCCAACACCCCTTGATGCACTTATATGCATGAATGTCCGATTCGACATATGAGAGCTGCCGAAGTCGTCTGGGAAATTCATGCGCTTTAGCGGGTTTCCGTCGTCTTCGTACGCAATCGTCGCCACGATAGTCCCGCAAGGATCACCGAGCGGGAGCAATCGCATGAAACGCCGCCTAATCGTCGGGGCCGCCGCGCTGGCCCTGACGACGACCATCTCTTCGGCACCGGCCACCGCCGAGCCCGTCGCCGGACTGCCGACGACGACCTTTCCCCTCGGTGAGCCCGGGATCCCGAAGTCGGCGGCCAAGAGCCTGGCCCCCGGCGTCAGCTACTTCACCCTCAGGCACGGCAATCCGCAGGAGGGATACACGGTCAGCGTCGTCCTCGCGGGCAAGGACTTCATGTCCGAAGCCAAGGCACAGGCCCAGGCGACGGCCGTGCAGGCGGCGGGCCTCGAGCCCCTCATCGTCAAGTTCACCAGGCCCGCCGTCGCCGACCACCCCGCCGGCGACTACTTCATGGTGCGGGTGGGCAACTGGCCGCTCGACCAGAAGGCCGCGGCGGCCGAGGTCGTCAAGCAACTCAAGGACGCCGGGGTGAGCGCGAAGGTCGACTTCCAGGGCGACGACGGCTTCGTCACCACCGGCCCCTGGGATATGCGGGTCATCGTGGTCGACCCGCGGAAGTTCCGCGGCTCCTTCGAGGCGTCGCTGGGCACGAGCGTCGCCAAGCGTGAGAAGGTCTCGGCCATGGCCTCCGCCGCCGGGGCGCTCGCCGCCGTGAACGGCGGTTTCTTCGACATCCACACGCTGCCCGCCTTCCGCGGCGACCCGACGGGCATCTCCGTCGTCCGCGGCAAGCTGCTCAGCGAGGCCGTCGCCGGCCGCGTGGGCCTGGTCCTGCGGGGCCGTACTGCGCGCGTCACCGAGCTGTCGTCCACGGTGGTCGCCCATGCGGCCGACGGGACCACGGCCGAGGTGACCGGCATCAACCGGGTGCCGAAGCCGGACGAACTGGTCATGTACACCGAGGAACTCGGGCGGGACACCCCGCAGGACGACGGGATCGAGGTGGTCCTCGACGCGTCCGGCAGGGTGACCGCCGTCCGCGCGTCCGGCGGTCCCGTGGCACCGGGGACCCGCGTGCTGCACGCCGTCGGAGCCGCCGCCGACTGGCTGTCGCAGCGCGCGGGCGAGGGCACGACCATCACGGTCACGACCCGGGTCACCGACCTGCGGACGAACAAGGCCATCCCGCTGACCCCGGAGACCAACATCATCGGCGGCGCGATCGGCCTGCTCCGGAACGGCAGGACCTCGATCACCGCGTCGCGGGACGGCATGGCCAACACCAACATGATCCTGCGGCGCCATCCGCGCACGCTCGCCGGCGTCACCCGCGACGGCAAGCTCGTCATCGCGGTCGTCGACGGCCGCCGGCCGGGCAGCACGATCGGCGCGTCGTTCTTCGAGGCGGCCGCGCTCATGCGCTGGCTCGGCGCGCGCGACGCGGTCAACCTGGACGGCGGCGGGTCGAGCACCATGGTCCTCGGCAAGAAGGTGGTCAACCATCCGTCCGACGGCGCCGAGCGGGGAGTCGGCGACGCCCTGTTGATCGTCGGCGCGCGCTGAGCCCGATCAGGCGGGGGAGGCGCCGAACCGGGCACGTGCCGGACCGGGGTACGCGCGAACCCGCTCAGGCGGGGGGCGCCGCGAGGAGCCGGGCGATCGTGTCGTCGTCGCAGGTGTCCCAGAACGTCCCGACCGTGTCTTCGAGGTGGTCGAACGAGGCCGCCTCGAAGAGGACCTCCTGATACTTCGTGATGTCGTAGTGGGTGGTCCCCATCGCGGCGAGGTCGAGCGGGCGGATGTCCATTCCGCGGAACTCCTCGATCTCGCCGTACGAGCTGAGGATCCCCGCGCCGTACGCCCTGAGTTCGCCGTCCTCCCGCATGACGCCGAACTCCAGGGTGAACCAGAACACCTTGGACACGAACTCCAGCGCCTCGTCGGTCTCCACCCGGCGGGCCGCCCGGCCGGCGGCCCGGTACAGCGCGGCGAACCGGGGTGACGCCAGCGTGTTGGCGTGCCCGATCACCTCGTGGATGACATCCGGCTCAGGAGTGTAGAACGGCACGGAATGGTGCCGGATGTACTGGGTGGAGTGGAACAGGCCGTCGGCCAGGACGCCGTAGAACTCGCGGAGCGGGACCAGCCCGGCGGCGGGCAGGTAGCGGAAACCGGTCAGCGGCTCCAGAAGGTCGCCGACCTCCTGGAGCTGCGGGATGCGGTCCTCCGGCAGGCCGAGCCGCGCCGTCGCCTCGAGGAACTCGCGCACCGCGTACTTCTGATGCTTGATCGCCAGTTCCTTGGTGACGAGCGCCCACACATGGTGCTCCTCGTCGGTGTACTCGGCCGTAGGGATGGGGTCACCCGGCTTGTGCACGAGCGCCAGCGCCGCGATCGCGTTGCGGCGCTGACGGTAGACGGCGTCCGCGAAACCGGGGTGGCTCGTGGCCAGCTCGACGACGACGGATCCGTCATCCTTCGTCGCCACCGGGGCGAAATACTGCGCTTCTTCGAACATACTCCGATATGACAGCAAGTAACCGCTTAGCTGGCAAGAGTGATCAGCTGAGGTGTGCGAAACGCTCAAATCGGCGTTTTTTCGGGCCAGCGCACTGGTCGATTCGCTCAGTCCGGGCGTACCCTCGGCGCATGCTCGACGCGCTCGACAGCCGCCTGCTGACCACCATGCGGGCCAACCCCCGGATCGGGCTCACCGAACTGGCCCGCCTGCTCGGCGTGGCCCGCGGCACCGTGCAGTCGCGGCTGGACAAGCTCACCGCCCGCGGCGTCATCAGCGACTTCGGCCCGACGATCACGACAGAGCAGATCGGCTACCCCATCCTCGCCTTCGCCTCCCTGCAGATCGCTCAGGGCAAACTGACCGAGGCCGTGCGGTGGCTGGACGGCGTCCCGGAGATCCTCGAGGTCTACGGCACCAGCGGCCAGGCCGACCTGCTGTGCCGCGTGGTCGCCCGCAGCACCCCGCATCTTCAGGAAATCATCGCCCGGATCCTCGCCTCCCCCGCCATCCAGCGCACCGACACGACGATCGCCCTGTCGACCCAGATCCCCTTCCGCATCGAACCCCTGCTGGAGGCCGCGGTCGCACCGCCTGAAACGCGGTCACCGGCCTGAAACGCGGTCATCCGCATTGCGGGCCGCGGGCGCCGACGTTTGGGCCGCGTTCGTCGGCTCGGACGAACGCGGCTCAGACGAACCGCGGCTCAGACGGATCTCGCGAGGCGGAAGCCGAGGTCGTCGATGCGGAACGTCGGGTGGCTCTTGCGGCGGCAGGACGCCCGGCATCCCCGGGGCAGATCATGCGCTCCTCCGCCCCGGAACACGCGGTAGGGACCGTAGACACTTGCGTCGTAGACGTCCCAGCACCATTCCCACACGTTGCCGATCATGTCGTACAGGCCCCACGCGTTCGGCTTCCTGGTCCCGACCTCGTGCACCCGTCCGCCGGAGTTCTCCCTGTGCCAGGCGATCTCGTCGAGGTCCCCGTACCGCACCCCGGTCGTCCCGGCCCGGCACGCGTATTCCCACTCCGCCTCGGACGGCAGGCGGTATCCGTCCGCGTCCCAGTCGCAGACCACGTCCTGCGCGTTGGGGTCGTCCCCGATCGCATAGCAAGGAGCCAGCCCCACCGCCTCTGAGAGGCGATTGCAGAACCGGACGGCGTCGATCCAGGACACATCGGTCATCGGCGTCAGTGATCCAGCCGAGCTCACCACGGCCTCATCGGTGACGGATCCATACAGCTCCCGGGTCACCGGAAAGGGCGCCAACAGGAAATCCCCGACCGCGCCCACCCAGCTCGTCCGCGTCCCCTCATCCCGAAGGAGAATCCTCCCTGCGGGAACTCGGATCATTCGCTCCGTGGTCACCTCAGCCGGCGACGATTCACGGCTCACCGTAGGGTCCTGCCCTTCGCCGTCGATTCCGTAGACGCGAGCCGAGGATGGGACGTGCCACCGCGGCAGCACGGCAACAAAAAAGGGGCCACCCCGTGCGGGGTGGCCCCTTTTCAAAGTTTGTCCGGCGGTGTCCTACTCTCCCACACCGTCCCCGGTGCAGTACCATCGGCGCTGGCAGGCTTAACTTCCGGGTTCGGAAAGTAACCGGGTGTTTCCCTGCCGCTATAACCGCCGTAACCCCATG
>NZ_JABBWU010000037.1:0-46904 GCF_012999525.1 Microbispora sp. H10836
CTGGTGAGCCCGATGCAGGGCACGATCGTCAAGGTCGTCGCCGCCGACGGCGACACCGTCGAGCCCGGCGACACGATCGTCGTCCTGGAAGCGATGAAGATGGAGCAACCGCTCACCGCCCACAAGGCGGGAACCGTGGTCGGCATGTCCGCGGACGTCGGCGCCACCGTGGCCGCGGGCGCGGTCATCTGCGAGATCAAGGACCAGGCATGAGCGAGCGAAGCGAGCGAATACGTAGGCACAGTGCGATTCGGCTGGGTCATCTGCGCGACTCCGGCACGACGCGACCCGAGCCGTCAGGCGAGGAGGAGGCGTGAGCGCCGGTTTCCCTTCCGCCACCCGGGAGCAGTGGCGCGAGCTGGCGCGGGAGGTCCTGCGCCGGTCGGGCCGGGAGACGGACTCGCCCGAACAGGCGCTGGCGAGCACGACCTACGATGGCATCACCGTCGCCCCGCTGCACGACGTATCCGACCTGCCCGAGAGGCCGGGGCTGCCCGGGCTCGCGCCGTACGCACCCGGGGGTCGCGGTCTCGGCGGCCCATGGGAGGTGCGGCAGCGGCACGAGGTCGCCGATCCGGAGGCCGTGCTGACCGATCTGGAGAACGGCGTCGACTCGCTCTGGCTGGCCGTCGCCCCGGAGGAGCTGCCCCGCGTCCTCGACGGCGTACGCACGGACTGGATTTCGATCACGCTGGACGCGGGCGACCGGACCCGGGAGGCGGCGGACGCGCTGCTGTCGCTGGCCGCACGGCACGGCGTCCCCGCCTCGTCGCTGAGGGGCTGCCTCGGGGCCGATCCCCTGAGCCGCCGGGCGCCTGTCGAATCCGGTCTCGCCGGGATGGCCGAGCTCGCGCGGCGCTGTGCCCGCGACCTGCCCGGGATGCGCGCGGTCGTCGCCGACGCGACGGCCTACCACGAGGCCGGCGGCGGCGACGCCGAAGAGCTCGGCTGCTCGATCGCGACGGGCCTGGCCTACCTGCGGGCGCTCACCGGCCACGGGCTCGGTGTGCGTGAGGCCTTCGGCCAGGTGGAGTTCCGGTACGCCGCGACCGCCGACCAGTTCGCGACGATCGCGAAGCTGCGGGCGGCCCGGGTGCTGTGGGCGCGGGTCGCGGAGGTCTGCGGTGGACCACCCGGTCAGTTCCAGCACGCGGTGACCTCGGCGGCGGTGATGACCCGGCGGGACCCGTGGACGAACATGCTGCGTACGACGCTGGCGTGTTTCGCGGCGGGCGTGGGCGGGGCCGACGCGGTGACCGTGCGGCCGTTCGACGACGCGCTCGGCCTGCCGGACGGCTTCTCCCGCCGCATCGCCCGCAACACCTCCACCTTGCTGGTGGAGGAGGGCCAGGTGGCCAGGGTGACCGACCCGGCGGCCGGGTCCTGGTACGTGGAACGGCTCACCGCCGACCTCGCGGAGAAGGCCTGGGAGTGGTTCCAGGAGATCGAGGAGGCGGGCGGGATGGCCGCGGCGCTCGCCTCGGGACTCGTGCGGGCGAGGATCGCGCGTACCGGGGAGAGCAGGGCACGCGACATCGCGCGCCGGAAGGCGCCGATCGTCGGTGTCAGCCAGTTCCCCGACCTGTCCGAGAAGACGCCCACGCTCGCCCACGCACCACGGCCACCCGCGGGAGCACTGCCGAGTGTCCGCCACGCCCAGGAGTTCGAGGACCTGCGCGACCGGGCCGAGGCCCTGCCCGTCCGGCCGAAGGTGTTCCTGGCCGCCGTCGGCCCGGTGGGCGAGCACGCGGCCCGGGTGTCGTTCGCGGCGGGGCTGTTCCAGGCCGGTGGCGTCGAGACGGTCACGTCGAGCCCGGCCACCGACCCGGCCGTGATCGTGAAAGAGTTCGCCGCGAGCGGCGCGGCCGTGGCCTGCGTGTGCTCCAGTGACCCGCTGTACGCCGAGCACGCGTCCGCCGTCGCGCACGCGTTGCGGAAGGCGGGCGCGGTCAGGGTCTGGCTGGCCGGCAAGGGCCGGTACGACGGCGTGGACGGAAACCTGTACGCGGGGTGCGACGTGATCGAGGTGCTGCGCACGACCCTCGCGGATCTGGAGGCAGACGAATGATCCCGGATTTCCGAGGTGTGGCCCTGACCGGATCCGGGCGACCGGACACGCCGTCCGAGCTCGGCGGGACCGCGTGGGACAGCCCGGAGGGCATCCCGATCGCGCCGTTCTACACGCCCGTGGATCTGGAGGCGTCGGCCGCGGCGGGGGAGTACGACCCGTGCACCTATCCCGGCATCGCGCCGTACGTGCGCGGGCCGTACCCGACGATGTACGTGACCCGGCCGTGGACGATCCGGCAGTACGCCGGGTTCTCGACGGCGGAGGAGTCCAACGCGTTCTACCGGCGGAACCTGGCGGCCGGGCAGAAGGGCCTGTCGGTGGCCTTCGACCTCGCCACGCACCGGGGGTACGACTCCGACCACCCGCGCGTCGCCGGTGATGTGGGCATGGCGGGGGTGGCGATCGACTCGATCCTCGATATGCGGATCCTGTTCGACGGCATCCCGCTGGACCGCATGAGCGTGTCGATGACGATGAACGGCGCGGTCCTGCCGATCCTGGCGCTGTACATCGTGGCCGCCGAGGAGCAGGGGGTGAAGCCGGAGCGGCTGAATGGGACCATCCAGAACGACATCCTCAAGGAGTTCATGGTCCGCAACACCTACATCTACCCGCCGGGCCCGTCGATGCGGATCATCTCCGACATCTTCGCCTACACCTCGGCGCACATGCCGCGCTTCAACTCCATCTCCATCTCCGGCTACCACCTGCAGGAGGCCGGGGCCACCTGCGACCTGGAGCTGGCCTACACCCTGGCCGACGGGGTGGAGTATCTGCGCGCCGGGACCGCCGCCGGCCTCGACATCGACGCCTTCGCGCCGCGGCTGTCGTTCTTCTGGTGCATCGGCATGAACTTCTTCATGGAGGTCGCCAAGCTCCGCGCCGCCCGGCTGCTGTGGTCGGACCTGGTGAAGGACTTCGGCGCGAAGGACCCGAAGTCGCTGGCCCTGCGCACCCACTCCCAGACCTCCGGCTGGTCGCTGACCGCGCAGGACGTCTACAACAACGTGGTGCGCACCTGTCTGGAGGCCATGGCGGCCACCCAGGGGCACACCCAGTCGCTGCACACCAACGCCCTGGACGAGGCGCTCGCCCTGCCGACCGACTTCTCCGCGCGGATCGCCCGCAACACCCAGCTCGTGCTGCAGCACGAGTCGGGCACCACCCGGGTGATCGACCCCTGGGGCGGCTCCTACTACGTCGAAACCCTCACCCGGCAGCTCGCGGCCAAGGCGCGGCAGCATATCGCCGAGGTGGAACAGGCCGGCGGCATGGCGCGGGCCATCGACCAGGGGCTGCCGAAGCTCCGCATCGAGGAGGCCGCCGCCCGCACGCAGGCCCGCATCGACTCCGGCGTCCAGCCCGTCGTCGGCGTCAACAAGTACCGCACCGACGCCGAGCCGGAGGTGGAGGTGCTCAAGGTCGACAACACCGCCGTACGCGCCCGGCAGATCGAGCGGCTGCGCAGGCTGCGGGCCGAACGCGACGGCGAGGCCGTACGCGTCGCGCTGGAGGCGCTCACCCGCGGGGCGGCCACCGGCGGCAACCTGCTCGCCCTGGCGGTGGACGCGGCCCGGGCGCACGCCACGGTGGGCGAGATCTCCGAGGCGCTGGAGAAGGTGTTCGGCCGGCACCAGGCCAACGTGCAGACCATCTCCGGGGTGTATCGGCAGGAGATCGGCGCCGGAGCCGACGCCGTCCGCGAGGCCGGCGACCGCTTCGCCGAGGCCGAGGGACGGCGCCCGCGGATCCTGGTGGCCAAGATGGGCCAGGACGGCCACGACCGGGGGCAGAAGGTGATCGCCTCCGCGTTCGCCGACCTGGGCTTCGACGTGGACGTCGGCCCGCTGTTCCAGACCCCGGCCGAGGTCGCCCGCCAGGCCGTCGAGGCCGACGTGCACATCGTCGGAGTCTCGTCGCAGGCCGCCGGGCACCTCACGCTGGTGCCCGCGCTGCGCGAGGAACTGGCCGCGGCCGACGGCGACGACATCATGATCGTGGTGGGCGGCGTCATCCCGCCCGGCGACGTCCCCGCGCTGCTGGACGCCGGGGTCGCCGCCGTCTTCCTGCCCGGCACCGTCATCACCGACGCCGCCCTCGGCCTCGTACGGGAACTGGCGGCCCGGCTGGGCCACGACCTGGGGTGATCGGCGTGGCTGCCGGTGCCGCGGCAGGAGGCGAGCGCCGCCCTCGGACAGCAGGACGATCTGGGCTCTCCGCGTGACTGTGGCGGGCTCGGCTGCGCACCGAGCCCGCCACGCCGGTTCCGCCCGGCCCTGATCGCGTGCCGTGTCGGCGCTCACCGCCTTCGGTGTGCGCCGTCGACGCGATCGGGCCGGACCTGAATCACGCCGTCAGCGCTGCAGCGTCAGCACGCCCGGCCGGTAGGGCAGGAGGCCGTAGTCGCCGCCGGAGCTGGGGCTGCGACCCTGGTAGAGCAGCTGCAGGTTGCAGGGGTCGACGGTCTTGGTCTGGTCGGGGTTGTTGCGGACCAGGTCGCCGTGACTGATGTCGTTGGTCCAGGTGGCGCCGCTGTTGGCCTTGCCGGCGAACGGGTTGCTCTCGCTCGTGGCCTGCGGGGTCCACGTCCCGTCCAGGCTGGTGGCCGTGTAGGAGCGGAAGTAGCGGCCCTGCGAGCCGATCGACTCGACGAGCATGAGGTACTTGTTCTGGCCCTGGAGCTTGTAGACCTCGACGCCTTCGAACAGGTTGTTCGTCGTGTCGCTCATGATCGTCGTGTAGTTGGAGCCGAAGCTGCCCGGGAAGTTCCCGATGGGCATGCTGGACCGGTAGATCTTGCCGTTGTCCCCGGCGAAGAACAGGTACATGTTCTGGCCGTCACCGATGAGCGTCTGGTCGATGGGGCCGGTGCCGGAGCCGGTGATGCTCGCGGTGGACAGGGTCTGCTGCGCCGACCAGCCGTTGGGGTTGGTGGGGTCGCTGGAGGTCCGGTAGGAGAAGGCGGTCCCGCCCCACTGGTAGGCCAGCACCCAGATGTTCTTGGGGGCGAAGTAGAACAGCGTGGGCGCGACAGTGGAGAAGTTCATCTTGGTCTGGGTGGCCGAGGCCATGTCGGACCAGTTCGTGAAGGGGCTGAAGGCCATCGACCCCCAGCTCGACCCGGTGTCGTGCGTCGTCGCGTAGACGAGGTGCTTGCCGTTGTAGACGACGTTGGTGAAGTCCTTGAGCGAGACCCAGCCCGACTTCGGAGTCGCCAGCGCGCCCGTCGAGGTCCAGCGGTACGACGACGGCAGGTTGCACGTGCCGGTCGGCGTCACCGACGGGGACGGAGACGGGGACGGAGAGGCCGACGGCGACTGCGACGGTGACTGCGACGGTGACTGCGACGGTGACTGCGTCGGGGAGGGGCTGGGCGAGCCCGGGCTGCCGGTGCAGGCCACACCGTTCAGGGAGAACGAGGTGGGCACCGTGCTGGAGCCGTTCGAGGAACCGTTGAATCCGAAGGTCGTGTTGCCGCCGCTCGGAATGCTCCCGTTGTAGGAGACGTTGGTGGCGGTCACCGACGAGCCGGACTGGGTGTGGGTGGCGTTCCAGATCTGGGTGATCTGCTCGCCGGAGCCGAAGGACCAGGTCAGCCGCCAGCCGTTGACCGCGTCACCGAGGTTGTTGATGGTGACGTTGGCGTTGAAGCCGCCCGGCCAGCTCGAACTGATGGTGTAGTCGACCCGGCAGGCGACGGCGGCCTGGGCGGGCTGTGTGGTCATCAGGGCGCCGGCTCCGGCCAGCAGGACCGGAATGGAGCCGATCGCGAGGCCGCGGCGCGAGGCCCGCCGGGGCGGTGTCGCGGTGGCGGCGGCGGAGGGGCGCGGTGACCGCGCTCGCCAGGGCAGACGCATTCGAAATCTCCTCATCATCATGTCCGGCCGCCATCGGGGCTGGTGCGGGCAGCGGTCAGGTGTCGCGATGCCGTTCGCGGTGAACCCGGATGCTGCGGAGCCAGCCGGCGACGACGGAGCCGTTGTATGAAAAGCGGACACGCGAGGGTCACCTCGCGCGATCGACGCCGCGTCCCGTGATCAGGGAACGCACACCACCAGGGCGTCGCGAACGGCGGTCCTCACCGCACACCACCACAGGGCAGGAGGAAGCCGCCTTGAGGACACAGTCTGGAAATCATGCCGAAATGTGTCAAGTCCCCTGCGAAAGTTTCAGAGTGACGCTCGCGCCGTCACCCACGGCGTCCCCTGAAACGCCTGATGGAACGTACGCCCGTCCGTCGCCCCGCTGCGGGCGGAAGGTTGCGCCCTTGACGTCGCCTCTTCGTCTCGTATTGGATCCGACCTGCTGCGACCAGCCGGCGGAGAACGACGACAGGGGGGAATGTTAACGCTAACAAAAGGCCGGGGGCCACCACCCGGCGGCCATGGTGCGGGGCGGTCCGGCGGACAGACACCACGTCCCTGGTGCCGCCACCTCGGAGAGTCACCAGTGAGGAGGTTCACGGCGGCGAAGACGAATCCCGGACGGCCGCTTCGTCGTGTCACCCGAAACGGTCACAGGGCGGATGCCAGCTGCACCTCCATGGCGGCCGGCTCGGCATCCGCGTGACTCTGTCGCCTGTCCGTCGAGGACTCGGCCGGGAGCAGGCGCTTGGCGGCGAACTTCAGGCGGTCCTCGACGTATTCCGGCGTCATGTGGCCGTTGAGCCAGCTGATGACGCTGCTGCTCCACAGGGATTCGAGCATGTGCAGCGCGCGGTACTCGGCGGCCGTGGTGCGGTGCGCCGGCCCCCAGGCGGCGAGGGCCATGAGGTCCGGCAGTGTGGTGGCGTCCTCGGTTCTGATCAGCGGCGTGTCGTCCGGCTGCTCGTCCGGCGCTTTGGGGATGTGGTAGGCGCTGAGCGCGGCGTGCGCCCAGCCGCGGTTGTACTGCATGGCCCGGAAGGCGCGGTGGAGGACTTCGGCGGCGCGTCCCTCGGGCGTGCGCCGGCGCGGTGACGCTGGCCGACACCACGTTGGCGCCGGAGGACATGATGCGCGAGGCGATTCAAGCGAGGACGTGGTGCCGACCGTCTTGCCCGGCAGCACCTTGATGTGCTGAACATCCACGGGTTCTTGTCCCCCAGAGTGACGACCTTGCCGTTGATGCCGCGCACCGTCTCGCCGGTGAGCTCCGGCAGGTCGCCGAGGATCTTGGTGATCTCCTCCCCGGCCTGCCGGGGCGAGTCGTGGCTCGCCCCGCGTACGGGGGTCAGTGGACGACGGCGGACATGCCGAGGTAGGCGGCGGCGACGCGCTGCTCGTGGACGTCCGACCGGTCGCTCATCCAGCGGAGGTGACCGGTCTGCAGGGCGCCGACCTGATCGGCGACGATGAGGACGTCCCGCGCCTTCTCCTCGACGAGCACCACGGTCGTGCCCTCCCGCCGGAGGCGCCGGAACGCCTCCATGATCTCCACGGTCACGATCTGGGCGAGCCCGAGCGACGGCTCGTCGCTGATGAGCAGCCGTGCGCCGGCGGACGAGGAGGCGAACGCCCAGAACCTCAACGGGACCACCGAGGACACCCGCGAGGCGATCCGGGCCTTCCTCGAGAAACGGGACCCGTCTTCCGCAACCGCTGACCGGTCGGTGGCCGGGACCGACCGGGACTCCAGGTGGCCGGACGGCTAGGGTGGCGAATCGTCCTCGACGGAAGGAGCACGGTGGCGACGCCCATCACGGGTGCCAGATCCGGTGTCGTCACCGGTGCGCTGGCGTTCAGCGGCATGATCGTCTCGATGATGTTCACCCTGGTGGTACCCGTCATCCCCGACCTGCCCCGCCTGCTGTCGGCCCCGGCGGAGGACGCCTCCTGGGTCGTCACCGTCACGCTGCTGTCCTCGGCCGTGTTCACGCCCGTGAGCGGGCGGCTCGGCGACATGTACGGAAAGCGCCGCATGGTGGTGATCAGCCTCACGCTGATGGTCGCGGGCTCGCTCGTCTGCGTGGTCGGCGACTCGCTGCTCGTGGTGGTGATCGGGCGGGCGCTGCAGGGCTGCGCCGTCGGCGTCATCCCGCTGGGCATCAGCATCATGCGCGACCTGCTGCCGCCCGAGCGGCTCGGCTCGGCCATGGCGCTGATGAGCGCCACCCTGGGCGCCGGCGGCGCGCTCGGACTGCCGCTCGGCGCCCTCGTCGTGCAGCTCGTCGACTGGCACATGCTCTTCCTGGCGGCGGCCCTCATGGGAGCGGTGGGCCTCGTCCTCACCCTCGCGCTGGTGCCCGCCTCCCCGTTGCGGACGGGCGGACGGTTCGACTTCCTCGGCGCCGCGGGGCTGTCGGCGGGCCTGGTGTGCCTGCTGCTGCCGGTGAGCAAGGGCGGCGGCTGGGGCTGGGACAGCCCTCTCACTCTGGGGCTGTTCGCCGCGTCGGCGGTGATCCTCCTCGTGTGGGGGTTCGTGGAGCTGCGGATGGCCGATCCGCTGGTCGACCTGCGGGCGACCGCCCGGCGTGAGGTGCTGATCACGAACGTCGCGTCGATCGCGTTCGGATTCGCCATGTTCGGGCCCAGCCTGGTGTTCCCGCAGGTGCTCCAGGCCCCGGGCGTCACCGGTTACGGCCTGGAACTGTCCCTGTTCGAGGCCGGGCTGTGCATGGCCGTCGGCGGCGCGATGATGATGGTGCTCTCGCCGGTCTCGGCCCGTCTCACCGGCACGTACGGGCCCCGGGTGACGCTCATGATCGGCGCCCTGTGCACGGTCGCCGGCTACGCCGTCGCGCTGTTCCTGATGGACGAGGTCTGGCACATCGTGCTCGCCGCGACCATCGCGTCCTCCGGGGCCGGCCTCGGCTACTCCGCGATGCCCGCCTCGATCATGGGCGCGGTGCCCGCCTCCGAGACCGCCGCCGCCAACGGCTTCAACTCGCTCATGCGCTCCATCGGCACGGCCTCGGCCAGCGCGGTGATCAGCGCCGTCCTGGCGGCCCACATCGTGCCGGCCGGGGCCTTATCGCTGCCGTCCCGAGAGGGGCTGCGGCTCGCGCTGATCACGGCGACCGTCGCGGCGGTCGCCGCGTTGGTCATCGCCGCGCTCTTGCCGAGGGGACGCGGGCGCGCCGGCCCGTCGGCGAGCGGGCGCCCGGAGAGGCGCCGTCGGACATCAAGGCACGCACAACCCGAGGACTCCCCCCGGGCCGGCCCGGTCACAGCATCAAGCAGGCGGAGTGGCCGGGCACCCGGCGTTCCCCCGGGCTAGATGTACTGGCCAGCAGGCTGATGACGGCCAGGAGCACAGCTTCCGCGGAGATCCCAGCCGCGCCCCGCGGCTGGCCGGGGGTGACCGCTTTTCTACACGTCGGGTGGAAACTCCCGGTCCAGCTCATCGGCCGCGTCTATTGCCAGGGAGAGGTTGGTCCGGTGGCGTTCTGTCGCTTCGAGCGCCGAGCGAAGGGGTTTCAGCGCGTGCTCCGCATCCTCGTAACCACGCTGGATGAGCCAGTCTATTCGCTTGGGCGAAAAATCGAGCATGCCGTTCGCCCAGCCGACAGGCCCCGCATCCGCGAGGGGACGGGTCGGACGGATTTCGACTATCTGTAGCCCCGGATAATCACGCGCATTCCACAACGACCCCTGGTGAAGATGCACGACGACAACGAAGTGACAGTCGGGGTCGGCCGCGATAGGTCCAACCGGAAGGTTGTCGAACAGGCCCCCGTCCCAGTAGCGGATGCCGGCGACCTCCCGGGGTGGCAAAACTGGCGGCAGGGACGCACTGGCCAGAATCGCATGGTGAACTTGCGAGGCCGCCAGCTGGGTGATGCAGAGCCATCGTCCCTTAGTGGTGAAGGGCGCCCGGATCACGTCGAGCAGCCAGCCCCAGCTGGGCACGACCATACCGAGGCCGGCGGGATAGGCCGACACATAGAAGCGCGGTCCGGCATGGAGTTTGTCGATGTCGACGTGTCGGACGATGAGATCTTCGATGAAGCCCTGTCGTAGGACCGGGTTAGCTAGATGCGAGATCATGTTGTTCAGTTGTCCCAGCGCTCGCGCACCCGGCGGGTCCCAGGCGTCGGAATACGGTGGACCGGGCGGCCCGCCAGGCGGAAGCGGAGGAAGCGCTTCGGCTCGTCCCGCTGCGGCGCCTACCTCGCGCCATACCCTCAGGAGCCGGTCCGCGCCATCCTTGAGAGACTTATCGCAGGCCAGGATCGCGCCGTTCAGCGCTCCAATGCTGGCTCCGCAGATTATTCGGAGTTTCAGCCCGTGCCGGGCGAGACATGCCGCGACCCCTGCCTGATATGCGCCTTTGGCGCCGCCCCCACTAAGCACCAGTCCAACTCGGCCTTGCGGTTCCGGCGCTGCGGAAAAGGAAAGCCGACCGTGTGTTTCCATCGCATCATCCGTCATCGTCGTTCTTCAAATCCGCACGGAGAACGTGGGCCGCGTCGGCTTGCTCGTTGACGATGCGCCGAACGAAACCAATCGGCTCCGCGCTACCGTCAAGCCATCCGTGCCGCAGCCGGACCAACTCCAAAGCGATCTTCCCCGGATGCTCCGGCCTGCCATCGGGGATCGCTGCGAGTTCGAGTGCCGTCATCAACGCCGCGCACAGCGGCAACGTCGGCGTTGCCAATCGTCCGGTCAGCCCGCTTCCGAGGAGTTCCGCGATCAGCAGTTGCCGCTCGGCCGTGTGAAGCCGGATGGCGGTCTCGTCGAGCAGCCCACTTACAGTGAACGGTGCGGGGATCGCCCTGCGGGTCCAGTCGTGGCCGAGAATGCTGTTGATCAGCTTGTCGCGGTATCCACGATCACCGGTGAGGTACTCGACCTGGCCTGCGGGGCCGGTGGCTACCTCCCAGGCAAGTAAAGCAATCTGGCATAGCCAGGGCAGATCGCCGTACGTCTGGCCGCTCGCCCATGCTCCAACCGATAGCTCGAAGCTTTCCTGGGCCTTGAACCTGAGCTCCAGGATGTCCTGCCGGCGTTCGATCCAGTCCAAACGGCGCTCCAGCTCGGCGAGCCGGTTGTCCACTTGGCTGAGTGCTTCGCCGAGGAGCTCGGCCAGCAGGCGCATGCTTTCGGTGTTCCGCTGGCCTACGGCGTCGACCTGCGCGAGTTGACGGCGGGTGTCGACGACGTGCCGTGTCACTCGGGCCAGAGTGAGGTTGGTCACCGCGCTGCTCTCGGTCACCTCGGTGACCCACTCCATCAGCGCACGCTGACCGCCGGCAAGCGCGCCAAGAGCGACTCGATCGGCCTGTGCGCTCTTTCCCGTGATCCCGTCGATCATTCGACCGAAGACTGACCTCCGGCGCTTACTCAGATCCTCGGTGACTCGGATGCCGTTGGCCAGTTCGAGGAGCATCCGATCCGGAACCAGGGGAACTCCACTCGCCGTCTGTTCCAAAGAACTCATATCGGCTGTCTTTCAGTGATCTTCAGGCTCAGAGCGAGGTTCGTGGCCAGCCGAGCGAACTGAGAATCGGCGGCGGATGTTGGCGTGAGGGCGGCTAGAAGGCGCTGCGCAGTGGCTCGTCCCAGCAGACGTCCCCCATCCCGGTGCAGCGTGGTGAGAATCGCCTGGCGTGCCTGCAGGATGCCGGAGCGAGCGAGCAGGCGCGACGCGATTTCCCGTCCGCGAGCGGCGTCGAGCTCTGTCAGACGCTCCTCCCAATCTCCTGGGTAGTAGACGGAGAGCAAGGCCCGCATTCGATCATTTCGGCCCGCGCACTCCTCCTCCGGGCAATCTGCGGAACAAGGTCCTGCCAGATAAGTCAGCGCAACCTGGGCCTGGTGCGCGGCCGTCTCCAAGATGTGCTCGTCCGTCACCCCTAACTCTCTGCGCACCAGCCGGCGCACGCCCGCTTCATCGCGGTCTCCCGGCCGTCGCTGGTCGACCCGATTGATCACAGCCCAGACGCCCTGGTCACCAACTTTCTCGATGAACGCGCTCAGGAGTTCGCGAGTTGCCTGATCTGCCTCGCTGGACAGCCGGGTGAAGTCGAGCACGATAATCACCGCGTGCGCCTTGTCTAGTTGCGCCTGAATGAGTGACCGTAGCTCCCCGGACAAGCCCCCCTCGTCCAATCCAGGGGTATCGACAAGTTGGATCCGGCTTCCCCTGGGCCCGCGGTCGCCGCCGCCGTACGGCACGAGCACATTTATGGGCTCACGCAGGCTGGAAGGCAGGGGTGCGCCCGGGGTCAGGAGCAAGCCCAGCCGGACGAGGTCGTTTATTTCGGTCAACGTCTCCCGAACGCGATCGGCACCGATGTGTTCGTCCCCCATCTGGAAGCCGCTCGATCGTAGCCGCCGGACCATCTGCGCGAGATGTAGGTGGCGCTCAACTTTGAGGCGCGCGGACTCGGGAGGATCGACCACGGAGCGAATCCGGTTGGCGAGCACGTGCAGTCCGCGGAGGAAATCGCTGTCCAGGTGCAGCGTGGGAGCCGGGCACTCGTCGGGACTGTGGAGCGACAGACAGGTTGGAAGGCAAGTCATCGCGGCGTGCCGCGTCGGCAGTACTTCGGCACCCAGGAGCGCGTTTATCAGGGTGGACTTTCCGGCGCTCATGGGCGCGATGACCACGACTCGCACGTTGGCGGGGCCGTTGACCAGACGCGTGAGTTCGGTCGCGGTGTCTGCCAAGATCCCAGGGTGTTCTGCGGCTACGGCCAGTGGCCAGCGAAGGATCGGAGGAACCTCGCCGTCCACGCCGATAGCGATTTCCTCGGCAGTTCGTCGGAGTTCGGCGAATTCCGACGCGAGGTCGTGCAGGGTTCGCTGTTGCATCAGTACAGCGGCGAGTTCATGCCCGTTCGAGCGCCTCGTGGCGACGAAGATGTCCTTGCAGCGGGACACGTAGGTGTCGCGTGCCGTGAGATGGGCACCGAACGGCCCTCGCCACAAATTCTTCAGGTAGGTGTTGATCTCGGCATGAAGCGCCTCAATCACCTGGTTGCATGCCGTGGCCAGCGAGGCGTGAATGGCATCGCAAGTCACCATGTAGCCGCGGTGGCCGAAGAACCTGAGGTCACGCGGATAGGAGTGAGCCAGGATGACCCGACGCACCAGGGACGTCTCGGGAGTTGTGGGTTGGGCGGCGTTGTAGACCGCCGCCCGGAGCGCCTCCGCTACGGGCTCCATCCGGGGAGCCGCCGGCCGGGCTGATGTGTCCGGCGGTCCGGCGCCCACGAGTTCCGCGATCCCACCGACGGTGCTCCCGCCGATGTCGATGGCTACTGCCGATAGCAGGGTGCGTAGCGCATCACCTGCCGCTGCAGCTTCGGCATGGTACCGGCCCACGGCCCTGTCGATCTCCAGTAGACAGGTCTGGACGGCGAAATCGATGGATCTCAGTATCGGCAGGCAGTGGCATTCCAGAAATTCGTGTGCGTGGTCGCCTGAGGCGAAGACCCTTGCATGTGCCCGGCCCAGCCGAGCAGTCGCCCCGGGGAGTGGCGTGTTACGCAGTGATTGGAGCGCGGCGGCCGAACTACGGACGGCGACAGCGACGGCATCGTGCGTGGCAGACGTGATCTGATCACGGATCTGTGCCGCCGACGGGAGCTTGGCAGCAGCCTCCGTAAGCCGCCGCTCCCCGGCGAGCAGTCGGTCGAGAGAGTGCAGGTAGGCTTCGGCACGGGTAGAGAGGCGTGCGTCCATCGCTTTCGCACCAGCGTTGACCGCAGCCTGCAGGAGCACCGTCAGATCTCGTACCACGCTCACGTCGCCCACGGCGCCCACGGGCGCACCGGTCAAGGCTGCTCTCACCTCACAAGCGATGAGATCGGTGAAGCGGCTCAGATCCGGCACCTCGCCCCGGCCATTCGCCGCGGTATCTCCAAACAAAGCGGCTAGCCCGTTCAGGCAGGCGACGAGCCTGGCTCGCAATCGCGACGCCGCCGGTTCTCCGTGACGTGAGGACGTGTTTGCGCCCAGTGCGGCAGATCACTTCCCAGCCTTGAGCTGGCGCTGGAAGCTCGCGATCGCGGTGAGATGTTCCTCGGCGGCGGCGATGATGGCCGTGAGCCTGGCGTGCATCTCCTGCTGCTGCGCGCCGCTCTTACCGATGTCCTCCAGTGCCTGCATCAGGCTGGCGTAATAGCGTGCGAGAAATGCGTCCAGGCCGTCGTAATAGGTCTTGAGCTGCGCCGACAACTCTCCGACGACGTACTCGCCGAGCTCTTGCGCGATTTGGTCGATCTGACTGGAGAAACTCGTGCTGAGCTCTTGCTGCACTATTTTCTGGCTGACAAGGAAGACTGATTCCTCGACGTCATAATCCTCAGAGACGATCCTCTTCCGAGGTATTACCTTAAGCCAGTACTTCCATTCTCGGACCTTTTTTTCAACGCTCCGAGTCTTCTTGACCGTGTGCCTCCGCTCCTGCGGGCTGGCCACAGAGACCTCGAGATCCTGATAAGCAATGTCGAGTTCGGGCACGGTGAGCGTGACCTCGAACGCGGTCGAGAGGCGGTGACTGGCCCGCTCTATGATGGGGCGCGCTTTTCTGTCCTCGGCTGCTACGACCTTCGTCGCGATCTCGGAGACCGCATCGGCGATCTCATCGCGGCCCTGCTCCAAGGCGCTCCGCAGCGGCTCCATCAGAGCCGCTGTCAGAAGGGTGATGTGACGGTCCGCCTCTTCCCTTGTAGCGAACTCCAGCACCCCGGGGGATCGGTGCTTCTTCCCGGTGATGGCGTTTCCCACGGTCTCCCTTGCGTGCTGGATGCGGCGGCCAAGCCTGTCGAAGACGCCCGTGTCCAATGGAGTGGAGTGGGTATCGCCGACGTCGAGCGCCGACAGCACACGGTCACCGGCCTCGCGCAATTCGGCGATGTGGACGTTCAACCGGCCCTGAATCTCATGGCTGAGCTGCTTCGGCTTCGGCATGTCCGACCGTAGCCTCTCCAGCAGCTTCGTCTCCTTCTGCAGCGCCCGCAGCTCATCCTGGATCCGCTTCGAGTTGGCGGCGGCTCCTTGCATGCGTAACTGAGCCACTTCGATGAGGGATTTGAGTAGTGCAACGAGCCGGTTCAGAGCCGAGCCGATCAGAATCGGCATGGCCTCCGCGCGCAGCCGGCTTATCACGTGCTGGAGGAGTTGCGGAACTCCCGACTCATCCCATTTACGGGCCGCACGCTTCCGCAGCTGCTCGTGACTCCAGGTACGCAGTGCATCGTCGCGATCCTCGTCGTCCTCGTACTGCTCCCAGATGAACTGACGGGCCGCCGGGTCATCGGCGATGACCAACTGCTCGCCCTTCCGATCGAGGGCCGCGAGCGTCTTGGCCGCGACAAGTCCTAGACGGCCTTTCGTCTCGAATATCCGCCGGTCCTCAGAGTCCTCGACAAGACCGAGGTCTATGCGGACGAAACGCTGGACGCCCTCATTGTCGCGGTCACCCGGTCTCCGCTGGTCCACCTTGTTGACGACCGCGTACAGTTTCCCCCGGCCGATCTGCTCGACTACCGGGTCGGTGAGATTCTTGATCTTCTCATCCGCCTCACGGCCCATTGCGGTGTAATCCAGCAGAATCAGAACAACATGGCAGTTCTCCAATTGGGTCCGGACCGCGCCAGTGAGCCGGACCGCGACCCCCGTCTCGTCGGGCCCGGGGGTGTCGACGAGTGAAAGCCGGCCCGTCGTCTGGGCCATGTCCAGTTCAGGTCGCCGCCAGTAAGGAGTGCGCAGCGTGGGGGCGTCGGAGAGTTGACCGATGAGATCCGCCTCCGGGAGCAGCATGCCGCTGAGTCGCACCAGATCGTTCAGCAGGATCAGCACCTTGAGCACGCGCGTATGCCCCCGGTAACTCTCCTCTATTGGACCGAGACGCCTTGCGCGCAGGTCTTCGAGCAGCTCTTCCAAGTGGGAGAGCTTATCGGCGAGCGCGGCGAAGTGCTTTTCGACCGGGTCGGCCAGGTCCTCGATGAGCGAGGAGAAAAGCAGAGCGTCCTTCCTGGGGATGTTCAGCTCCGGTTCGCTCAGGTCGTCCGCCAGCTCGATCCGGGTTGGCAGGGTGGTCATCGCCTCACTGCGTGCTGGCAGCAGGTCGTACCCGACGATCGCATTGATGATCGTCGATTTTCCGGCCTTCATCGGCGCCACGATCGGCATGCGCAACTCGAGGTCGACCACCGACTTGAGCTGACCACGGAGGTGCCGCAAGGACGCCTCTGAGTCACCCTCATCGGGTGACCAATGAAGCGCAGTGGCGGTGGCCTCTTCCAGTAGTTCGATCACGGTGGAGAAACGCGTGACCACATCCTTGTGTAACTGCAGCCAGTAGTCCGGCTCCACAATATTCCTTTCAGCATGGAAGATACCGGCTCGACTCATCCGAAGAGTAACGCCACGCTGCCCAGTTGTCAGTCATTCACCTCGATCCGAAAAAATTGACAGCAACTCCGTGAATTATTTGAGGTCCCTCGTTAATGCGACTTTCGGCCGACACCGTCCGCACGCCTCGGGTAATTGCTGAGAAAATCGGACCTACCAGCGGTCAGCCAGCGCTAGACCGATGTTCGCCGGGATGCGACGGGTGCCTCTCGACAGTGGCAGACGCAGGTCATCGGCATTAGTGAAAGCCTGCAGCACGGCTTGCAGCGCCTGGCGGATGATGTCGTCGGCGTCGGAGGCACTCCAGCGACTCGAGCAGAGCAGGCTCGTCCAGAGGCATCGTGTGGTGTGTCCTCCGCGAGTACCTTTGGTGGGGAACTCGCTGATCGTCACACGATGGCTCGCCGCATGTCCGGGGCTTACACCCGCCTGGAGTTACATCACGCGAGGGGGCGCGGCAGGCGCAGAGGTCTGGTGTCTGTTCAGACGGCGCGGCCCAGATCGGCCTCCACGGCGCTCGCGACACGGGAAAGAATGTCGACCAGTGACGGCAGCCGACGCTTGTCGTAGCGTCCGCTCGGCATCGACACCGACAGACCGGCGAGGGCGGTTCCGTCCGGGTCCCTGACCGGCACGCCGAGTGCCACCACGCCGCGCTCCGAGCGGCCCTGGTTGAGCGCGAAGCCCTTACGCCGCACCTGGGCCAGCTCGGCACGCAGCCGGTCCAGGTCGGGCCGCGTGGTGAGCCGGTCGGTGGGCCGGTCGGCGTGCCGCTCGGCCGGGTAGACCGCCTCGAGTTCCTCGTCGGTCAGCTCCGCCAGCAGCAGCAGCCCCGTCGTGGTGTGGTGGGCCGGGAACACCATGCCCTCGCGGGAGCCCACCCGCAGGCTCTGGAAGCACTCGACGCTGGCGATGAACCGGACCGTGTCCCCGGTGCGGACCGCCAGGTTGGCGGACTCGTCGAGCATGCCGACCAGCCGGTGCAGGTGTGGCAGGGCCGCCGCCCGCAGGCGGGAGGCGGCCGAGGGCGAGTGGGCCGCGAGCTCCAGGACCGGACCGGCCCGGTAGAGGCGCCGCTCGTCCTGGACCGCGAAGTCCCGGTAGACCATCATCGCGAGCAGCCGGTGCGCTGTGGAGCGGGCCACGCCCAGCCGATCGGCGACCTCCGAGACGGTCAGCTCGCCCTCCAGCTGAAGCATCGCGGCGATCCGCAGGGCGTGGTCCACACTATTGATCAGGTAGGTCGGCGGATTCTTCAGCGGCTTGCTCACGGGACCCTCGATTCTGCAAAGCAGAATTCGGCGTTCTTCATCGCGTTACAGCAGCAACATTAGCCGTATGAGCACTGCTGCGACCACGCCAGAGTCCCCGGTGCGGCTCCGTGCGATCGACGCGCCGGACCAGCCCGACGTCACCCCCGCGCTCGAAGACCTCTACCGCGGTTTCGAGCAGGAGCTGCTCGTGCCGCTGTGGACCGAGATCGGCGACCTGATGCCGGCGCGTCCCCGATCGCGCGCGGTGCCGCACCTGTGGCGGTGGGAGAACCTGCGGCGGCTCGCCGCGCAGGCCGGCGACCTGGTCCCGGTCGGCCGCGGGGGAGAGCGGCGGGCGATCGCGCTGGCCAATCCCGCACTGGGCGGACGGCCCTTCGCGACGCCCACGCTGTGGGCCGCGATCCAGTACCTGATGCCCGGGGAGGACGCTCCGGAGCATCGCCACACGCAGCACGCCTTCCGCTTCGTCGTCGAGGGCGAGGGCGTGTGGACGGTCGTCGGCGGCGACGCGGTCCCGATGCGCCGCGGTGACTTCCTCCCGCAGGCCGGCTGGAACTGGCACGCCCACCACAACGCGACGAGCGAGCCGATGGCCTGGATCGACGGCCTGGACATCCCCTTCCAGTACGTCACCGAGACGCAGTTCTTCGAGTTCGGCCGCGACGAGATCAGCGACGCCGAGCGGATCACCCCCGAGCGGTCGCGCTCCGAGCGGCTGTGGGGACACCCCGGCCTGCGTCCGCTGCCGGCCGGAGAGCTCACCCCGGGTACCCCGCTGCTGTCCTACAAGTGGGAGTTCACCGACCGCGCCCTGGCCGACCAGCTCGCCCTGGAGGCCGAGGGCTTCGGCGGCACGGTCGAGCCCGGCCACGCCGCGGTCCGCTACATCAACCCCGCCACGGGCGCCGACGTGCTCCCCACGCTCCGCGCCGAGATGCACCGCATCGCGCGCGGCGCCGAGACCGCCCCGGTCCGCGAGACCGGCTCGTCCGTCTACCAGGTCTTCGACGGCTCGGGAACCGTGACCGTCGGCGACAGGACCTGGACGGTCACCCGCGGCGACCTGTTCGCCGTCCCGTCCTGGCAGCCCTTCTCGGCCCGGTCCGAGGCGGGCTCCACCGACTCCGACTCCGGCGCGCTGGATCTGTTCCGGTTCAGCGACTCCCCGGTTTTCGAGGCCCTGCAGCTCAACCGCACTCATATCGAAGGGACCACCCGATGAAGCTCGCCACCCTCCGCGTCGACGGCTCGACCCGCGCCGTACGGCTCGACGGCGACCGGCTGGTCGACCTCGGCGCCGCCGATCTCGGCGAACTCCTCTCCCGGGATGACTGGGCCGCCGCGGCCGCCGCCGTCGACGCCGGCACCGCCACGACGTACCCGGTCGACGGCGCGGACTTCGCCCCGGTGGTCCCGCGGCCCTCGAAGGTCGTCTGCGTGGGCCTGAACTACCGGAACCACATCCGGGAGATGGGCCGCGACCTGCCGCGGTACCCCACCCTGTTCGCCAAGTTCGCCGACTGCCTGATCGGCGCCGGCGACGACATCGCCCGTCCCGAGGAGACCGCGGAGTTCGACTGGGAGGTGGAACTCGCCGTCGTGATCGGGAAGCCGGTCCGCCGGGTCAAGGACACCGAGGCCGAGGCCGCGATCGCCGGCTTCACCGTCCTCAACGACATCACCTGCCGCGACTGGCAGTTCCGCACGCGCGAGTGGCTGCAGGGCAAGATGTGGGACTCCTCCACCCCCGTCGGCCCCTACCTCGTCACCCCCGACGAACTGCCCGGCGGCGTACGCCCCGAGCTGGAGGTCAGCCTCAGCGTCGACGGCGAGGTCATGCAGCGCGACACCACCGGCGACCTGCTCTTCGACCCGGTCGCGCTGGTCGAGTACGTCTCGACCGTCGTGCGCCTCAACCCCGGCGACGTCATCGCCACCGGCACCCCCGGCGGCGTCGGCCACGCCCGCGACCCCAAGCGCTACCTGACCGGCGGCGAGCGCGTCGTCGCGGAGATCCAGGGCATCGGCCGGCTCGACAACACCGTGGCCAAGGACGGGGCGGCCTGATGCGCCGCACCTTCGGCGACACCCTCGGCTGGAGCGAGACGGGCACCGAGCTGTTCCTCGCCACCGTCGCCGGGTGGGGCGAGGAGGAGTACCTCGCCCCTTCCGGGCTCCCCGGCTGGACCCGCAAGCACCTGGTGGCCCACGTGGCGGCGAACGCCGACGCACTGAGCAACCTGGTGCGCTGGGCCGCCACCGGCGAGAAGACCCCGATGTACTCCTCGCCCCGGCAGCGCGACGCCGACATCGAGGCCGGCTCCCGCAAGCCGGCCGCCGAGCTGGCCGCCTGGCTGGACACGTCCGCCGGGCGGCTCGCCGCGGGCATCGCCGGGCTGGACGACGACCGGTGGAACGCCGAGGTCGTCACCGCCCAGGGCCGTACCGTCCCCGCGACCGAGATCCCCTGGCTGCGCTCCCGCGAGGTCTGCGTCCACGCCGTCGACCTGGCCTCCGGCGTCGCCTTCACCGACCTGCCGGCCGGATTCCTGACCGCCCTGGCCGACGACATCGCCGCCAAGCGCGGCGGCGCCGCGGGTCCCGCGGTCGTCCTGGCCGCCACCGACACCGGCGACCGCTGGGAGCTGCCCGGCGAGGGCGAGCCCGTCGCCGCCGGCGGCCCGCTCGCCGAGGTCGTGGCGTACCTCGCCGGACGCCCGCACACCCTGACCACCCCCGACGGCTCCCTCGCGCCGGCCCTGCCGGCGTGGCTGTGAGCGTCCCGGCCATCGAGGAGAGCAGCGTGACGACATCCACCACCTCCGCCGGCCCCGTCGACGTCCTGGTCGTCGGAGGCGGCATCGGCGGCCTGAGCGCGGCCTTCGCCCTGGCCCGCGAGGGCCTGCGGGTGCGTGTGCTGGAGCAGGCGCGCGAGTTCGGCGAGGTCGGCGCCGGCCTGCAGATCGCGCCCAACTGCACCCGGATCCTGCACGACTACGGCCTGCTGGAGGAGGCCAAGAGCCTCGGCGTGGTGCCGAAGAGCATGGTGATGCGCGACGCCGTCGACGGTCGCGAGCTGACCCGGCTGGACCTGGTCGACCTGCAACGCACCTACGGCTTCCCGTACATGGTCATCCACCGCAGCGACCTGCACGGCATCTTCCTGCGCGCCTGCCGGAGCGCGGGAGTCGGCCTGGTCACCGACGCCCGCGTCAGCGGCTACGAGAACACCGCGTCCGGCGCCCGGGTGCTGCTGGCGGACGGCCGCACGGACGAGGCCCGTATCGTCATCGCCGCCGACGGCCTGCACTCGGTCGCGCGCCGGCTCCTGGTCGAGGACGAGCCGGTCAGCTCCTCCTACGTCGCCTACCGCGCCGCGGTGCCCATCGAGCAGGCCGGCCGGGACGTCGACCTCAGCGAGGTCTCGGTCCACGTCGGCCCGGGCTGCCACTTCGTGCAGTACGGGCTGCGCGGCGGCGAGATGCTCAACCAGGTCGCGGTCTTCGAGTCCCCCAAGGCCCGCGCGGGAGAGGAGGACTGGGGCACGCCCGACGAGCTGGACGCCGCCTTCGCCGCGACCTGCCCGGAGGTGCGGGCCGGCATCCCGCTGATGTGGCGTGACCGCTGGTGGCGGATGTTCGACCGCGATCCCATCATGACCTGGGTCGACGGCAACATCGCGCTGCTCGGCGACGCCGCCCACCCGCCGCTGCAGTACATGGCGCAGGGCGCGATCATGGCCATAGAGGACGGCTGGGTGCTCGCCAGGCACGTCGCCGCCCGCCGCGCCGGGGACGGCAGGATCGACTGGCAGGGTGCCCTGGCGGCCTACGAGGCCGTGCGCCCCGAGCACTGCCGGCGCGTGCTGACCACGGCCCGCGCCTGGGGCGAGCTGTGGCACCTGGACGGCGTGCCCCGCCTCCAGCGCAACACGCTGCTGCGGGCCCGCGACACCTACGACTACTCCTTCACCGACTGGATCTACGGCCCCACGGCGCTGACGCCGGAGGAGGAGCCGCCGATGTTCACGCCGATTCCACTCGACTCCGTTGAGGGTGACCCTGCCGACGCGACTCTGTCGGCGTCTCCGGCCTGATCAGGCTCCCGCCTGATCGGCTTCGGTCTGCTCAGTGGCGCCCGATCGAGCCGACCCAGCTCTCGGTGAGGACGTCCAGCATCTCGTCGTGCCCGACGCCCCAGGTCCCCGGCGTCCAATGGCGCGCGACGTAGTCGAGCTCGGTGATGGCGATGACGCTGCGGAAGTGGCGGGTGCCGGCCGGGAACCGGCCGGCACGGTCGAGCCCCTCCTTGATGTCGCCGATGGCCTCGTTCAGCCACTCGTCGAGGAGCGCGCGGATCGCGGGGTCCACGGCCGCGGCCTCGAAGGCGGTCGTGGTGTAGGGGCGGATCTCATCCCAACGCTGTGAGGTCGAGGCGAGCCACGCGCGGATCCGCTCCCGCGAGCCGTCCTCGACCACCGCGACCAGCTCACGCTCGGTCGACCCGTGCTCGGCGGAGGGGACCCGGTCGAGCGCGGCGTTGAGCCGCTCCGAGATGAGAGCCTTCATCAGCTCGACCTTCGAGGGGAAGTGCGCGTAGAAGGTCACCCGCGTCGTCCCCGCCGCCGACGCGATGTCGTCGACCGTCGCCGTCGCGTAGCCCTTCGACACGAACAGGTCCAGACCGGCATCCAACAGGAGCTTCCGCGTCATCTCCTTCTGTGCCGCACGAAGCCTCGCCATGCCCGTCAGCATAGGGCACCCCGGCCGCGTTCCGCTCTCGCTGACTGTTGTGAATACATACTGCTCAATTGGTTGACGTCGCGTCAAGTGATGTGCCACCTTGCACAGCCAACGGGAAATCGAGCCCACATCGGGTGGCCGATCCCGGGGGCCGGAACCCATCGCCCGGCCCGTGGACAAGGAAGCACTCCGCAATGACGCAGACCGCTGCGCGCAAGCAGGGCTACACCGCAACGGTGGTCGCCGGCTGCTTCGCCGTACTCCTCGCGCAGGTGGCGTACTCGCTGCCCGGTGCGCTCAATGGCACCTTCCAGCAGGAGTTCCAGACCACCGGCGCCGAACTGACCTGGGTCACGGCCGCCTTCGCCATCCCCATGGTCGTCTTCGAGCTGACCACCGGCGTGATCGGTGACCTGTTCGGCCGCAAGCGGCTGCTGCAGGCCGGTGCTCTGCTGACCGTGGCCGGCTCGCTCGTCAGCGCCCTCGCCGGAACCGTCCAGATCCTGTGGATCGGGCAGGTCGTCGCGGGTCTCGGAGCCGCGATCCTCTATCCGATCTCGCTCGCCATGATGGCCGCGGTCAGCCCGTCGCAGGAGGCCCGCTCCAAGGCCATCGCCGTCTGGGCCGGCTTCCTCTCGATCGGTGCGGCGATCTCCCCGCTGCTGGGCGGATGGCTGGCCGCGGAGGGTGACTGGCGGACGTCGTACCTCGTGGTCATCGCGGCGGCGGTCGTCTCGATCGTCATCACGCAGTTCGCCGCCGACTCCTCGGCCCCGGAGGGGCGCAAGCTGGACATCCCGGGTCAGGTCGCACTGGCCCTCGGCCTGATCGCCATCCTCTTCGCCGCCACGCAGGGCTCCGAAGCAGGCTTCGCCCGTCCCGAGATCATCGGTGCCTTCGTCGCGGGCCTCGTGCTCCTCGGCGCCTTCATCGCCATCGAGCTGCGGACCCGCGTCCCGCTGCTGCACCTGGCCGTCTTCGCCAACCGTTCGTACGCGGTCGTCGCGATCGCGACGGTGGTCGGCATGTTCGCGTTCCTCGCGACGTGCTACTCGATGAGCATCTGGCTCGGCGCCGTCCAGCACCAGAGCGCTCTGCGGGTCGGCGTGCTGTTCCTGTTCATCCAGGGTCCTGCCTTCGTGCTGGTGCCGGCCGTCTCCCACCTGATCCGGAACTTCTCGCCTCGCTGGGTGCTCACCGCCGGTTTCGCCCTCATCGCCGTCAGCGGCGTCTGGTGCTCGACGTTCGACGTCCACGACATGGACTGGACGCGGTTCATCGGCCCGATGCTGGCCCTCGGCGTCGGCTTCGCGCTCACCGTCGGCTCGATCACGGCCGTCGCGATCAACACCGTTCCGCTGCGGCTCGCCGGCATGGCCAGCGCCACCACCAACCTGCTCCGCGACTTCGGCTTCGCTCTCGGCCCGGTGCTCATCGCCGCGTTCGCGGTCAGCCGGGCGAACGGCGACCTGACCGCCGGTCTCGGCAGGGCGATCGGCGGGTCCGGGCTCACGCCGCCGTACACCGACATCGCCGGGGGGATCGCGCACGGCGGCGGCGCCATGGCGATCAACTCGATGCCGGTCGTGCCCGGCGCCGGTCCGGGCATGCCGCCGGTGCCGATGCCGGAGAACCTCCGCGCGCTCGCGGCCGGGTCGCTGGGCGGCGCCTACAGCCTCGCGTTCCTGGTCGCCGGCCTCTGTGCCGCCGCCGCCGCGGCTCTGACGCTCTTCGGGCTCTTCGGCACGCAGCGCGCCGGCGTCGAGGAGCCTCTGACCGATGAGGAGCCCGTCCCCGCCGGGTGACCCGGGAGCCGCCGGGCCGAGCCGAGGTCCCCGCTTCGGGCGGGGTCTCGACCTGTACCGTACTCCAGGAAAATCTAATTTACTTGCAGATAACATGCTTGACGTGCTGTAAAGCTAACTGACACCATTCCAGATGCGGCGTGACCGCGGTCACTCGCCGAGACCGAAAGGAGTGCCAGTGACGGGCGCCCAGACTGCCGGGAACTCCACCGGCAACACCGTCAACACCGTCCTCGGCCCCGTTCCCGCGCAGGAGCTGGGAGTCGTCGCGGTTCACGAGGCCCTGCTGTCGGTGTTCCCCGGAGCGCAGTACGCGTTCGACGTCACCCTCGACCGGGCCGAGATCTTCGAGATTCTGGCCGGGAAGCTGAAGGACTTCCGCCGGCACGGCGGCGGCACGATCGTCGACAGCACCGGCATGTTCCACGGACGCGATGTGCGGCTCTACGAGACCCTCTCGCGCACGACCGGCGTGCACATCGTCGCGTCGACGGGCCAGGGCCCCGAGGAGATGCTCGGCGGCTACTTCCTGACGCCGCAGACCAACCCGCCGACCCCCTGGCCGGCCGAGAAGTTCGCCGACCTCTTCGCCAAGGAGGTCACCGAGGGCATGGTGGTCCCGCGCGTCGAGCGCCGGGGCGCCGCGGGCCTCGTGGCCACGGCCGCGACCCTCGCGGGCATGACCGCGACCGACGAGAGCCTGTTCCGCGGCGCGGCCCGGGCCGCCCTGGCCACCGGTGTCCCGGTGTCCATCCGCTTCGGGAACGACGCCGTGCGCGACCTCGAGGTCGTCCTGGACGAGAAGCTGCCGGCCGGCCGCGTCGTCGTCGGCGGGCTCGACCGCAGGGACGCCGTCGCGGCGGGCGCGCCGTTCGAGGTCGCGGCCCGCGGCGCCTACGTCGCCCTCGACCACGTGGGCGCCGAGGGCACCGGCGACACCGAGGACGACACCCACGTCACCGACGCCGAGCGCGCCGTCCTGGTCATCGAGCTGGTCGAGGCCGGTCACGGCGACCGGATCCTGCTCTCGAGCAACGCGACCGGCGTCGCCAAGGGCCACCCGGCGAACGACGTGGCCTACAGCGCCGTCCTGACCACGTTCGTCCCCCTTCTCGCGAAGCAGGGCCTCGGCGACGGGGACGTCCGGCGGATCCTCGTGGACAACCCGCGCGACCTGCTGTCGGTGCGCTGAGCGCGCGCGAGCCCAAGACCACTGAGCTTCAAAAGGTGAGTTGTTGTGTCGAGAGTGAACACCGTCCTGGGGCCGATCCCGGCCGAAGAGCTGGGTCTCGTGGCCGTCCACGAGCACATCGGGTACGGCATGCCGGGCTCCGAGCTGGACACCAAGTGGTGGAAGACCCCCGAGCAGCGGTACGAGGAGACCGTCCCGAAGCTGCGCCGGTTCCATGAGTACGGCGGCGGCACGTTCGTCGACGCGACCGGCATCTGCAACGGCCGGGACGTCGACTACTACAGGTCCCTGTCCGCGAAGACCGGCGTGCACATCGTGGCGAGCACCGGCTTCGTCGGCGGCGACACCGCGCTGCCGTTCTTCGCCCGGGCGAGCGTGGAGTATCTGACCGAGCACTTCGTCCACGAGATCACCGTCGGCATCGGTGGCACGGGCGGCCGCGCCGGCGTGATCAAGGTCGGCGTGAGCCGCGGCGGCCGCATGACGGACCTGGACAAGCGCATCTACCGCGCCGCCGCCCGCGCCGCCCTGGCCACCGGCGTGCCCGTCCTGACCCACCTCGCGATCGACGCCGAGAACGCCATCGCCATCTTCGACGCCGAAGGCCTCCCGCTCGACCGCGTCCTCTTCGGGCACGTCGACGACGGGGTGAACGCCGACAAGACACGCGACACCTGGATCGCCGAGCAGGGCGGCCGCATCGGGTTCGACACCTTCGGCTACGAGACCGAGCTCGAGGACCCGCCTTTCTGGTCCCGTCCGCGCAAGGAGCGGCTGGACCACTTCCTCCGGTTCATCGGCCAGGGGCACCTGGGCAAGGTGCTCGCCTCGGCCGACGCCAACTGCAGCCCGCTGGGCTGGCCGGGCGTGAAGGGCCACACCGTCAACTACATCTTCGAGGACCTCATTCCGGATCTGCGCGCCGCCGGGCTCGACGAGGCCGCGATCACGACCATCTTCGTCGACAACCCCGCCGACTTCCTGACGATCCAGAAGTGACAAGGACCACGACCATGCAGCCCTCAGACCTGAAGAACCTGAACATCGCCGTCGTCGGCGCGGGGTACGGCGGCGCCGCCGCGGCCAAGGCCCTGAGCCTCCTCGGCGCCACCGTCGACGTCTACGAGCAGGCGAGCCAGATCCGCGAGGTCGGCGCCGGCATCGGCCTGCGGCCGTCCACCATGGACCGGTTCCGCCAGTGGGGCATCTTCGACGCGATCGCGAGGGTGAGCTCGCCGAGCGACTACTTCGAGATCCTGACCGCCACCGGCGACCCCATCGCGAAGGAGGCGTGGCCGGAGATCGACACCTTCGGCGAGAAGACCCACCTGATCCACCGCGGGGACTTCATCGAGGCTCTCCTGGGCGTGCTGCCCAAGGGCATGGTGCACCTCGGCCACAAGCTGGAGAGCGTCGAGGACGAGGGCGACAAGGCGACGCTGGTCTTCGCCAACGGCGAGTCGGTCACCGCCGACCTGGTGGTCGGCGCCGACGGCATCAAGTCGGTCGTGCGCGCGCAGCTGTTCGGCGACAACCAGCCGGTGTTCTCCGGCGAGCACGCGTACCGCGCCGTGATCTCCGTCGACGACGCCCACGGGATGGCCGTCGACGACAACCTCCGCATGTACATCGGCCAGGGCACGAAGGTCTACTTCCTGCCGCTGCGCCACCGCGGCCAGGTCTCGTTCGACATCACCGCCCTGTGCCCGGACAACACCTGGACGCCAGGCGTCACCAAGGACGACCTGCTGAAGACCGTCGAGGGTTTCGACGAGCGGATCGTGAACATCACCCGCGGCCTCGACATGGCCACCGTCAACTGCCGCGCGGTCTACGACATCGACCCGGTCGGCACGTGGCACTCGGACTCCGTCGTACTCGTGGGCGACGCGGCCCACTCGATGCTGCACCATCAGGGCCAGGGCGCGAACTCGGCGATCCTGGACGCCGGCGCCCTCGCCGACGCCCTCAAGGAGGCCGGCTCCGTCAGGGAGGCGCTGGCGCGCTACCAGGCCATCCGCAAGCCGGTCACCGACGAGCTGCAGCGGATCTCGCGCCAGGGCTGGACCGAGGACGAGATCAACGACGTCTTCCCCGGCCAGAAGCCCGCATCTCAGCAGCCCGCATCTCAGCAGCCCACGGTCCAGAAGCCCGCATCTCAGCAGCCCGCATCTCAGCAGCCCACGGTCCAGAAGCCCACTGCCCAGCAGCCGGCGTCCCAGCCGCAGGAGGCCTGACCCATGCCGCTGCACCCCGACATCGCCCGGGTCCTCGCCACGCTGCCGGCGCCGCCTCCCGGTCCGCTCGACCCGGTCGCCATGCGCGCCGCCGAGGAGGCGCAGGTTCCGCCCCTGGAGGAGCGCCTGCCGCTCCACTCCGTGGAGGACACCACGGCGCGGACTCCGGCGGGCGAGGTCCCCGTACGGATCTACACGCCGGTCGAGGCCGACGCGTACGGCCTGCTGGTCTACTTCCACGGCGGCGCGTTCTTCCTCGGCAGCCTGGACACCCACGACCACGTCGCGCGGTCGCTGGCGAAGGAGACCGGGCTCAGGGTCGTCTCCGTCGGCTACCGGCGGGCGCCCGAGCACGCGTTCCCGGCCGGGCTCGAGGACTGCCACGCGGTGGTGCGATGGGCCGCCGAGAACGGCGAGAGCCTGGGCTGGGACGGTACGACGCTCGCCGTCGCCGGCGACAGCTCGGGCGGCACCTTCGTCGCGGCCGTCACCGCGATGGCCCACGACGAGGGCTTCGACCGGATCACGCACCAGGTCCTCTTCTATCCCTCGCTCGATCTCGACTTCGACGTCGACCGCTACGCCTCGCTGCGCGAGAACGCCGTCGGCTACGGCCTGGAGACGGCGGGGCTCAAGCCGTTCAACGCGTTCTACCTCGGCAGCGGCGCCGACCCGGCCGATCCGCTGGTCTCGCCGATCAAGCGGGCCGACCTCACCGGGCTGCCGCCCGCGCTGATCGTGACCGCGGAGCACGACCCGATGCGCGACGAGGGCGAACTCTACGGCCGGCGCCTGGAGGAGGCCGGAGTCGACGCCACCGTGAGCCGCTACCCGGGCGCCGGCCACGGGTTCGTGCAGCACTTCTCCTGGATCCCGGACTACCACCGGGTCTTCGAGGAGACGGGGGCCTTCCTGAAGGGCGAGTCATGACGCACGTGGACGTTCATCCCCTGGTCTCGCCGTGGGGCCGGTTCGGTCTGTACACCTTCTTCATCGACGCCCCCGAGCCGGCCATCGTCGACACGGGGATCGCCTCCTCGCCCGCCGAGGGAATGGCCCCCGCGCTCGAGGCCATCGGGCGCCGCATCGAGGACGTGCGCTGGATCCTGCTGACCCACGGTCACATCGACCACGTCGGCGGCGCCCACGCACTGTGGGAGCTCACCGGCCGGCGCGCCCAGGTGGTCGTCCACGAGGCCGACGCCCCGATGCTGCGCTCACGCCGGGCGCACGTGGACGAGTACCTCCACGGCCGGGCGCGCTACCTGAACGACCCCGAAGGCGCGGCGAAGGTGGCGGCCGCGGCCGACGCGGTCATCTCCGGCGAGATGGAGCCGACCATGCTGCTCAAGGGCGGTGAGACCCTCTCGCTCGGTGGCGGCGTCACCGTCTCCGTCCACCCGGTCCCGGGCCATACCCCCGGATCGGTGGCCTATGTGATCGACGGACAGCGCTCGGTGTTCGCCGGCGACGCCGTCCAGGTCCACGGGGCCGCCAACGGCTTCCCCGGCTACGCGGATCCGGCCGCCTACCGCGCCGGCCTTCGCTACCTGCGCGACGAGGTCCGCCCGCGGCACCTCTACCTCGGGCACCCGTACCGCCGCGCGGACGGCGTGCCGTACGGCGTCGAACTCGACGCCGGCCAGGCCCGGGAGGCGCTCCAGGAGAGCCTGGACATCGAGGCCGGTGTCGGCGAGGCGGCCTGCCGCTGCCTCCGCGACGGACTGCGGGAGACGGACTCGCCGTACTCGCCGTTCGCCCCCGTCGCCGAGAGGCTCGGCTACACCGGCGATCCCACGCTCGAGCCGTCGCCGTTCTTCACGTCGATGCACGGCTACCGCACGCACTTCGACCAGAGCTCGTGACAGAGGACAAGGAACTTCGCACTCATGGCTGACTTCCAGACGATCCGGGCGGGCGAGCAGACGATCGCCGTCCGCAAGGACCTGCGGGTGCCGATGCGCGACGGGGTCACCCTCGCCGTGGACGCCTACCACGGCACGGAGGACAAGCCGCGGCCGGCCCTGATCGCGATGAGCGCCTACGGCAAGGAGCTGCAGGCTCTCGCCCTCACCACGCCGCCGCAGCGCCGCCCCAGCCCGATGTGGGACGGCTGCATCGAGGCCGGTGACATCGCGCGCGTGGTCAGGGAGGACTACGTCCACGTCATCGGCGACGTGCGCGGCACCGGCGACTCCGGCGGCGTGATGATCGGCAACTACAACGCCGGCGGCGTTCCCCAGGGCCAGGACCTGTACGACCTCGTCGAATGGGTCGCCGGGCAGCCGTGGTGCGACGGGAACGTCGGCATGATCGGCATCTCCTACTTCGGGTCGATGCAGGTGGTCGCCGCGGCCGAGCGGCCGCCCCACCTGAAGGCGATCTTCGTCAGCGGCGGTCATTTCGACTTCTACGAGACCACCTACCACGGCGGCGTCATGTGGTTCATGCCACGGGCCGCCCGCGAGGGGCGCGGTGGCGACTCCGGCATCGCGCACACCGACGTCAGGTCCCGGATGCAGGAGCTCCACTCCCCGGAGGAGCTCGCGAAGCTCGTCGACGAGCGGCTCCGGGACCCGGACGTGGCCGCGTGGCCGAACCTCGTGCACGTGCTGAAGTATCCGAAGAACCGCGAGTTCTGGTTCGACATCGTGATGAACCCCCTCGACGGGGAGTGGTACGAGGAGCGCAACCCCGTCAGGCTGGCCGAGACCATCGACATCCCGGTCTACCTGCAGATCGACCAGGGACGCGGCTGGACCGTGGACGGCCACATCGAGCTGTTCGACGTGCTGAAGGGTCCCAAGAAGCTGGACATCGGCTCCTACCCGCCGATGCAGTCGCGCCCCTGGATCGAGGAGCACGACACGATGTTCCGCTGGTACGAGTACTGGCTCAAGGGCGTCGACAACGGGATCATGGACGAGCCGGCCGTGCGCGTCTTCGTGGAGGGCTCGCGTGAGGTGGTCACCGCGGAGCGGTGGCCGCCGAAGGAGATCGAGCACAAGCCGTTGTACCTGCGCCCGCGGCACAAGCTCTCCCGGGAGCCCGAGCTGATGGGCGCGGAGCACGCCGCCCCGGACGGCTTCTACCAGGCGCCGCTGACGGTGACCGACAAGGTGGAGATCGTCAGCTGGAGCACCGCGCCGTTCGAGGAGCCCACGGAGCTCATCGGCACCGGTGCGGCGCACCTGTTCGTCGAGATCGACCAGGAGGACACGAACCTCATCATGCGGCTGTGGGACGTCGCCCCGGACGGAAGCCGCCAGCTGATCACCACGGGCTTCCTCAAGGCGTCGCACCGCGAGCTCGACGAGCGGACGACCGAGGGCGACCCATACCACCCGCACACCCGCGCCGTGCCCGTGGAGCCCGGGAAGATCGAGGAGTACGTCCTGCGGCTCTACCCCTTCGCCGCGACGATCAACCCCGGCCACCGTCTGGTGGCGGAGCTGTCCAACGACGAACCGCCGGCCGACGCGCACAACGCGCTGCTGCCGCCGGACGCGTTCCACCTGCCGGTGGGCCGCCCCGTCACCCACAAGATCTATCGCGACGCCGCCCACCCGTCCCGGCTCGTGTTGCCGTTCACGAAGCACACCGCGGGGGAGAACGGGTAGCCGGGCAGAGCCTCGCTGACGGCGGGTCAGCCATTGCCGGTGTCGCGTTCCCGCTCCAGGCCAAGGTGGATCCGGATCCTGATGATCAGTGCGGACAGAGCGGGCGGGATGGTCAGAACGAAGGCGAAGGCGTCGGCGAGGCTTGAGCGGCCCATCTGGTAGGTCACCCACGCGAGGAAAGGCGCGAGGGCGAGCCAGGGCCGGCCACGGGTCGCGAAGGCGGGAGTGAGGATCTTTCGGATCAGGACGCGCGCATGGGGGCGCCAGAGCAGGACCGCCATGCCGGGCACGCCGCAGAGCGTTTCGATGATGTACACGCCCCGGCGACCGTCCACTTCGGCGAACTGGACAGACCATTCCTGTAGATAGCGGTCGCGCGCGGACGAGGGAAAGACCATGGACGCCGCACGTACCGCCATGAATCCCCGGCCCGGGTCCAGCCGATCGTGGGCCAGGCGTTCCAGCTCGACGGCGACGGGCTCCAAGTCGAGTCGCCGCGCCACGGGGACGAACCATTCCAACGTGTTCAGGCTCTTGAGACGCTGCTTGCGCGGTGGCAGATGCTCGATCGTCCGCATGTTGTGCAGGCGGTCGAAGAGCTTGAGCAGCATGACCCGCTGGTCGCTCGGCGTCGGCCCGCCCTGATCCAGAGCCATCACGGAGGCCACGAGTCCCGCGATCTCGGCGCCGAACTCCGCACGAAGAACGTCGAGGTCGTACCCCGTGTCCACGATGTCATGGAGCAGGGCCGCGCAGACGGTCGCCGCGTCGGCCTTCGTCGTCGCGGCCAGCGTCGCGACCTCGATGGGGTGGCTGATGTACGGGTCACCGCTGTGGCGGAGGTGACCCGCATGGTGCTTCGCCGCGCGCCGGTACGCGCGTTCGACCAGCTTCAGGTCGCCGTCGTCGAAGCGATCCGCGAGTCGGCCGAGCAGCGGCCCGATGGTCGTTTCCACGGTCACGCCCCCTGCGTTCCCAGCCGGGCGCGGAGGCCGCCTCTCGCGCGAGCGTGAGCGGCCCCTTCCGCCTTCTCGCGGGCCCGCACGGCACCCTCTCGTGTCAGGCGGTAGTACCTGCGCGGTGGCCGCCCGGCCCGCTCGTCCGCGTCCGGATACTCCCACCTGCTCTCCAGCCACCCATACGCTTCCAGATCCATCAGCCGCTTGTAGAGCGTCCCGTTCGCCAGGCCGGTGGCCGCGCGCAACTCCAGCCCGTAGAACTCCCTGTCCGGTTCCGCGAGGAAGACTTCGATCACTTTCAGCGTGGGGCCGGTCATACGAGGCTTATCCGACATATGTCGATGTTGCGTCTTCGGCTCGTTCTCGCCTATAGCCGTGCGATGAGTCCCGCCTTACCTGCGGCACAGCCCGCCGGCCGGACCTCGGGGCATTCCGGGGATACGTACGCGCGTACATATCGTGTGTACACTCGTACATATGGTGCCTGACTCGGACGGCCGCTCGATGCGTGAGCGGATGCTCGCCGGTGACCTGTACATCGCCGACGACCCGGAGTCGGCCGCGCACCATCTGCGGGCCATGGACCTGATGGAGGCGTTCAACTCCACCTCCGCCCGCGACTCCCGGGAGCGCCGGCGGCTGCTCACCGAGCTGCTGGGGGAGATCGGCGAGGACACCTACATCCGGCCGCCGCTGCGGGTGGACTACGGCAGTCACATCCGCGTCGGCGCCCGTTCGTTCGTCAACTACGGGCTCGTCGCCCTCGACGTCGCGCCGATCACGATCGGCGACGACGTGCAGATCGGTACGAACGTCCAGCTGCTCACCCCGACGCACCCGGTGGATCCGGAGCTTCGCCGCGCGAAATGGGAGGCCGCCAAGCCGATCACCATCGGCGACAACGTGTGGCTGGGCAGCGGGGCGATCGTCCTGGCGGGAGTCACCCTCGGGGAGGGCAGCGTCGTCGGCGCCGGCGCGGTGGTGACCCGGGACCTGCCGGCGAACGTCGTGGCGGTGGGCAACCCCGCCCGGGTGATCCGGACGATCGGCCCGGGCACGGCGTGAGCGGCCCCGCCGCCGCCTCGCGCCCGCCGGTCCCACGGCGGCCCCGCCGGCACGACCCCGGGCGGCGGGACCGGCTGATCGACGCCGCGCTGGCCGTCATCGCCGAGCGGGGCGTGGCCGGGACGACGCATCGGGAGATCGCCCGTGTCGCCGACGTGCCGCTGGGGTCGATGACCTACCACTTCACGTCGCTGGACGAGGTGCTCGCCGAGGCGTTCACCCGGCACGCCGAATCCGTGGCCCGCGTCTTCGACGAGCGCATGCGTGCCGCCCCCGACCGGAAGGCGGCGGTCGAGGCCGTCATCGCGCTGGTGTCGGACGACCTGCTCGGCGCACAGCGCGACCTCGTCCTCGCCGTGGAGCTGTACCTGGCCGCGGCGCGCAACCCGGCACTGAGGGCCGTCACCCAGGCGTGGATGGCGCGCAGCCGTCAGGCGCTGGAACGCCACTTCGACCCCACCACGGCCCGGGAACTGGACGCGCTCATCGAAGGGCTCGTGCTGCACAGCGCGTTGTCGACCGACCCGATGACGCCCGAGCAGATCCGCCACGCCATCGACCGTTACCTGCGCTGACCCGCGCCGTTCCCTCGACCGCACCACTGTGATCGGAAAGTCCATGCCCGCCGCCCCCTCCCTGACCACCCCCACTCGTCAGGCGCGCCAGGCCCGCGCCGCCGTCGCCGCGCTGTTCCTCACCAACGGCGCCGTGTTCTTCAACGTCGTCCCGCGATATCCGCAGATCAAGGCCGATCTCGGGGTGAGCAACGCCGTCCTCGGGACCGCGCTGGCCGGGACCTCGATCGGCGCGTTGCTGGCCGGGCTGCTGGCCGGCGCCGCGATCCGCCGGTTCCGTTCGGCGCGCGTGGCGGCGTTCGGGATCGTCGTGACCACGATCGCGACGCTGGTCATCCCCCTCGCGCCGAACTGGATCGCGCTGGGCGGCGCGCTGTTCGTGGTGGGCGCTCTCGACGCGGTCGTCGACGTCGCGCAGAACGCCCACGGCCTGCGGGTGCAGCGCCTGTACGGGCGGTCCATCCTCAATTCGCTGCACGGCCTGTGGAGCGTCGGCGCGGTCGTCGGCGGATTGATGGGTTCGGCCGCAGCCGGCCTGCACATCCCTCTCGCGGTCCACCTGAGCATCTCCGCGGCGCTGTTCAGCGTCGTCGCCGTCGTCGCCTACCGGTTCCTGCTGCCCGGCCCGGAGGACGCCGAGCGGTCCGCCGAAGCACAGGACCTCGCCGCCGCCGACGGCCACCCGGCCGCCCCGCCCGCCCACGGAGGCCGGCGCTCGTTCGCCGGTTCCGCCGTGTGGATGCTCGCCGTGCTCGGCGTGCTCGCCGCCTGCGGCGCCCTGGTCGAGGACGCGGGCGCGTCCTGGGGCGCCCTCTTCCTCAGCGACCTGCACGCGAACGCCGCCACCGCGGGCCTGGCCGTCGTCGCCTTCCAGGCCGCCATGACCGCCGGCCGTCTCACCGGCGACCGCGTCGTGAACCGTTTCGGCCAGCGCACCGTGGCCCGAGCGGGAGGAGTCCTGGCCGCCGTCGGCATGGGCGCCGCCCTCGCCGTGCCGTCGGTCGCGACCGCGCTGGCCGGCTTCGCTCTGGCCGGGCTGGGCTTCGCCACCCTCGTGCCCGCGGCCATGCACGCCGCCGACGAGCTGCCCGGGCTGCCCGCCGGCACCGGCCTGACCGTCGTCAGCTGGCTGCTGCGCGGAGGATTCCTGCTGTCGCCGCCCCTTGTCGGCTTCGTCGCCGACCTGATCAGCCTGCGCGTCGGGCTGCTGTCCGTCGTCCTTGCCGGTGTCGTGACCGTCGTCCTCGCCCGCGTCCTCGTGAACCGTACGTCTGAGCAGGCGCACGCCGGCGGGCGTGAACCGGCCGGCGCCGCCGATCGACCGTCCGCCGCCTGAGAGGGAGTTTTGGGTGCGTCTTGTGAGCTGAAGTCGCCTATGTCTGCTGGTTGATTTGTACGGCATGCGCAGCTCCGAAGCGATGATCCACATTGCGATGATCGACAACGTCAGCAAGCGTGTAACCGGCGAAACTACACCAACCTGGAGAGGGAGGTGCTAGGACGAAAAGTGCCCGAACAGCGAGGCCGAGGCGGCGACCGCCGTACGGGCGGAAAGCTCGCGCTCGAGCAGCGCGGGCAGCTCGCCGCGGAAGCCCACCTCTTCGAGCAGCACCGTCCCGAACGGCACCTGCACCAGGGCCTCCTCCAGGACGCGGCGGCGCGACGGCGACAGCGCCATCTCGTCGTGGAAGAGCGGGCGGGTGCGAGGAAGCACGACCCCCGCCGCGTAGACGGCCGCCACCCCGGCGGCGAGCCCCCCTCCGATGCGCGCGCCTCGCCGGGTCCCGCGGAAGCCCAGCTCCGGCCAGGTCAGCCCCTCATGGCGGGCGACCAGCAGCAGCGCTCCCGTCGCGACGGCCGACGTCAGCGGGGGCCCAGCGTCTGGCGACCCGGTTGTTCAGCACGTTCGCGGCCGCGAGGAGCCCCAAAGAGCACATGACCGGATCCGTACGCCCCACGTGTCCTCCTCCGACCACCGACTTCATGCTGCCGCTCAGCAGGCGTCGACGCCCTTTTCGAATCCCTTGACCCAGGCATTCATCCGCTTCTCGGGTGTGCCGTGGGCGTCCGGCTCCCACCAGGCGTCGGTGGGGTCGCCCACCGCCTCCAGATTGGCGATCAGCTCGTCGTCGTCGCCCTCCTCCAACTCGAGCTCCTCCGACTCGACCAACCCGGCGAGCGTGGCGCCCGCATAGCAGTCCGCCTGAAGCTCCAGCTTCACGTTGTACTTGAACTCGGTTTCCAGCTGCGCCTGTACGGAATGTCCGAACTCGTGGGGAACGACGAAGTATACGGCGCTGTCTCCGATCTGCCGGTACATCGACTTCATCCAGTCCGCGTCGTACGCGATGAAGTGCCCGTCCGAGCAGTAGAACGCGTTCTCCGGCTCGGCCTTCTCGCCTGCGCAGTTCGCCGCGGACGGCGCCTTGTTCCCTCGGTACGCGATGAACTTCTTGATGGGTTGGTACGTTCCACCTGCGTCCTTGAACTGCTTCGCCCAGAACTTCTCGGTGAGGCATCGGACCAGCTTCACGTCGCTCTCGAAGCCGTCCCCCGCTTCGTCGCATCCAGATGCGGCCTTGACGGCCTCCGCGGTCTTCTTCGGCTTCTTGGACGGTGAAGAAGCGACCGGCTCCTCGTCCGAACCTCCACAGGAGGCGGTCAGCGCCGCCGAAAGGGCGATGGCGAGGAGAACTCGGGGGGATGGCACGGTTTGTCCGCCTTACTCGGTTGTACACCAACGTTCCACAGACGGATCATGCCGTACGGTTCGCCCGCATTCACAATCGGGGCATATTAAACGAGTAACGTACAAACCAGTCAGCCGGATCAGACCAGGCGTCGGGCGGTGACCCAGCGGGAGAGCTCGTGGCGGTTCGACAACTGGAGCTTGCGCAGCACGCTCGACACGTGCGTCTCGACGGTCTTCACCGAGATGGACAGCTCCTTGGCGATCTCCTTGTACGCGTAGCCGCGGGCGATGAGCCGCAGCACCTCGCGCTCTCGCTGGGTGAGCGAGTCGAGCTCGGGATCGATGGGCGGCGCCTCGGTCAAGGCGAACGCGTCGAGCACGAACCCGGCCAGCCTCGGCGAGAAGACCGCGTCGCCCTCCGACACCCGGCTGATCGCGTCGGTCAGCCAGGCCCATCGGTAGGCGTAGTTTCGCCGGTAACACGCTTGCTGACGTTGTCGATCATCGCAATGTGGATCATCGCTTCGGAGCTTGCGGGCAACGTGTCGTAGTCGCGGGCGAGCCTGCGGTGCAGCATCAGCCATCCAAGGGTGCGTTCGATGACCCAGCGGCTTATGAGCACGTGGAAGCCCTTGACGTCGGAATTGCGGGGGACGATCTGTCCCCTGCGTGGTGGTGGGCGGGTTGGTGGAGGTCTTCACGCTCTGGGTGTCGATGACGGCCGCGGTCGCCGTCCACTATGGCTATGACCCTCGGGAGCCCGGAGAGGAGGTGTTCCTGATGGAGGTCCTGAACTACACGACGCGACGCGGCTCTACCGCGCCCGCTATCTGGCCGACAAGCACGGGCTGTCGTGGGAGGAATGGATCAACGAGCCGGGGTGGGTGGCCGACGCCGCGGAGCCCGGCCCGGGCGTGGATGCGACGGCGGTGGAGATCGACGGCCTACTTGACGAGGTCATCGCCGATCAGGAGGAGGGCGACTACGCCCCACCTGCCGAGGACGACTGACTCCGCGTCGTTTCTCCCGTGTCCGCCGGCGCAGCGGGTCGTGGGGCAGGTAGTTCTGTCTGATCCGGGCATCAACTCGCGAACCGCCCTCTGAGTTGGGTCTTGACATAGGGCTGGGGAAGCGCCTAAATCCTGATGTTACCGGTAACGCATCCTCAACATCCCGGAAACAAGCAAGGTGCCGGCCACTCCGGCAGAACCGCGAGCGGCGCGTGGCGGCCGGCCTGATCCGTCCATCCATCGGAACCGGCTCCGGCCGGCCCCGTACGTCGTGCGGGACGCCGCCCGCCCTCGCCCGTCTCCCACCCCCAGGAGAAGAACATGCGCGACACATCCCCCCCGTTATCCGGCCGGGCGCGCCGTGGACGGCCGTCGCCGGCGGCCGTCGCCGTGTGCGTCTTAGCGGCCCTGGCGACCGTGCTGGCGAGCGCGCTGTCGTGGGCGGCCCCCGCCTCGGCGGCGGTGGCCCCGCTGGTCGGCGCCGCGTCGGGACGCTGCCTGGACGTGAAGGGCAACGTCGACACGCTGGGCACCCCGCTGGACATCTGGGACTGCAACGGTCAGGCCAACCAGGGGTTCGAGTTCACCTCCGCGGGTGAGCTGCGGACGATGAACGGCACGCGTTGCGTGGACGCCTACAACAACCAGACCTCGCCGGGCACGCAGGTGATCATCTGGTCGTGCAACGGGCAGGCGAACCAGAAGTGGCGGCAGAACCCCGACGGGTCCATCGCCGGGACGCAGTCGGGCCTGTGCCTGGACGTCGACCACGCGGGCACGGCCAACGGCACCGCGGTCATCCTGTGGACCTGCAACGGTCAGAGCAACCAGAAGTGGAGCAACGGCCCCGGAGCCGGCGGCGGCACGCTCGTCGTCGACGCGGCCACCGTCGTGCGGCCGGTCACGCGGGTCGCCTCGGGCACCCTCTACGGCCTGTCCGACGCGAACACCCCGCCGGTGTCGGTCATGCAGCCGCTGAAGCTCAAGCAGCTGCGCCAGCCCCCGCCGCTGCACGAGCACCGGCCCAACGGCGTTCCGGCGCCGATCGGCGACACGCTGAACATCTGGAGGAACGCCGCGGCCATCGGCGCGGTGATCACCGTCGACATGGCGGACAGCTTCGACGGCTTCCCGTACTGGTGGACGAACTGGAACGACTGGTACAGCCGGATCGACAAGATGATCGCCGCGGCGAAGTCGGCGGGCGTCACCAACATCGACGCGTGGGAGCCCTGGAACGAGCCCGACTGGACCTGGCCCTCGGCTTCGGGCGTCTCCTTCAACGAGGGCTGGGTCCGCACCTACCAGCGCATCCGGCAGAGCGAGCCGAACACGGCCATCATGGGGCCGAGCTACTCCTACTGGGACGTCAACCGGATGCGCTCCTTCCTCACCAACGCCAAGGCCACGAACACGCTGCCCCAGGTGGTGTCGTGGCACGAGCTGAGCGGCTGGCGGCAGGTCACGGGCAACGTCCAGGCCTACCGCAATCTGGAGCGCGAGCTCGGCATCTCCCCGCGGCCCATCTCGATCAACGAGTACGCGTCGACCGGCGAGATCGACGTGCCCAGCAGCGCGAACCACTACGTGGCGCAGTTCGAGCGCGCGGGCGTGCGTGACGCGCAGCGGGCGTTCTGGTACGAGGCGGGCACCCTCAACGGTCTGCTGTACAACGGCCGGCCGACCGCGTCGTACTGGATGTACAAGTGGTACGCGGACCAGACCGGCAACATCGTCAAGGTGACCCCGACCACGGACAACGACGGCGTGGCCGCCTACGACGCGGGCAGCAGGACCTTCAGCGTCGTCTTCGGCGGCCAGTCGGGGAACGGCTCGATCCGGGTGGACGGCATCGGCGGGCTCGGTTCCTCGGTCACCGCCACCCTCGAGTCCGTGCCTGCGTCGGGACGCACGACGAACGTCTCCGGGCCGACCACGGTGTGGTCGAACGCCTACACCGTCACCAACGGCAGCGTCACGATCCCCATCGCCAACCAGAACGCCGGCGGCGCCTACCGCCTCGTCCTCACCCCTCGCTGAGCTGCGAGCCGGTCGCCGGGGTGCGGGCCCCGGCGACCGGGATGTGAAAGGCCGCCGGCACCCGCCGGCGGCCTGCCTCCGCCGTCCTCCTCATTCACGGATCAGGTGGACCAGGGCGCTGGCGTAGTCGCCGGGCGCCAGGTCGGGGAACACGCCGTGGGCGAGCAGGACGGCGCCGTGGTGGATCCGGCCGGTGGACCGGTCGCGGTAGCGGGCGCCGGGATCGAGGGCGCGCAGCCGGACGCCCGGCTCGGGATGCCCGAAGCGGCGGGCGCGCCGGTGGACGAGCACCGCCGTCTCACTCCCGTCGGGGGCGAGGTACTGCACGGCCGACAGTTCGCGGTCCGGAGGCAGCAGGCGGTACTGCCGGCCGTGCTGGACGAGCGGGCGGATCCGCTTGTAGTCGGCGACCAGTTCCGCGGCCCGTTCGAGCTCCGCGTCGCTCCAGTCGGTGAGGGCGCCGCCGATGCCCAGCACGCCGGCCATCGCGACGTGGAAGCGGAAGTCCAGCGGCGTCTCCCGGCCGGTGTAGGGGTTGGGGCTGTCGGTGACCCAGGCGCCCATCACCCGGGCGGGGTAGAGCTGGGTGAAGCCGTGCTGGATCTCCAGCCGGTCGAGGGCGTCGGTGTCGTCGGAGGCCCACACCTGGTCGGTACGCCGGAGGATACCGAGGTCGACCCGGCCGCCGCCGCTGCTGCAGGACTCGATCCGCACGTGCGGGTGGGCGGCGCGCAGCCGGTCGAGCACGGCGTACAGGGCGCGGACGTGCCCGGTCCACAGCCGCTCGTCCGGTCCCGCCTCGGTGAAGGGGCGGTTCATGTCCCACTTCAGGAAGTCGACGGCGTTCTTGGCGAGCAGCTCGTCCAGGGTCCGGTACAGCCAGTCGGCCACCTCCGGCCTGCTCAGGTCGAGCACGAGCTGGTTGCGGTGCTCGGTGCGCCGCCGGTGCGGCCGGTGGATGACCCAGTCGGGATGGGCGCGGTACAGATCGCTGTCCGGGTTGACCATCTCCGGCTCCACCCACAGGCCGAACCGCATGCCCAGCTCGTGCACCCGGTCGATCAGCGGCCCGAGTCCGTCGGGGAAACGGCGCGGGTTGGGGTGCCAGTCGCCGAGCCCCGCCGCGTCGTGCGTGCGGGCGCCGAACCAGCCGTCGTCCACCACGAACAGCTCGACGCCGATCCGGGCGGCCTTCTCCGCCAGCTCGATCTGGCCTTCGAGTGAGACGTCGAAGCCGGTGGCCTCCCAGGAGTTGTACAGCACGGGCCGCGCCTCGCCGGGGTGCGGCAGCACGTGCCGCAGCTGGTGGTCGTGCCAGGCGCGGCTCGCGGCGCCGAAGCCGCCGTCGGTGTACAGGCCCGCGCACACGGGGGTGACCAGTTCCTCGCCGGCGCCCAGCTCCTGCGTCACCGGGTCGTGCCCGGCGCCGGCCGAGAGCGTCACCCGCTCGGTCGGGAGCCGCTGCGCGGTGAGCCGCCAGCTTCCGCTCCAGGCCAGCGCGCAGGAGTAGACCTCGCCGTGCTCCTCGCCCGCCGTCCCGTCGTCGACCATCGCCCAGGGGTTGGCCTGGTGGCTCGTCACACCTCGCCGGCTCGTCGTCACGGTCTCGCCGTACGGCAGCTCGGTGCGGTGCAGCCGGGTCTCGGCGCCCCACTGACCGCGCACACAGCTGAGGCGGTAGCCGTCCAGGCGGGGGAGCACCCAGGTGGCGGAGTCGGCCCGTACGACGGTGACGGGCTCGCCCTCGTTGCGCAGCACCAGGTGCCGCTCGATGACGTCGCTGTCCTCGTGAACGCCGTAGTGGCACTCGACGGTGAGCGGATAGTGGCGGTCGGCGAACGTCAGCACCAGCTCCCGATCGGTGCGGCGCTGGCCGGTGGGGACGAGCTCCAGATCCCGGGTGCCGTCGGCGAAGCGCACCTGCACGGCCGCGTGCCCGTAGAACAGGCCGCCGGTCGCGGTCAGGTCCAGCGTGCCCTCGGCGGCGTCCTCCACGGGGCGGAACGGCTGCCGCGGCAGCAGCGGCAGCGAGGCCGCCTGCGCGACGGTGAGCCGGGATCCCCAGTGCAGCACGCGCAGCCGGTCATGGTCGTCGAGATGCAGGACGTAGGAGGAGGACGGCCCGGACAGCACCCAGAGGCGGCGTTCGGAGTCGTGGACGATCATGTTGGCCTTCCGATGCGAAGAGGGCTTGGGCGGTGGGGGACGAGGACATGCCGAACACCCGCCGCCTGACGGGGGCGGCGGGCTCGGGACGGAGGGCGGCGTCCGGTGGCGGGGCGCACCCCGGAGTGGTCGATCCGGGACGACGCGGAGGTCAGGCCGGGGCGGGGCCGCTGCTTTCCCGCACGATGAGCTCCGGCTCGCTCCAGGCGGGCACGGGAGGGGCGGTCTGCGGCTCCAGCCTGCGGTGCAGCAGGCCGAAGCAGGCGCGGCCGAGCCCCTCGAAGTCGAGCCGTACGGTGGTGAGCGAGGGGTTGAGGTAGGCCGAGGGCGGGGCGTCGTCGAAGCCCACCACGCTGAGGTCGCCGGGGATGTCCCGCCCGGCCTCACGGGCGGCCCGCATGACGCCGAGCGCGAGGTCGTCGTTGCCGCACAGGATGGCGGTGACCGAGCGGTCCGCCAGCAGGGAGCGAACGGCGAGGTAGCCCGAGCGCGGAGTCCATCCCCCGTGCGACGGCTCGGGCACCGGGCGGTCCGCGGCGCGCAACGCGTCCCGCCAGCCCTGGGTCCGCTGGGGGGACGGGCTGGTCGAGGAGGGGATGGCCACGTAGTTGACCGTCCGGTGTCCCAGGCCGAGCAGGTAACGGGTCGCGTGCGCGGCGGCGGCCCGGTCGTCCAGCCAGACCTGCCACGGGCCGCCGTCCGCGGCGTCGCCCTCGTCGGCGCGGCGTTCGACGGCGGCGGCCACCGGGACGTCCGGCGGCAGCGCCCGGAGCGCACGAACGCCCGCGTCGTCGTAGGCGATCACCATGACGGGCTCCCCGGGCCGGTTGAGCCGCAGGGCGATGTCCGTCTGCTGGGAGTCCGGCTGCAGGACGCTTATGCCGACGGAGAAGCCGGCCGTCCTGGCCGCCTCCTCCATGCCGCGCAGCGTGGCGGCCGCGCCGTACAGGGCGGTGTCCGAGGTCAGCACGGTGACCGACCGCACCGGGCCTCCCGCCAGCGTCTGGGCCAGCTTGTTGGGCCGGTAGCCGAGCTCGGCGATGACCTGCAGGACCTTGGCCCGGGTCGCCTCGCTGACCCGGGCCTTGCCGTTGATGACACGAGAGACGGTCTGCTGCGAGACACCGGCCACACGCGCGACGTCCCAGATGCTCGCCGAGCGGCCGCGAGAAGCGTCCTGCGGTGGCATGTGACCGGTAACTCCCATAGCTCCAGAGCCTACTTGATGGCGGCGTTCGCCTCGTCGTTGATTTTCTTCGCCGCGTCCTGCGCTGTCATCTGCCCGAGCCAGACCTGGTTGAAGATGTCGAGCGCCTTGACGTTGTAGGTGTCGGCCGCCTCCGTGAGGGGGTAGCCCATCGTGGTGCCCTCGGCCGCCTTCTTGAACCCGGTGACGTCCACGCCCTTGGCCTTCCAGGCGCCGGCGAAGACGTCGTTGAGCGCGCTGATCCCCGGCCAGACGGCGCCCGCCTGGGCCACGGCCTTCTGGTGCTTCTCGGAGGCCAGCCACTTGAGGAGTTCCCAGGCCTCCTTCGGGTGCTCGGTCCCGGCGTAGATCGCCTCGGTCAGGCCGTTGTAGACGCTTCCCTTGCCGACCGGCCCCGCGGGCAGGTCGGCGACGCCGAAGCCGCCGTCGGGAAGCGCGGTGTCGAAGGCGCGCAGCATCCAGCTTCCGTCCATCGCGGTGGCCGCCTCGCCGCGGCCGACGACCTGGTCGAGCGACGGGCCGTTGGGCGGGTTGGTGACCGTGGCGGGCACGGCGACGTGGTACTTGAGGCGCAGGTCCTGGACGAACTGGATGGCCTGCACGCAGGCCGGCTGGTCGATGGTCCACCGGCCCCACGGCTTGTCCTGGAGCTTGCACCCGTTCTGCAGCGCGAAGTTCCACCAGTCCTGCTGGCCGGTGGGCGCCTGCATGGCCAGGCCGTACTGCTTGACCTTCTCGGGGTCGAAGCCCGGCTCGCCGGCGCGCTTGCCGTTCTCGTCGACCGTCAGCTTCTGCAGCGTCTTGACGAAGGTGCCGCCGTCGGCGGGGTTCCAGGTGAGGCCGTCGAGGTCGGCGGGGGTGAGCCCGGCGTCCTTCAGGGCCTTGGCGCTGTAGAAGAGCCCGATGGTGTCCCAGTCCTTCGGCAGGCCGTACACCTTGCCGTCCACCTTCCAGCCCTCGGCGAGCTTGGGGTCGTAGACGGAGGTGTCCACCTGGTCCTGGGCGATGAGCGGCGCGAGGTCGGTGAGCACGCCCTCCTTGCTGAACTTGGGGAAGTAGGAGACGTGGTCCCAGAACACGTCGGGCGCCGAGCGCCCGGCGAGCTGGGTCTGCAGCTTGCTCCAGTAGTCGTTCCAGTTGTTCAGCTCGATCTGGACCTTGATGTTCGGGTGGGCCTTCTCGAACTCGCGGATCGACTGTTCGATCGGCGGCTTCTGCACCTCGTCCCACATGGCGTAGCGCAGGGTGACGACGCCGCCGGAGGAGCCGGAGTCGTCCGAACCTCCGCCGCAGGCGGCCAAGGCCAGGAGGGCCGCCGTCGCAACCATAGATAAACCGATTTTTCTGGACATAGCTGCATGCCCTTCTTCTCTGAGGAGGTGATTACTTCAGCCCGGTCAGGGCGATCGAGCGGACGATGTGCCGCTGGAACAGCAGGAAGATCACGACGAGTGGGAGCAGCGCCAGGGCGGCGGCCGCCAGGATCAGGTGGTACTGCGAGGAGTACTGGCCCTTCAACGCCGAGATGCCCAGCGTGACGACCCTGACCGCGTCGCCGTTGGTGACGATCAGCGGCCACAGCAGCGTGTTCCAGGTCGTGATGAACGTGATGGTGGCGAGCGTCGCGAGGATCGGGCGGCTCAGCGGGAGCACGACGCGGGTGAGCACCGTCCAGGTGCCCGCGCCGTCGATGCGCGCGGCCGACTCCAGGTCCCGGGGAATCGTGCGGAAGTACTGCCGCACCAGGAAGATCCCGTACGGCGTGCCGAACGCGGTGGGCAGGATCAAGCCGAGATAGGTGTCGATCAGCCCGAACTCCCGCATGATCAGGAAAAGCGGCACCAGGGTGACGATCTGCGGCACCATCATCGTCGCGAGGTAGCCCCAGAACAGCGCGTCGCGGCCGGGGAACGACATCCGCCCGAAGGCGTAGGCGGCCATCGTGCTGAAGACGACCTGGCCGATCGTGACGGCCCCGGCGTAGACCAGCGAGTGCAGCAGGAAGCCGGCCATGTCGTACTCCGACCAGACCTTCGCGAAGTTGCCCAACGTGGCGGGGACGGCGGGCTCCCAGGCGGGGGTGGTGAGCACCCGCGCGGGTTCCTTGAAGGCCGAGTTCAGCGTCATCAGGTACGGCGCGACCGCGACCGCGGCGCCCATGAAGAGCGCGAGATACAGCGCGGTCCTCTTCAGCGGTGTCCTCTTCATCGGGTCCTCACGAGAAGTCGTACACGGTGCGCTTGCGGAAGTAGAGGAACTGCGCCGCGGTCACCAGCAGGATCAGTCCGAACAGCACCATCGCCAGCGCCGAGGCGAACCCGGCCCGGAAGAGCTGGAAACCCTGCTGGTAGATGTGGAAATTCAGCACGTCGGTGGCGCCGCCGGGACCGCCCTGGGTCATCACGAAGACCGTGTCGAAGACCTGGAACGACCCGATCGTGTTCGTCACCAGCACGAAGAACAGCGACGGCCGCAGCAGCGGCAGGGTGATCATGAAGAACCGCTGCGCCGGCGTGGTGCCGTCGATCGCCGCGGCCTCGTACAACTGGTGCGGTATCGCCTGCAGTCCGGCCAGCAGGATCAGCATGGTGTAGCCGGTGTACTGCCAGACGTTCACCGAGGCGATCACCGGCATGGCCCACGCGGGATCGGTGAGCCAGTTCGGCCCGTCGATCCCCGCCATGCCCAGCACCTGGTTGACCACGCCGTATCGGGGATCGAAGATCCAGGACCAGACGATGCCGAGGGCCACGGGCATGGCCATCCAGGGCAGCACGAAGGCCACGCGGAAGACCTTGCCGCCCCGCATCCGCCGGTTCAGGGCAAGAGCCAGCAGCAGGGCCAGCACGGTCTGCGCCGGGATGTTGAGCAGCACGTAGTAGACCGTGTTGAACAGGGACCGCCACACCTCGGGATCGGCGGCCAGCTCGCGGTAGTTGTCCAGGCCGACGAACGAGGGCGCGCCCATCAGATTCCAGTCGAACAGGCTCAGTCCCGCCACCCCGAAGATGGGCGCGACCAGGAACAGCAGGAATCCGATCAGGCTCGGCGCGAGCAGGGTGTACGCCTCGGCCGTGTCGCGCACGTGCCGCACGAACCGGCGGTCCGTCCGTCGTCGGCGTCCCTGCGCCGAGGCGAGGGGAACTCTCTCATCAATCACGCTTCACTCCGTACGCCGCTCCACGTGGTCGAGCGGCAGCGGGCTGCCCGGAATCTGGCGCAGACGCTTGTGTAATGGAGAGAAGAGTTACCGATAACATGCCTCTCGTCAAGGGACGACGGCCGCCGTGGACCGGGCCCGTGGTCGTGTGCCCTCAACGGCGCCGAGCGGACATGAGAAAGGGGCGGCCAGGTTGTGGCCGCCCCGGTTGGACGGTGATGTCAGACGCGGGTCCACTTCTGGTTGGCGCCGCCGGTGCAGGACCAGATCTGGACCCTGGTGCCGTTGGCGGTGCCGTTCCCGGACACGTCCAGGCACTTGTTCGCCCCGACCGCGGTGATGCTGCCGTCGGAGTTGAAGCGCCACTTCTGGTTGTTCTGGCCGTTGCAGTCCCAGATGATCACCGCGGTGCCGTCGGCGGTGCCGCCGCCGTTGACGTCGAGGCACTTGTTGCCGTACACGCGCAGCTCACTGGCGCTGGTGGAGGTCCACTGCTGGTTGGCCTGCCCGTTGCAGTCCCAGATCAGCACCGTCGCGCCGTTGGCCTGCGACGCGCCGTTCACATCCAGGCATCGGCCGGAGCCGACCCCCCTGATCGCGCTCGTGGAGCCGGGGTTCGGGCTGGTGCCCGAGGAGGGGCTGGTGTTCGGAGACGGGCTGGTGTTCGGGGTCGCGGAGTTGAGTGCGTCGAGGACGGCGGTGTAGGCCTGCTTCTTGTTGTAGTTGCCGTCGAACAGCAGTGGGGTGTCGCCGCTGCGCCAGGAGTACTTGTCGGTGATGCCCCACACGGTGATGCCGGTGCAG
>NZ_JABBWU010000038.1:0-2826 GCF_012999525.1 Microbispora sp. H10836
TCACCCTCATGGATCAGACCAAGAAGAATGTGCTCAGTACCGATGTAGTTGTGGTTGAGCATCCTGGCCTCTTCCTGAGCCAGGACGACAACCCGCCGCGCACGGTCGGTGAACCTCTCGAACATCTCGTCGCTCCTCACGAAGCGGTCAGGCGAGCACGGGAGATCCGGCCCGTCGTTCCGCATGGTAGCCCCGACCCAGCGACCCGCTCCTTGGCAGAAGGGTTCCCCAAGCGAAGGGCGTTCATGCTCTATCCAACCCCCTGCTGGGGGTGACATGTTCCCGATACGCCGCAAGCGAACGAGGTTTTAAGGGAGCACAAACACAATCGCGCGGTTATGCGATCGTCAGGTCCTCCGACGACCGGCATAACCGCACGATCAAGGTTGAAGTTAGGGAGTGTCCCGCCGATCTCGCCGTGGCGATCTAAGGGACACGACCTAGTGCGCGTCCTCGTACGCCTGGACGATCGAGGCGGCAATACGACCGCGCTCACTCACGGGGTGTCCGTGAGCCTTCGCCCAGGCGCGGATCTCCGCGCTCTTCTCGCGGGTCATGGCTCGCTGGCCCCCGCCGCCCGCACCACGACGGCGCCCACGGGCCTGCCCGCTGTCCGCGCGCCGCGCGCTGCCGACGAAAGGCGACAGGGCCTCGCGAAGCCGCTTCGCGTTGCCGTCGCTCAGGTCAATCTCATATGACGTGCCGTCAATCGCGAAGGTGACCGTCTCATTGGCCTCGCCGCCATCGAGATCGTCGATGAGAATCACCTGCGTGTGCTTGGCCATCCGGCAATCCTTTCGCAGCCCATACTTTGATTCGTCAGCCAAACATATACCCGGTTTCCCCCGGCTGACAATTCAAGATTGCGGATTCTCAGGAACCTCTGAGTCCGGTGACTTCTCGCGTGGCTCCCGTGCCGCGCGGAGACCCGCCGCGTCGGAACGTACCAACTTTACGATGCCGTAGACGACCGCGCCGGCGACGACCACGGAAGGTATCAAGGCGGACAATACCTCTGTCATTCTGCCTCGCTCGTGCCGGGGGTGTCATTAGGTGCACCCGAGGAAATTCCGGGGACGTGGCAAGGTCACCGGCCTCTTGCCGGGCCAGGCGCCCTGATACGACCATAGCGCCGGGAGGGACCGGCCGCGCCTTCCGGGGTGCCCCAGGAGGGCCGGGGTAATCCCCCGTCTCTCCAGCGGCCTTACCGGATGCACTCGAAATCGTACCCAGAATGCCGACCCGCCCGGTCACCGCTCCCCGGCCGTCCCTCCGTTTCACCGCCGGCGCACTTCCCGCGCGACGGCGGGCGACGGTAGCGGCACTCCCCGGGGTTCGGCGAGGCCGGTGCCGTAAGGGCAGGTGAGGGGCCTTCCGGCCAGGCCGGACAGACACGGCCCGACAAGCGCGAAGCCGCAAACACGCTCGCGAAAAAGGGCGGCCGGAGGACGTACGGCCGTTGAAGAGCTCGGGCGAAACGAGGAGCGACGTCTGGGCGGCCGGATCTTCACAAGGAGCCCCGCCCCCTTCTCGTACGCTGCGCTCGCCTTGGCGAGATATACGCGCAAGCAGATCGTCACAGTCCGGAAGCCTCGCAAAAAGAGAGGACCGGCCGGTTCCACCAAGATCAACGGGGACGACATGAAGATCGAATAAAGGAGCGGGGGCACAATCACGTGGACGGCCCGGGCGGCCGGGCGCCCGACTTTCGCACGGCCAAACGGTCCCCCGCATTCCGCGGGCGGCGTCCGCGGCGGGGTAGAGCGGTGCGCATCCGGAGCGTCATAAGGGCCCCCTGCGGCTCCATACGGCCCCATAAGCGCCCCTGACGGTTCCTTAAGCCGCCCGTGGACCGATATGGCCCGGGCGGGGACGGCGAGGACGAGCCTTAAGGATTGGCACCGGGGGCGGTCTCGCGGTCATTGGGGCACCTCCGGGGACGGTGAACCCAAGCATGGCATGCCCGGGCGGCCCCGTACGGTTTTTCCCGCACAGCCGGATGGGCACCCGGCGTGGACGCGCCAAAGCGGCCATAGAAAAAGGGGCCGATGGTCCGTTCCATCGGCCCCCTCTGCGGTCCTTACCTGACCTTGACCACCACGGTCTTGGCGACCTTGTCATGCAACGCCTGCTGCAACGGCCTGTCCCAAAGCAGCCACAGCATATTCAGCAACGCGAAGATGGCCGCCAGATACTCGACGACGGGAATCCAGCGCACCAACTGCGGACCCCACATCACGATTGCGCGCTTGCCGGCCACGTCGACGTCGAGGCCGCCGTCGAGGCTTCCGCCGACCGGGACGACCTTGATGCCCATTGCGATCTTTCCGAGCGTCTGCCCGCGCTGGCGCAGCATGACGAACTCGTAGCCGACCATGACGACACCGCCCAGGATCGCCACGAGCAGCGTGGCGAGGAAGACGCCGCTACCGGGGGAGTACACCCCCGTCCTCAGGTCGATGCTCCCGCTGGTGACGACGATCGCCGTGATCACGACCGAGATGATCCCGAAGGGGATGCCGACGACCACGCCGTCGATGATGCGGGCGACGAGGCGCTGCCACCACTCCGCGAGCGGAGCCGGGGCACCGGGCGGAATCGGCCCCGCGGCCGCGTACGGCTGGCCGAAGCCGGGCTGGGCATAGCCCTGCTGGCCGTACTGCTGGGCGCCGTAGCCCTGCTGCTGGCCGTAGCCCTGCTGGGAGGCCGACTGGCCGTACCCCGGCTGGCCGTACTGCTGCTGGCTCTGCTGGGCGCCGTACTGCTGCTGCCCGTAGCCGGGCTGCTGACCGTAGCCGCCCTGCTGCTGGCCCTGCTGGGCGCCGT
>NZ_JABBWU010000038.1:2921-45178 GCF_012999525.1 Microbispora sp. H10836
GCCGTAGCCCTGCTGCCCGTACTGCTGCTGGGCGCCGTAACCCTGCTGCTGGCCGTAGTCCTGCGAGGAGGCCTGCTGGCCGTAGCCCTGCTGCGGGCCCGTCTGGCCGTACTGCTGCTGGCCCTGCTGGGCGCCGTAGCCCTGCTGGCCCTGCTGAGCGCCGTAGCCCTGCTGCCCGTACTGCTGCTGGGCGCCGTAACCCTGCTGCTGGCCGTAGTCCTGCGAGGAGGCCTGCTGGCCGTAGCCCTGCTGCGGGCCCGTCTGGCCGTACTGCTGCTGGCCCTGCTGACCGTAACCTTGCTGCGGTCCCGTCTGGCCATAGCCCTGCTGGCCGTACTGCTGCTGCCCGTAGCCCTGCTGCGGGGCCTGCTGGCCGTACTGCTGCTGGCCCTGCTGAGCCCCGTAGCCCTGCTGCTGGCCGTAGCCGCCCTGGGCGGCGTCGTAGCCGGGCGGCTGCTGCGGGCCCGTGTTTTGCCCCGTGTGGCGATAGTTGACGACCGTGACGTCAGGGTCGTAGTCCTGGGCCTGTCTGTCCGTGCCGTACCCGGGGTTCGATGACGGCGGTGGCGTTCCGTCCGACTCGTCCTGTGGGTACGGCGGCTGTCCGGTGCTCACCGTGTCACCTCGTTTCGAAGACGCATGCGCCGCACGTCCGTAGCACACGCTGATATTGCCAAAAGTAGCGACAGGTGTAACAACAGTCACCTTTGCGGACACTGACAATTCACGTCAAGATCATTACCTGCCGGACCGTGAACGGCGGTCAACGGCGGTCGAGGTGCAGCAACATCCGGGTGTTCCCCAGAGTGTTCGGCTTGACGTGCTCCAAATCGAGGAACTCGGCGACACCCTCGTCGTACGACGCGAGCAGTTCCGCGTACACCTCGGGAGAGACCGGCGTGCCCTGAATGGGCCGGAAGCCGTGCCGGGCGAAGAACTCGACCGCGAACGTGAGGCAGAAGACCCTCCGCACGCCGAGGTCCCGGGCGGTCTCGATGAGCGCGGCGACGATCCGGTGGCCGATGCCCCCACCGCGCACCGTGGGGTCCACGGCGACGGTCCTGATCTCGGCGAGGTCCTCCCACAGCACGTGCAGCGCGCCGCAGCCGACGATCTGCCCGTCCACCACCGCGACCCAGAACTCCTGCACGTCCTCGTAGAGCGTCACCGTGCTCTTCTTGAGCAGTCGGGGCCCGACGCCCGAGTACGCGTCGACGAGACGCCGGATCGCCCGGACGTCCGGCGTCCTGGCCCGGCGCACCGTCACGGCCGTGGCACCCGAACCACTGGATGTCTGCGCGGCGACCTGCTCCATGAGCGGCCAGCCTAGCCGGACGGCGTCCGATCCCTCGCAGTCGGCACGAACGACCTCTGCGGATAACGGTCATTCCCAAACGCCGTACCCGACATGAGATCTGACCCTCTGTAGCCGCCAGGATACGGAAGAACGCCCGGCCGTCCGTTAGGACCACGATCCGGTTCGTCCCACTTTTTCCGGCAGCCCGCGCGGCACGTGCAACACCTCAGATCGCTCCAAACGCAGGTGAAAGCGGACGTACCACCATTGAGTCCGTGACCCAGCTGTGATCATTTGGTTGTCAAACGTAGACGGGTTTCGGAGTTCTGGTTGAGCAAGAACTCGCCGTGCACTATCGTCCAGCGACGATGCCGGTCATCGTGAGCGCTCACGGCGACCGGGCGCCGAATCTTCGAAGCACCGAGTGCGGAGGGGAGCCGGGGACCCAACTGCAGGATCAGGATCGGTTCGGTCTCAGATCGTCAAGGGGTGAATCCACCAAGGTAGGGCTACTCCGGCCCGAACCCGTCAGCTAACCCGGTAGGCGCTCAGTAGTGCCCCGCCACATGGCCGTGCTCCACCACGGCCTGCCGCGGGGCACATGTGGGAGAGGAGCTCGGTTGCGCACGCGTGGAGGACGGCCGGCGGGCAGGCACGCCCGCCGCCGACGGTCCGGATCCGGCACGGCCGGTCCGGGTGCCATCCGCCGATTGGCGTTCGTCGGCGTCGCGCTCACCGCGATCACGTTCGGCGCCCCGGTGGTCCGCGCCACCGCCGACCCCAAGCCGAGCCTCAAAGAGCTCACGGAACAGGTCGAGAGCCTCTACACCGAGATCGAGAGCCTCACCGAGCAGTACAACGGCGAGCGCGTGCGCCTGAAGGCGGCCGAGCGGTCCGCCGAGCTCGCCAAGAAGAACCTCGCCAAGAGCGAGGCCGAGCTGGAGGTCCGCCGGCAGAAGGCCAGCGCCCTCGCGCAGCACTCCTACATGACCAACGGGCTCGGCAACGCGCTCGTGCTCATCGACAGCAACGTCGACCCGCGGAAGTACCTGAGCCAGGCCTCCACGACGTACGCGCTGGAGCTGCAGGAGAGCCAGGAGGTCGCCGAGGTCACCAAGGCCATGGACGCCGCCGCGCGGGCCAGGGAGAGCGCGTCGGCCCGGCAGGCCGAGGTCAAGAAACTGCTCGCCGGCCTCGACTCCCGCCGCGACAAGATCACCAAGCTGATCAAGAAGACCGAGAGCAGCCTCTACCGGCAGGTCTCCCGCACGGTCGGCAGCGAGACGCGCAGCCGGATGTCGTTCCCCATCGTGGGCGACGGCAAGGCCGCCCAGGCGGCGCGCTGGGCCCTCAGGCAGCAGCTCAAGCCGTACGTGTGGGGCGCCGAGGGCCCGGGCTCCTTCGACTGCTCGGGCCTGGTCATGGCGGCCTACCAGTCCGTCGGCGTCAGCCTGCCCCACTACACGGGCGACCAGTGGACGGCCGGCACGCACATCTCCCGCGACCAGCTCCGCCCGGGAGACCTGGTGTTCTTCTACTCCGACCTGCACCACGTGGGCCTTTACATCGGCGGTGGCTACATGATCCACGCGCCGCGCACGGGAGACGTCATCCACATCGCCAAGATCGCCGGACGGCCGTTCGCGGGAGCGGTGCGCGTCGCCGACTGAGCCGCGACGCCGGCACCACGCGACCCGGAGCGCACCCCGGCCGAGCCGCGCCGCCGAGATCGCGCGACCCGGAGCGCATGCCGGTTGAGCCGCCCTCGCCGGCGGCGCCGCTCCTCGACATCGCCGCTTTCTCCGGCGTCTTTCCGCGACGTCGTGCGATCCGGAGCGCGGTCAGATGAGGCGGCGGCGCGCCGCCCAGGCGACGGCCTCGATCGCCGTCGCGACGCCGATGCGGTCGCAGATGCACCGCAGCCGGCGCCGCACCGTGCGCCCGCTGACGTCGAGACTGCGGCCCACACGGTCGGCGGTCACGCCCTTGGCCAGCTCCGCGAGAAGAAGCAAGTCCTCTTCGGTGAGACCGGCACGATCAAAATCCGAGGTGAGACTGTCACCTCGGTAGACGACCTCGGGAACACCCATCGTCCGCCCTCCCCCACGACGATGATTCGTCGGCCCACCCTCCAGGGACGGTAAACGCCTGCCGCGAAGGTCGTCAAGGTTGGGAGTCGACCCGCCGGTCGTACGTCTCCCGGGCCCGCCTCGGCGTCCTCCGTGTGGACCCCGGCCCACCGCCCGATCGCTTCCAGCGGCGGCATGAGGTTTTCATCCAGGCGCGTGAGCCGGCAGCCGGCCCGTACCGGCACCGAGGGGGTTCCCTCTGTCTCCCTTACACACTTCCAGGTGCCTACTTACCAAAAGAGAGCAGCTCTTCCTACGCTCACTTCCGCGTGGAAGGAGGACACATGAGAACACTGGTGGCACAGGGCGGTGCCCTACGGCTGGTCGAGACGCCCGATCCCGAGCCGGGGCCGGGACAGGTGCGGATCAGGGTGGAGGCGGCCGCCGTCAACCCGATCGATCTCTTCACCGCCTCGGGCGCACTGCCCGATTACGGGCTCGCGCCCCGGCTGGAGACGTACGCGCTGGGCTGGGACGTGGCGGGCGTGGTCGACCTGGCAGGTCCGGGAGTGGCGACCGTACGCCCCGGTGCGCGCGTCATCGGTCTGTCCGACCGGCTGACCGACCGGTTCAAGGCCCAGGGGGACCTGGTGGTGCTGGACGAGGCGGCCATCGCGCCGGCACCCGCGGGGGCGGCCGCACCCGAGGCGTCGGCACTGCCGCTGAACGCGCTCACCGCCATGCAGGCGCTCGACCTCGCCGGGCTCGCCGCGGGCGAGACCCTGCTCGTCACGGGCGCGGCCGGAGGCCTCGGCGGCTACCTCGTGGAACTGGCCGTGGCACGGGGGGTCAGGGTCGCCGCGGTCGCCGCGCCCGGCGACGAGTCGCTGGTGCGAGGCTTCGGCGCGGAGTGGTTCATCCCGAGGGGCGCCGACCTGGCCGCGACCGTCAGGGCCGTCGTTCCCGGCGGCGTGGACGGCCTGGTGGACGCGGCGGTCGCCGGCCTGCCCACGCTGGACACCGTACGCAACGGGGGCGCGTTCGTCGCCGTCGGCGCCGGGCAGGCCCCGCTCCCGTTGCGCGGCATCCGGGTCTCGACGGTGTTCGTCCGCGCCGACGCGGCCCAGCTCCGCGACGTGGCGAAGCTGGCCGAGGCCGGACGGCTGACCATGCGAGTCGCCGGCACCTATCCGCTGGAGCGGGCGGCCGAGGCACACGAACGCCTGCGCAGGGGCGGCCTGCGCGGCCGGCTGGTCCTGCTGCCCTGACATTCCGGTGGGGCATTCCGGTGCCCTGACATTCCGGTGCCCTGACGCCGCCGGACCGGCGTGCGAACGGGAGCAGCTCCGGTACGACCGCGGGCCGGACGGCGATGCCGTCCGGCCCGCGGCGCCGGCTAATCGGCGGTGCGGCCCGCCCCCGGGACATGAGACACGACGCGCTCAGGCACGACCGAGCAGCTCACGCACCCGGTCGCGGCCCACGGCCAGCAGCAGCGTGGGCAGGCGCGGGCCGGTGTCGCGGCCGACGAGCAGGCGGTAGAGCAGGGCGAAGAAGGCCCGCTGGGCCGCCTTCAGCTCGGGCGTGGCCGCCTTGGCGTCCATGTCGAGCCCCGCCTGCACCTTCGGCACGCCGTACACGAGCGTGGTCAGCCCGTCGAGCGACCAGTGCGCGTCGAGGCCCTCCGCCAGCAGGCGCAGCGACTCGCGGTCCTGCTCGCCGAGCGTGTCGAGCAGCTCCTTGTCGGGCGTCTCGCGCACCTGCGTGCGCTCCTCCGCGGCCAGGTAGGTGTTCACCCAGTGCCGGGCGCGGTCGAGCCGCGGCCGCAGCTCGTCCAGCCCGGTGATCTCCGGGTCGAACGCGCGCAGGATGCGCAGCGTCTGCTCCTCGTGCCCGGTGGCGATGTCCACGACCGAGGCGAGCGTCCGGTACGGCAGCCGCCGCGGCGTCTCCGGCAGCGTCCTGGACGCCGTGCTCGACGCGCGGCGGTAGGCCGCCTGGTCGGCCGGCAGCGCCGTGCCGTCCTGCACCTTCCTGGTCAGCGTGTCCCACTCGTCGTACATCCGCTGGATCTCCTGGTCGAAGGAGACCTTGAACGACTGGTTGGGACGGCGGCGGGCGTACAGCCAGCGCAGCAACGCGGGCTCCATGATCGACAGAGCGTCGGCCGGGGTCGGCACGCCGCCCTTGGAGCTGCTCATCTTGGCCATGCCGCTGATGCCGACGAAGGCGTACATCGGCCCGATCGGCTGCGGCGCGTCGAACACCTCGCGGACGATCTGGCCGCCGACGACGAACGACGAGCCCGGCGAGCTGTGGTCCACGCCCGACGGCTCGAAGACCACGCCCTCGTACGCCCAGCGCATCGGCCAGTCGACCTTCCACACCAGCTTGCCGCGGGTGTGCTCGGACAACAGGACGGTCTCGCCGTGGCCGCACACGCAGGTGTACGACATCGCGGTCGTCTCGTCGTCGTAGGAGGTGACCGTGGTCAGGTCGCGGTCGCAGGCCGAGCAGTAGGGCTTGTAGGGGTAGTAGCCCCCGGCGCCGGAGCCGTCGTCCTCGCTCGCGGCCCCCGAGCCCTCGATCGCGGCGGCCTCGTCGGCGTCCACGACCTCCTTGGCCTTCGCCTTCTTGGTGCGGTACTGGTCGAGGATCGCGTCGATCCGCCGCCGCTCGCGCATGGCGAGCAGCACCTGCTCCCGGTAGGCCCCGGAGGTGTACATCTGCGTCTGGCTGATGCCGTGGTACTCCACGCCGAGCTCGTCGAGCGCCGCGATCATCGGCGCCTTGAAGTGCTCGGCCCAGTTCGGGTACTCACTGCCGGGCGGGGCCGGGACGGTGGTCAGCGGCTTGCCGATGTGCTCGTTCCACGCGGGGTCGATGCCGACCGGCACCTTGCGGAAGCGGTCGAAGTCGTCCCACGAGATGATGTGCACGCACTCGTGGCCGCGCCGCCTGATCTCGTCGGCCACCAGGTGCGGGGTCATGACCTCGCGCAGGTTGCCCAGGTGGATCGGGCCCGAGGGGCTGAGGCCGGACGCGCAGACGATGGGTTTGCCCGGTGCGCGCCGTTCAGCCTCGGCGATGACCTCATCGGCGAAACGCGCCACCCAGTCGGCGTCCATCACGTCAGTCCTCTCTGAACGGGATCCTGCCTTCTATGGTCCCGTACGCGAGGGAGTCGTCAGGACGCGTTACGGGCGTAGACCAGCCGCAGGCCGATCAGCGTGAGCCAGGGCTCGTGCACGTCGATGGTACGGGCCTCGCCGATGATCAGCGGCGCACCGGTGCCCGTGGCGACCACGGTGACGTCGTCGGGGTCGGAGGCCAGCTCGGCCGTCATGCGGTCCACGATGCCGTCCACCAGGCCCGCGAAGCCGTAGATGATGCCCGACTGGAGCGCCTCCACGGTGTTCTTGGCGATCACCGACCTCGGCCGGACCAGCTCGACCTTGTGGAGCTGGGCCCCGGCGGTGGCCAGCGCGTCCACCGAGATCTCCAGGCCGGGAGCGGTCACCGCGCCGACGTACTCGCCCCGGGCCGAGACGGCGTCGAACGACGTGGCCGTGCCGAAGTCCACGATCACGCACGGCCCGCCGTACAGGGCGGTGGCGGCGAGCGCGTTCACGATGCGGTCGCTGCCGACCTCCTTGGGGTTGTCCATCCGGACCGGAACGCCGGTGCGGACGCCGGGCTCGACGACCACGGCCGTGACGTCGCCGTAGTAACGCCGGGACATCTCCCGCATCTCGTTGAGCACCGACGGGACCGTGGAACAGATCGCGATGCCGCTGATGTCGGCGTCCTTGAGCAGCGGCGACTGCCCGAGGAGGCCCTGGAGCACCACCGCGATCTCGTCCGCCGTGCGGCGCGGATCGGTGGCGATCCGCCAGTGCTCGATCACCTCTTCACCCTCGAACAGGCCCAGCACAGTGTGGGTGTTGCTGACGTCGATGGTGAGCAGCATTCCCTGATTATGCCTCACGAAGATCCAGGCCCAGGTCGAGTGCCGGGGCCGAGTGTGTGAGCGCGCCGACGGCCAGGTAGTCGACTCCCGTCTCGGCGACGGCGCGGGCCACGTCCAGGGTCAGCCCGCCGCTCGACTCCAGCCGCGCCCGCCCGGCCACCAGCCGTACGGCCTCGGCGAGCTGGTCCACGGTGAAGTTGTCGAGCAGGATCTCCTCGGCTCCCTCGGCGAGGACCGGCTCGATCTGGTCGATCCGGTCCACCTCGACCTCGATCGGCAGTCCGGGGAAGGCCTGCCGTACGGCGCGGAACGCCTCGGCGACGCCTCCGGCGGCGACGACGTGGTTGTCCTTGATCAGGGCGGCGTCGTGCAGGCCCATCCGGTGGTTGACCCCGCCGCCGGCCCGGACGGCGTACTTCTCCAGCGCGCGCAGCCCGGGGAGGGTCTTGCGGCTGTCGCGGATCCGGGCGCCGGTGCCCTCGACGGCGTCCACCCAGCGGCGGGTCTGGGTGGCGATGCCGGACAGGTGGGTGAGGAAGTTGAGCGCGGTGCGCTCCAGCGTGAGCAGGTCCCTGGTCGTGCCCCGCACGGTCATCACCACGTCGCCCGGGCGCACCCGGTCGCCGTCACCGGCGTGCCGCTCGATCTCGACCTGCCCGGCGGCCTGGCGGAAGACGGTCTCGGCCACGGCGAGGCCGGCGACCACGCCCTCCTTGCGGGCCACCACGTCGGCGACGGCCCGCTGGCCGGCCGGGATCGTGGCGACCGAGGTCACGTCCTGTCCCCCGGCCAGGTCCTCCTCCAGGGCGGCCCGGACGAGACCGAGCACGGCGTCCGGGTCGAGGCCGGCCTTGTCCAGCTCGGTCCGCGGTTCCTCGTGAGGTGTGTGCGTCAAGGTCAGTCCCTCCGCCGTCAGGGCGATGTCGATGTGCGCCCGCCAGCGGGCGTCGTCGCGGTCGGGGTGGTCCTCCCGCCAGTGCGAGCCGCGGGTCTCCTCGCGCACGGCCGCCGCGGCGACCAGCGCGGAGGCCACCGTGAGGAGGTTGGTCGCCTCCCACGACTCGGTGCAGGGCTCGACCGCGACCGGCGTCCAGCGGGCGTCCGACAGCGCGCGGGCGACCTGCGCGAGGCTCCGGTCGCTGCGCAGCACCCCGGCGCCCCGGCTCATGTGGCTCTGGACCCTCGGCCGCGTACGCGGGTCGACGAGGCCCTCGGGCCGATCGTCTCGCGCGGGCTCGCGCGGGGTGAGCTTCTTCGCGGCCAGATCGGCGGCGATCCGCTCGCCGTAGACGAGCCCTTCCAGAAGGGAGTTGGAGGCCAGCCGGTTGGCGCCGTGCACGCCCGTGCAGGCCACCTCCCCGCAGGCGTACAGACCGGGCACGCTGGTCCTGCCGTACAGGTCGGTGCCTACGCCGCCGCTCGCGTAGTGGGCGGCCGGGGCTACGGGGATGGGCTCGGTGACGGGGTCGATGCCGTGCTCGCGGCAGACGGCGAGGATCGTGGGGAACCTGGTCCGCCACTTGTCCTCTCCGAAGTGGGTGGCGTCGAGGTAGACGTGGTCGGCGCCGGTCCGCGCCATCTGGCGCATGATCGCCTTGGCGACCACGTCGCGGGGCGCGAGGTCGGCCAGCTCGTGCACGCCCCGCATGAAACGCTCGCCGTTCGAGTCGATCAGCACGGCGCCCTCGCCGCGCACGGCCTCGGAGACGAGGGGCTGCTGGCCGGTCGAGCCCTCCCCCAGCCACAGGACCGTGGGGTGGAACTGCACGAACTCGATGTCCCTGACCACCGCGCCGGCCCGCAGGGCCAGCGCCACACCGTCTCCGGTGGACACGACGGGGTTGGTGGTGGCCGCGTAGATCTGGCCCATGCCGCCGCTGGCCAGCACTACGGCCCCGGCCCGTACGGCGCCGACGCCGTCGCGGGCGCCCTCTCCCATCACGTGGAGCGTGACGCCGCAGGCGTGACCCTCGGCGTCGAGGAGGAGATCGAGGGCGAGGGCGTGCTCGATGACCTCGATGCGGGGCTCGGCCAGCACGGCCTCGACCAGAGCGCGCTGCACCTCGGCGCCGGTCGCGTCGCCGCCCGCGTGCACGATCCGGTTGCGGCGGTGGCCGCCCTCGCGGGTGAGCTGGAGCTCGCCGTCGGTGCCGCGATCGAACTCGGCGCCGTGGCTCATCAGCCGCTTCAGCGCGTCGGGGCCCTCGGTCACCAGGACGCGTACGGCCTCCTCGTCGCACAGGCCGACCCCGGCGACGAGCGTGTCCCTCAGGTGCTCGTCGGGGGTGTCCTCGGGGTCGAGGACGGCGGCGATGCCGCCCTGTGCCCAGCGGGTGGACCCGGCCGACAGCACGTCCTTGGTGACCACGAGCACCCGCGCCCGGGGGTCGAGTTCGACGTGGCGCAGCGCCACGGTGAGGCCGGCGATGCCGGACCCGATCACGACGGCGTCGGCCTCGACGGTCCAGCCGGGTGCGGGGGCGGTGAGTCTGCGTGCGAGCGCCACCATGAGGGGATCCCCTTTCGTCATAATGACGATAACGCCCCCCGTGCGATGGTGCCGCCCCGGCCCCTCCTACAGGGGACTCGCCGCGGGGCCCGTGCTTGTCGCAGGACCCGTGCAGATCTGGGCGGCCAGAGTGGCGTAGGCCCATTCCTCCCACCGGTCCGGCGACCAGCCGCGGTCCTGGACGAAGAGCAGGTACAGCTGCGGGCTCAGCAGGCAGAACAGCAGATCCGCCGCCATCGCGACGGAGACGTCGGGGCGGGCGCCGGGCTTGCCCGCCAGCGCCTGGGCCGCGGCGTGCTGCACCGTGTAGCGCGGATCGGGGCCGTCGGGCCATTGCGCGGCGATCTGCGGGTCGGCGGCCCCGGCGGACGCGATCATCGGCATGATCGGGGCGACCCGGGCGAGGATCTCACTCGTGCCGCGCACGTGGGCGCGCAACTGGCCGGCCGCGGTGGGCTCGGCGCACGCGGCGCGGAACCATTCACGGTCCATGACGGCCACCGGCTCGGCGTCACCGGCGATGGACGTGTCGACGACGTCCTTGAACAGCGTGCGCTTGTTGCCGAAGACGAAATAGACCGTCTGAACCGCCACGCCCGCCCGGTCGGCGACCTCCTGCAGGCTCGTCGCCCCGTAGCCCTGCGCGACGAACAGCTCCCGCGCCGCCTGGATGACCTTCTCCCGGGTGCGGCGTGAGCGCTCGGCTCGTTTGTCCGGCCGCTTGACGGTGTCCACGGCGCGAGTATATCTCTAGAGTCAGTCACTAGAGTTGAACTCTAAAAATCCGGAGGGGCCATGAGCAGGCCGAACGCGGGCGGGGACGTCGACCAGGAGGAGGCCGTGCGCCGAGCGCTGGAGGAGTACTACCGGGCCGGCAAGCCGCCGTGGGACACCGGTGTGACGCCGCCCGAGCTGGTCGCACTGGTAGAAGGGCGTGGGGAAGGGGAAGGGGACGGTGTGCTGCCGCCCGGCCGCGCCCTGGAGCTCGGCTGCGGCACCGGAACCAACGCCGTATATCTGGCCCGGCACGGCTGGGAGGTCGTGGCCGTCGACCTCGTCGAGCGGGCGGTCGAGCAGGCTCGGGAGAAGGCCGACGCGGCGGGAGTGGCCGTACGGCTGCTGCACGGAGACGCCACCCGGCTCGACGAGCTGGACACGCCCGGCCCCTTCGACCTGTTCTTCGACCTGAGCTGCTACTGCGGCATCCCGCCGCACCGCCGCGACGCCTACGCCGCCGGGCTCACCCGCCGCGCCGCTCCCGGCGCGCGACTGCTGATGTTCGGGTACGGCCCCGGGGCGTTCGACGACACGTTCTCCGGCGTCACCGCCGACGAGCTGCGTGCCAGGTTCGGCGGCTGGGAGCTGGTCGACATCACACCCGGGACGAACCCGGTGCCCACCTTCTGGTTCACACTGCGCGCCGGGGAGGCCTGAGCCGCCGCCCCCTACAGGGTCAGGACCATGTTGTCGATGAGACGGGTGGTGCCGACCTTGGCGGCGACGGCCAGGATGGCCTCACCCCGGTGGTCGTCGCCGACCGGCCCGAACGTCGCGGGGTCGGCCAGGATCAGGTAGTCGAGCAGCAGCGGCGGGTCGAACCGGGCGGCCTCCTCCAGCACGGCCCGCGCGGCGTCGAGGATCCCGGCCGGCCCCGCCGTTCCGGCCCGTGCCGCGCCGGCTCGCAGCGCCCGCGACAGCGCGAGCGCGGTGCGGCGGTCGGCCTCGGACAGATACCTGTTGCGGCTCGACAGCGCGAGGCCGTCGGGCTCCCGCACGGTCGGCGCGCCGACGACCGACACGGGGACGTCGAGGTCGGCCACCATCCGCCGGATCAGCGCGAGCTGCTGGGCGTCCTTCTGCCCGAAGACCGCGACGTCCGGCCGCACCAGGTTGAACAGCTTGAGCACGACGGTCAGCACGCCGTCGAAGTGGCCGGGCCGGAAGGCGCCCTCGACCACTCCGCCCATGCCGCCCGCCGAGACCTCCACCTGGCGGTCCGGCAGGTACATGTCGTCGGCCGAGGGCGCGAAGACCACGCCCACGCCCTCCTCCTCGCACGTCCGGAGGTCGGCGTCGAACGTACGGGGGTAGCGGGAGAAGTCCTCGCCGGGGCCGAACTGCAGGGGGTTGACGAACACGCTCACCACCACGTGGTCGGCGTGCTCTCGCGCCAGCCGGATGAGCGACCGATGGCCCTCGTGGAGCGCCCCCATCGTGGGGACCAGGGCGATCCTTCCGGGGCCGAGCGCGTCCCTCGCCTTGACGAGGCCGGCCCGGTCGGCGGCGACAATCAGGTCCATATGTTCCCCCCCAGGGCGTCCAGCAGGCGTTCGGCCGTCTCCGGCTTGAGCAGCCCCGCCGCGAGCGCCCGGTCGGCGGTGAGTCTGGCGAGGGCGACGTACGCGTCCGCGGCCTCGGGGGCGGCCAGGATGAGCGCGTCGACGTGCTTGCGCACGGTGCCCGCGTCGCCGCGCACCACGGGCCCGGTGAGCCCGCTGATGCCCAGGCGCAGCACGTTGTCGAGGGCGGCGCTCAGCAGCGGGGCGAGCATCCGGCCCGGATGCTCCACGCCGATCTTCGCGAGCAGTTCCTGCGACTCGGCCACGAGCGTCACCATGTGGTTCGCGGCGCCGGCCAGGGCGGCATGGTAGAGCGGCCGGTCCTGGTCGGCGATCCACACCGGCTCGCCGCCCATCTCGATCACCAGTGCCTCGGCCACCGGCCGCAGCAGGTCGGGCGAGGTGACGCCGAACGAGCAGCCGTTGAGCCGGGTCAGGTCGTCGCTCCTGCCGGTGAACGTCATCACGGGATGCAGCGCGAGGGGCAGCGCGCCCATCTCCGCCGCGGGGTCCAGCACGCCCAGGCCGTACGCGCCGCTCGCGTGCACGAGGAGCTTGCCGCGCAGGTCGGCGCCGGTGGCGGCGAGGCCGGACACGAGGCCGGGCAGCACGTCGTCCGGCACGGTGAGCAGCACGAGCTCGGATTCGGCGATCACCTCGTCCGGCCTGCTGAGCTTCAGGCCGAGGCGGTCGGCGGCCCGTCGCGCCGACGCGTCGGACACACCGCTGGCCGCCACCACCCGATGACCCGCGAGCATGAGCGCGGCTCCGAGCACGGAACCGACCCGTCCCGCGCCGAGCACTCCCACGGCGAGCCGCGCCGGGCGGTCACTTGTGTCCATGACGCCTCCCCTCGGTTCAGCGTAGCGGCGGCGCTCCCGCCGACCCGGCTCCAGGTCATGTCTGGCAGATCAGGCCCTGCTGGGCGTTGCCCAGGCGGGCAGGCACTCCTCGGTCGCCCCAACCCGACGGTCCGATTTTGTCCCATTTCTCACAGGCCTATGTTGAGCCATAAGTACGAAAGTGACTACTTTTCGTCACGGCCCCGGCGTGTCGGTACCGTGAAGCGCTGTGGAAGTCACCTGGCGGGAGGCCATGCGGCGGGCGCTCTACGGCGAGCGGGGCTTCTACCTGCGAGAGCGCCCCGACCGGCATTTCCGGACATCGGTGCACGCCTCGCCGGTCTTCGCCGAGGCCGTGCTGCGCCTGCTCCGGCAGGTCGACGCCGCCCTCGGCCGGCCCCGCCCGGTCGACCTCGTGGACATGGGCAGCGGCAACGGCCTCCTCGCCGCCCGGGTGCTCGCCGCCGCGCCGCCGGACCTCGCGGAGCGGCTGCGGGTCACCGCCGTCGACCTGTCCCCCCGGCCCGGCGATCTCGATCCCCGCGTCGCCTGGGAGCCGCAGGTCCCGTACGGCGTCAGCGGCCTGGTGGTGGCCAACGAGTGGCTGGACAACGTGCCGCTCGACATCGCCGAGATGACGCCCGGCGGCCCACGTCTGGTGCTCGTGGATCCGGCGACCGGCGAGGAGCGGCCGGGGCCCGCTCCCGGCCCCGAGGATCTGGCCTGGCTGGAGCGCTGGTGGCCGCTGCGCTCCGCCGGGGAGCGCGCCGAGATCGGCCGTCCCCGGGACGAGGCGTGGGCCTCGTTGATCGCGCGGCTGGCGCACGGCACCGCGGTCGCCGTGGACTATACCCATCTGGCCGGACGGCGGCCCCCGCTCGGCACGCTCACCGGATATCGCGACGGCTCGCTGGTGCCCGCCGTGCCGGACGGGTCGTGCGACATCACCGCCCACGTCGCGCTGGACGCCTGCGCGGCGGCGGGCGAGCGCGCGGGGGCGGAGGCGACCACGCTCACCACGCAGCGGGAGGCGCTGCGCGAGTTGGGGGTCACCGGCGCCCGGCCGCCGCTCGCGCTCGCGTCCGCCGATCCCCCGGGTTACGTACGCGCGCTCGGCCGGGCCTCCCAGGAGGCCGAGCTGATCGACCCGGCCGGCCTCGGCGGCTTCGGCTGGCTCAGTCAGTCACGACATCGAGAGGAGCGACCATGATCGCGAGAATCTGGCGCGCGAGCGCCACCCGGGAGGGCGCGGACCGCTACGAGCGGCATTTCACCGCGTCGGTCCTGCCCTCCCTGCGCGACGTGGACGGGCACCGCGGCGCGTACCTGCTGCGGCGGGACGCCGACGGCCGGGTGGACATCCAGGTCATGACGCTGTGGGAGTCGATGGACGCGATCCGCCGCTTCGCCGGCGACGATCCCGCCACCGCCGTCGTCGAGCCCGCCGCCCGGGCCGTCCTGCTCGGCTACGACACGACGGTCACCCACCACACGGTCAGCGTGTCAGACGGCGACCTTCAGTGATTCCAGGCCGCGCATGATGTAGCTGGGCTTCCAGGTCGGCTCCTCGGCGAGCTCCAGGCCGGGGGCGAGGCGCAGCAGCGCGCCGAAGGACTCCGCCATCTCGACCCGCGCGAGCGGCGCGCCGAGGCAGAAGTGGATGCCGGCACCGAACGAGATGTGCGGGTTGTCCGCCCGGCCGATGTCCAGGCGGTCCGGGTCGGCGAAGACCTCGGGGTCCCGGTTCGCCGAGCCGAACAGCAACGCGATCTCCACACCCCGGGGGATCGTCACCCCGCCGACCTCGATGTCCTCGAGCACCCACCGCTCGAACATCTGCGCCGGGGTGTCGTAGCGCAGCAGCTCCTCGACCGCCGTCGGCATCAGGCCGGGGTCGGCGCGCAGCCGCTCCAGCTCGCCGGGGTTGCGGAACAGCGCCCACCACCCGCTGCCGGTGGCGTTGACCGTGGCTTCGTGCCCGGCGTTGAGCAGCAGCACGCAGGTGCCGATCAGCTCGTCCTCGGTCAGCCGGTCGCCGTCGTCCACCACCTGCGCGAGCGCGGAGATCATGTCGTCGCCCGGCCGGTCCCTGCGCGCCCTGGCCAGCCCGCGCAGGTACTCGGCGAACTCCGTCGCGGCGCGTACGGCCGTGTGCTGGACCTCCGGGGCCGGGTTCAGCTCGTACATCCCGCAGATGTCGGCCGACCAGGGGCGCAGGAGGTGGCGGTCGGCCTCGGGCACGCCCAGCATCTCGGCGATCACGGTGACCGGCAGCGGCTCGGCGACCTCGGCCAGCAGGTCGCCGCCGCCGCGCTCGACCAGTCCCTCGGTCAGCTCGGTCGCGATCCTGCGTACGCGCGGGCGCAGCGACTCGACCATCCGGGGCGTGAAGGCCTTGGACACCAGGCGGCGCAGCCGCGTGTGCACCGGGGGCTCCACGTCGAGCATGCCGGCCCGGATCACCCGCCAGAACGGCTTCTGGAAGTCCGGCTCGGGCTCCCGGCCGAACTCCTCATGGGTGGCCACGTGCAGGTAGGACCGGCCCAGCCGGCGGTCGCGCAGCAGCGCGTTCACGTCGGCGTGCCGGGCGACCAGCCACTGCCCGGTCGGCTCGAAGAAGCTGACCGGCTCGTTGTCCCGCAGGTCGCGGTAGGCGTCGTACGGGTGAGCCACGAACTCGGGATTCCAAGGATCAAACTTCACAATGCACACCATAACGGCAAATCCGCCTCTCACCAGCGGGCTTGCCTTCGAGCCCGGATGCCGGGTTATAGTGCGCTCAGGTCATGAGTGCCAGCATCAAGCCCCGGCTTGCTGGCCGGCAACCCTCGCGCTCGCGGCGGGGTGCCCCGGGTGAGGACCGGGTCCGGCACGAGGTGTGCCGGACAAGCGCGGGCTCCGCCGTACGACGCCATGGCCGGGGTCCCAGACCCGAGGAGGCTTGGCGTTGTCCGCACTCACCTTCGTCCAGCAGGCCGTCACCCGCATCTCCGAGCCCGTACGCCTACCGGCTGTCGTGGGCGCCGGCCTGGAGGTGCCCGTCAGGGGCGGCAGGCTCGTGCCGTACGCGAACCTCGACTACGCGGCGAGCGCGCCCTGTCTCGAGCCGGTGAACGCCACCGTCGCGGCGGCGTTGCCGGCCTACTCCAGCGTCCACCGGGGCGCGGGCTACGCCTCACAGCTCACCACCGCGCGGTACGAGCAGGCCAGGCACACCGTGCGGGCCTTCGTCGGCGCCCGTCCCGGCGACGCCCTGATCTTCGTGCGCAACACGACCGACGCGATGAACCTGCTGGCCCGCAGCCTCCCCGAGGGCACCACCGTCGTCGTGTTCGACACCGAGCACCACGCCTCGCTGCTGCCCTGGCCCGACGCCGTACGGCTCGCGCCGCCCGCCTTCCCCGGCGAGGCGATCCGGGCGGCCGACGAGGCGCTGGCCGCGATCGAGGGCCCGGCCCTGCTCGTCGTGACCGCCGCCTCCAACGTCACGGGCGAGCTGTGGCCGATCGCCGGGCTGGCCCACGTCGCCCACCGGCACGGCGCGCGGATCGCCGTGGACGCCGCCCAGTTCGTCCCCCATCGCGGGCTCAACCTCGCCGCGCTCGACCTCGACTACGTGGCGTTCTCCGGGCACAAGCTCTACGCCCCCTTCGGCGCCGGGGTGCTCGTGGGCCGCCCCGACTGGCTCGCCGACGCCGATCCGTACCTGCGCGGCGGCGGAGCCGTACGGTCCGTGGGCGAGACGGTGGACTGGAGCGACGACCCCGAGAGCCGGCACGAGGCCGGCACCCCCAACGTGCTCGGCGCCATCGCGCTCGCCGCCGCCTGCGACGCGCTGACCACGACCGGCTGGATCGCGCTGGTCCACGAGGAGGAGCGGCTGCTCGCCCGCCTGCGCGCCGGGCTCGCCACGATCCCCGGCGTACGCGAGCTGTCCCTGTGGGGCCCCGACCACCCGCGCGTCGGCATCGTGTCGTTCGCCGTGGAGGGCCGCACGGCCAGAGAGGTCGCCGAGACGCTGTCGGCCGACCACGGCATCGGCGTCAGGGACGGCAAGTTCTGCGCCCACCCGTTCGTCCGCCACCTCCTCGGCGGGGACGACGCCGGCTGCGCCGACGGCACGGTGAGCGCCGTACGCGCCTCGATCGGCATCGGCACGACCGAGGAGCACGTCGACCGCCTCGTCGACGCCCTGCGTCAAATCGCCGCCGCTGAAGACGGGAAGTGAGGTCGGGGGTCTCGCCCAAGAGGCCCCCTGTCAAGCGGCATCCGTCGACCTCTCGCTGACGGGCAGGCGCAGCGTCCGATCACCGAAGTCGACGACCAGGTCCAAGCGGGCCCCGAGCGCCTCTACATAGCGAGCGATGACCTCGATGGACGTGACCTCTCCATGCTCGATCTGTGAGACCCGGGCAACGCTCAGACCCATGACAGCCGCGACGTCCCTCTGGCCGAGCCCGAGCTGCTTTCGCGCCTCGGCGAGCTGATGACCGCGTGCCTCCGCGAGGAGTTTCCTGGCACCCTGCTCGATCACGGAAGGAGAGACGCCGGCCTCGTGAAGTTCCCGTTCGAGGTCGGCCCAGTCCCCCGGCACTCTCTTCGCCATGTTCACTCCTCTTCGTCGCTGGTGTAGTCGAGGTACAGCTGGCCCCTCCTCCCGAAGTGCGGCGACGGCCTGAGCGACTTGGATCGCCGAATCGAGATCCTCCTTGAGGAGCGTCCTGAACCAAGCGGCGTACTCACCTGTGACCTTCACCGTCCACGCCAAGAGTGCCCTCCCACAATTAAGGCTAGCCTTAAGCCGAGCAGCAGGCTACTGCCGTCGGCATGCGACGGTGGTCGAGTTCGTCTGATGCCTTCGCCGTCTTCGCTCCCGCGTGATGAGCGTGAAAGCATGGACGGCATGACGACCGAGCAGGAGGGCGGGCGCACCGAACGCATCGTGGGGCTCGGCGCGGGAGCCGACGCCGTGCAGGCGAGGGAGCTGGCCACCGAGGACATGATCCTCAACATCGGCCCGCAGCACCCGTCCACCCACGGCGTGCTGCGGCTGCGGCTCGTCCTCGACGGCGAGCGCATCACGGCCGCCGAGCCGATCGTCGGCTACATGCACCGCGGCGCGGAGAAGCTGTTCGAGGTGCGCGACTACCGGCAGATCATCGTGCTGGCCAACCGGCACGACTGGCTGTCGGCGTTCGCCAACGAACTGGGCGTGGTGCTCGCGGTCGAGCGCATGCTGGGCATGCAGCCGCCGCCCAGGGCGGTGTGGGCCAGGACGCTGCTGGCCGAGCTCAACCGCGTGCTCAGCCATCTGATGTTCCTCGGCAGCTATCCCCTGGAGCTCGGCGCGATCACCCCGGTCTTCTACGCCTTCCGCGAGCGGGAGACCCTGCAGCACGTCATGGAGGAGATCTCCGGCGGCCGCATGCACTACATGTTCAACCGGGTGGGCGGCCTGAAGGAGGAGCTGCCCCTGGGCTGGCTCGACCGCGTCACCGCCGCCGTCGCGGCCGTGCGCCGGCGGCTGCCCGACATCGAGGAACTGATCGCCGGCAACGAGATCTTCCTGGCCCGCACCCGCGGCGTCGGCGTGCTCGACCGCGAGACGATCATGCAGTACGGCGTGAGCGGCCCGATCGCGCGAGCCTCGGGCGTCGACTTCGACCTGCGGCGCGACGAGCCCTACCTCGCGTACGGCGAGCTGCCCGTGAAGGTCGTGACCCGGTCGGCCGGGGACTGCCAGGCCCGGTTCCAGGTGCTGCTCGAACAGGTCAAGGTCTCTCTCGACCTGGCCGACGCCTGCGCCGAGCGCCTGCGGCACCTGCCGCCCGGGCCGATCAACCAGCGGCTGCCGAAGGTGCTGAAGGCGCCCGAAGGTCACACGTACGCCTGGACGGAGAACCCGCTCGGCCTGAACGGCTACTACCTCGTGTCACGCGGCGAGAAGACGCCGTGGCGGCTCAAGCTGCGCAGCGCCTCCTACAACAACATCCAGGTGCTGCGGGAGATCCTGCCGGGCAACCTGGTCGCCGACATGATCGCGATCCTCGGCTCGATGTTCTTCGTGGTGGGAGACATCGACAAGTAGCCGATCAGGTCTCCCCGGAGGGCTTGCCGGGCACCCGGCAGCAGTGTTCGAGGAACAGCGCCGCACAGACCAGGATCACGCAGGCCACGAACGACCCGCCTCCGACGAACGCGTCCTGCCGGGGCTTGTCCAGGTCGAGCAGGTCCAGCACACGCAGCACGAACCCGGCGAAGACGCCGCCGAACGCCGCCCCCGCGTACGCCGTGGCCTTGGCCAGCGCCGCCAGACGGGCGACGGCGAGCGGCTCGACGGGCTTGGTGCCGGGGTGGCGCAGGATCCTCGCCCGGGTCAGCCAGCCCGTGTACACCTCGCCGACGGCCAGCAGCAGCGTCGTGGGGATCGCGGTCCATGGCAGGGTCGGCAACATGGAGTAGAACTGCCGCAGCAGCCCCCAGGTGAGCAGGGCGAACACGACCACCAGACCGACGAGCACGCCGGGATTGCTGGGCTTCACGCGGGGACTCCTCGTCGATCAGACCGGGGGTTCGAGCACGAGGTCGGTGCGCAGCCGTACCCCGCTCTGGTCCGTGTCGGCCAGCAGGGCCGCGACCGAGCCGCGCCCGGGCAGCACCGCCCCCGGATCGGCCTGTGCCCACGGGACCAGGACGAACGCCCGCTCGTGCGCCCGGGGGTGCGGGAGCGTGAGCTCGGGGTCGTCGGACATCAGGTTGCCGACCGCGATGAGGTCCACGTCGAGCGTCCTCGGGCCCCACCGCTCCTTGCGCTCGCGGCCGAAGGCGGTCTCGACGCTCTGCGCGCGGTCGAGCAGCGTGCGGGGGTCGAGCATGCTCTCGGCGACCACCACCGCGTTCAGGTACGGGCCCTGCTCGGGACCGCCGACCGGATCGGTCTCGTAGACCGGCGACACCGCCACGAACGTGAGCCCAGGGGCGTCGAACAGCGAGTCGAGGGCCCCCTGGAGGTTGTCGATACGGCGGCCGAGATTGCTGCCGAGCGCGATCACGACCCTCATGCGCGCCCCCTTCTGATCGTCACCACCACGTCGTCGAACGGCAGCGGGATGGGCGCCGCCGGTTTGTGCACGCTGACCTCCACCTCCTCGACCAACTGGTGGCCCAGGCAGGCCGCCGCCAGCCGCTCGGCGAGCGTCTCGATGAGGTTGACCGGCTCGCCCTCCACGATGCGGACGAGCGCCCCCGCCAGTGCCCCGTAGTCGACCGTGAGGGTCAGGTCGTCGGCCGCCGCCGCCGGGGCGGTGTCGAAGCGCAGGGCCACGTCGACCACGAACTCCTGGCCCAGCTCTCGCTCGGCGGGCAGGCAGCCGTGCCTGCCGCGGGCCCGCAGGCCCGTCAACCGAACCGTGTCACGACTGGTCGTCGGCCGTGCCGTCAAGGCTCCTGCTCCTCCTCGTCCTCGTCGTCGCTCTGCAGGACCGGTGAGCCGTGGTAGAGCCACAGCCGCCACCCGGTCCCGGTGCGCACGTAGGTGCTGGACGCGACGACCCGGCCGGCCGCGAAGCCCGGCTCGTCGGTGTCGGCGGCCGTCAGGATGTTCTCCGCGCAGGTGACCACGGCGACGTCGCCGAGCACGGTCGTCTGCACGTCGGTCAGCACGAACTGGATGTACGGCGTGTTGGCCATGATGAGCGCCCACGAGCGGAGCACCTCCGACCGCCCGGTCAGCATCGGCCAGCCGGGATGGACGCACATGGCCGGACGTCCCGGGACGTCCTCGATCCAGATCTCCGACATCGTGTCGAGGTCGCCGCTCTCGATGGCGTTGTAGAACGCCTGGTTGAGCTCCTCGATGTCCTTCATCGGCGTCCCTGTCGGCATCTCGTCACCGGCCCTCGTCAGCGTGTCGTACGCCTGCTGCCCGCCAGACCGCGGCCACACGCACCGCATCCGCGTTCGCCCGCACCCGGTGCACCCGCACGCACCAGGCACCGGCCCGCGCCGCGAGCGCGGTGACGGCGAGCGTGGCGTCGTCGCTGCCGTCGAAGGGCCTGGGCTCGCCGTCCGGCCCCGCCAGGAGGCGGCCGAGGAAGCGTTTGCGCGACGCTCCGATCAGCAACGGACGGCCGAGGCGGTTCAGCTCGCCGATGCCGGCCAGCAGGGCCCAGTTGTGCTCGGCGTTCTTGGAGAACCCGAGGCCGGGGTCGAGCACGATCTGCTCCTCCCGCACACCCTCGGCCAGCACGGAGTCGACCCGCTTGCGCAGTTCCTCCGCCACCTCGGTCACGACGTCGCCGTAGATGGCCCGGCTCTCCATGTCACGGCTGTGCCCGCGCCAGTGCATCACGACGTACGGCACACCGGTCGCGGCCACCACCCGCGGCATGGCGGGGTCGGCCAGCCCGCCGCTCACGTCGTTGACGAGCTTCGCCCCGGCCTCGACGGCCGCCTCGGCCACCTCCGCGCGCATGGTGTCGACGCTGACGGTCACGCCTTCCTGGCTGAGCGCGCGGATCACCGGTTCGACGCGGCGGAGCTCCTCCTCCAGGGAGACGCGGGCCGCACCCGGACGGGTGGACTCGCCGCCCACGTCCACGATGTCGGCGCCCTCGGCCACCAGCTCGAGGCCGTGCCGGATCGCGATGTCGGCGTCGAACCACTGCCCGCCGTCGGAGAACGAGTCGGGGGTCACGTTGACCACGCCCATGACCAGACAGCGCCCAGACTCGGGCATACCGGGCACACTCGCTGCGGTCATGGGGTCAAGACTAGTGCCATGAGGCATGGTGCCCGTCGGGCAGGAGCGCCGTCCCAACCGGCCCTCGCCCGCGCTCAGCCGCGCAGGATCAGCGACATGGCCTCGGCCCGGGTCGCCTCACAGGTGCGGAAGTCGCCGCGGACGGCCGAGGTGAGCGTCTTGGCGCCGGGTTTGCGCACGCCGCGCATGGTCATGCACATGTGCTCGGCCTCGATCACCACGATCACTCCCCGAGGTTCGAGGACCTTCATCAGGCCGTCGGCGATCTGGGAGGTCATCCGCTCCTGGACCTGCGGCCGGCGGGCGTAGACGTCCACCAGCCTGGCCAGCTTGGACAGGCCGGTGATGCGCCCCTTCTCGTTCGGGGTGTAGCCGATGTGGGCCACGCCGTGGAACGGGAGCAGATGGTGCTCGCAGGTGGACATCACCTCGATGTCCTTGACGAGCACCATCTCGTCGTGGTCCGCGTCGAACATCGTGGTCAGCGCGTCCTCGGGGCGCTGACCGAGCCCGGCGAACTGCTCGGCGAGCGCCCTGGCCACCCGGGCGGGGGTGTCCCGGAGCCCGTCGCGATCGGGGTCCTCCCCGATCGCGAACAGGATCTCCCGGACCGCCTTCTCGATCCGGTCGTGGTCGAAGCCGGGGGGCGGCCCCACCATGGGTTCGGCCATGCTCAGGCCTCGTCCCGCTGCGCCGACTGGTCGTTGGCCCACGGCGTCGAGCCGGAGCCGCCGGCGGGCAGCGCCTGGCCGTTGCCGTTGGCGCGCTCCTTGGGGGTGATGACCGGAGGACGGTCGGACGGCAGGCGCTTGCCGTATCCGGCGTAGGAGGGCCGCTTCTCCCTCGTCACGATGGGCGAGAAGATCTCGAGGACCTGCTCCCGGGAGAGCGTCTCCTTCTCCATGAGTTCGAGCACGAGGTTGTCGAGCACGTCGCGGTACTGGACGAGGATCTCCCACGCCTGGTCGTGCGCGCTCTCGATGAGGCGGCGGACCTCCTCGTCGATCGCCGAGGCGATCTGCTCGGAGTAGTCGCGCTCGTGGCCCATCTCACGGCCGAGGAAGACCTCGCCGTTGCCGCTGCCGAACTTGCGGGCGCCGAGCCGCTCGCTCATGCCGTACTCGGTGACCATGCGGCGGGCGATCGAGGTCGCCTTCTCGATGTCGTTGGACGCGCCGGTGGTGGGCTCGTGGAAGACGAGCTCCTCCGCGGTGCGGCCGCCGAGCAGCATGGCGAGCTGGTCCATCATCTCGGACCGGGTCGCCAGGAACTTGTCCTCCATCGGCAGCGTCATCGTGTAGCCGAGGGCGCGGCCGCGGGACAGGATCGTGATCTTGTGGACCGGGTCGGAGTTGGGCAGCGCGTGGGCCACCAGGGCGTGCCCGCCCTCGTGGTAGGCGATGATCTTCTTCTCCTGGTCCGACATGACCCGGGACTTGCGCTCGGGACCGGCCATCACGCGGTCGATCGACTCCTCCAGAGTCGACATCGTGATGAGCTTCTGATCCATGCGGGCGGTCAGCAGGGCCGCCTCGTTGATCACGTTGGCGAGGTCGGCGCCGGTGAAGCCGGGGGTCCTGCGGGCGATCACGTCGAGGTCGACGTCCGAGGCGAACGGCTTGCCGCGCCCGTGGACGCGCAGGATGCCCTTGCGGCCCTCCAGGTCGGGCCGGTCGATGACGACCTGACGGTCGAAGCGGCCGGGACGCAGCAGGGCGGGGTCGAGGATGTCGGGCCGGTTGGTCGCGGCGATGAGGATAACGCCGCCCTTGACGTCGAAGCCGTCCATCTCGACGAGGAGCTGGTTCAGCGTCTGCTCACGCTCGTCGTGGCCGCCGCCGAGGCCCGCGCCGCGGTGCCGGCCGACGGCGTCGATCTCGTCGATGAAGATGATCGCCGGGGCGTTCGCCTTGGCCTGCTCGAACAGGTCGCGGACGCGGGAGGCGCCGACGCCGACGAACATCTCGACGAAGTCGGAACCGGAGATCGAGTAGAACGGCACGCCCGCCTCACCCGCGACGGCGCGCGCGAGCAGGGTCTTGCCGGTGCCGGGCGGGCCGTACAGCAGCACGCCCTTGGGGATCTTCGCACCGATGGCCTGGAACTTGGCCGGCGCCTGGAGGAACTCCTTGATCTCCTGGAGCTCCTCGATGGCCTCGTCGGCCCCCGCCACGTCGGCGAAGGTGGTCTTCGGGGTGTCCTTGGTGATCAGCTTGGCCCGCGACTTGCCGAAGTTCATGACCCGGGAGCCGCCGCCCTGCATCTGGTTCATGATGAACAGGAAGAGCAGGACGACGATGATGATCGGCAGGAAGCTGACCAGCAGGCTCACGAGGAAGTTCTGCTTCGGCACCTCGACCGTCCAGCCCTGGCTGGGCTTGGCCTGGTCGAGCGCCTGCGCGAGCTGGACGCCCTGACCCTCGACCCAGGGCGCCTGGATGCGGTCGGTCGTCTTGCCCGCGACCTCGATGGGCTTGTTCAGCGTCAGCTCGACGCGCTGGTCCTTGTCGACCACGGTCGCGCTCTTGACATTGCCCTGCTGGATCTGCTGGACGACCGTCGAGGTGTCAGCGGTGGCGTAGTTGCCGTCTCCGCCGAACATCGTGGTGACGAGCAGGAGAAGCAATACGATGCCCAGGATCCACAGCAGTGGGCCACGTGTAAATCGCTTGAGATCCATCCGTTGCGGAACCCCGGCGGGCCCGTCCCTTCCTGACCAAGGCCTGCCCCGGGAGAACCCGGGGTCGCGGCATCCCTTACCGCTCCTTCTGGCTACCGCGGGCCGGCCTCAGCGGCCTCCCACGGATATCCGAAGGTACACCCGGCAGCCGCGTCGGGTAACTGCCCGAGCGGCTCCGGCTTTGCCTTTCCAACGTACGTCAGCCAACCCCGTGTTCCCCGACCTGGCGCCCAATAACGCACGATCCGAGGGTCACTTCGCTAAGGGCTTACTCCCCTCCGTACACATGAGGCGCAAGAGTCCCGATGAACGGCAGGTTGCGATAGCGCTCCGCGTAATCGAGGCCGAACCCGATGACGAACTCGTTGGGGATGTCAAAACCTACGTAACGGACGTCCAACTCCACCTTCACCGCGTCCGGCTTGCGCAGCAGGGTGCAGATCTCCACCGACGCCGGGTTGCGCGACTTCAGGTTGTTCATGAGCCACGAGAGCGTCAGCCCGGAGTCGATGATGTCCTCGACCACGAGCACGTGCCGGCCGGCGATGTCGGTGTCGAGGTCCTTCAGCACCCGCACGACACCGGACGACTTGGTCCCGGCGCCGTACGAGGAGACGGCCATCCAGTCCATCTGCACGGGCACGTGCAGCGCGCGGGCGAGGTCGGCCATGACCATGACCGCCCCCTTGAGCACGCCGACGATCAACAGTTCCCTGCCGGCGTAGTCGGCGTCGATCTGGCCCGCCAGTTCCTTGATCTTCTCCTGCAGCTCCTGCTCGGAGATGAGGACTCTGGAGAGATCCTTGCCCATGTCGGCTGCGTCCACCTGGGGTTTTCCTTACGCGAGCGAGAGGTTGTCCACGGCGAACACAAGGGTGCCACAGCGCCTGACCACCCCTACCCCCCCGGGTAGGTCCACCCCCTTCTGCCCGTGCCAGCCGGTCACCAGCCGCTCGACCGCCTCGATGTGCACCGCCGCGAGCGCGGCGGCGTGCGCCCCGGCCTCGACGGCCGCCCGCCGGATGACCCGCCGCCGCACCGCCCCCGGCACGCCGGCCAGGACGGACACGTCCAGTTCCCCGCGGGGGCCCCGCGACTTGGCGTGGACGCTGTCCGCCCACTCGTCCAGGGCGTCGGCGTCGTCCCGGCACAGCCGCGCCGTACGCGCCAGCGCCTCGGCGATCCCCGGCCCCAGCGCTGCCTCCAGCGCCGGAAGGGCGTCGCGCCGCACCCGGACCCTTGTGTACGCCGGATCGTCGTTGTGCGGGTCGTCCCAGGGCCGCAGGCCGAGGGCGTCGCACGCCTGCCTGGTCCGCTCGCGGCCGAGCCCCAGCAGGGGGCGCCGGTAGATCCCGGTGACCTCCGCCATGCCGGACAGCGACCGCGAGCCGCTGCCCCGGGCCAGGCGCAGCAGCACGGTCTCCGCCTGGTCGTCGCGGGTGTGGCCGAGCAGGACCGCGGCGGCGCCCAGCCGGCCGGCCGCGGCGGACAGCGCGGCGTAGCGGGCCTCCCTCGCCGCGGCCTCGGGGCCCCCGGCCGTGCCGACCGTGACGGTCAGCGCCTCGGCCGGGTCGAGACCGAGCGAGTGCGCGAGCCGTACGACGTCGCGGGCCCGCCCGGCCGAGCCCTCCTGCAGGCCGTGGTCGACGGTCAGCAGCCCGGCGCGCAGGCCGAGGCGCGGGGCCGCGAAACCGGTGGCCGCCGCCAGCGCCAGCGAGTCGGCGCCGCCGCTGCAGGCCACGAGAACGAGCGGCGGCTCCACCACGTCTCGCGGGACGGCGAGGTCCGCGAGCGAGAGCCGTACGGCACGGCGGACGTCGGCGACGGCGGGATGCGGGCCCATGCGGCCATTCTGGCGGTGCCGCTCGCGGGCCGGGTAACGCCCCGGCCCGGCCGCTGCGTGATCACGAGAGACGTCCGCCCAGGTCAGCCCAGAGGTGTCCGATTTATTACATGATCACGGAGGGATGCGACGCAGGTCAGATGGGGTCTCTGCGACAAACTACAAGATCACGATGGTGGAGGTGGTCAGGTGGAGGTGAGGACGCGGGACATCCAGGCGTGTGGGTCGGCGATCTCCCGGCGGTCGGGCAGGGTCTCCGGCGAGGTCCACACCTTGTTGAACGACTCCATGCCGGCCTCGTCCACGACGGTGCGCACGAAATGAGAGCCCTCGGCGTACTGCTTCATCTTGAGCTCGATGCCGAGCAGCCGGCGGACGAGCTGGTCGAAGCGCGAGCCGCCCTCGCGGCGGCGCTGGAACTTGGCCCGGATCTCGGCCACCGACGGCACGACGGACGGGCCCACCGCGTCCATGACGTAGTCGCCGTGCCCCTCCACGAGCGTCATCACGGCCGTCACCCGGTCGAGCACGGCCTTCTGCTCGGGCGTCTGGATGGCCTCGATGAGGTTGCCCTCGCCGCCCCTGAAGGCGTCGGCCACCGCGTCTGAGGCGGCGCGCAGGCGCTCCAGCAGGGTCGCCAGGTCCATCTCGGACGCGAGGAGGAAATCGGTCATCTGGCCGCGGACGTACTCCCGCAGCCAGGGAACGCCGGTGAACTGCACCCGGTGGGTCTCCTCGTGCAGGCACACCCACAGGCGGAAGTCACGGGGATCGACCCCCAGCTCGCGCTCGGCGTGCACGATGTTGGGCGCCACCAGCGTCAACCGCCCGGTCGGGGCGTTGCCCGAGGGGTCGGGCGGGAGGAACAGTTCGTACTGCCCGAGCACCCGCGAGGCGAGGAAGGCCAGCACCGCGCCGACCTCGAGCCCGGTGATGCGCGAGCCCACCGCGCCGACGACCGCCGGCACGTTCGACATCTTCTGCGTCAGCGGCTCCAGCACCACCCGGAAGCCGTCCACGTTCGCGCGGATCCACCCGGGGCGGTCGACCACGGTCGCCGCCTCCGGCGGCGCCGAGTCGATGCGGGTGAACTCCCGCACGTGCCCCTCGGCGTCCCGCGACAGCCGCCGCAGTTCGAGGACCGCCTGCCTGGCCTCCTCGCGGCTCACCTGAGGGCCGGGGCGCACGAGGCGCACCCCGGTCGAGACGGCCAGATCCCAGTCGATCACCTGCATACCCACCACCGTACGTTCTTCGCCTTCTCGCCGCGCATGCAGCCGCGAGGGGGACGGTCAGCTTTGGGAGACGATCGTGGCCATCTTGTCGAGCGCGGCGATCGCCTCCGGCGGGTTGGCCACCTGGTCGGCCATGAACGCGAAGGTCAGCAACCGGCCGTCAGAGGTGTACGCGATGCCTGCCAGGGTGTTCACCCCGTTCAAAGTGCCCGTCTTCGCGCGCACCAATCCGGCGCCCGCCCTCGAATCGGACTTCTCATAGCGGTTGTGCAGAGTCCCGGTGAATCCCGCGACCGGCAGGCCGCTGATCAGCGAGTGCAGCTCCGGATGGGCGGAGGACGCCGCCACGGCCAGGATGCGGGCGAGGGCGGTCGGCGTGATCCGGTTCTTCGTGGAGAGCCCGCTGCCGTCGTGGACCTCCACGCCGTCGGTCACGCCGAGGCGGGTGAGCACGCGCCGGACCGCCGCGGGCACGCCCTCGAAGGTGTGCGGGAGACCTTCCTTGACGGCCGCATGGCGGGCGAGCGCCTCGGCGAGGTCGTTGTCACTGTGCGTGAGCATCCGCTCGACGAGCGCGTAGACCGGGCCGGACTCGACCCGGGCCAGTTCCTGGGCGGTGGGCGCCGCCCTGGCCGAGTCGACATTCTTGCCCACCTTGATGCCGTTCTTCCTGAGCAGCAAGGCGAACGCGTCGGCGGTGGCCCGTGCCGGGTCCGGATAGCGTGCGCCGTTGCGTGCCCGGCCCTCGTCCATCATGAGCGCGGCCACGGGGGCGACGCTGCCCTCCGGGATGTACGTCGGCTTCCAGCCCGGCGCCGTCCGCGGCCCGGCGAACAGCGAGGCGTCGTACGACAGGTCCACCGAGGCGAGTTTCGCCGCCTTGAGCGCCTTGGCCGTGGTCGATGCGAGCCGGGCGAGCGACGCGGGCCTCGGGTAGATCCTCTTCTGCTCCGCGGCGCTGGTGGCCGGGCCGGCCAGGGTCGGGTCGCCGCCGCCGACCAGGACGATCGACGTGGCGGAGGTCCCCCGCACGACCCGCGTGGCCAGGCGGGCGTCCGGCCCCACCGTGGCCAGCACCGTCAGCGCGGTGACCACCTTGGTGGTCGAGGCCGGGGTGATGGCGGTGCCCGAGCGGCCGTCGTATATAGGTTCTCCCGTGACGGCGTCGAGCACGATCCCGGCCACGCTGCCGCCCAGTGCGGGGTCACCCATCGCAGCGGCGAGCCGGGTGGTCAAAGTACCCTTGGCGGGGAGAGCCCCGTCCCCCGCCGCGGCCAGAACCGGACCCGCGGTCACCAGGGGGATCGGGGTCGGCTTCGGAGACGCGACCGGAGCCGGGGTCCTGTCGGCGTCATGGGTGACCAAATAAGTACCCGCGAGGACGACGAAGATCTGCAGCAGGGCGAGGGTGGCCACCACCATCCACCGCTCACGTCGCACCACTACGCCCTCATTTCGCGCCGACCCTGACCACGCCTACGAGACATTAACGCCCACCCGGGAGACCGGGGACTCATGCGGAGGAACGAGTGGAGTTCGACGTTGTCGTTGAGATTCCCAAGGGACAACGGAACAAGTACGAGGTTGACCACAAGACCGGCCGCATACGTCTGGATCGCCTGCTTTTCACCTCGACCCAGTACCCCGCCGACTACGGGTTCATCGAGAACACCCTCGGCGAGGACGGCGACCCGCTCGACGCGCTCGTGCTGCTCCAGGAGCCGACCTTCCCCGGCTGCCTGATCAGCTGCCGCGCTGTCGGGATGTTCCGGATGACCGACGAGAAGGGCGGCGACGACAAGGTCCTGTGCGTCCCGGCGACCGATCCGCGGATGGAGCACATCCGCGACATCCACCACGTCGCCGAGTTCGACCGGCTGGAGATCCAGCACTTCTTCGAGGTCTACAAGGACCTGGAGCCCGGCAAGTCCGTCGAGGGCGCCAACTGGGTCGGGCGCGTCGAGGCCGAGGCCGAGATCCTCGCCAGCATCGCGCGGTTCCAGGAGACCGAGCACCAGGAGCACTGATCAGCCGGGCCGGGTGGCGCCGACGAGATCGTGGCGCCAGATGGGCGAGATGCGCACCACGTCCCCCGTCTGGGGGGCGTGGACCATCATGCCGCGCCCGATGTAGATGCCCACATGATGGATGGAGCCGGGATTACGGCTCAACTGGCCGTAGAAGATGAGGTCGCCGGTGCGCAGTTCCTTGAGGGGGACGTGCCGTCCCGAGGTCCACTGCGTGCCGGTCCAGTGATCGAGTGACACCCCGGCCCGCTGCCAGGCCCGCATCGTCAGCCCCGAGCAGTCGAACCCCGACGGGCCCGCGGCGGCCCACACGTACGGCTTGCCGATCTGTTTGAGCGCCCACTGGGCGGCCTGCTCGCCGGGCCCCGACCCGAGTCGACCCGTCCACGCCGGCACCGCCAGGCTTCTGCTCGCGGGGAGGGACACCCTCCTGGCGGCCTGCCGTGCCTTGGTCCTGGCCTGTTTCAGCTCGTCCACGCGCTCACGGGCGACCTCCAGCCGTTTGGAGATCTCCGTTTTCTCCTGCTCGATGCGTTGGGTCTGTTCGAGCTGTTCCTCGACGGCCCGCTGTGCCGCGTCCTTCGCCTGCCGCACCTCGTCGGCGCTGCGCGACTGCTCGGAGTAGGCGCGGGCCGCCTGTTCTCGGAGGATCTCGAAGACCTGTTGCGCGTCTTCCAGGCGTTGCAGCGTGGCGACCTGTTCGTCGCCCAGCTGCGTCAGCACGCTGGCTCTTCGCAGGAAGCCGCGCATGTCGTTCAGACCGCCGAGCATCGCCGCGGTGGACGGCGACAGCCGCAGCCCGCCGTACGCTTCGGCCACCCTCGCCGCCACCTCGCCGCGCAGCCGGTCGACCTGGCCGGCCGCCTGGCGGACCCGCCGCGCCGACTGCTCGTACGCGGAACGCGCCTGCTCGAGCTGGACGAGCTCCCCGTTGTAGGCCTCCACGAGCCGCTCGGCCTCGGCGTTCAGCGTCTCCTTGCCGGCCTGCGCGACCGCGAGATCGGCCTCGGCCCTGCCCAGTTCCCGTACGCGCTCCTGCACCTGCTGCCGCGCCTTGGCGACGTCCTTGGCCGACGGCTTCGGATCGGCTCCGGCCGGCGCCCCCAAGGTCAGGACGAGACTTGACCCGAGCCCGGCGACCAGCCCCGATGCTCTGAGGAGTGGCATTACTTCCCCTTCCTTGCTCCACTCCCCTCACTTCCCGGCGACTACTCTCCGTACACATCTAAGTCACGCCCAGTAATCCACCTATGCGGTGGGTCGTCCCGATAAGGCAGGGAAAGATGTGGGCCGGTGTCCGGAATAAGCCTCTATGTGGTCTTCGGGTCGGCCGGGGCCGAGCCGCCGCCGGGACCGTGCCCGTCTCCGGATCCGCCGGGACGTCCGGGCCCCCCGGAGCTCCCCGCCGCGGGGCCGCCGGCCGCGCCACGACGCTCGGTGTCTTTCGGGGCGCTTTCCCGGGTCGCGCGTACGCCCGGCGGAGCGCCGTCCCGCCCGGGACCCGGGCCGTCACGGTGCGAGCCGTCCCTGCCGGACCCACCGCGGTCGGGTTCTGCGCGTCCCGGGCGCTCGTGGGCGGCGCCGCCGTACCGGGCGGGCCACGGCCCGGGGAGGGGCCGGGCGCCGCCTCCGGCGCCCCGGGCCTCGTACCTGCCGCCGTGTCCGCTGCCGTGTCCTCCGCGCACGGGCGGAACGGCCGGGGGTCCGCCATGGTCGCCGGAGGGCCCGTGGGAGGGCTCGGGAGTCGGCGGGCACTCCCGGTGGGGACGGGGGTGGTGCTGGTGGTCGCGCCAGGGCGGACGGTGTCCCGGCCAGTGCGCCGGCGGCGGCCCGCCCCTCGGCCGGCCCGAGCCGGGACCGCCGGAGCCCTGCCCATCGGAGCCCTGCCCATCGGAGCCCTGCCCATCGGAGCCTGAGCCACCGGGGCTGGGCTCCGTGCCGGGGGTGCCCGGCGTGATGGTGGGCACGGGTGTCGGGCCGGACGGCGAAGCCCCCGGACTCGGCACGGTGGCGGACGGCGCGCCAGTGGGGCGCACGGATGGTCTCACCGTCGGTCGCACTGGCGGTCGCACCGGCGGCGCGGGACGATGCGGCCGTACGGCCGAGGGCGGCGCGGGTGGGGGCAGGGGCGCCGGGCGCGGCAGGGCCACCGGCTCCACGGGCGCGACGGGTACGACGGGCTCGGCCAGATCCCGGGAGACCGGGGGCGCGGGCGAGCGCCCCGCGGCCCCTTCGGCCGCGTCGTCGGACCCCTCGCGTGACGCGGCGGGCGGGCTGACCGGGGCCTCCGCCGTGGGGAGCCGGTGCGGGGCGATCGTGTCGGCGGCCTGCTCGCGCAGGTCCCCGGCGAACTGGGCGAACACGAGCGCGATCGTCGCCGCCGCCGCCAGGGCGGCCACGGCGCCGGCCACGGCCTGTGCCAGCCTGCCCTCGCGGCGGCCGGCCCTCGGGTAGCCCGCGGCGTTCAGCTTGCCCACGCGCTTGGCGACGTACCGCCGGTAGGGAACGAGCTCGGGATCGATGAAGCTGCTGAGCACCCGCACCCGCAGCGTCTCGGGCAGGGCGACCTGGGGGAGCAGGCCGAACACCTTGGCCGCGGAGATCTGCCGGACACGCTGACGTCCGCAGATCTCGCACCGCGCGAGGTGCCGGATCAGCTGGGCCCGCGTCTGCGGGGTGAGTTCTCCCGTGAACCCCTCGAGGATGGCGGACGCCCGCTCGCAATCGTGGGTGGCGCGCCTGGCCAGGATCTCGGCGGTCACCGTCTCACGCAGGCGTTCGGTGGCCGCGTCGAGGAGCCCTTCGGCGTACCGCTCGCCCGTGCCGAGCACGGCGGCCAGGTCCTGGCCGGTCATCCCGTGCCTGGCCGCGAGTTCGAGCACCTCCCGGTCCTCGGGGGACAGCGCCCCCACGGCGCCGGCGGCGACGATGCGCAGGTCGGTCCCTTCGGCTGTGGCGCCGTCGGCCGCGATACCGGGGAAGGGCAGGGTGGCGACGGGGACCGGCCCGGTGCCGGGCCCGTCCTCCGGCCCGGGCGTGCGGCGGCGCATGCACTCGCCCCGGGCCAGGGCGTACAGCCAGGGACGGAACCTGTGCGGATCGGCCAGCGAGCCGACGAGGGCCTCCGCGGCGATCAGCGTGTCGCGCAGCGCGACCTGGGCGGCGTCGGGCCCGGCCAGCAACGTGCGGCAGTACCGGTAAAGGCTCTCCGCGTATGTGTCGTAAAGGGCGGCCAGCGCTCCCGGATCCCGGGCTCGCAACGCCTCGACCAGGACGCCATCATTCATATAACGGAGCGTAAATGCTCGGTAACTCCCCGCTCCACCCATTCAGGCGAAGTCGCGTAACTACACGGAGGACTTTTACGCTCCGCCAGCCAGACGAACTGCCGCGACTCGCCGTCTTATTGCGCAATCAATCACGATAAATCCGGTCAACCGACCGGACGCCATCACTCCCGTACGGTCATTCCCGCCTCGGCGCACCCGCGAATGAGGTTCTCCAGGCCGAAGGCGTCCACGGGCCCCAGAGCGCCGGTGCCGTGCACGCCCTCCGCGAGCGCCATCGCCGCCCCCCAGGCCAGCACCCCGGCCGTGAACTCGTACGGATCGCCGCCGGCGACGTGGACGGCGGCCAGGCGGCGGCCTTCCGCGTCGTACGCCTCGGCCACGATGCGCGACGACACACCCGTCCCGGCCGGCCCGCCGCCCCCGCCCGTACGCAGCACCCGGTCGGCGAGCGCCTCGGTCGCCCGCCGGACCCCGGGCACCGCGCCGATGACGGGGGTCGCCCTGGCCAGCACGCCCGCGACCCTGGTCAACCCGCCCAGCCAGCCGAGGTAGACGTTCACCTCACGCAGACCGGCGTGCGCGGGCGGCAATGTGAAGTGCTCGGAGGCGCCGATGGACAGGCCGTGCCGGACACGGCCGTCCACGACGAACCTGCGGGTGCGGCCGTGCTCGGGGACGATGCGGCCCTCGCGGAAGCCGTACATCGGTTCGAGGATCATTCCCAGCGCCGAGGCGCGGGTCCCCGCGCTGGCGCGACGGGCCATGCCGCCCTCCACGAAATAGCCGACGTCCACCCGGACGGCCCCCGGCCCGGCCTTGCCCAGGGCCAGGGCCGCGGCGAGGTTGCCGGGCACGTAGTCGTACCCGAAGGCAGTGATCAGGGCGGCGCCCCTGGCCGCCGCGGCGGGGCCGTACCGCTGGAAGATCCGCTTGATGAAGGTGGGCTCTCCGGTGGTGTCGAGGTAGACCGCGCCCGCCTCCGTCGCGGCGGCGACCGCGGCCTCTCCCCACCGGACGAACGGGCCGACCGTCGAGATCAGCACGTCGCCGCGCGCGACGATCCGGCGTACGGACTCGGGGCGGCCCACGTCGGCGACCGCGATGGGCAGGTCGCCGCCCAGCGAGTCGGCGAGGGCGGTCAGCCGCGTCTGGTCCCGGCCTGCGAGCAGCGGCCGGGCCCCGCGCGCGACGAGCGCCTCGGCGGTGAGCCTGCCGGTGAAACCGGTGGCTCCGAACAGCACGATCCTGGGGGTGGCCATCCCGCTACGGTAACCCTCCCCTCCCGTCAAGATCGGCAGTGGGCCGCTCACTGGCGCCGGTCGTTGGGCGGCGGATACCCGCGGTCCTTGGCGAACGGCTCCGTCGTCGGCGCGACCGTGTGCAGCGGGACGGCCCCGGCCCCGGCCAGCTCCTCGTACGTCTTGGCGGTCGAGCCCCAGGTCGTGGCCTGCACGTCGGTCGCCCCGACGGAGCCGCGCACGCCCTCGACCGTGATGACGAACCGGCGCCTGGCGCCCGGCCGCACGTCGTCCACGTACGTCGTGGCCCCGCCGACGAGGGTGCCCGCGGCGTCGCGCAGCAGGGCCGTGACGGCGAGGCCGCTGGCGGGCTTGCGGAACGGGTCCAGCACGTAGCCGGTGACGAGGTAGGACCCGTTCTTCAGCTTGTCCGTGCGGACATCCGAGATCGGGAACTTGAGGAACGCCGACGGGGTGCGCGGGATCGGCCGCCACGAGGCGGGACGGTAGTCGATCTTCACGCGGACCGGCTGGGCGGTGGCCGTGACCTGGCCGCTGAAGGCCAGCGGACGGCCGGGCGGCACCGCGTCCAGCGGCTGTTCCAGGTGCACGACCTCCTTGCCGCCGGCGTCGACCGCCGTGACCACGGCGACGGCGTTCTCCCCGAAATGCCATCGGTTGGGGTTGCTCAGCACCCCCGCCCAGCTCACCGCGTACCCGGCTCCCGAGCGCACGATCGAGGACACCTGTTCCTTCAGGGCCAGCGGTCGCGGGCCCTCCTGATTGTCATTCCTCGCGCACGACGCCATCGCCAGCGCGGCGATGACGAGTGCGGCGGTCATGTGGCAACGTCGCGTCACTTAGCCGTCATAACCCCTGAATGGGACGCCGCCTCCGGGACACGCGCGATCCCGCAGGTATCTTTACCGCCCGTCTATCGGGGGCGGACCACCCGGGTCTCGTCCCAGACGGGCTCGGGCGACTCGTAGACCCTGCCGTCCGACCCGAAGACGAGGTAGCGGTCGAAGTCGGCCGCGAACCAGCGGTCGTGGGTCACCGCCAGCACGGTGCCGTCGAAGGCGTCCAGGCCCTGCTGCAGGGCCTCGGCACTGGCCAGGTCGAGGTTGTCGGTCGGCTCGTCGAGCAGCAGCAGCGTGGCGCCGGACAGTTCGAGCAGCAGGATCTGCAGCCGGGCCTGCTGGCCGCCCGACAGCGTCTCGAACCGCTGCTCGGCCACCCGGCCCGCGAGCTCGTAGCGGGCCAGCGCCTTCATCGCCTCGTTCTTCAGCCGGGCGTGCTCGGTCATGACGATCTCGCAGGGCGTACGGCCGGCCAGTTCGGGCCGGGCGTGGGTCTGGGCGAAGTGCCCGGAAACCACCCGCGCGCCGAGCCTGACGGTCCCGGTGTGCCGCACGCCCTCCCCCGCGAGGAGCCGCAGGAAGTGCGACTTGCCGGAGCCGTTCGAGCCGAGGACGGCCACCCGCTCGCCGTACCAGACCTCAAGATCGAAGGGCTTCATGAGGCCGATCAGCTCCAGGGCCTCACACATCACCGCCCGCTTGCCCGTACGGCCGCCGCGCAGGCGCATGCTGATGACCTGGTCCTTCGGTGCGACCTCCGGCGGCCCGGCCTCCTCGAACCGGCGCAGCCGGGTCTGGGCGGCGTGGTAGGCGGGGGCCATGCCGTCGTTGTAGGTGGCCTTCTGCTTGAGCATGACCACCAGGCGCTTGAGCTTGGCATGCTCCTCGTCCCAGCGCCTGCGCAGCTCGTCGAGCCGCTCGTTGCGCTCCCGCCGCGCCTCGGCGTACGTCGTGAAGCCGCCGCCGTGGATCCAGACGTTGCCGGACTCGACCGTGACGATCCGGTCGGCGGCGTTGGCGAGCAGCTGGCGGTCGTGGGAGACCAGCAGCACGGTCTTGGGCGTCTCGCGCAGCGCCGTCTCCAGCCACACCTTGCCGGGCACGTCGAGGTAGTTGTCGGGCTCGTCGAGCAGCAGCACCTGGTCGGGGCCGCGCAGCAGCGCCTCCAGCACCAGCCGCTTCTGCTCGCCGCCGGACAGCGTGGCGACCTCGCGATACTTCACCCGGTCGTACGGCGCGCCGAGGGCGGCCATCGCGCAGGCGTCCCAGAGCACCTCGATGTCGTAGCCCCCGGCGTCGCCGTAGTCGGTGATCGCCTGGGCGTACCGCATCTGGGTCTTCTCGTCGTCGCGCTCCATCATCACGAGCTCGGCGGCGTGGAGCCGTTCCGCCGACGTTCTGACGCGCTCGGGCGCGACGCTGAGCAGCAGGTCCTGGACCGTACGGCCGTCCCGGATGTTGCCGACGAACTGCCGCATCACCCCGAGACCGCCCGAATGGGCCACGGTGCCCTCGACCGGCTGGAGATCGCCCGCGATCATCCGGAGCAGGGTCGTCTTGCCCGCGCCGTTCGGACCGACCAGGGCCGCCTTGACGCCCTCCCCCACGCGGAACGACACGTCGTTCAGCAGCATCCTGCCGTCCGGCAGCACATGCGTCAGATGGCTGACGTTTAGCATATTACCCACATAACCAATTCGACGGAGGTGGACATTTGGCCAGCGTAGGGACGGGAATGAAGGTCTGGCCACTGGATAACGATGATGTCCGGCCAGACGCGCCGCCCGTGGTCGCGGGCATCTACTTGCGTATCTCGGACGACGCCGAAGGGCTTGAGCTCGGCGTGAAGCGGCAGGAGAAGGACACTATCGCTCTTGCCGTCCGTCATGGCGCTACCGAGGTGCGCCGCTACTGCGACAACGACATAGGCGCATCGACGCGGAGCAGGAAGAAGCGGCCGGAGTTCGAGCAGCTTCTTGCCGACGCAGAGTCGGGCGCGATTCAAATGATCGTCTATTACAGCAACTCACGGTTGACCCGTAGGCCGCTGGAGTACGAAAAGATCATCAGTCTTGTGGAGCGGACGCGAGTCCGGCTTCTCTCCGTCGCGTCCGGCACCGTCGATCTGACCACCGCAGACGGCCGCATGGTGGGACGTGTCCTAGCTGCGGCAGACGCGGCCGAGGCCGAGCGGATAGCCGAGCGAGTAGCCCGCAAGAACCAGGAGCGCCGAGAGAGGAACCTTCCCCACCACGGAGGCCCCCACCTACTCGGCTACCTTCCCCCCGACCCAGACAAGGGCATCGGCGCACTCACCCACCTCGACCCGGTCGCCTGCAAGTTCATCCGTAAGGCCGCTGAGATGATCCTCGCAGGTCGCGGTCTCACGGCCGTCATGGACTACTGGAACAGGGAAGGCTTCACCCGCCCCAATGGACAGCCCTGGTTGTTCCGTGACGATGTGCGGCGCATCTTGCTACGTCCCAGGGCCGCCGGCCTCGTCGCACATCAGGGCGAGATCATAGGCCAGGGCGATTGGCCCGCAGTGCTCGACCGGGAGACCTGGGAAGCGCTGAATGTCGTGCTCGCCAGGAAGATCAAGGCCAAGCCCGAGCAGCGCGTACGCAAGTACCACTTGAGCGGCCTCATTCGGTGCGGTCTGTGCGGCGCAGCCCTTCGGATTCGCTTCCCCGGTCAGAACCGTGCGGCCCAGTATTCATGCCTGAAGGGCAGCGGAGGGTGCGGCAAGCTCAGCCGCAACAAGCAGTGGATCGAGGACATGGTGAGCGCCTACGTGCTCGACCGGATCGAGATCGAGTACGAGACCAGCACCGACGACGAGCAGGACCCCGACGAAGGGAACCAGGTAGAGGAGCAGATCAGGCAGCTTGAGGGCCGCATCAGAGAAGCGCGCCAGCAGGCAGCAGCCGGTACCCTCCCGATGGCCGACGCCGGAGCGATCATGTCGGCCATTCGCGACCAGATCGACGAACTCAAGCGCCAGAAGGCGAGGATTCTCACTACCCAGCGCCAGGCCGACACCAGCAAGGAAGACCTCATCCGGACGTGGCTGAGCGACGAGCCGAGCCTTGCCGAGGCCAGGAGGACCATCGCGGCCAAGTACGTTTCGCGGGTACTCATCCACCCGCTTCCGCACGGTGGCCGGTGGCTCCCCCACATGTACCCCGCCGATTCGATCAGCATCCTTCCTGCGTGAGCAGCCGAGGGCCCCCGGTGATCAGCCGGGGGCTACGGTGCACATCAGGCAGCGCCTACGCTTCCCGTCCAGAGCGAGCGAGCCAGCGCGAGGAGTTGTTGATTCCGGCGGCGGCGATCTTCCGGCGTCGAGGCCAGGGCATCACGGCGAGCCTGTTCCCGGACGGCCCGCAACGCCTCTGACGACAGGGACGAGAGGTGTTCCCGCCCGCGCCCCTCACGCCGCCTCAGTCGCTCCTGAACCGCCGCGTTGTCTCCCTGCCTACTTCCTGCAGTCGCCGCCTTCCCTGCCCCTCCTTGTCCGCATCCCTCCCACCCACCCCCGCGTCCGTCGTGGCTGGCGTCCCGCTGCACCGGTACTCCCCCAGTCACCTAGCCTGCCCATCGGTTGCCGAAAGGTCTTGGCCGTCTGCCTCGGCCTGGAGCCGGTCGAGGTGGTTGCGCCAGCGCTGGCGTTCGTGGACCGAGCGGAGCAGCCGTACGCCGATCGGGGCCAGGTCGGGATCACCCGGCTTGACCGGCCGCCAGACGTAGCGGTGGGGATCGACCGGCTCGTCTTCCACGCCGAGCGCTTCCAGGACCCACGTGCGGCGGTCCTGCTTGTGCTCGGTCAGGGTCTTGTTGGACCACTTCCTTGACACCAGGACACGCCGCCCCGCGTAGCCGAGGTGATCGGGCTTGTGCGCCTTGCCCTTGCACCGGCCCGGGGCCATGCCGGGCTTGGCGCCCTTGGGCTGCACGCCGTACCGCAGCCAGTTCGGGCAGGTCGGCGAGCACGGCTCAAACCGCAGCGCCTCCAGCAGCCGTTCGGCGTGCGCCTTACGGCGCGGATCGTCGGTGCCGAGCGCGTCACCGAGGGACTTGGTCAGGTACTTGGACAGGTACTGGATCAGCTGGTCGGCGTCCGGCGTTCCGGCGAGCACGCTCTGAATGTCGAGCTGGTCGCCGAAGCGGAGCACGTGCAGGGGTTCGGCCTCGTCGTCCTGGTCGAGTCGGTCGAGGGCCTGTTCCCAGGTCGGCAGGACTTCCCCCGTGGCCGGGTCGAGGTAGCCGGCCCCGTCCTCCCACACCGGCAGGTGGTCACCCTCGAACCGCACGTCATCAGTCGAGGGCCACCACACCTGGTGATACGTGGCCGCGATGATCTGCCGCAGCTCCGCACGCGGGAGGGTGCCGCGGATCGCCATATGCAGGTGCGGCGCAAGCCGCTTCTGAGGCTCGACCGTGGCGAAGTACTGCACGTCATACCCGGCGACCCGGCGGAGGTTCTGCACGAACCGATCGACGAGCTTGGAGAAGTGCAGCGCATCGCGGGCCGCGCGCGCGTAGTCATACCGGTCAGGGTCCAGCGGCGCGCCCTCCAACACCCGCCCATACGACGGCAGGGTGAGGGTGACGAACATTGAGGGCCGGTAGGTCTTGCCGTCCGAGCCGGTGAAGGTCCGCCCGAGCGTGGTCTTGGTCATCTGCCGTTTGGGCAGATCCGGGGCGTCCTGCCGCCGCTTGGTCGACCGGGCGCGCTTCCCACTGGTCCGGCCGAGGACGTTGCCGCGCATCCCGGCGGCGTTGATCTCCTCGTCCAGGTCCTCGATCGCGGCGTCCAGGTCGGTGGTGTCCCCGTCGGCCTTCTCGACCTCATCCCGCCACGCCTGAGCATCGGCCCGCAACTCCACGAGGTGACACTGATACTCATCGGCGTTATCGGGCAGGTTGACCGGCTCGTGGTCGAGGTGCCAGCCCTCCCGGCACTGCGCCCGCCGCAACTGGCGATTCCGCTTCGCGCACGGCGGGCACTTGCTCTCCAACGTCGCTCCACACGGCACATCGATGACGTCGGTTTGGCCTGTGAGGATGTCCTGCCGCCGGAGCGGAACCGGGCGGATGCACACCCCGTACTGCTTGGCGACCTCTTCGACTACGTCCCGCGCCAGCGGTTGAGCCATGCGGACGGCGCGAGGGGTTGCCCTGTCATTGGCGACTGTCATTGGTCACCGCCGGAGGGCTCGACGATCACGATTGCCTTCTCACCGCACTCGCGGCACTCGATGACGCCCCGGACCGGGTAGAGCCACAGCGCGTTGCGAGTGCCGCAGGCCGCGCAGGTGAGCTCATCGAGGAGGTGAGAGATTTCAACCACGGGCATGCGCCCCCGCCCTGCCAGCCGAGAAGCTGGCGACCATGGCGCGGATGTCCTCATCGGAGACGTAGGCCGCGCGGACGCGGACGGGATCTGGTGAGGTTTCGAGCCGCACGTAGCCGACGCCCGCGCCGAGTTCGGGGACCGGCGAGATGTGATCAGCGAGCGCGCCCCGGTCGCGCGCACCGTCACCGAGGACCATGTCCACCTGCTCGGACTCATCCAGCCGGAGCGCGATCTTGTCGGGGAACAGGTTGCGGATGTTCATGACCTCCTTGCGCGGGTCCTGGAGCGCGGCCATGACGCCGACACCGACCGCACGGCCCTGGGTGGTGAGCGTGGCGAGAGCCGCTTTGGTCCGCTCGCGGAGGCCCTTGTCGGACTGGTAGGCGGTCAGGAAGGCGACCTCGTCGACGACGACCAGGACGAAGGGGTCCGCCGTCGTGGGTGTGTGGGAGCGCTGGTTGCCGCCGAACCGGTCGGCCCGCTCCTGCATCACCGACACGGCCGCCTCAAGCAGGTCGGCGCACTCGGCGGGGGTGGCGGCGTAGCGGGTGCCGAACAGTGCCCGGCCGAAGGACAGCTCCATCCGCTTGGGATCGAGCGCCCAGACCTGCACCAGGCCCGCCCGCATCGCGGGGAGGAGACCGCGGATGGCGCTCCACAGGTAGGAGCCTTTGCCCGCGCCGGTCGCGCCCGCGATCAGCACATGCGTGCCGTGGACCTTGAGCCGGTACGGCGTGCCGTCCTCGCACCGGCCGATCTCAACCGGCCCCACCGAGGCAACTTCGGGGATGGGCACGGCCGGCAACGGCGCGGCGAGGGGGTCATGCCGGGGCAGGGTCAGCACGAGCCGACCAGCCCGCGCGATCGACACCCGGCAACTTCGAGCGCCGAAACCGTGCGCGAGGTGGTCGGCCCGGTCGGTCCAGTCCTTGACCGCCTGCCCGCCCAGCATCTTCACGGTGACCAGGTCGGCCCAGGAGGTACACCGGACCTTGACCAGGCGGGGCAGGTAGTCCCGGCCGCGCAGGTGCCGGCCGAGACCGGAGACGATCATCACGGGTTGCCAGTGCCGCCGGTACACCCAGACCAGGCGCCACCAGGCCAGCAGCGGCCAGCCGACCACGCGCAGGAACGAATCCCGCTCCAGCAGCACCCATGACAGGCCCATCGCGGGCAGGAAACCGGCCAGGACCACGGCCATACGCCAGCCGTAGGCGAGGGTGACCACGACGGGGGCCACGGCGGTGGTGCAGGCGATCGGATGCCGCCAGAGCGTCCGGACGAGCCCGCGCAGGAGGCGGGCCAGCCAGATCACGATGGTGACGATGGCGGGGGTTTGCATGACGGCCGGGCGGAAGACGACGGCCGTGTCCGGGGTGGTGGAGACGAGGTTACGTGCCTCGTCTCCGGGCAGTCTTCTCAGCATTAGGCTGGAGTCCTCTCAAGCATTGGCGTGCGTGGGAGATCCGAGGGGCCGCCGGAAGTTCCCGCTTCCAGCGGCCCCGCTTGCGTGTCAGGCCGCCGAGCCGTCGACGCCGGGAAGGGCGAGTTGGTCGGAGTCGGCCGGCTGCTGGTTGATCAGGCGCTCGCACTCGGCGAGGTAGCGCGAGGCGGCCTGGACGATCTGCCGGGCGATCTCGACATCCCTGGGGGTGACCGGCCCGGCCGCGGTGGTCGAGACCGTCACGTCCACGCTCGGGCTGGTGATGGCGAAGTAGGGCCGCCCGGAGTCCAGCACCGAGGCACCGGCCCGCAGCTCAGGCGAGTAGAACGAGATGCCGACGTTGGCCGGGTTACCGGGGCTGAGCGAGAGCGTGACGTAGGTGTAGGGGTCGCGGAGCATCAGGCCGCCACCTCCTTACCGGCCGCGCCGGTCTGCTTGGCCGAGCTGGCCCCGGTGCGGGGAGCGCGCATGCTCCTCGCACGGAGGGAGTAGGC
>NZ_JABBWU010000039.1:0-44612 GCF_012999525.1 Microbispora sp. H10836
TACCGGCGCAAGGGCCGCCGCAACCTGGTGAACCAGGCCACCGAGGAGGACCTGGTGCAGCGCCGCTTCACCGTCGAGGCCCCCGATGTGCTGTGGCTGACCGACATCACCGAACATCCCAGCCGCGCGGGAAGGCTGTTCTGCGCGGCCGTCATGGACGCCTATTCACGGCGCATCATCGGCTGGTCCATCGATTCGCGTCAGGATACCGATCTGGTAGTCGGAGCGCTCGCGATGGCCGTGGCGAGGCGTAATCCGAACCGGGAATCGACTATTCTGCATTCCGACCACGGCACGCAGTACACGTCCTGGGCGTTTGGAAAGCGTCTGCGGGACGCCGGGCTGCTCGGCTCGATGGGCACGGTCGGCGATTGTTACGACAATGCCATGATGGAATCGTTCTGGGGGACGATGCAGCTCGAACTGCTCGATACCCGGACCTGGGAAACCCGCGAAGAGCTCGCCAACGCCATATTCGAATGGATCGAATGCTGGTGTAATCCATACCGTCGTCATTCCAGTATCGGAATGCACAGCCCCGTCACGTTCGAGAGCCTCTACCTGCCCTCAGACACCATCGAGTGACCACACCACAGGTGTCCGTGCTACGGGGGGAACCTCAGCCGAGATCTTCGAGCGGTTCCTCACGACCCGGCTGACCGAGCTTCTGCAGCCATACGGCCTGCGCTGTGCAGGGCAGCAAGGGCACCACCGCCTCGACCGCGGCGGCAGTGTGCTCTTCCGGCCTGACATCGTCGCCTACGGTGGAGGGCGCCCGGCGGCCGTGATCGACGCGAAGTATCGGGAGCTGGGCGGACCGCCTCCCACCAGCCACTTGTTCCAGCTCATCTCCTACTGCACCGCACTGGGCATCCGAGACGGGCATCTCGTATACGCCGCGGGCGGTCCCGCCGCTATGCCGTACCGAATCACACAGTCGGACATCACCGTAACCGCTCATGTGCTCGATCTCGCGCTGCCGCCCGAACAGCTCAATCAGGTGCTCCATCGGATCGCCGAAATGCTCGCAAGTGGCGGCTCGGGAGACAGCACGACCGCTACGGCATGATTCGGTGACCCCCGGCTACCGCGCTCGTACAGCATTCCTCACGTCCCTCATCAGAGCGATCGCAGTGGCCCGGCTGTACGGCGGCCAAGAGAGGGCGCTTGGGTTGTCAGAAACGCCAACGTGAATGCTTGAAGTGCAGGATTGATTACTTAGAGTAGGGATGGCTGTCAAGGATCAACGGGGGAGACATGGCATCGAGGGCAGGGTTGTCCGTCGCGCTGCTGGCCGGGGCGCTGGTTATGGGGACGGTCGGATCGGCCTGGGCCAGCGCGCCAGGCTGGAGCGATGCTTATGGCGACGGCCGCGTGAGCGTTCCGGTGGATCGATCGACGATCAAGGTCTGCGACGGCAGGAAGGACAACGTGGCCTACAAGGCCGTGTGGCACAACGACAATCCCGTCGACGCGCGCAAGCCGTTCGAGGTGCGGGCGCCGCAGGGCGGCTGTGCTACCGACAGTTCCCTGTTCGGATCGGTCAAGGTCTTCAAGCTGTGCCAGGGGCAGATCGGTGCGGACAAGCGTGTCAGGTGGGGTGCCTGCAGAGCGGCGGTATGGCCGGGCGGACGCTGACCCGAACCCAATCTTGGGGCGGCGCGACCGTCGTGGGAAATGGGCGGTAGCCGGTCAGCTGTCCGTGCTGCCGCCCCCGAGGGTGTTCTGGAGCTCGCCCTGCTTCTGCTCCACCACTGTCTTGATCAACGTGGCCAAGCCCAGCGCGACGCCGGCGATGATGGCCGTGATGATCACCCACTCAACGGCTGAGGCTCCACGCGTTGGGGCTGTTCGGGCGCGCTGAATCCGAACACCCAGGTACGCCCGCAGGTAGATGGCCCAGGGATGGTTCACTCCGCCTCGACATCCTTCATAGCAGTGTGGGTGAGACAGCGTGGGGCCCACCCTCTGTTGCTCATTGCAACCGCTGATGTGCAGATTGTCGCCGACATGAAGCTGCCTGGCAGGCAGAACCAGCTAGGAATCTGGAACTCCATGTCGCAGCTTCGCGCGGTGGCAATCCTCCAGTCTCCTGCGCCGTCTCGCGCCCCCGTCATGTGTCGCGGAGAACCTGGTGATCGCCGGCCCGTCCGGGACCGGCAAGTCCCACTTCGCCGAGGCGATCTCACACCTGGCGATCGAGAAAGACCTACGGGTGGCCTGGTTCACCCTGGAGTCGCTCAGCGCCGCCATCAGCCGAGCCAAGATCGACGGGTCGGTCTCCCGCGCGATCACCAGGATCTGCCGCAGCGACGTCATCGTGATCGACGACATCGGGCTGCTCCCGGTCAGCCACGACACCGCCGAGGCGTTCTACCGCCTCGTCGACGCCGCCTACGAACGCCGCTCGGTCGCCGTCACCAGCAACATCCACCCGCCCGGCTTCGACACGATCATGCCCAAGACGCTCGCCACCGCGACCGTCGACCGGCTGATGCACCACGCCCACCTCGTGGAGACCAGCGGCGACTCCCACCGCCTCGCCGAGGCCCTATCCGGACGCGGGGTGGTCCCATTGACCTGACCGCCCACCAGGAGAACGACCTGGCCACCCACCAGGAATTCCGGTGACCACACCAGGAATTTCGATGGCCATCAGCCTGGAGAAATCTGGCCGCTCAACTGGAGAACAGCGTGTCCGCTAGCAATCGGGCCGGATCGTGCGGGTCATTCGCCGTAGGTCCCCGACAGTCGCGGGTGAGAGCTCCTGTCATCGTCCGACGGCACGACGCCCAGGGACACGCGGATGCGAGCTGTGGCTCATGCAGAGCCAGACTGGTCCCTGGATCGATATCGAGGAGATCGGTGCCCTCGTACGCCGGTCGCAGCGCGTGCCGCACGGTGAAACTGGTGTCGGTGTTTCGGCCCTCGTCGGAGAAGGAGCCCGGCGTGACGTTGACGACGCCGCGTACGAGTGGCGGGCCGTCGGCCAGCCGATCGAGCAGTCGCTGAGCGCGAGGTTGCAGCTTCATGCGGACTTCCCGTCTGGAGCTCGATGCCGAATGCCGGCGGCGCCGGCTCTTGTGGTGATGAATGACCGAATGACGTCCTGGCCGCGGTTGGTGAGGATCGACTCGGGGTGCCATTGGACGCCCTCGACGTGTGAGTACAGCCTGTGTCTCACGCCCATGAGCTCTCCGTCCTCGCACCAGCTGGTCGGCTCCAGCCATCGGGGCAGGGACGTCGGGTCGACAGCGAGTGAGTGGTAGCGCGCCACCGTTACGTCTTGCGGCATCCGAGCGAGTACGCCCCGGCCGTCGTGGCGGAGCCGGTCGGGGCGTCCATGTACTGCGGTGCGCGCAAGGACAACCTTGCCCCCGAAGGCCTCCGCGATCGCCTGATGCCCCAGGCAGACCCCGAGCACGGGCGTCGTCGGCGCCAGCGCAGTAATCAACGGCACGATGATGCCTGCGTCAGCAGGTGCGCCAGGACCAGGGGAGATCAGCACGTGTGTCACCAGACCCCGCCGCCGCAGGGTCATGACCTGCTCCATCGTCATGGCGTCGTTGCGTACGACCCAGGCGGAGGCTCCGGCCTGTTTTACGTAGTGAGCCAGGTTGTGGACGAAGGAGTCGTAATTGTCGATGATCAGGACACGGGGGCGCTCCATGTTCGGCGGCCAATCAGGTAAGGCAGGCCGCCACCTTGATCGCAGCGGGGGATTCAGAGGGGTGCCCGCGTTGGCCACCTCGGGCTCTCGGGCCGCGCCCCGCTCGACGGTGCCACCGACCGCCGTCATTAGCGGAGCCGCCTTGACGAAGCACTCCTCCAATTCGGCTCCGGGGTCGGACAGCATCGTGATGCCGCCACCCACCCCGAGCCAGATTCGAGCGGCGGCGATCTCGAAGGTGCGGATCGTCACGGAGAGCTCGCAGCCGGCCACTGGACTGACGTAGCCGATGGCGCCGGTGTAGGCCTCGCGTGCGGTTGTCTCCACTTCGTTGCACAGCCTCATGGCCGCCACCTTGGGGGCTCCGGTGACCGACCCGGGTGGGAAGGTGGCGCGCAGGAGATCACCGTCGGTGACACCCTCGTCAAGGAGTCCGCTGACGTCGGAGACGAGATGCTGCACCGAGTGCGCCTCGATCCGATTCAGGGCCGGCACTTCTACGCTCCCCGGGCGGCAGATCCGGGCCAGATCGTTGCGCATGAGGTCCACGATCATCACGTTCTCGGCGCGGTCCTTGGCGGAGGTGGCCAGAACGCCGGGATCGCTTGTGGCCGGCGCGGTGCCCTTGATGGGCGAGGTCATCACCTGCCGGCCGTACCGTCGCAGGAAGAGTTCGGGTGAGAAGCTCGCGATCTGGCCGTCGGGCCAGCCGAGGAAGGCGGCGAACTCCGGCCGGAGCCTTCGCACGCCACGGGCGAACAGATCGATGGCCCCGCCGTTCAGGTCCGCCTCCAGACGCATGGTGACGTTCGCCTGGAACAGGTCACCCGCCCTGATGGCCTTCTGGGTGCGTTGAACAGCACCGACGTGGTCTTGCTCGCCCGGAATCGGGCGGAACGACCCCAGCCGGTACGGGCGCGGCTCGCCGCAGGCAGACGCGAGGTCCTCGATGAACCGGGTACGCCGGTCGCGTTCCTCGGATTCCTCGTGGAGGCCGATGAGCTGTTCCAGCCACCATCGACCTTCACGGAGGACGAGCACCAGGTCGTAGAAGGCCAGACGGTGGAGAGGCTGGGGCACCGGCCGGGCCGGTGCGGGACCGAGAGCCTCCAGTGCGCCGCCGAGCTGGTAGCCCCAGGCTCCCAGCCATCCGCCGCCGAACGCGTCCTCCGTCGTGTGGGTGTCCGGCACATCGTCGACCAGCATGAAGGGGTCTTCGGATTCGTCCGCCACCTTCGCCGGATTCCAGGTGATGATCGGGCATCTGGCGTGCCAGCGGCCCAGGAGCCCGACAAGGTAGGGGCGGTCCCGCAGGCGCACCAGCAGGTCGATCGGCTCTTCCCGGAGATCGATCGGCTGTCGGTGCACCCGCGGCGAGATGGCCGTGCGCTGAGGCGGGTCAGGAGCAGGCATGGCTTCAGAAGTCGGGACTGGAGCCCTCGGGCGCCTGGTACTGGACGGCGACCGCGCTCAGTCCGGAGGGTGCGGCCACGTCGTAGGCATAGATCGTGCTCGTGCGGGGCAGCACGCGGTCAGCGGGTGCTCCGAGCTTCACTTCGCCGCCGAGGCCCTGGAAGGTGAGCTTGTCGAGCTCCGTGCTGGCCCGCCGCAGACCTGCGCCGCTCAGGTCGCCGTTCTTTACGGCCTTCTCCAGCAGCTGGGTCGTGGCGAGTGCCTGCATGTATCCATAGACGTGTTGAACCGTGATCTCGGTCTGCCCCAGGGCCTCGCGCAGGACGCGGATGCCTTCGACGGAGGTGTCGTCGAGCTTGGCTCCTGGCCCGGTGAACAGGACATGCTTTGTCAGGTACTCCGCGATCGGTGACTTCTTGAACGCGGTGGAGTTGGCAATGAACTCGGCGATCCACTGCGGCTGGAAGTCCAGTTGGGTGGCTGCGGCGACGACGGAAGGCAGGTTGTTGGCGGCACCGCCGAACACGACCACGTCACATTCGTCGCGCTTGAGTTCGCTGATCTGAGCGGTGAAGGCGGTGTCCAGGGGTGCGAACTTCGTCACAATCCCGAGTGGGGCACCTACGGCTTTGGTGATGAACGTCACCGCGTCGGTATCGGCCTTGCCCCACTCGCTGTCCATCACCAGCGCGCAGTAGCGGGCCTTGGCCATGGTGGGGGACGTCTTGACGAGGTAGGAGACGGCGTTGACGACGTTGGTCTGGTACGAGGAGAAGGGCGGGAGAACCGCGGGAATGGTGCGCAGGTGGGAGTCCTGGGCGCTTGGGACCATGATCCCGGAGCTTCGGTCGAGGATCGGGACGAGAGCGTTCACCGAGGGGGAGCCCAGCACTCCGGACAGCATCACGACGTCGCCGGCGATCTTCTGATAGGCCTGGACGGCGAGCTGTGGGTTGTACTGGTTGTCCGCGGTCACCACCTGGACCCTGTACTTTCCCGCGATGCCGCCGGCGGCGTTGACCTTGTCGAACCACGCCTGCTGACCCACCAGTTGCTCCTTGGCGGTCGCGGAGATCGGTCCGCTCAGCGCGAGGACATTGCCCACTTTGATCGTCCCGGCCTGGGGATCGAAGCCGGGCACCGCCGAGGGGCCGCCGGCGGCACCACTGTTTCCCGAGGTCGTTTGGGCGGCGCAGCCCATGCTGGTGGCCACGATGGTCAGCAGTGCTGACACGGCCGCGAGCCGGTGCGAGCGAGGAGACATGAGGATCGTTCCTTTCATTTGCCGACTGCCGCCGTGGACTTGTGACGAGCGACGCCGGCCAGACGCGCCCGTACGCGGCGGATAACGTGGACCAGCCCTCGGGGCTCAAGCGTCAGGAAGAGGACGATGAGCGATCCGTAGAGGATCAGGGTCAGGTCCGTGGTGCTCAGGCCCGAGCCGCCCGCTTCGGACATGAAGGGCAGGGAGTCCGCCAGCGCATCGACTGCCACCGGGACCAGGCTGACGAACAGAGAGCCGAGAACCGGTCCGGAGAGGGTGCCGAGACCGCCGATGACAATGATCGCCAAGTACTGCACCGACAGGGCGACGTCGAAGTTCTCGGGCCGGATGTACTGGAGGTTCGCCGCGAGGAGCCCACCGGCGATCCCGGCGATGCCGCTGGCCAGGACGAACGCGTTGACCTGGGTGCGCAGCATGCGCACTCCGAGGACCTCGGCGGCGATGTCATGGTCGCGCGTCGCCTGCATGGCGCGGCCGCTCCGGGTCCTCATGACGTTGGCGACGACCAGCAGCGTCAGGGCCAGGACGGACCAGATGAGGATGAACATGCCTTGCTCGCGGGCGAAGAGCAGGCTGGTGATCTGGAGCCGCTCGAAGTCGGCAGGGCCGAGCGAGGCGTGCGCGGTGACGACCGTGCCGTTGAAGCCGCCTGTGACCGAGCCGAGATTCCGGGCGGCGTAGATCCCGATGAACACGAGGCTCAGCGAGACGATGGCCAGGTACGGACCTCTCAGCCGCAGTGCGAACGGCGCGATGACTGCACCGGCGACGGCGGCCAGGAGTCCTGCGGCGGGGAGCCAGAGGATCATGGGCAACCCGAGCGCTCCGCCGACGTACTGACCGGTGAACGCCCCGACGCCCACGAAGAACGCGTGCCCCAGGGAAAGCTGTCCGGCATACCCGGTGAGTACGTTGAGTCCCGTGGCCGCGATGGCAGCCACACCCGCGGCGTTGAGTACACCCAGCCAGTACGAGCTGCCCACGTTGAGCGGGATCGTGACGACGGCGAGGAGCCCCAGACTGATGAGGACTCTCGTTCCCCGGCTGGATGTCAGCCGGGGGACGAGGATAGGGGTGCCGTTGCCGGCCACTGTCGCGGAAGTCATCAGATTCTCCTGGCCTGAGCGGAACCGAAGAGGCCCTGCGGTCGAACGAGCAGCATGGCGAGCATCAGCAGGTAGGGCACGACCTCGTGGAACCCGTCGCCTACCGCGTCTGGAAGGCGGACGACGGCGAACTGCTGGACTACGCCGATGACGAGGCCCGCGACCACGGCGCCGGTCGGCGAGGTGAGACCGCCGAAAATGATCACAGGCAGGGCGAGCAGCGCGAGGACCTCCATGCCCGGACGCACTCCGCCGCCTCCGGTGGTGGCGAGGAGGGAGCCCGCGATCGCTCCGAGTGCGCCGGAGATGGCCCAGGCCAGGCGGTGCACGAGCCGGTCACTGATCCCCTGGGCCATCGCCGCCTCGGGATCCTCGGCGGCGGCCTGCATCGCCAGGCCGAGGCGTGAGAAGCGGAAAAACAGCACGAAGAGCGCGAGCACGACCAGCGTCACCACCACGACCGCCAGATCTCGCTGACCGATGCTCAGGCTTCCGATGCTGACCTTGGCAAGACCCCACGGGTCGTGCAGGGTGAGCTGGGCTGTGCCCCACACCCCCGCGATCACCGCCGGGACGACGATGGAGATCCCGAAGGTGACGAGGATCGGAGGGTAGAGGCCTTGGAGCGCGACCCGATGGACGATGGTGGCCTCGAGCACGGCCGCCACCACGGCCACGAGTACGGTGGCGAGAAGGACTGCGGGCCAGAACGGTAGATTCAAGATCTCTTGGCCTGAGTAGGTGAGGTACGCGCCCAGGGCGACGAACCCGCCCTGGGCGATATTGAGGACACCGGTCGCCTTGCTTACGATCACGAAGCCCAGCGCCACTAGGGCCAGGACGCAGCCTGCGGCCACTCCTGAGGCGAGGATCTGGGCGTTCTCGGTCATTGTGGTCCTTCCTGAGGGTTGGGCGACCGGGAGTCCCCCCGAACGGCGGCGTGGACGAGGGCGTCATCCGTTCCGCCGAGATAGGCACGGACGACGCGCGGGTCGCGCATGGCCAGGTCCGGCGCTTCGAGGCAGACGACCTGTCCGAAGTCGATGACGAGGGCGCGATCGGCCACCCGGCGGACCAGCGCCATGTCGTGCTCGATCATCACTACGGTGAGGTCGAGCTGACGCTGCGCGGTCTGCACCCAGCTGGCCAGCTCGTTGCTCTCCGTCGCGTTCATCCCTGCCACGGGCTCGTCGAGCAGGAGCAGGCGAGGCTTCAGCGCCAGCGCGCGAGCCAGCTCAACCCGCTTCTTCACCCCGTAGGGCAGATCGCGCACAGGTCTGCCGGCAATGCCGTCCAGTCCTGTCATTTCGAGCAGCGGCAGGCATTCGCGCCGTGCCGCGTACTCCTCCTTGCGCGCCCGGCCCCACCAGAATGCTCCGGACAGGATCCCCGATCGCATGAGGTGGTGGCGGCCGAGCACGACGTTCTCCAGGACCGTGAGCTCGTCGAACAGGGCGAGGTTCTGGAAGGTCCGTGCGACCCCCAAGGAGGCGATGGTCGACGGCCGTCGGCCGATCAATGAGTGGCCGTCGAGGGCGACCTCGCCCTGCTGAGGCCGGTAGAAGCCGTTGAGCACATTGAGGAGGCTTGTCTTTCCTGCGCCGTTCGGCCCGATGATCGCGAAGAACTCTCCGTGCTCCACCGCGAAGCTGATCCCGTCGAGCGCTGTCACTCCGCCGAATCGCAGGCTCACGTTGCTCACTTCGAGCAGTGGTTTCTTTTCGTTCATGCGTCCGCCGCTCCTACCGCTCGATCCAGCTCCGCTTGGCGGTTGGCGTCGTCCTCGGAAAGCCCCAGGTAGAACGTCTGGATGTCCTTGTCGGCCAGGAGCTCCCTACCAGGGCCGGAACGAGTCACCTTTCCGTGCGCCAGCACGTAGCCGTGGTCCGCGATGGAGAGCGCCATGGTGGCGTTCTGCTCGATCAGGAGCACACTGGTGCCGGCCTCGCGGATGGCTTTCACTGTGGACGCGATCTGCATTACGATCTTGGGAGCGAGACCGAGTGACGGCTCGTCGAGGACGATGAGGCGCGGGAACTGCATGAGCGCTCGCGCCAGCGCAAGCATCTGCTGCTCTCCGCCCGAGAGGAGTCCGGCCTGTTGCTGATATCGCTCTTTGAGTCGGGGAAACAGCTCGAAGAGCCACTCCCTCCGCTCTCGTAGGGCTTTGCGATCGCGCTGGGTCATGCCTCCCGCGACCAGGTTCTGGTCGACGGTGAGGTCGGCGAAGACCCGGCGGCCCTCGAGCGTCTGGCTGACGCCGGATCGCACCATGCGCGGCGCCGACCAGGTGGTCGTGTCCTGGCCGGCCCAGTGCACTCGTCCCTGCGTCACCCGGCCACCGTGGAAGCCCAGCATTCCCGTGACGGTTCGCGCGAGCGTCGTCTTGCCGGCACCGTTGGCGCCGACCAGGGCTACGACCTCGCCAGGTGCAACCGTCAGGGATACGGTGGTCAGGACCTGTGTCGAAGCGCCGTACCGGACACAAGCCTCGTCCACGACCAGCCCCTCGGAGGCTGAGCGGCGTGCTTCGGTGTGCGGCACAGCCCCTTCTCGGGTGTCTTTCATGCTGTGACCGTAGTGACGGGGGCCTCACTCCTGGATCGGTGCAACGATGAGCTTCGGTGACCGATCTGCGCAGGTCGCCTACGTCATCTGTCGCGTAATGGCGGCGAAAGGTCGGGGCGGCGTTCAGCCGCGTCTCCGGGTACAGCGGCGAGATGCAGAAGGGTCGCGGTCAACTCGTCCGGCGCGGTCACCATGGCCTCGTGCCCGCCGGCCACCTCGCACACGTCCCAGCCGAGCTCGCGGACCGTGGCAAGGGCCGGGCAGGCTGTGATCAATACCTGCAGATGTGGTGTTCGGCGGCCTCCAGGGTGCCGAGCTGGCGGAGGAAGCACCCGGCGGCCTGGCGGACGGTGGGTGGCGCCGGCGAGCGGACTCATCTGCAGGTGGGATGGTGACCGGTGCCGGCGCGGGTGCCTCGTCCGGCGGGGTGACGGCCGCCAGCTCCCGTAGGTGGGCGCGGTGCTTGGTGATGGTGCGCTCGACGGCGTCGCCGAGGTTTCCACACGTGCCATCGGTCGGCGACTTCGATGGCCTGGGGTGCACCGCGGGCGGCGCCGTCGGCGTAGCAGCCGGCCCTGTCCCGGTAGACGACTGCACCCCAAGATGTGTACCCAGCCAGGCGGCCAGCGCATCGGCTGACCGCTCGGGCAGCATGTCGACCGGCCGACTGGTGGTGGTTTCGATCAGGATCCTCCCGTAGGTGCGACCGCGAAGGGCGAAGTCGTCCACGCCCAACACCCTGGGTCCGCTGTTGGGTTCGGGGGGTCGGGCAGGGATTGGATCAGCCGAATCAGCGTCATCCGGTTCACCGCCGGCTGAGCGAGCCGCAGAGCCGGTTGGGCGCGCGCCACGTCGGGCGTGAGCGATGTCGGAGACGTACGTGTCCTGCGCGGCCCCAGGTCTGCCTTTACATGGTCGCGCTCACGGGTACTGCCTGATCACGATGGTGGCGACGCACGCCGGCTTCCCTCCGCCTTCGAGCTCGAACGTCAGCGTGAGTGTGAGCTGGACACCGCCGGCGACCTCGGTAACCGCGTCGGCTACCACGGAGGCACGCAGCCGGCTGCCCACGGGCACCGGCGCGGGAAAGCGGACGCGGTCACATCCGTAGTTGACGCCCATGGAGAATCCCCGCAACTCGAGAGCCTCTGGAAGCAGGCTGGGGATCAACGAGAGGGTCAGGTATCCGTGCGCGACCGTTCCACCGAACGGGCCGTCCTTGGCCCCCTCGACGTCCACGTGGATCCACTGGTGGTCGCCGGTGGCCTGGGCGAACTGGTTGACCTGTTCCTGAGTGATCTCGACCCATGAGCTGTGGCCGAGTACCTGACCCAGCGGCAGTGCGAGGGCGTCGGCGACACCGTCGACACGATAGGGGTCGGTTGCGGTTGAAAGGGTGCTCATCGGCTCCTCCAATCAGAAATCAAGTGGGGAAGGCATGTAGTCCTGCAGCTCGGCACCGCTGCTGGTGAAGAGCTCGTCGATGCTGGGGACCGACCAGCCGCCGTCGTGGTAGTGGTAGCCGGTCTCGCTTGGATGGGTCCAGAAGCCGATCCGATCGCCGCCCACGGCGATGGCCTGACCCGTGACGGCTGCGGCGCGTGACGACGCCAGCCAGACGACGAGGGGTGCCACGTCGTCGGGAGTGCCGAGGCCGACCCGCCTGATCTTGGGATCGATAGGCTCACCGCGCTCGACCTGCTCGACCAGCGGGGCCAGGCCGGGGATGGTCGCGACCATCCTGGTGAGGGCCGTAGGAATAATCGCGTTCACGGTGACGTCGATCTTGCGGCACTCGGCTGCCCAGGTGCGCATCATGGCGACGATGGCGCCCTTCGACGCGGAGTAGGCGGTCTGCCCGAAGCTGGCTCGTTGTCCCGCAGGGGAACCGACCAGGATGAGCCGGCCGCCCTCGCGCTGCTCGCGAAAGGCTTCCACGGCGGCTCGTCCGCACGTGAAGGTCCCACGCAGGTGGCTGTTCACGACGAGGTCGAAGTCTTCGTCGCTGGTGTTGCGGAGCGTCTTGTCGCGCAGGGCGCCGGCGTTGGTCACCATGATGTCGAGGCGGCCGAATTCCGATCGTGCCCGATGCACGAGCTGGTCGGCCACCCGGCTGCTGCCGACCGGGGCAACCTCGGCCACCGCGCGTCCGCCGCGGCTGATGATGCTCTCGACACACGCCTCGGCGACGTCGCCGTCGAGGTCGTTGATCACCACAGCGGCGCCCGCGGCGGCCAGGGCGTGCGCGTAAGATCGGCCGAGCCCGCGACCGGCACCTGTGACGATGGCCACCCGACCGTTGAGGAAGGTGCCCTCCATACGTCCTCCATGAGGTTCTGACGTGCAGTTCATGGAAGACGCTAGGGGCCGGTGCCTGCTCGGAGATCTGACCAATGACTGGATGCCGCCTCCGAATCCAGCGAGGCCGGCCGAGACAAATGACGTAGCCGGCGGCGGGGCCGTCAGGAGGGGTTGACGAGCCCCTCCTTGATGGCGAGCAGGGCGGCTTGGGTCCTCGACTGGAGCCTGAGCTTGGTCAGCATGTTGCTCACGTGGGTGCGTGCCGTGCGCTCGCTGATGTCCAGCTCTCTGGCGATCTCGCGGTTGGACTTGCCTTCGGCTACGAGGATGAGGACTGTACGTTCCCGGTCGGTGAGGGTCGCGGTCCCGGTGGGCGGCGCGACCATTTCCCTGGTCAGCGCACGCGCGACGGCGGGGTCGATGAAGACCTCGTCCCGGAAGGCGGCCCGAACGGCCGCCGCGACCTCTGCCGGGCCCGCGTCTTTGAGCAGGTAGCCGGTGGCGCCGGCCTCCAGGGCGGCGTGGACGCGCTGGGTTTCGCCGAAGCTGGTCATGACGACGACGGCGACCGCCGGATAACGCCTTCGGATCTCGGCCGTTGCCGCGATGCCGTCCATACGCGGCATCAGCAGGTCCATGAGCACGACGTCGGGCAGTGAGTCGTAGGCCGAGAGCGCGGCGAGCTTGTCCAGCGCGTTGCGCCCGTCGTAGGCCTCGTCGACGAGTTCGATGTCGTCGAGGAGGTCGAAGTAGCTGGTGATGCCGCGCCGTACGACCGTGTGATCGTCGACCACCAGGACCTTGAGGATCGCTGCGTCGTTGCCGGTCACGAGAGTGTTCCAATCGGGCTGCTGAAATGATTCGGCGCGGCGGGGATCAGCAGCCGGACGGCGGTCCCACTCCTGTCTCCCGGTCCGATGATGAGTTCTCCCCGCCAGGTCTTCGCGCGTTCTCGCATGCTCGTCAAGCCGTAGCCCCCCTCTTCTCCGCTGGTGGCCGGAAACCCGCGGCCATCGTCGACGACATCGGCTACGAGCTGCTCCTGCGGTCCTCGCCTGATTGTGATCGTCACCGAGCGGGCCGCCGCGTGCTTGACGGCATTGTGAAGAGCCTCCGCGATGACGAAGTAGACGTCCTCGGCGAGGTCCTCCGGCAGCTTGTCGAACTTCGTCGGGCAGTCGAGCGCCACCTGGACGCAGGAACGTCGCTGCGTGGCCAGGACGAGATCGGTCAGAGCCCTGCTCAGGCCGTTGGCCGCGAGTGGTGCGGGATGGAGTTGGGCGATCAGGCCGCGCAGGTCCTGGAGCACCGACCTGGTGATGTCCTCCAGTTCCTGGGCGACCGGGGCCACCCGCGCCCAGCTGGGCTGGCCGCCGCGATTGGAAAGCAGCTTGAGCGCCTCGGTCTGCATGCCGATCGAGAACACCTGCTGAACGACGGAGTCGTGAAGCTCCCGAGCCAGCCGCTGACGCTCCGCTCGTCCAGCGTCCTGCCGCTGACGTTCCAGGAGTTCGGCGTAGTCGATCGCCAGTGATGCTTGATCCGCCATGGTGGACAGGAACGCGAGCACCTCGTCGGTGACGTGCTGGCTGGGGTTGAAGAAGGCGTTCAGGACGCCGACGGTGCGATGGTTCGCCCGCAGGGGAATCGAGGCGAAGTCTGACCACGGGGGCGTGCGCAGGTAGTCATGGAGCGGGCCCCACGCCGGGTCCGCCAGCACTGCGGTATACCGGTTTCGCACCACAACCGGTTCGCCGGTTTCGAAGGCCTCCAGCATCTTGAGGGAGGCGCCTCGTTCGCGGCAGAGCATGAGCAACTCGAAGAACTCTTCCGAGTGCGGGAAGCCCGCCGATCCCATGACCCGAAGCCCCGGGTCCTTACGCCGGTCTGCCGCCAGGATCTGCACACCGGAGAGCCCGTCGGCCTGCGCCACCTCGCGTGCGATGGCGCCCAGTGAGACCTCGAGGGAACGTTCGGACGCGACACTCGCGGCCGTGGCCGCGACTGCCGCCACATGACGTTGCTGACGACGCTGCAGGGTGACGTCGCGGAAGGTGACGACGAAGCCGCTCGGCAACGCGCCCAGCCGGTAGGTGATCACGGCCAGGCACCCGTCCCCCACCGTGCACTCGACCGACCGCTCGGCATCGCCTACCGCATGGCCTGCCGAATCGAAGGGGAAGGGTGAAGGGCTCCCCAATTGCCAGGCGGACCCGAGGATGGCCCGCCCCGTTGCGTTGAGCCGTACCAAGACGCCGTCCGGCGCCACCTCCGCCAGGCCGACGGGAGCGGCGTCCCACCAGGCATCCGCCGCGTGGGCGGCGTCGGCCGGCGTCGACTCATTCACGAACCCGCTCCTTGGCCCAGGCAACTTCGATCTTTCCGGTTGGTGTCCTGGGAAGCTCCGGCACCATCACGATCGTGCGCGGTACCTTGTAGCCGGCGAGTCGCGTCCTTACCCAGTCACGCAACTCCTCGTCCCGCACGGCCTGCGAACCCGTGGCGACGACCGCCGCTACCTTCTCCCCCCACGTCTCGTCCGGAGTGCCGACCACGACACAGTCACGCACGGCCGGATGTTCGAGGAGCACCTCTTCGACTTCCTGAGGGTGAACCTTCTCACCGCCGCTGTTGATCACGCCGGAGTCCCTGCCGAGGAAGCGGACCGAGCCGTCCATGTTGACCATGACCCGGTCTCCCGGGATGGAATACCGGACACCTTTGATGGTTCGGAAGGTCGTCGCGGTCTTCGCGGAATCCTTGTAGTAACCGAGTGGTGAGGGTCCGCTGTAGGCGAGCATACCGGCGCGGCCGCTGCCGGGCTCCACCTCGGCGTCGTCGTCATCGAACACCTTGGTCGACGGGATGGGCAGGAAGCGTGAGGGCAGATCGTCGGCCGAGGTCGTGATGGCGAACGCGAATGGGCCGCCCTCGCTGGACCCGATGGCATCGGTGATGGTCAGGTCCGCAGCCTCGTGCAGGCGTCGCTTCAGCCCGTCACTGAGCGCTGTGCCCGAGGTCAGCACGTGAGTGAGGGAGGACAGGTCGTAGCTCAGTCCCTGCGAGCGAAGTCGATCCAGCTCGTCGAGGAGCGGGGTCGCGACGGCGTTGCCGGCGATGATGATCGTCTTTACGCGCTGGGCGCCGACCTGCCTCCACACGGCCGCGGGGTCGAGCCGGGTCCCGCCCGCGAGGACCACGTGACCGCCGAGCAACATGGTGCCCAGAGTATTGAAGAACCCCGTGCCGTGCATCAGCGGCACCGCGGGCATGGTGACGGGCAGCCGGTCGTCACCTGCGAGGATCGCCGCCTTGACTGCCTCATCCAGGGTCGAGGGGAGCTCGACGCCCACGGGCTGGTATACGGGCACGGCCAGCGAGTGCAAAAGATCGCGCTGCCGCCAGATCACGCCCTTCGGACGTCCCGTCGTCCCTCCCGTGTACATGAAGAGCTGGTCGGTGCCGGGACGTTCTTCGCGGGGGTGTGGCGAAGCGCTCGCGATGGCACGCTCGAACTCATCGTGTTCTGCGGAGCCTCCGGCGCGGAGAACGAGTGCGAGGGTGGGGACCTGGCCGGTGATGCCTACGACGTTGTCGGCGAGGCTGTCGCTGAATACCAGGGCCTTGGCGTCGGCGTCGTTGAGCAGCGCCGCCAGTTCGCCGCCCGTGTAGCGGTAGTTCGCGTTGACGGGAACAGCACCGATCTTCATAGCGGCGAAGACCGTTTCGAGGTAGGCCGGGACGTTGTAGAGGTAGCAGGCGACCTTGTCCCCCTCGCCCAGGCCCGCCTGCCTGAACACCGTAGCGAGGCGCGCAGCCCGCTCGTCGAACTCCCGGTAGCTGAAGGCGCGAACGGGCGTGGAGATCGCCGTACGGCCGGGCACGGCGCTGGCTACCTGCTCGATGATGGTGGCGAATCCCGTGTCCATTACTTCTTTTCCATTCCGAAGAGGCGCGCTGCGTTGTCGCGGAGGACGAGCGGCCGGACCTCGTCCTTGATGGGGAGTTTCGCGAAGTCCCCGAGCCAGCGGTCCGGCGTGATGGCCGGGAAGTCCGAGCCGAACAGGACCTTGTGCTTGAGCAGTGAGTTGACCTGGGCGACGAGACTGTCAGGGAAGTACTTGGGCGACCAGCCGGACAGGTCGATATAGACCTGCGGCTTGTGCCCGGCCACGGCGAGAGCCTCGTCCTGCCAGGGGAACGACGGGTGGGCGATGATGATCGGCATGTCGGGGAAGTCGACGGCGACGTCGTCGAGGTGCAGGGGATTGCTGTACTTGAGCCGGATGCCACCGCCTCCACGCTGGCCCGCGCCCACGCCTGTCTGGCCGCTGTGGAAGAGGGCCGGGATCCCAGCCTCGGCGATCACTTCGTAGAGCGGGTAGGCGAGTCGGTCGTTGGGGTAGAAGCCCTGGTCACTCGGGTGGAACTTGAATCCACGCACGCCGAAGTCCTCGATCAGCCTCCTGGCGGCCGCGACGCCTTCCGCGCCGCGGTGCGGGTCGATGCTCGCGAAGGGAATGAGCACGTCCGAGGCATCGGCGGCGAGCCCGGCAATCTCCTCGTTGGACACCGTCGGGCCTCGCCCAGTACGTGCCGGGCTGTCGACGGTGAAAACGACCGCAGCCATTCTCCGCTCGCGATAGTAAGCGGCGAGCTCCGGGACGGTCAGCTCGGGAATGTTGCCGAATGTGCCGGAGAGCTTGTCCGACTCGCCGCCCCGGGTGGGATTATGCGTTGACGCCAGGACGTGAGTGTGGACGTCGATGGCGATGAGGTCGTCGATCTTCATCTCTTCCTTCGGGTGCGAGGGCGTGAGAGTGATATGGCCGTCTCGGCGCCCGGCGCGAGCAGGGCCGATCTCGTGGGACCTCTTCAATTCCTGATCCCCTTCCCACCCGTCGCCGGGGACCGCGAAGGGCCAGGTTGGCCAGAACATTCGCCCTCTCCCGGCGCGGGAGAGACGCGCCCGGCCCTTCCCTTCGACATCGGAACCTAGCAATGACGTGCGGCGCGGACTGGAGACAATGAGGCCGGCTCGTCTAGGACAAATGACGTAGACGCGTACTCAGTATCGTGTCAGCGTTCCTGTGGATGCGTGGCGAGTGGTTCGACGGTGGCGCTGATCCACGGAAACATGGGGAGAGAGGCCAGCGCGTCATGGAGCTCGGTGGCGTCCGCGGCGCTCCACAGCCCCACCACTCCGCGGGTGCCCGGTACCCGCCAGAGGCGGATCAGGACGCCCGCCGCGCGCAACTCGGCCGCGCGCTGCCGTTCCTGGCTGCGCAGCCGGTCACGTTCCTCCGCCGGCATGTCCGCGGGCGGATTGGCCTCGAACCGGACGAGGAACTCCATCACCGCACCTCCCCGGCGAGCGAGCCGACGAGGGGTCTGTCCGACTGGGTCTGGTGGGCCTCGGCGGCCCGCATGGTCTGATCGAGCAGCGTGGCGATCGTCATTGGCCCGACACCACCGGGTACAGGCGTGATCAGGCTGGCATGCCGGCGGGCCGCCTCGTACTCGACGTCGCCGACGTTGCCGGGGTTGTATCCGGCATCCACAACGACGGCGCCCGGTTTGATCCACTCACCCTTGATCAGCTCCGGTCTGCCGACCGCGGCGACGATGATGTCCGCCCGAGCGACCTGCTCGGCCAGATCCGGCGTGCGCGAGTGACAGAAGGTGACCGTGGCGTCCCGCGCCAGTAGCAGCATGCCGACCGGCCTGCCCAGGATGGCACTCCGTCCCACCACCACAGCGTGTCTGCCGGAGATCGGCACCTCGTACGCGTCAAGGAGGGCCAGAATCCCTCCCGGAGTGGCCGAGCGGAAGCCCCCTTCGTCGAAGGACATCATCGCGAACGACGTCCTCGTCACTCCGTCCACATCCTTTCCCGGAGCGATCGCCTCGAACGCGGCACGCTCGTCGATCTGCGGAGGGACGGGGTGCTGGAGCAGGATGCCGTCGACCTCGAGATCAGCGGACAGCGAGGTGATCGTGGCGACGAGTTCCTCGGTGGTGGTGGCCTCGGGCAGCTCGATCCTTCGCGAGAGCATGCCGACCTCGCGGCAGCGGTTCGCCTTCATCTTGACGTAGGTGTGGGACGCGGGATCGTCTCCCACCAGCACGGTGGCCAGGAGCGGTCGCCTGCCGTATTTCGCGAGGAACTCACCGACCTCGGCTGTGAGGCGATCATAGATCGCTGCCGCTGTGGCCGTACCGTCCAGGATCTCGCCGGGCATCCGTCATCTCCTCAGGATTACGCGCGTTCGGGTGCCGCCGGACCGCGCGGCTTAGGTGTCAGGGGTTGTCGGGATCGTCCAGGTCTGACCAGGCGACGTATTCAAGTCCCTGGGCCGCCAGTCGCTCGCGCATGCCGTAGCGGTCGAGCCCCAGCTCGCCTGCCCGGAAGGCGGCACGGGTGGCCTCCTCCTTGGCGATCCGGGCTTCGGCGGCCCGGTGCACGGCGGGAACCTCGGTCCGGGGCACGACAACGACACCGTCGTCGTCGGCCACCACGGCGTCTCCCGGCCGGATCCGCTGTCCGCCGAGCACGATGGGCACGTTCACCGCCCCTAGGGTCGCCTTGACCGTCCCTTGCGCGCTCACCGTGGTCGACCATGCCGGGAAGCCCAGCTCACGAAGCTCGGCGACATCGCGGACCCCGCATCCCAGGACGACGCCTCGGACTCCTCTCGTCTGGAGGGCGGTGGCGAAGAGCTCGCCGAACAGGCCATCCGTGCTCGGCGAGGTGGTGGCCACAACCAGGAGATCGCCTGCCTGGCACTGCTCGACCGCGACATGGATCATGGTGTTGTCGCCTGGCCAGCACAGGGCCGTGACCGCGGTGCCGGCCCTTCGTGCGCCTGCCCATGCCGGTCTGAAGGCGGGGCCGAGGAATCCGGACCTGCCCTGTGCTTCGTGGACGGTGGCGGTCCCGAGTTCGCCGAGGCGCCGGACGAGATCCTGGTCGGCGCGGGGCGGTCCGGTGACGACGATGTTTCGCATGTTCAGTTCAGCCGATCTGTTACGTGCGGGTAGTGCCTCATGTACGCCTCGCCCTTGGTGCCGTCCGAGATGCCGAGGTTAGGGCCGGCGTTCCGCTTGACCTGGACGCCGCGACGGGTGGCGAGGTCGGTGTAGTAACTCCACATGTGCTGCTGAGCGGGCAGCGACTCCATCGCCTTGCGCTTGATCTCGAAGACGTCGGTGATGTCGAGCAACACATCCGGATGGAACTGCGACATCTCTGATTGGTGCGGCTCGAAACTGAACACAGGAGGGGCTCCCAAGGGGGCACCCGGAGCTTCATATCCGACCGCCTGGGCCAGGATTCTGGCCTGGATCGCCATCCGCGCCGCCGCGGGGTGATCGCCGTTGTAGGGGTCCACCAGGGTGTGAGTCAGCACCAGTGTCGGCTCGGTCTCCCGGTAGACGTGGACCAACTGGTCCACGAGCTCCTGGGACTCCAGCAGCGGATAGTCACCGGCGTCGAGGAAACGAATCTCCGCTCCTAGGATGTCGGCCGCCGCCTCGGCCTCGGCCCGGCGGATGGCCTTGATCTCCTGGAGGTTCTTGCCCTCACGCCAGGCGCGGGCGGACTCGCCGCGCTCGCCGTAACTGAGACAGACCACCATCGCACGTCCGCCCCTGGACGTGGTGAGAGCGATCGCGCCGCCGGCCCGCCAGACGAAGTCGCCGGCATGGGCGCTGATGACAAGGACCGAGTCGCGCGCAGAAGTCATTTCGATCTCCTCATGACTGTGTTGATGTGCCCGGTCAGAAGATGACGGTGGTGTTGCCGTCACGGATGATGCGGTCCTCGCAGTGCCAGGCCACTGCGCGGGAGAGCACCTGGCGCTCGACGTCGGCGCCCCGGCGCTGCAGGTCGGCCGTCGTGTGCTCGTGACTGACCCGGACAACGTCCTGCTCGATGATGGGGCCCTCGTCGAGGTCCTCGGTGACGTAGTGCGCGGTCGCGCCGACGAGCTTGACCCCGCGCTCCTTGGCCTTCTGGTACGGCCCCGCACCGATGAAGGCCGGAAGGAACGAGTGGTGGATGTTGATGACGGGTACGCCGATCTCGTCGAGGAAGTCGCCCGAGAGGATCTGCATGTACCGCGCGAGGACGACGACATCCACGTTGCCCTTGAGCAGATTCAGGTGCTCCTTCTCCGCCTCGGCCTTGGTGTCCTTGGTCACCGGGACATGAATGAAGGGGATGCCGAACTGCCGTACGTCGTCGCCGAGGTCGGGGTGGTTCGAGATCACCATGGGCACGGTCATCGGGATCTCGCCGCGGCGCTGACGCCACAGCAGGTCGAGCAGGCAGTGATCCGCCTTCGAGGCGAGAATCCCTACGCGCTTGGGCTTGCGCGCCTCTACCAACCGCCATGTCAGGCCCAGTTCCTCGCCGAGCCGGGCGTCCAGGATCTTGCCGAGTTCCTGAAGGCGGTTCGACAGGTCGACCAGGTGGAAGACCGTCCGCTGGAAGAAGCGGCCGCCTCCGGGGTCCGAGGAGTACTGGTCGAGCGAGACGATGTTCGCACCCACGCTGGTGAGCGCTGAGGAGACGGCCGAGACGATGCCGGGCCGGTCCTCGCCCTGCACGATGAGCCGGCCCTCTTCTGGGCGCGACTGATGCGATGCCATGGGGTGTCCTTTCCTGCTCGCGAGCTGCTGGGGCGAGTCCGAGCCGGGCACGCAGAGCGCGTCGCCGCTTCTCGGTGCCCTCGAGCTCGTTGAACGTGAAAATGTGCAGGCCCCGGATGTTGCCGGGGGGCGCGCCAGGCGTTGCCGAGGTGGCGCGCTCGCCGCACCTCAAGAAGCGCGATAGTGGTCGCGGACCTCCTGGACGAACGGTGCCGGGGCGACAGTGGCGCGAATCTCAACCTGCCGGTGAGGTTCGACCGCGGGCTTGCGACTGTTGGGATCCTCACCCCACACCACGACGACCTCGGTGCCCGGCTCGGCGTGCTCGACGTCGACCGTGGCGAGGGAGACATAGGCATGCTCGTTGGCGATGTATCCGAGGTCCATGGACAAGCCCACCAGCACGCCGTCCTTGAGGACCTTGTCGACGTGATAGAGGGCGTAACGGGACTTGGGCAGCTCGATGTACTTCGCCGGCAGGCCGGGCTCGAACAGCGATCGGACCGCCGCCGCCACGTCGTCGGCGTTCCAGACGAGTGTCACCTTGGTTCGCGTCTGCTCGGCGGCCTTCTGCTCCAGCGCCTCGCGCCCCAGGAAGTCGTGGTCGAACTTGACGGTCCTGCCATAACCGAGGTCGTATGGCGTCACGTAGTAGTCGCTGATGTCGGCGGCATCGAAGCTGCCGCCGAGAGCCCCGATGGCGTCGGCCGGCAGCCACTCTCGGTAGGCCCTCATGTCATCGCCGAAGACAGCCGGGGGCGGCGACGGGATCCACCCCGACTCAAGGTTCGAGGTGGAGTACGCCTTGGCACCGGCGCGAACGAGGCTGAACTCGGCGCCGACCTCGAGGATGGCGTCGAGGACAGCCTGTCCCTGCTCCCATGGGCCGAACAGCTCGAATCCCGGCTGACCCGCCATGCCATGGCGGAGGGCGCGAACGCGGTGACCGGCGATGACGAACTCCGTCATGTTGAAGAACTTGACTTGGGGGAGTGGCCCGCCGGTGAGCTTCTCGAGCAGGCCGGTCGAGGTCGGTCCCTGCAGCTCGTAGCGGTAGAGCTTGGGCGGACCCGCCTTGCGGTCATAGGAGTTGTCGTCGCGTTCCGAGGTCACGTCGTAGTCGCCGACCTCGATGTTGTACTGCAGCCAATTGATGACGGTCGGGTGGCCGACGACGTCGAAGAGGTCATCCTCAAGGTAGAAGAGGATCGCGTCACCGATGAGGTAGCCGTCGCCGTTGACCGCGACGTACTGCTTGGCCTTCCCCGGCACGAAGTCCGCGAAGCTGTTCACACCGAAGTCCATCAGCAGTTTCAGCGCGTCCGTCCCCTGAATGAAGAGATCGGTCATGTGATGGGACTGATCCAATAGAGCGCAAGAGGTACGCCAGGCTGCCTGCTCGGACCGCCAGTTGGTGAACTCGGGCGCGACCGGGAACGTGTGGGGGCGTACTGGGGAGTTGCGGAGCAACTCCACCACACCGCCGGCCCGCTGGATGGCGGCTTCCAAGCTCTCAGAACCCATGGCCTCGATACCTCTCGATCACTTGGACGATGTAGACGGCGGGTGTCGTTGACCCGTCGACCGTCAGTCAAGCGGTCGCCGTCGGGTCGCTGCGACGGGCATCGCGCCGATCGCACCCGAGACAATTGACGCAGCTCATGTAGGCCTCGTATCGAAGTCCGCGAGAGCCGGCCGTCGATCGGCCGGAGGTCACCGCATGGAGCTCAACGCCGACACCGCCGAGCGTCCCGTCGCCGACCTGCCCACCAAGACGGACCCGGCACCGGCTGGCGGAGCGGGGTGAGGCTGAGTCCAGGCGACGAATGCCTTCGCGGTCTGGATCGGCACTGGCCCCGGCCGACGATTCTCCAGACGCTCCGGGCTGCTCAGGCCTTGACGCTTATTGGCGATTGTCTGGTTCTCATTCCTGCTTTCCATCCGCGGCGTGCCACGTCGGGTTCGACGTCGAGCCGCTGGCCGACGTCCTCCCGCACGTGGTGCTGCCTGAGCGACACGCGCTCGCGGACCAGGAGGCAGTGAGCCTGCGTGACCTCGCCGTCGAGCCGATGGTCCTCTTCGACGTGTCCCCGAGCCGGGACCACTGGGTCGAGATGGTCAGCGACATCGGCCTGGAACCGCTCGTGGCCTACCGGACCCGCAGCTTCGAGACCACCCGGTGCCTGGTGGGCCAGGGGCTCGGGTACGCCGTCCTCGTCCAGCGGCCCCGCAACCCGCGCACCTACGCCGGCTCGCGCGTCGTGACCCGGCCGATCCGCGAGCCCGTCCGTCCCCGTGTGATGATCGCGGCCTACCCGACGGGCATGCGGCTGCCGGACAAGGTGCGGGCCTTCCTCGACTACTGCCGCGTCGAGGTCCCTCGGCGGATCGCCGCGGGCGCCGTGGCCGACTGATCCGGACGCGCGGAACGGGCGGCGCCGACCGAGGTCGGCGCCGCCCGCTGCCACGGATGATCAGCCCGCGGGGCTGGTCACGACGTGGGGCTCGGTGAACGCGTGGAGCCCCTCCTGCCCCATCTCGCGGCCGATGCCGCTCTGCCGGAAGCCGCCGAAGGGGGCCCGGTCGTCGGCGGCGGTGGCGTTGGCCTGGTTCACCCAAGTGGTGCCCGTTCGCATCCGTCGCGCGACATCCCGCGCGCGGTCCGGATCGGCGGACCAGACCGACGAGCACAGGCCGGACCACTCGTCGTCCAGGCTGGTGACGAGCCGGTCGACGTCGTCGTAGGGCAGCACCGGCAGGGTGGGCCCGAACTGCTCGTCGACGACCACCGCGAGCTCCGGTGCCGGGTCCAGCACCAGAGATGGGCGCAGGAAGTACCCGTCCGCTGTCGCGGACGCCGCCACGGTGCCGAACTCGCGGACCTCGGCGCCGCGCGCCCGTGCCTGGTCGAGCATCGCCACGACGCGGTCCCGACCCGCGGCGGTGTGCAGCGGCCCCATCGTCGCGCCCGGGTCCGTGCCGGCCCCCACGCTCTGCCGGTCGAGGGCGGCGCCGAGCGCGTCGACCGTCTCGACGTAGCGGGAGCGGGGCACGTAGAGCCGCTTGACGGCCATGCACACCTGGCCACTGGTCATGAAGGTCGCATTGACCAGCGCAGACACCGTCTTCTCGTCGAGGTTCACGTCGTCGAGCAGGATCGCCGGGTCGTTGCCGCCCAGCTCCAGGGTCACCCCGGCCAGCGACTGCGCCGCCAACGCCATGACGGCGCGGCCGCCGCCGGTGCTGCCCGTGAAGACTACGTGTTGGACCCGCGGGTCGGTGAGCAGGGGCTCGACGGCCTCGTTGGTGCCCGTGACCACGTTGAGCACGCCGGGCGGCAACTGCTCGGCGACGGCGCGGACGGTGCGGACCACCGACAGCGGGGTCGTCGGCGGCGGCTTGACCACGACGGTGTTCCCCGCGACCAGGGCGTAGGGCATGCTCGCCGCCAGGATGGCCAGCGGCCAGTTGAACGGCACAACCACTGTCACTACACCGATCGGCAGCCGCAGCACCTCGGTGTCGAAGGGCGGCGCCGGAAGCACGGTCCGCGTCTCGAACGAGTCCGCGAGGCTCGTGGCGTGGCGGCACCGCATGTCGAACACGGCCAGGTCGGCGTGTGACTCGCCGAGGACCTTGCCGTTCTCCGCGGTCAGGGTCGCGGCGGACTCGGCCGCGAGGGCTGGCAGCGCATCCAGCGCCGCGGTCAGCGCCGCGGCGCGCTCGGGGGCCGACCGACGCGCCCACGCCGGGAAGGCGGCGTGGGCGGCGGCGACGGCGTCCGACGCGTGGGCGGGGGTGGCGGCGGCCATCCGACCCACGATCCGCGACGGGGCCGCAGGATCGTGGACCGGGAGTGTCTCCGGTGTGGGGACGTCACGTCCCCCGATGTGGAGCAAGGTGGTGGCCTCGCCAGTCACCAGGTCGGACACGGACATGCGGAACCTCCGGGGCAGGGGCAGGGGCGGGGGGTCACAGGTTGAACACCTTGCGGGCCGTCTCATGTTTGACGGGTCGAACCGAAGCCTGACTTGGGTTCAGGGCAGCTCGCTCCGAGCGCTCTCCTGGGAGCACAGCACCGCTCCGATCCCGAAGGCGCACAGGACGGCGTAGTAGCTCAGCGACGCGGTCAGGCCGCCGGTGGCGGCGACCAGACCTGCGGAGATCACGGGTAGTAGGCCGCCGCCCAGGACGGTGCCGATCTGGCGGCCAAGAGCGACGCCGGAGAGCCGCACCCGGGCGTCGTCGAACTGTTCCGGGTAGAAGCTGCCGGTGACCGCCAACGACATCGGCTGCAGGATGGCGCCCGGTATCGCCATGGCGAGCACCACCAGTGCCGGATCGGCGGTCCGCAGCAGTGGGAAGAACAGCGCCGCGACGTAAATGCACCCCAGCACGTAGGCGAGCACGAGCAGCGGCCGTCGGCCGACTCGGTCGCTGAGCCACCCGAACAGCGGGTTCGTCAGCACGCCGAGGCCGTTGCCGATTACGATCCCCAGTAGCGGGAGGACGGGGCTGAGCTGCAGGGTGCCGGTGATGTAGGACAGTCCGAAGATCGCGGTGAAGTAGAAGATCGAGGACTCGGCGATGGCGGTCAGCAGGACGCGCAGCGTGGCGAGCTTGTGACTGCGCAGGACGATGGCGATCGGTAGTCGTGCGGTCCCTCTGGCCGTGATGGCACGCGTGAACGCCGGGGACTCGGCGACCCGGACACGCATGTAGAGCCCGACCAGGAAGATGAGCGCGCTGGCGAGGAAGGGTAGCCGCCACCCCCAGCTCAGCAGGATCTCGCGGGGCAGGAGGCCCACCACGAGCACTACGCCGGCGCCCAGGACGGACCCGCCGGCCGCGCCGCTCTGCACGATCGCGGCGAACAGCCCGCGCCTGCCTCCGGGAGCGCTCTCCGCCGCCAGCAGTGGTCCGGCTGCGGACTCTCCGCCGAGCGCGAAGCCCTGCACGAACCGCAGCACTACGAGCGTGAGGGGGGCGGCCAGCCCGAGCGTGGCGTAGGTGGGCAGCAGACCCATGGCCGTCGTGGCCGCGCCCGCCACGGCCATCGTCCAGATCATGATCGGTTTGCGGCCGAACCGGTCCCCGAGGTGTCCGAAGACGACCCCGCCGAGGGGGCGGGCGAGGAACCCGACGGCGAACACGCCGAATGCGGCGACCGTCCCGGCCAGCGGGCTGAGCTTCGGGAAGAACAGGACGTCCAGGGCGACCGGGGCGAGGAAGCCGTAGACCAGGAAGTCGTACCACTCGATCGTCGTGCCGAGGAAGGTCGAGGCGAGCAACCTGCGCGAGTCCCGCGGCGCGGCCGATCCCGGTGTCGGCGCGTCTACCCGCGCGTCGTCGGAGTAGGTGGACATCATCGTCGATTCCTTCGAGTCGGTGTGCGGGTCAGTGGACGTGGACGTGCAGCAGGGTGGGGACCGTCGAGGCGAACGCCTGGCGCAGCGCGGATACGAGCTCGTCGGGCCAGCGCACGGTGAGGCCGGTGCAGCCCATGTCGCGCGCGAGCCCGGCGTAGTCGATGCCAGTGACCGACGTGCCGACCGGCTTGCTGATCCGGAAGCGCTCGGCGAAGCCGTCCAGCGCCGCGTAGCCGCCGTTGTCGACCACCACGAACGTCACCGGGACACCTTCTCGGGCGGCGGACCACAACGCCTGGATCGAGTACATGCTCGAGCCGTCGCCGAGCAGCGCGACCACAGGCTGCGCGGGGCGGGCCAGTGCCACCCCGACGGCGGCGGGCATCCCGTGACCGAGGCCGCCACTGGCGCAGGTGAAGAAGGACTCCGGGCGGACGAACGGCAGCCTGGCCTGCATGGCGACCCGGGTGGTGGGCGCCTCCTCCACGACGATGGACGCGTCCGGTCGCTCGTCGGCGAGTGTCTGGAGCAGCAGCGCCTCGGTGAGCACGTCGTCGGAAACCCGCGGCAGCCGCTCGCGTGGCGGAGGAGTCGGCCGCGGCGCGGGCGAGGACCGGGTCAGGATCTCGGCCACCGTGGCACGCACGCCGCCGACGAGGGAGGTGCCCAGAGGGGTCCACGCCGCGGTGTCGGCGTCCTCGACGACCTGGAACAGCGAGCATTCCGGCGGCAGCAGCGGCCCCTCGTCCTCGACGTGGAACGTGAAGGCCGGGGCGCCGAGCACCAGGACGAGGTCGTGCCCGGTCAGGGCCTCGCGCAGCGGCCCGCGTGCGGCCGGGAGGAACCCGGCGAACAGGGGGTGGTCCTCCGGGAAGCCGCAGCGCGGCGACAGCGGTGCGGCCCAGACCCGGGCTTGGTGCCGTTCGGCGAGGGCGACGACCTCGTCGAAGGCGTGGTCGCGGTCCACCTCCGCGCCTACCACGATGACGGGGCGCTCGGCGGCGTCCAGCGCTGAGCGGAGCGCCTCGGCCAGGTAGGGGTCCGGGCGCATCGTCGCTCCGAGCGGGCGCGGGTTCGGGTCGAACCCGGGATCCGCCGGCCGGTCCCAGTCGTCCACCGGGATCGACAGGAACACCGGGCCGCGGGGCGGGGTCATCGCGACGTGGAAGGCGCGGGCGAGGGCGGCGGGTACGTCCTGCGCCCGGGCGGGCTCGCAGCTCCACTTGACGTACGGGCGGGGCAGCTCGGTGGCGCGATCGTTCATCAGGAAGGGTTCGCCGACCAACAGTGAGCGGGCCTGCTGACCGGCGGTGACCACGAGCGGCGTTCGGTTGCGCCAGGCGGTGAACAGGTTGCCCATCGCGTGCCCCACCCCGGCCGCGGAGTGCAGGTTGACCAGGGCCGCGGAGCCGGTGGCCTGGGCGTAGCCGTCGGCCATGCCCAGCACGACGGACTCCTGCAGGCCGAGGACGTAGTGGAAGTCGTTGGGGAAGTCTCGGAACATCGGCAGCTCGGTCGAACCCGGGTTCCCGAAGACGGTGGTCATCCCTCGTGCCCTGAGCTGGGCGACGACGACCTCACGAACGGTCGTGCTCACGAACGCATCCCTCCTGTGCGACAGCGTCGGCCCCGGAATGGTGCGCCCCCGCAAGGGTGCGATCCCATGCATGGAGAAAGCTAATGTCATAACCTTCGCTCATGACCCTGGACGCGCGGAGGCTGCAGATCTTCCTGGCGGTCGCCGAGCACGCGGGGATCGGTAGGGCCGCGGCCGAGCTCGGCCTGACCCAACCCGCGGTCACCCGCGCGCTGCATCGACTCGAGCTCGACCTGGGAGCACCGCTGGTCGAGCGGCACAGCACCGGCGTGCGGCTGACCGAGTTCGGCCGGACGTTGCTGCCGCGGGCCCGCTCGATCGAGGAAGAGTCCCAGCGGGCGGTGGAGGAGATCCGCACGATGCAGGGGCGCGGCCGCGGCACGCTGCGCCTTGGCGCGGTCAGCTCGCTCTTGGCCCACGTTCTGCCCCGGGCGGTGGACGGCCTGCTCGCCCGGCATCCGGGAATGGAGGTGCGAATCGTCGAGGGCGTGGAGGACCGCCTCGTCGAGGCGCTGGTCGCGGGGGAGATCGACCTCGCCGTCAGCGGGGAGCTCGATGCCGACGACCGCGTCGCGCCGGTCGGCAGCCTCCGGTGGCGGGACCACGTGGTCGTGGTCGCGGCCGGCCGCCACCCCCTGCGGGAGCACCCCGGGCTCGAGCTGGCGGACCTCGTGCCGCAGCGGTGGGTGATGCCGCCGCGACGGACCGAGCCGCGCCGCACTCTCGTCGAGATGTTCCGCCGCGCGGGTCTGGAGGCGCCGCGGGTGACGGTCACGACGCGCTCGATCACCGCGCTTAAGGCACTGGTCGCGGACGCCGGCTTCCTCAGCGTGATGCCCAGGCCCCTGTTCAGCGCCGAGCGCGCGGCCGGGACGATCGAAGCGCTCGCCGTCCCGGGCGGGACCCGCGCCCGGCGCTTCGGGGTCTACCGCAGGCGGGGTGGGGTCCTCCCTCTGCCCGCCGAGGCCCTCGTGGAGGAGTTGCGGCCGGTGATCGTGGCCGTGGCGGGCGAACCCCGACAGACGACGACGCCGCCCCGGTGAGCGGGGCGGCGTCGCAGATGGGTCGATGATCAGGCGTTGACCGCGGTTCGCCATCCCGGCTGGTAGGACTCGCGCGCCATCGCTGTGTACGGCGCGGGGCTGACGATCGCGCGCACGGCGAGCTGCTCGTGCGGCTGCACCGTGGTCTTCTTCGAGCCGCCGTTCGGCTCACCCCAGATGACCTGAACCTCGGCACCCAGCGGGACGTCGGGATTGACGGTCGCCAGCGACAGGGCCTTGCGCTCGTTGGCGCTGTAGCCGGTGAACAGCGAGAGCCCGACGATGTTGCCGTCCGCGTCCTGCACAGCGTCGAAGTTCGACGAGCCGTAGTTGGCGTTCGGCAGGTCAAAGAACTGGTAGCCGGGGCCCTCGGACAGCGGGGAGGCCAGCAGCTTGGCGACATCCTCGGAGTTCCACTCCAGGGTCACCTTACGGCGCTGGGCGTCCGGGTCGATGGCCTCGAGGGCGCTGCGGCCGATGAAGTCGTGGTCGAACTTGACGAAGCCGCCGTAGCCGAGCTCCCACGGGTTGAGGTAGTAGTCCTCGATCTTGTCGGAGACGAAGCTGCCTGCCAGGGCGTTGATCGCCTCGTAGCTGTTCGGCGCCAGCCACTCGCGGTAGGGGCGGAGCTCCTCGCTGGTGTAGATGGCGGGCAGAGGGGAGGGGATCCAGCCGGACTCGAGGGTGTTGCAGGAGTAGGCGCGGCATCCCGCCGGCTCGAGGCCGAACTCGCGGCCGGCCTCGAGGATGGCGTCGCGGACCTTGTCGTACGTCTCGTACGGGCCCCAGATCTCCAGGCCGGGGGCGCCGGCCATGCCGTGGCGCAGGGTGCGGATGCGCTCTCCGGCAATGTTCATGTAGCCCATGCGGAAGAACTTGACCTGCTCGACAGGGCCGCCGTTGACCTTCTCGATGACGTCCCAGGCGCGGGGGCCCTGGATCTGGAACCGCCACACGTCGCGAGTGACCTGCTTGCCGTAGGGGCGCGACGGGGAGCGGTCGTCGTAGCGGATGTCGAGGTTGTAGCCCTGGCCGGCCTTGAACTGCAGCCAGTTGGCGACGGGCGCGCGCCCGACGAAGACGAACTCCTCCTCGTCGAGCCGGAAAAGGATGCCGTCGCCGATCACGCCGCCCTCAGGGGAGACGGGTACGAACTGCTTCGCCGAGTCCACCGGAAACTTCGCGGTGGAGTTGATGCCGGTGTCGGTGAACAGCTTCAAGGCATCCGGCCCGGACACCCAAAGATTGACCATGTGGTGCGACTGATCGAACAGCACCGCGGTGTTCTGCCAGGCGATCACCTCACGGCGGAAGTTGGTGAACTCGGCGGGCACGACCGGGTAGATGTAGGCGCCGAGCTGAGAGTTGCGGAGCAACTCGACGGTGTTCCCGGACTGGTCCAGCACTTCCTGGAGGTTCTTGGCGCTCATCTGTCACCCGTTCTCGGTCTGCGTATTCTGCGTCGATGCACGGCCGGACATGAGGTCGACGGCCATCGGCAGCCACGCTAGGGACTCGGCCAGGCCGGCGGCACCGTGGAATAGCGGGGGTGGGACGGCCGGGACAGGCCGGTCCGTCTACGTCATGCGACGTAGACGTGGTCCGCTACGTCAAATGTCCTGTCTCATGGCTGACACCTCGCCCTACGACGGTCGGGACAAGCGAACGATGGCTAGCGCCCGCCCAGGTCGTAGCCTCGGCGACGTCGCCGAAGCCAGAGGCAGGGAGCACAGATGATGAGCCAGAGCAGGCCGGACCTGCCGGGGACCTACGTCTTCGACGGACCGGCCAGCCGCCGAGGACACAGCATGAACAAAATGTTCATGTCACTGATCGACGAGAAAGCCCGCAGGGAGTTCACGGCCGACGAGTCGGCGTACTGCGCCCGCTGCGGGCTCTCCGAGGACCAGACCACCGCCGTTCTGCAACGGGACTGGCAGGCGATGCTCGACCTGGGCGGCAGCATCTTCTACATCTACAAGCTCGCCATGATGGACGGGCTTTCCATGCAGTACCTCGGCGGTGTGTTCACCGGGATGTCCGAGGACGAGTTCAAGGCCGCGATGCTGGCGGGAGGGCGCACGGATGTCTGAGGTGATCTGGGGGCTGGCCACGTCGCACGTGCCGTCGATCGGCGCGGCGATGGACCGCGGGTTGACCGACCAGCCCGTCTGGGCCCCGCTGTTCGAGGGTTACCGGCCCGCGCGGGAGTGGCTGGCGGAGAACACCCCGGACGTCGCGATCCTGGTCTACAACGATCACGCCAACGGCGTCGACCTGGACATCGTGCCGACGTTCGCGATCGGCACGGCGGAGAAGTACCGGGTCGCGGACGAGGGCTTCGGGCGCCGCCCCGTCCCGGACGTCGTCGGGGACCCCGACCTGTCTTTCCACCTGCTGCAGCACCTCGTGGACGAGGGATTCGACCTCACGGTCTTCCAGGAGCTCGAGGTCGACCACGGGTTCACCGTGCCGCTGTCGGTGTGGACGCCGGACCCCGGTGACGCGTGGCCGTGCCCGGTCATCCCGATCATGGTCAACGTGATCCGCTACCCGCAGCCCACCGCCGCCCGCTGCTACGAGCTGGGCAAGGCCCTGGGGCGGGCAATCGCGAGCTACGAAGGCGCGCGGACGGTCGGGATCCTGGGTACGGGCGGGATGTCGCACCAGCTGGCCGGGGCTAGGGCAGGCTTCATCAACCCCACTTTCGATCACATGTTCCTCGAGGCGATCGAGAAGGAGCCGCAGAAGCTCGCGGCGCTGAGCCGGGAGGAGCTGATCCGGCAGGCAGGCTCCGAGGGCATCGAGCTGATCATGTGGCTGGTCATGCGCGGTGCGTTGAACGAACAGGTCCGCAAGGTCCACACCACGTACCACGTCCCGGCGTCCAATACCGCGGCCGGGCTGGCCCTGTTCGACAACCGGGTCACCCAGGCCGCCTGATCGCCCGCCCGTCCGGGCGTGGCCGCAAGGAGAAGCCCCATGTCCATTGATCTGCCCAGCTGCGCCCCTATGGTGGGCGGCGCCGTGCCTCGCGCCGGCCGGTGCCTGGTGATGGGCGTGCTCAACGTCACCCCGGACTCGTTCTCCGACGGCGGGCTGTACGAGCGGATGACGGCCGCGGTCGCGCACGGTGCCCTGATGTGGGAGGCCGGGGCCGACTACGTCGACGTCGGCGGCGAGTCCACGCGTCCCGGCGCGGAGCGCGTGACGCCCGCGGAGGAGCTGCGCCGCGTCTTGCCGGTCGTCGAGCGCCTGGCTGCGGCCGGCATCGCGGTCAGCATCGACACCACACGCGCAGCGGTGGCCGAGGCCGCCGTCGCTGCGGGGGCGGTGCTGGTCAACGACATCAGCGGCGGCCTGGCCGACCCCGCCATGGCCCGGGTCGTCGCCGAGGCCCGGGTGCCCTGGGTACTCAACCACTCCCGGGGCACCAGCCGGGACATGTACTCCGCGGCCGTCTATACCGACGTCGTCCGCGAGGTGGCCGACGAGCTGCTCATGAGGGTCGACGACGCTGTAGAAGCCGGGGTCGACCCGGCGCGCCTCATTCTGGATCCCGGCCTCGGGTTCGCCAAGCTTCCCGAACACAACTGGATCCTGCTCGCGCGGCTGGAGGAGCTCCTCCAGCTCGGGTTCCCGGTCCTGGTCGGATCGTCCCGCAAGCGCTTTCTGGCCGGCGTGCTCGCCGGCGGCCGGTCCGATGGACCCGCGCAGGTGCGAGACGCTGCCACTGTGGCGACCACGGTGCTCGCCGCGCAGGCGGGGGCCTGGGGAGTGCGTGTCCACGACGTCGCCGCTTCCGCGGATGCGGTACGTGTGGTCAGGGAGATCGACACTGTCCCGGTCGGCGGCCCGACCGCCGCCTGATCAACCGATGAACGACGTCGTACACGTTCATCGCAACGTCATGATCCCGACGCGGGACGGCGTTCGCCTGGCAGCGGATGTCTATCTGCCCACCGAGGCGGGCGGAGGAGGCTTGGCCGCCACCCGGCGCTCGGGAACGCGCCCTGATACCGACCTCCGAGGGAGGGCTGACCGAGGACGCGCCGCCGCCCGGCAATCGCACGTTCCCCTACGCGGCCGCCCCCATCGAGCGGTCCCCCGCCGAGTTGCCCGACTGAGCACGCTTGGCCGGCCGCCGGAGGTGGGGGCAGCGGCGACGACCTGGACAGGTCTTCCTCCGGCTTCGGCGGCCTGCGCGAGTCAGCTTCCGAGAGCGATCGACCGAGCCGCCCCTGCAGTGACGACGCTGCCCGTCACGAGAACCGCGGCGCGGTCATAGGGGTCGCTTGCCAAGCGGAGGGCGGTCTCGATGGCGTCGTCCAGCCGGGGCTCGACGACGACCCGGCCGTGGCCGAGGATCGGGGTGATCAGTGCAGCGAGCTCTACAGCCGGCAGCGCCCGCGGCGACTCGTTCTGGGCGGCTACGACGACCGATGCGACAGGGTCCAGCGCTCGGATCAAGCCGTCGGCGTCCTTGTCGCGAAGGACGGCGAGTACGACCACGAGCCGTTCGACCTGTAGCGCCTCGAACGACTCGCACAGCCCGCGGACGGTCACCTCCATCCCGGCCGGGTTGTGCGAGGCATCCACCAGGACAGGCGGGACGTCCCGTACCTTCTCAAGTCGGCCGGGTGCGGTGACCCGGGCCAGCCCGCGGCGGGCCTGCTCCGCGGTGAGCCTGTCGCCCTCCGCTCGCAGGAAGGTGTCCACCGCGGTCACGGCGACCAGTGCGTTCTCGGCCTGGTAGCGGCCCAGCAGGGGGAGGAACAGCCCGGGAAAGTCCCGCCCTCCCACCGAGAGGTGCAGCATCTGACCGTCGGGTCGAGAGGTGGGCACCGCACGGTGGTAGGAGAGGCGGGCGTCGACGACCTCCGCGCCGACCACGTCGGCATGTGCTCTGAGGGACCGCTCGGCGTCCTCGGGCTGTCCGGCGAGGACGGCCAGCGCACCGGGCTTGATGATGCCGGCCTTCTCCCTGGCGATCGTGGCGACGTCCGGTCCCAGGTACTCGGTGTGGTCCAGAGAGATCGGCGTGACGACCGCGACACGGCCGTCGACGACGTTCGTCGCGTCCCAGGTTCCGCCCATCCCGACCTCGATCACCACCGTGTCGAGTCCCGCGCGCACGAAGGCCACGTAGGCCATCGCCGTCATCACTTCGAAGAAGGACAGCGGAATCGGCAGGGTACGGTCGAGCGCCTCCACCTCGGGCAGCACCAGATCGTATACCTCGGCGAACTCGGCCTCGCCGATCGGTTCGCCGTCGAGGACGATTCGCTCGCGCACGGACTGCAGGTGCGGGCTGGTGTAGCGCCCGGTGCGGCGCCCGGTGGCTCGCAGCAGTGCGTCGATCATCCGGGCGGTGCTCGTCTTGCCGTTGGTGCCGGTGATATGCACGGCGGGTACAGCGCGCTGGGGGTTTCCCAGCCGGTCGGTCAACGCGGCGATCCGGTCGAGGCTCGGGTCGATTCTGCTTTCGGGCCATCGCGCGACCAGCGCCTTTTCGATCTCGGCGAGACGGTCGGCCGGATGGGTCATGCGGAGCTCCTGGTGGGGATCGAGATGGGGATGTCCAGCTGCCGGCCGCCGGCCGCGCAGGGAGTCGACGAGCTCGAGGCCGCGCTCGCGACGGCGAACCGGCTGACGTCGAGGTAGGGCACCGCCCCGGCCGTGCGGGGGTGGCCGTCCCGGGGGCGACGTTCTCGAACCGCCCTCACGACGCCGGGGCCTCACGCATGTCCGCAATCGTGCCCCGCCATGACCCGGGACCGGATCGGCGGTTCGGCCCGTCCCGTCACCGTCATCCGACGTAGGCGCCGGTGCCCTCGATAGCGCCTACGTCACCTGTCGTAGACCGGGCGCGACGTCTGGCGAGCCAGATCAGGTCATCCGCGTGATCCCTGATTACGGCCTCGTTCTCTAGCGTCGAAGCAGGTCCGGAGCCCGGCCCGGCGGCGCCGCCGAGGTGGCCTCGCAGGCGGTGCATCCGACATCACGGCCACCCGAGGAAAGGTTCGTACACGATCATGACGTCCGAGAGTCTGGCGGCGGCCATCGCCCGCGTCGGGAACCCGGTCGACTTGCTGCGCAACACCGCGGCTCGCGCCCACACGTTCCCCGTCGCCCCGGAGTTCACCAACTGGCGCTCGGAGCAGCGTGCCTGGGCGGAGACGTGCGCACTGCTCGACCAGTCGCACCACATGACCGACCTGTTTCTGGAGGGGCCCGACGCGCTGAAGCTGCTCAGCGACCTCGGCGTGAACACCTTCGCCAACTTCGGGGTGAACAAGGCGAAGCAGTTCGTCGCGGTCAACCCCAGCGGACAGCTGATCGGCGATGCGATCCTGTTCCACCTCGAGGAAGAGCTGTTCGACCTCGTCGGCCACCCCATGGTGATCGACTGGGTCCTGTTCCACCTCGAGCGCGGCGGCTACCAGGTCACCGCCGAGCGGGACGAGAATTCCGCCGTCCGCGAGTCCGGGCCGCCGAAGTTCTACCGCTACGAGCTGCAGGGCCCGACCGCCGCGGCCGTCCTGGAGCAGGCCACCGGTGCCGCGCTGCCGGAAACCAAGTTCTTCAACATGACGGACTTCACCATAGCCGGGCACACCGTGCGCGGGCTGCGGCACGGCATGGCAGGCCAGCCCGGGTTCGAACTGTTCGGCCCGTGGGCCGATGGCGAGGACGTGCTGGCGGCCCTCCTCGAAGCGGGCAAGCAGCACGGTCTGGTCCGAGCGGGCGCGAAAGCCTACTCCACGGCCAACCTCGAGTCGGGCTGGGTCCCGGCGCCGATCCCCGCGATCTTCGGCGACGACCCGCTGCTAAAGGAGTACCGCGAGTGGCTGCCGGCCGGTGCCGTCGGCGCGATCGGCGGCAGCGTCGACTCCGACGACATCGAGGACTACTACCTGACGCCGTACGACATCGGTTACGACCGCAACGTCAAGTTCGACCACGAGTTCATCGGCCGTGCGGCGCTGGAAGAGCTGGCGAAGAACCCGCCGCGCACCAAGGTCACGCTCGTCTGGAACGACGACGACGTCACCGCGGCGATCGGCTCGCTGCTCGGCAAGGGGCCCGGCGCCAAGTACTTCGATCTGCCGAAGATCCGCTACGCCCTGCACCAGGAGGACAAGGTCCTGCTGGGCGACAAGCAGATCGGCATCTCGCTGGACTGCGGCTACATCGCCAACGAGCGCGCCATGGTCTCGCTGGCGACCATCGCCAAGGAGCACGCCGAGCCCGGGACCGAGGTCACCGTCGTCTGGGGTGAGGAGCCCAACTCGGCGAAGCCGCAGGTCGAGGAGCACAGGACCTGGATGATCCGGGCGACCGTCGCTCCGGCGCCCTTCGTCCAGTTCGCCCGAACCAACTACCGGAGCAAGTGATGACGTCGGTGACGAACCGGCAGACTCCCGCCGGGGGCGCGCGGACGGCGAGGCAGGTCGTCGCCGATGCCCTCAGGAACGCGACCTACGAAATCCTGCCGTTCAAGAGCGCCGAGGAGAAGGTGCTCGCCCACGTCCCGAGGGACGTGGCCCTGACTGTGACCACCACCGAGGCCAAGGGACTCGGTCCGACCATCGACCTCGCCGTCAAGCTCGGTGAGCAGGGCTACCGGGCGGCGCCGCATCTGGCCGCGCGCCAGGTCAAGGACCGCGCGCACCTGGCTGACGTCGTCGCCCGGCTGTCCGGGGCAGGCGTCGAGCACATCTTCGTCATCGGTGGCGACGCGGTGGAGACCGGAGAGTACCCGGACGCCCTCAGCCTGCTGGAGGCGCTCAAGGACCTCGGCCACCCGTTCACGACCGTGGGGATCGGCGGCTACCCCGAGGGCCACGGGAAGATCAGCGACGAACTCATCGAGCAGGCGCTCAAGGACAAGGCGCCGCACGCGACGCAGGTCATCACCCAGCTCTGCTTCGATGCCGACACCACGATCCGCTGGGCGCGCAAGGTCAACGCCGACGGCGTCGACCTGCCGATCCGCGTCGGCATCCCGGGCGCGATCAGCAGGCAGAAACTCATCCGGGTCTCGGCCGGGCTCGGTCTCGGCCAATCCGCGAAGTTCCTGAAGAAGCAGCAGAACATGTTCTGGCGCTTCTTCCTGCCCGGCGGGTACAGCCCGAACAAGCTCATCGAGCGGCTCGCCCCTGCCTTCGCGCACCCGGACAACAACCTCCAGGGCTTCCACGTGTTCACCTTCAACGACCTGGAGAGCACGGAGGCCTGGCGGCAGCGTTGGCTCGCCAAGCTGTCCTGATCCATCCGCGCCGATCACCGGCGCTCCGAACGCCCCCACGGGCCGGTCGGTGCTGTCATCCCAGCGCCCTCGCTCGCCGGCCGGTCCACGGGGAATCACCCGAGGAGTTCTTCAGCGATGAGTGCCCAGGTCATCGACGGGCGTGCCTGTGCCCGCGCCCTCAAGGTGAGCCTCGAGGCGGACGTCACCCGCCTCCGCGGCGAGGGACTCGGAATCGGCCTGGCCACCGTCGTGGTCGGTGAGGGGTACAGCTCGAAGGCCTACGAGCGGCGGCTCCGGAAGCTCGCTGAGGACCTGGGCGTGCCCTACTCGCCCCAGGTACTGCCTGCCGACATCTCTCAGGAAGAGCTCGTCTCCCGGATCTCCGAGCTCAACACCGATCTGTCGGTATCCGGGATCCTCGTCCTGCGGCCCCTGCCCGCTCACATCGACGAGGCCGCGGTCTTCCGGGCGATCGACCCCCGCAAGGACATCGAGGCGGTGCATCCGGAGAACGCCGGTCTGCTCGCCCTCGGTGTCCCGCGCTTCGTCCCCTCCACTGCGGCCTCCTGCTTCCACCTGCTCGACACCTGGCTCGACTCCGTCGGCGAGGACCGCGCCGACTTCTACCACCGGTCGCTGATCGTGGTCGTCGGCCGTTCCAACAATGTCGGAAAGCCGGCGATCTCGCTGGGTTACGAGCGGCAGGCCACCATCGCGTCGGTCGACGAGTGGGCCGACCGCACTACCGGCATCGGACGCCACACGCGCTGGGCGGACGTGCTCATCGTCGCCGCGGGTAAGGCCGGCTTGATCAAAGCCGAGCACGTCAGTGAGAACGCCGTGGTGATCGACGTCGGTATCAACCCCTGCATCGGCCAAGACGGCAAGGTGCACATGGTCGGCGACGTCGACTACGACGCCGTCGCACCCCGCGTCCGCGCCATCACCCCGGTCCCGGGTGGGGTGGGCCCCGTCACCGACGTCTGGCTGCTCCGCAACACCGTCACCGCGGCCCGGCTCCTCACCGGCCGGCCGATAGAGGAGGCACGGCCCGCACTGCCCGGTCCGACCCGCACGCTCTTGGAGGTTTCATGACCCCGCCCCTCGGCGCCCAGCACGGCGCTCTGCTCCTGTCCTGCCCGGACGCGCCCGGAATCGTGCACGCGGTCACCGAGCTGCTCGTGCAGGAGAAGTGCACGATCGTGCAGAGCCAGCAGTTCGGCTCCAGCACCAGCGGCATGTTCTTCATGCGGGTCGAGTTCGCGCACATCGACGGCTCGCCTCTCGATTTCGACGCGCTCGGACACCGGGTCGAACAGCTGGCCGGCACCTTCGACATGATCTGGCAGCTCGCCGACGCAGCGCGCCGGCAGCGTGTGATCATCATGGTCAGCAAATTCGGGCACTGCCTCAACGACCTGCTCTTCCGCAACTCCATCGGCGACCTGAACCTGGATGTCGTCGCGGTGGTGTCGAACCATCCTGACCTCGGCCGCATCGCGGACAGCTTCGGCGTGCCGTTCAAGCACATCCCAGTGACCAGGGACACCAAACCCGAGGCCGAGGCGGCACTGCTAGAGATGGTGCGCGAGGAGAACGTCGATCTCGTGGTGCTCGCGCGCTACATGCAGATACTTTCCGACGACCTGTGCAAGCAGCTCGAGGGCAAGGCCATCAACATTCACCACTCGATGCTGCCGAGTTTCAAGGGCGCGAAGCCCTACCACCAGGCTCACGCACGCGGTGTGAAGTTCATCGGTGCGACTGCGCACTACGTGACCGCGGATCTCGACGAGGGCCCGATCATCGAGCAGGAGCTCATCCGGGTAGACCACTCGCTGAGCCCCGACCAGCTCGCCGCTCGCGGCCGTGAAGCAGAGGTCCGGGCGCTCGCCAGGGCGGTCCGCTGGCACACCGAGAACCGAATCGCGGTCGTCGGCGACCGGACGGTCGTCTTCCAGTGAGCGCGCACGACGCGGGAACCGGAGGCCTCGCCCGTCAGCCTGCCGGCCGGTTCCTCTGCGACCTCGCCGCCCGGGTCTCCGCCCCGGGCGGCGGGGCGGCGGCTCTGCACGCCGCGCAGGCGGCGGAGGACGAAGAACGACGGTTGGCCGCGATCGCCAACGCCCTCACTGCGGCCGCGGTGGAGCGCCCAGTGCGCGCCGCTCTGGGGTGAGCTGTATGGCGCGCCCCCTCACACGAAGAATCTCGCGCAGTGGTCGACGTCGGGGTTCTCATCCGCGACGCGATCATCAGCGGTGAGTTCGCGGCCCGGCAGCGTCTGGTGGAGGCCGACCTGTCGGAGCGGTTCGGAGCGAGCCGCATGGCTGTCCGGACGGTGCTTCTGCAGCTCACCACCGAAGGACTGGTGGAGCGCACCCGTACCGGGGTGCGAGGGTGCGCCCTGTCTCCGCGCACGAACTCCGGGAGATTACCGAGGTGCGGCTGGTCGTGGAGGAGATGTGCGCAAGGCCGGCCGCTGCCAGGATCACCCCCCAACGGTGCCGACGCACTCGCCGCTCTCGGCGAGGCGATGGAGACAGCTGTCCGCGAGAGAGATCTATTGCGCTACAGGCGCCTCGATCATGAACTCCACGGTCTCCTGCGCAGCGGTCACTCCACCGCGCAGGCGGTCGTCGACCGGATAGAAGGGCACACAGCTCGGAGTCGGTTCCGCCTGCTCCTCAATCCGGACAGGCTCACCGCCTCCCTGGCGGAACACCTCCGGATCGTCGAGGCCGTGTGCGCTGGAGACGAGGCGGAGGCGGCCGACGCCCTCCGAGCACACCTCACCGCAGTGCTCCAAGCAATGCCGACGGACGCCGGGGACCGCGCGGCACCCGCGGAGGTTCCGCCAAGCGCCGCGCGACTGTGACGTCGAGATGGACCTTGCCACGCACTCCACTGCCAGGGGTGGCCTGCACCTCGCCCCGCACGCCGTAGGGAACGGCAGCCCAACCGTCGACCTCCGTGAACCGGATCAACTCTTCCAGAAGGCCGCGCTGGCCTCGGCGACCAGGTCGAGCTTGGCGGCCTGGACGTCCTCGGTCAGGTCCGGATGGGCGTCCACCATGGAGGCGAAGCCGCACTGCGTGGACAACGCGAGCTGTTCGGCGGGGATATGGGCGGTCGCCTCGTGGAGCCTGCCGACGATCTCGTCCACCGACTCCACCCGCGAGGTCTTCGTCGAGACCAGCCCGAGCACGACCGTCCGATCCGCAGGTGTCGCGGCGAGCGGCTCGAAGGTACCCGACCGCTCGTCGTCATACTCGAGCAGGAAGCGGTCGAAGCCCGTACAGCGCCGGAAGAGCGCCTGTGCGACGTAGTCGTAGCCCCCGACGGCCATCCACCGTCCGTTCCGGTTTCCGCGGCACAGGTGCACGCCGAAGGTCACGCCCGGGACGTCGGTCACCGAGTTGAGCAGCTCAAGTCCCTCGGTCAGGATGCGTTCGGTCGAGATGCCCTGGCGCTCGTACCAGTCCCTGGTCTCCTGCTGCACGAGCGTGGCGAGCTCCGGCGCGTCGATCTGCACGTACGTGCAGCCCAGGGACGCGAGTTCCCGGACCTCCTCCCGAACGATGTCGGCCGCATCGGCGGCCATGGCGAAGGCGTCCCGGTAGGCCGCGGTCGAGTGCATCGGAGACCAGCGCAGGAACATCATCAACGGGCTCGGCAGGGTGATCTTGACCGGCAGACGGGCGCGGGCCCGGGCGTAGACGAACTCCTCGGTCGCCACCGACCGCCGGAAGCGTAGCGCGCCGGTCACGACGACCGGGAGCTCCTCCTCGACCGGCCCCTCGTCGGTGTACCAGATGCGTGTGACGCCGGGGACGTACTCAAGGCCGTCGACGTTCTCGGTCAACGGGCCGGTGAAGATCCCGCGGCGCAGCTCGCCGTCGGTCACGACGTCGAGGCCGCTGCCCTCCTGCAGTGCGATCGCGCGGTCGACGGCGGCGTCCTCGATGCGCTTGAACTCCGGCGCACCCATGGTCGCGTCATGCCGGGCGGCGCGGGCCCTCACGAGGTGCCGGGGGCGCAGTAGCGAGCCGACGACCTCGGCTCGAAACGGGGTGGTGCTCATGGTAAGCGTCCTTCCTATGGTTAGGGCGATCGCGCCCCGAAGGGCGGGACGGGGCCGGAGACGGTTGGCAGCCGTCCCCGGCCCCGGGTCTCAGGTGCCGTCAGCTCGCGGACTCGCCCGCCGGCAACACAGCAGGTGATGTCGTCGACGGCTCGGCCGCGAAGTGGATCCGGTGATTCGCCGACAGGATGGCGACGAGGCTGAACAGGCACACCACCGCGACCAGCACGGACACCGCCGTGGAGGTGCCGAACTCGGTGAACAGCGCCGTGGTCGGCTGGGGCGTGCAGCGCGGCCGTCCGGTGGGGTGGCCACGACATTCGGTGACGATCAGTGCAGGAAGCCGCCGCCGTCGCAGACGATCGACTGCCCCGTGATTCGGGCGGCGTCGGCCGAGGCCAGGAACGCGACCAGCCCGGCGAAGTCGTCGGGCGTGACGAACTCCTGGATGGCCTGCTGGGACATCGTCCGCGCGAAGACCTCGTCTCCGGAGTGCGCGCGGGTGCCGGGCGTCGCGACCTGGGCCGGCATCACCGCGTTCACGCAGATGCGGTGCCCACCCAGCTCGCGGGCCATCACCCGGGTCATCCCGATCAGGGCGCCCTTGCTGGCGATGTAGCCGATCTGGCCCGGTGCCCCGGTGAAGAACGTGCGCGAGGCGACGTTCAAGACCCGGCCCCGGTGCCTGCTCTCCCGGAGGTAGGGGAAGCAGGCCTGCACCATGAGCAGCGGCCCGACGGTGTTGACGTCGTAGTAGCGGTGCAGCTCCTCCGGCGTCGCCTCCAGCAGGCTCGCCCGGCCCGAGAGGAGCCCGGCGTTGTTCACCAGGACGTCCACTCCGCCGAATCGGTTCACGACCTCGCCGACGGTGCGGTTGACGGTCGTCCGGTCGGTGACGTCACAGGTCCAGTGGGCGATGGATCCCGGGGATCCGTCCCCGTGCGGCTGGTCTGGGTCCTTCACCAGGTCCAGAGCGGCAACGGTTGCACCGTCGGCGGCGAGCCGTCGCGCGATCGCGCTCCCCAGACCGCCCACCGCGCCGGTTACGATCGCGACCACGCCGGTCAGCCGGGGGTTCACGGCTTCTTCCCCTGGTGGTGAGTGGCGAGCGCTCCGACGGTGATATCCATCCACTTCCACATAGGCAGCGAGACCAGAGCGTCGTGCAGCGTAGCCGGGTCCTCCACCTCGTAGAGGCCGATCGCGGCGCTGCGGCCCGGCACTCGCCAGAGCCGCTTGAGGACGCCCGCCTCGCGCAGCCCCACCGCGCGCTCGCGCTCACCCTTCTTCGACTGGTCCCGGACCTCGCCCGGGGTGTCGTTCGGCAGCGGGTTCTCGGTGCGGACCAGAAACTCCACGGGGCTCTCCCTCTCGGCTCAGGCGGCGGCGACGTCGAGCAGCAGCGCGGCCAGCTCGTCGGGTGCGGTCACCATGGCCTCGTGGCCGGTAGCGATCTCGTAGGTGGGCCAGCGGCGCGCGGCAGCCTTCTCGGCCTGCGGGGTGAACACCCGCATCCAGTCCACGCACTCGATGAACGCCGCCGGGACCTGGTCGTCCTTGCCGGTCAGCCTCAGCGGCTCGGTGTAGGTGAGCCAGGGATGCGGGGTGAGCCGTGGAGTCAACCATTCGACGTCCGCCTCATCCGTCACACCGAGCTTCGCCAGCGACCGCACCGGGATGAGCCAGCCGAACCCGGGACCGGCCACCGACTCCCGGTAGTGGCCCGCGACGGTGGGGGGCAGCAGGTCAATCGCCGCGTCGCCGTCCTCGCCGACGAAGGCGTCAAGATGAATACGCTTGGTGAGCCGCTCCGGGATCCGGTCGGCCACCCCGGTGACGACCTGACCGGCGTAGCTATGACCGACCAGGACGACGTCCCGTGCGTCGTGCGCCTCGATCAGCGCGACGACGTCCTGGATGTGGGTGGAGAGCCCTACCTGGGGATGGAGCAGGTGGGCGCGGTCGGACACGCCGCTGAGGGTGGGCGTGTGCACCTCGTGACCGGCGGCGCGTAGTTCCGGGACAACGCGCTGCCACGCCCAGCCGCCATGCCAGGCGCCGTGGATCAGGACGAAAGTGCTCATCGAAACTCCTCCGAATCGTCGGCGTCGACGCAGCGAACGCCGAGCCGTTCCAGTAGGGGACGCATGGTGTAGGTGCCGAGGCCTTACGGCTGGTCCGGACGATGACGGGGTCGCTCACAGCAGCACGTCGCCGACGACCGGGTAGACCCGCTGGTGGCCCTCCGTCTGCACAATGGACTTGAACCCGCCGCTGCGAGCCGCGTGGAAGTCCCGGCACAGACTGAGGTCGGCGTGGTACTGATGAGATGCGACCGCCCGGTCGTGTCCGGCGGCTTGGGCGACCTGCCGGGCGCGCAGGCGCTGATCGCCTGCGCGGTGGGGCGCTCTTCCCCAGCCATTGCTGCAGCCATCGCCTTTCTCGGCTGTTCGATTCACGGTAGGAAGTCAGATGTCGAGGACGACGGCAACAACGCTAAGCGTCTGGTGAAGCAGGGGTAACTCGCGAATGACCGGACCGGCGCGGAGGTTTGACTCGGCGCGCCTACGTCATTCGTCGCGAAACTGCGCGCAACGCCATTCGACGGGCTCAAGAGACGCGCGAACGGCGTGCCAGTCCGCCTCGTGGACGAGCAGAGGACGACGCGACCCGCGGTAACCTGCCACGATCAGCAGCTTGGGGGCCGCCATGGCGAGCTCGCCCAAATCAAGCGGCGTTATGGAGGCCTCTCGCCTGCTCACCCTCGCTGGTCCGGGAGGGGGCGGGAAGACGCGGCTCGCGGTCCAGGCCGGAACAATGGTCCGACAGGCGTTCCCCGACGGTGTCTTGATGGTCGCGGATGGCGCAGGTCCTGGACGAGCTCGGGGCTGCTCGTCGACGACACCGTGCCCACGATGCGGGCCTGGATCGACCACAGTTGCCATGCGGCGGCGCCGCCCGGATTCCGTGCCGAGATTCGCGCGTGGTTGCTGCTGGTTTCCGACAGGAGACGAACGCGCTCGCCCACGATCGCACTCGACGCTGTATGCCTACTTCGGGCGGGTCTGTCTGACTGCACCTGGCCGCACACTCCGAACCGGCACGTGCTGGTCTGGACGGTCACCGCGTGACGGCGGCGCTCCAATACTGGATCAGGCACACTTTCCGTGACTGGACCCCGATCAGTCGGCCAGCAGGAGGCGTTTGCGCAGGAGATCGGGGTTGGCACGGCCGTACATCTGCCGCTTGAGCATTTTGGTCCGGTTGACGTGC